>BTVY01000047.1:0-59029 GCA_045863335.1 Candidatus Hydrogenedentota bacterium | reverse complement strand
CCCGTGCCAGAACGCGGCTCGATAAGTTGGCAACAGCATGAATCAATACACTAGCGAGATTAACGATCGTGAATCCAAGCCAGAGCAAACCCGCGACAATGGCCGCCACGCCAAGCAACTTGCTGCTCGTCATTTGCTTCATCGGATTTCCCCGCTTGGATTCGACATTGGAAACCGCGTTCGCGTCATACCTATAAAGGTAGCACGATTCGCGCTGGTGTGCAACAGCTTGTCGAACGAGTGTGGCGTTGGGTCGCTTTATCGCCCCGCGCCTCGGAGTCAACCGATCCCTGGTGTCCCTGCGGTCGCTCTTTTCCGATCCGCTCCGAATCGCATACAATCGACGTGGACAAATCCACCAACCACGGGAGAGGGGATCATGCGGCTATTCGGGGGAATCGTTGTTGCTGCGCTGTTTCTGGCCAACACGGGTTCGGCATTCGCCATGACCCTTGCGCAAGATGGCGCTACCGATTACAGCATCGTCATCACGGAAGGCGCCATCGAACCGGAACGCACGGCGGCGAAGGAATTGCAGGAGCACCTCGCGTTGGTTACCGGCGTGAAACTCCCCGTTCTTGAAGAGACCGCCGTTGCACCCGATGCGAAACAGATCGTCGTCGGTCCCTCGCCTCGCCTGATCGCAGCCTTCCCCGAATTGAACCTCGACGCCCTCGGCCACGACGGCATCGTCCTCAAGACCGATGGCGACACGCTCTACCTCGCAGGGGGCCGTCCGCGTGGCACGCTCTACGCCGTCTACACCTTCCTCGAAGACGTCGTTGGCTGCCGCTGGTGGACCTCGGCGGAGAACTTCATCCCCACGCGGCCGAATCTCGAGATTCCGGTGCTCGACACGGTCTACACGCCAAAGCTGCGTTACCGCGAAGCCTTCTACCGCGACGCGTTGAACGGCATCTTCGCCGCGCGCAGCAAGTGCAACGGTCACCACGACGGCGTGCCGGAGGAGTATGGCGGCCACTATCAGATCCTCGGGTGGTGCCACACCTTCTACCAACTGCTCCCGCCGGAAACGTATTTTGACGCGCACCCCGAGTGGTACAGCGAACTCAACGGCCAACGCGTACACGATGGCGCGCAACTCTGTCTGACCAACGACGAAATGCGGGCCGAACTCACGAAGAACGCGCTCGAATGGATTCGCAGCGATCCTTCGGCGGGCATGATCTCCATCTCGCAGAACGATTGCCACGGCAACTGCCAATGCGCCAACTGTGCCGCCATCGAAACCGAAGAAGGATCGCCGTCCGGACTGCTCGTTCGCTTCGCCAACGCGGTGGCCGAAGACATCGCGAAGGAGTTCCCCGATGTGCTCGTCGAAACCCTCGCCTATCAGTACACGCGCAAGGCCCCGCTCCACGCGAAGCCGCGCGAGAACGTGGTCATCCGTCTCTGCACCATCGAATGCAGTTTCGCCGAACCCCTCGCCACCGCGCCGCGCAACGCCGACTTTCGGCGCGACATGGAAGCATGGAGCGCCATCGCGGGCAAACTCTACGTGTGGGACTACGTCACCAACTTCCGTCAGTATCTGCTTCCCCATCCCAACTACCAGGCGCTCGCGCCGAACATCCGCTTCTTCGTCGAGAACAACTGCATCGGACTCTTCGAGCAGGGCGACACGGGTTCCTCCTGCGGCGATTTCGTGGAACTCCGCGCGTGGGTGCTGGCCCATCTCATGTGGGACCCCTCGCGCGATCCCGAGGCCCTCATCAACGAGTTTCTGGCCGGATACTACGGCCCCGCCGCATGGCCCCTGCGCTGTTACATGGACCGCATGCGCGACGCGGTCACGCGGGCCGACGTGCATTTCGGCTGCTTCCAGGATACGACCGCAGCCTGGTTGCGCATTGATGATCTGAATGCGGCGGAGGTTCTGTTTGATGAAGCCGAAGCGGCGGTGAAAGGCGACAGCGTGCTTGAAGCGCGCGTACGCCGGGCGCGGCTCCCGCTGACCTACGCGTGGCTGAACCGGTACGAGGCCCTCAAACGATCGGCGCGGCTACAGAATCATCCGTTCCTCGGTCCGGACGACCCGGCCGCGGCGACACAGGCGTTCATCGAGACCTGCGAAGCGTTTAATTGCGGCAGCTACGCGGAGGGGCGCCCCTTCGATCAATTGGCCGCCGTGTTGCGCACGCGGTTCAGCGGTGTCGAAGCGACCGTGCCGGAGGTATGCAAGGATCTGCCCGCCGACCGTTGGCTCGACGTTCAGGACAACGAGTTCCGCCTGTACGGAGTCGGCGAATCGTCATCCTTCGTGGACGATACCGCTGCGTCTGATGGGAAAGCCGCGCGCATGACCACGAACCACACCCAATGGGCTGTTCAGTTTCCCATCTCCAACGACATGACCGCGCGCGTGCCGCAGCACGTGTACATCGCCGTGCGTTGTGACGCGAAGGCCGACACCGGCAGCGCCATGCAACTCGGCATCTACGATTCCGAGGCCCGCGTCGCGGTGAATCAACAAACCGTCCCCATCGAATCGACGAAGGACGCCTATCAACTCATCGACCTCGGCGTGCACACGCTGGCCCCCGGCATGTACGTCTGGGTCGCGCCCGTCAACAACCCCGGCGAAGTCGACGCGGTTTACGTCGATCGCATCGTCTTCGTCCTGGAGTAGGAACATTCTTCGAGATGCCACGGGCTTCCAGCCCGAAGCACGAGGTGGCACGGCGCTTCCAGCCCGTGATTCGAGGTGCCATGGGCTTCCAGCCCATGATCTGACGCATCATGGCTCCGTCAGCAATGAGACTACAAGGCGCTTTCATAGTCCGGTTGGATCGGCAAACGCCCGCATCTGCCGTCACTCCTCGTCGCTGGCGACGAACCGGTACACTGCCGCTCCCACGACGCCGCCAATAATCGGCGCCACCCAGAAGAGCCACAGCTGCGCGAGTGCCCAATCGCCTACAAAGACGGCGACCCCCGTGCTGCGCGCCGGATTCACGGACGTATTGGTGACCGGAATGCTGATGAGGTGGATGAGCGTCAGGCACAGCCCGATGGCGAGCGGCGCCATGCCCTGCGGCGCCCGCTTATCCGTCGCCCCCATGATGACGAACAGGAACATCATCGTCATGACGACTTCGCAGACCAGTGCCGCGATCAGCGAGTATCCGCCCGGCGAATGGGCACCGTACCCGTTCGAGGCGAAGCCCCCTGAGAGCGCAAAGCCTTGCGCGCCACTCGCGATCACGAACAGCACGCCCCCTGCCGCGATGGCGCCTACGACCTGCGCGACGATGTACGGCAGCAGTTGACCGGCCGGAAAACGGCCGCCGGCCCATAACCCCACCGAAACCGCGGGATTGAGATGGCAGCCCGATATATGGCCAATCGCGTAGGCCATGGTCAGCACGGTCAGACCAAACGCCAACGCGACGCCGAGCAATCCGATCCCCACATCCGGAAAGGCCGCGGCCAGCACCGCGCTGCCGCACCCGCCCAAAACCAACCAGAATGTCCCGATGAACTCCGCTGCGTACTTCTTCATGACGGCATCCCTCCACGGTTTTGCGACCCCACACCTGATGTATCACTATAGAGCAGGTCCAAGTTTTTTGTCCATGGGAAAGTTGGGCCGGATGTCTGCCACAGATGCCCAGCGTTTTGGCGTCCTCGCGTCTTCGCGCTGCAATCCAATCCATCTCCTTATTCGGATGAAATGAACCTTCCCTCGTCGTCGCGCGTAATGGACGACAACGGGCGAAGCGCCGCCCGGGGAGGAAATCAGATGGACGAGACAACCGAACTACCGAACGGAGCGCCTCGCGAACAACGACTTACGCCAGACTCCCAACGAGGCCGTATCGTCACTTTAGCCGAGCTGCTTTTGGGCGCGGCGTTGATCTGTCTGTTGGCAATCCTGGTGTTTCCCGCCGTGAAGGTGGCGGGAGAATCGCGGCAACGCGCGAGTTGCCAAACCAACCTGAAACAGTTGGGGCTGGCGTTCAAGATGTTTGCCCATGAAGCGCCGGGGGAACGGTGGCCCGCTCTGAGTCCGGTCCCAAGGAATTGGGTGCCGGACATGGAGGCGTTCTACCCCGAGTACTGCACCGACTTAGACATCTTCGTTTGCCCGAGTCACCCGGACTCCGCGGTACATCGTTTTGAATCGCGGCGATCCGGTGAACAACGTCCAGATTGTGTTTCGTCACGGTACTACGTGTACACAGGGTTCTCGCTTCGCGACGACTACGATGCGGTCACGCTTCACGATGCGTTGATGCGCGGCGACTGGGCGATCGACCGCGACGTCGACGTGCAATCGCCACTGCCCTACGCGCTGGATCTGCTGAACGGCCCCTCGGGTTCGGGCGTGGTCCTCTGGGATCGGCTGTCGCTCGACACGTCGCAGATCGCGCATCGGCCTTTTGGTGCAAACGTGCTCTTTATGGATGGCCATGTCGAGTTCCGGCCTTACGAGCCCGAGAATCCCGACCCCACGTTTCCTGTGACCTCGGTCTCGGCGGAACTGTTCGGACCCTTGCCGACCGGACTTCCCTCGGAATGCGCGCCGTAAGGGCGAATAGGTGAAGGAGTGAAA
This sequence comes from Candidatus Hydrogenedentota bacterium, assembly GCA_045863335.1. Lineage (GTDB taxonomy): Bacteria > Hydrogenedentota > Hydrogenedentia > Hydrogenedentales > SLHB01 > JAHDWY01. Next base: position 54,453 of record BTVY01000047.1, on the reverse strand, counting down.
CTCATGGATACGACCGATCAACACACGGACGCGCCGGATCCGCGGAAGAAAGGGACTCGGCACGTACCGCGCCTTGCTTTTCTTTCTCTCGCTATTGTCGCTGCTGCGATCGCATTGGTGTACCGGCACTCAGACCTTCCAAGCAACTTACCTCTGCAACCACAAGGCGACGCCGCGACGCTGCGGCAGACCCTGATTGACAAAGCCGAGGGCCACGCGCCGCAGTACACGCTATTTCGCCTTCGTGAAGGCGTCGAGCGGTTTCTCATTACCGACATCAACAATCCTGCTGGGTCAGCGATGGCTCAATCCGAAAGTGCGCCCCGCCGGAACTGGGCGAGTGCTTCACAACCTGTTGTGAACAACACGATCATCGTGAATGCGCCGCCCCAACCGCCGCAGCCTGCGTCCAGAGTCTATATGCACATCACTCAGCCGGTCATGCCCGATGCGGTAGCGCCCATCGGAAGCGGCTGGGACCCTTTCAACACGGAGCAGTACGACCATTACGATGACAACCCCTTCCGGCTTGTCGCGGATCAACCCGTCTCGACGTTTTCCATCGACGTGGATACGGCCTCTTACACGAACGTGCGGCGCATGCTGCAAATGGGCGTGTGCCCGCCGCGCGATTCCGTTCGCATCGAGGAGTTCATCAACTATTTCACCTACGACTATCCCGTGCCGGATTCCGACGCGCCGTTCTCGGTGAACGTGGACGTGGCGTCTGTGCCATGGCAGCCCAAGCACCGGCTCGTGCGCATTGGCCTGCGCGGCTACGAGCCGCCGGAAGACGAGCGGCCGCCCTGCAACCTCGTGTTTCTCATCGACGTATCCGGGTCCATGCAGCCGTCCAACAAACTGCCGCTCGTGAAGCGCTCGTTGCAGTACCTGGTCAAGCAGCTGGACGAACGCGACCGCGTCGCACTCTGCGTGTACGCGGGAGCAGCCGGGACCGTGCTGCCCTCCACGTCATGCGCAAACAAGCGCGTCATACTGGACGCTATCGAGCGGCTGGAAGCCGGCGGTTCGACGAACGGTGGCCAAGGCATCCATCTTGCCTACGACATCGCCCGCGCGAACTTCCGCGACGGCGCCGTCAACCGCGTCATCATCGCCACCGACGGCGATTTTAATGTGGGCATAACCGATCGCGGCGAGCTGATCCGATTTATCGAGGAGCGCGCGAAAGAGGGCGTCTTTCTGACCACGCTCGGGTTCGGTTTTGGAAACATCAAAGACGGCACCCTCGAACAACTCGCCGACAAAGGCAACGGAAACTACGGCTACATCGACAGTTTTGACGAAGCGAAGCGCATCTTCGGCGCCAGGATGATCGCGAATCTCGTGACCATTGCGAAAGACGTCAAGATCCAGATCGAATTCAATCCAGCGGAAGTGGAGTCGTATCGGCTCATCGGTTACGAGAACCGTATGCTTGCGCGGGAAGACTTCAACGACGACGCGAAAGACGCCGGCGAAATCGGCGCCGGGCACACGGTCACCGCGCTCTACGAAGTGGTACCCGCCGGATACCGCGAGTCCGCGGGGACGGTCGATCCACTTCGCTATCAGACGCGGCCGCGAGCCAGCGCGGCGGCCCAATCGGGCGAACTCCTTAACCTGAAGCTGCGTTACAAGACGCCGAGCGCGACCCGCAGCCAGTTGCTTGAGACGCCGGTGTTCGATTCCCGCGGCGCATTCGAACACGCCTCCGCCGACTTTCGTTTTGCGACGGCCGTCGCCGCTTTCGCCATGCTCCTCCGCGGCAACGCCCCCAACGATGACATCGGATACGACACGGTGTATGCGTGGGCATTGGGCTGTGTTACCCAACGCCACGAACAAGAGCGTCGGGAGTTCCTGGATCTCGTAGTGACCGCCTCGGGCCTCACCGGATGAGGCGACGAGAGAACAACTAAGCAAGATTAGGCAGTTCAGTCAAGGAGCACGGGCGTCCGGCCCGCGGGAAGAGCGCAGGCGGGACGCCTGTGCCCCTCGGTCGTCAGGGGAAGGTTGCTTGGCGGATTGTTGCGAGGCTGCGCATATTGACTCGCACCGCCGCCCGGCACGGCCGGGTGCCGTCCTCCAGTCATTACGCGATAAATTCGCTCCAAACCTACGAAGATTTGTGACGTACGTTGGTGGGTGTGAGAAATCCTGGCAAGCGCCCGGTAACCAAGCCGCCGTAGCAGATCGATTCTTGGGAGTGTGATTCGATAAATTGGGTAGCTAACTTTTTACAGGTGCGATAGGTGCATTGACAAATTCAGGCATCTGGGATAAATTAACGCCCTAGCTTGGAGACGTCTTGTGGCTGAACCGACCCAACGAGCCCCGGTTTACGAGGACATCAAGGTATTCATTCGGCGCCGTATCGAGAATGGGGAGTTGCCAAGCGGGGCTCGGGTACCTTCGGAATATCAACTGGCCCGGGAACTGGGCGTGAGCCGAAACCGCACGCGACTCGCGCTGCGGGAGTTGGAGGTCGAGGGTTACGTGATTCGGCGCCGTGGTAGCGGGACCTACGTGGCGCCGTTGCCGAACCACATTCCCGTCGCCGATTTGGGGTCGAACCGGCCCGTGGTAATCTCGTTTCCCAAGTTCGAGAGCCGGTACTCCCGCCGCGTGGTCGAGGGATTCATGGCGTACATGGGACACCATAAAGTCCCCGCCATCGCCTACCACCTACATTCCGATCACCAATCTGAAGTTCAAGCGCTTCGGTCAATCGTGGATAGCGGTGTCAGCGGTCTGGTCGCTTGGTTGGAGCACGACACGCCGACCCTGCGCGCATTCCTCAACAGCCTTCGGCGCCGGCGATTCCCCATTGTTCTGGTGGATCGCTACGTCGACTATCCCGGTGTGGACTGCGTCACCTCCGCGAACGAGGAGATGGGGTATACCCTTACCAAGGCACTGATAGCGAACGGCCATCGCCGGATTGCTTTCGCGGGATACCGTCCGGGTGTATCCAGCGCGTTGGACCGATATCGGGGTTATCGGCGGGCCATGGAGGAGACTCAGGCGAAACCTCGAATCGGAGGGGGTCCCGTCGAACCCTTTGAACCGATTGCGATTGATTTTGCGGACCTCACCGACAACTGCCGCAACGCGATTCGCGATGTCATGGCCATGCGCGACAAGCCCACGGCCTTCGTGTGCATGCACGACAAGGTCATGTTTCGCGTTCATCGTGAGACGGCTGCGCTCGGATTTTCGACTCCGGAAGACATCGCCTTTGCCGCCATTGACGACATGCATCCCTGTGCCGAGTTTCCTCCCGTTCCTCTGGCGACGACGGTCGCTCAGCGGGCCATAACCCTGGGAACGGAGAGTGCCAAGGTGTTGCGGGCGCGCATGGCGTCGCCCGAAGCGCAAGCGCAACGCATCGCGATCCCATCCGGACCGCTCGTGGAAGAACCCAAAGGCGTCGTGACGGTGGAGGCCGAATCGGCGTAGCACCGCTCGAAAGAGTTTCTGAATACCGGCGTTATGCATCGGCCCTTTCCGGGAGGTGTTGCCTGGAAATGTCGAGCGTGCGCCCGGCTGCATCGGTCAGATTTCGCGAAGTATTGCGGTGTTGCCCCTGCCACCGGCTTTAAGGACGTGGAGGGCGACAGCGTGCTGCGTACTTTTTGTGTATTGGGGTACAACTTGCGCATGGAGGGCAAAAAAATGGTAGTGCAACGCCATCAAAAAGGGTTTACGCTGATCGAACTGCTCGTCGTCATCGCTATCATCGGAATCTTGGCGGCAATCCTGTTGCCGGCATTGGCTCGCGCGCGCGAAGCCGCCCGCCGCGCCTCGTGCCAGAACAACTTGAAGCAATGGGGAATCGTGTTCAAAATGTACACCAATGAGAGCAACGGGGAGCGTTTCCCGGATATCTCGTGGTCGTCCTTGAGCACCGTCGCCATCATGGGTCCCGACGGCCCGGCGCTGTATCCGGAGTATCTAACCGACGCGGCGATCGCCCTTTGTCCATCTGATTCGCTGATGTTGTTGACTGATGCGTCCGATTATTCCGACCGGATTGCGCAGGCCGCGGGACTAGCCTATTCAGACCAAGACGCCGCACTGTGCTTTCGCGCCATGGTCTCCACGCTCCCGTCCTACACTTACGTACCGTACTTGACGGAAACCTCGGGGCAACTCCTCGATGTGATGGGCAGTATCTTCTTCGCGAAGCTCGCGGCCCAGGTTTCACTTTCATCGGCGACAGTCGAGCCTTTCGGATGTCCCGACACGGTCTGGTACACGCAGGTTGGGGGCGTGCCGCAGCCGGTAGTTGAGGGTGACGTTGACCACGCTGGGTTGGGGTTGCCGTTGACGTCGGCTTACGTTGATGATGACGGCTCGGCACTGCCCGATTCGTACTTGGCGTTGCGCGAAGGAGTGGAGCGCTTTGTGGTGACTGATATCAACAATCCCGCTGGCAGCGCGAAAGCGCAGAGCGAGATACCATTCATGTGGGATACGTGGTCCGGAAATAATTCCTTCTTCGGAATGAACATCGTCGCAGGCTACAATCATGTCCCGGGCGGTTCGAACGTGTTGTACATGGACGGTCACGTTACGTTCATCCGGTACGGCACCGAGTTTCCAGTGGCCAACGGACCTGCCGGCACGTATGGCGATAAGCTTGACCAATGGATGGGTGTGGTTTCCGGCGTGCAATAGACACCGTACGATAGCCAGTGCACCGCGAATCAATGCTAAGAGACCGGTCTTCTCGGGGCCGGTCTCTCTCTTTGAAAAACGGTTCGCTTTGGAGACGACGCACAAGTGTTCTATGCACCGCCGATTGTGCGGTCTGGCTTCGCATGCGTGGAATCGCGAAGGCCGCGAAGTGAACCCGCGGTCTAGGTCAAACGGCGGTCGACTGGCTTGCGGGCGACCGCACGAGGGAACACGAACGGCCAGTTGATCATGTTGTCGCCCGAGACAGAGTCTTCGCGAGGACAACGTGCTGTCAGTCGGCATGCAGTTCAGCACCAATCACCGGCCGTTTGGCAAAACCGTCACGATTCACGTATCGTGCTTCCCGGGAATTAGCCTGTAACGGCAACGATGGAGAAAACGATGTACTCTGAGGGTCAATCCGTTTCCCGACGCGAATTCCTCGTTATCACTACCGCAGTTTCCGCGGCTCTCGTCGCACGCGGCGCGGTGACGCAACCCTATCGAATCCGTCAGGATTGGCACATGCACACGTGGCGCGCCGGCGGGAAGCCCGACGCTATCGTCAAAGACATGATCGCGACTAACGACGCGTACGGGCTCACCCTCATGGGGATTTCCGAGCATATCGATCGAATCGACGAACGGACCGAATTCACGGAGAAATTCAAAGCCAATCGCGCAGAGGCGGAATCGGTCGAGACGGGCATGACGGTTTTGATCGGCACTGAGTCGACTATGATCGATCCGAAGACCTGCGCGGTGGGCGACGAAATCGCGGCACAACTCGACTACGTGCTGGTATCCTGCAATCACTACCACCTCAGACACGTGGAGAATCCCGAACCGGGCACGCCTGAAGCCTACGCGGATCACTATCTCGACATGCTCATGGGCGCGGCATCGTTAGGGTACGCTGACACGATCGGGCATCCTTTCTACCACGCGAAGCTGAACAAGAAGTTGAGTCCGGATGAGCTGCAGGCCGTGCTCAAGGCCTACGATGAGGACCGCTTAGTCGAGGTGCTCAAGGCCGCCGCATCCGCGAACATGGCTTTTGAGATCAACCCGCGGCACGCGGACAACGCGCTGGAATGGTTTCGGGATCTGATTCAGGAAGCGCGGCTGCACGGAACCAAGTTCACGCTCGGCACGGACGCGCATGAGATCGCGAGCCTGGGGTATCCGAACCGCGACGAACGGACCTGCGAACAGATTCTCGCCGACCTGACCATCACGGACGACGACCTGAAGTGGACGCCCTTGAAAGGGTTTGCCACGGTCACGGGATAGCGAGCGACAGGGGGGGACGATGAATTCCATGATACGAAGGGCAGTATTTCAATTTGTATCGTTCTTGGCATGTCTTGCAATTGCTGCGACCGCAGCCCGCGCGGACACGGCACTACTCGAGGAGCACATCCGCAGTGAATCCGGATTCGACGGTGCGGTTCGCATTGTCGAATACGGCATGGACGAAAAGGATCCGGACTACGGGTACGTGACCGTCGAGGTTCCTTATCGCGATATACGCGGTGCAACAAAGCATGGTCAGGGGCGTCTATACGTCAAGGTCACGGCCTTGGAGTCCGGTGAGCCAATCCCGCCGTTTTGTCACGTACACTACGAAAAATCTATGGATGGCGCGCGGCACTGGTGCGAGCAGGGATACGTGGTTGTAACGCCCCATTACGGCGACCCGCAGCAGGGCGGATATCCGCTCGAACTCTGTACCGGCGACAGCAATAACCTTTCCCGGGCATTGCTCCAATGGGTGCGGCGTCTACCGTTCATCGATCCCGTTCATCTCCACATCGATGGCGGCAGCGCGGGCGGGTACATGGCGCTTGCGATGAGCGCGGACTTTTTCCCCGTGGTCTCGGCGACTGCCGAGTCGCCGGTCTGCAACTGGGCGTATAATTTGAACTACCTCGATGTGAACAAACCCGCGTCGGGCTATCCACTGGCTGACTTCAAGGCCCTGTCCGACCTCAAGCGCAGCCCGTTGCCCATCCTGTGCTCGATCACGGGTCTTGCCGACCAATCGGCCGGCGTGTTTGGAAATGACTTCTCGTCAGACGCCTACTTTCTCATCAGCCCCATCGCGTACCTGGACCGTATTACCTGCCCGACGCAAATCCTGTGCGCGACAGGCGACATGCTCGTTCCGATAGAGCAGATGATGGCCGCCCCGGGTACGGAACTCGATACTTCCCTGTTTCCCGAGAACTATCAGAGGGACTTTGATGCGCTGACCTTGCCGGATAAGGCGCGGCATCGTTTCGTGAATCTTCTGCCGGAGGACGAAGTTTCGATTCATCGTATTCCCCTGGCTGAAGGCATGCACGAGATTTTGCTGGAACACTTTCTGAAGGAAGAGAAGGAACCGCCTTCTCCTCCCGATGTGGAACGCCCGTTCGCGCAAGATAAACAGTGGAATCTCGTCATTCTCGATGAAGGACCGCCCAAGCCGTTTTCGCCGCACTCGCGGTACAAATGGCGGACCTCGCCGGATTCGTTTATTGCAGCGTATCGAAGCTCTCCACCGTCTCCGGAAATCCTGAACGCCGCCAAACTTGATCGTCTCCTGCGACGGTTCGAGGGGGATCTCGATGGATTGCCGAAGCTGGCGGACGGACAAACCATGAATCGACAGAGCTTCCCGTTGCTTGAGAAGCTCGACGTTGTGACGGGACTCATCGAATACGGGGAGATCGATTCGGCATGTGCCGAACGTATGGCGCAGCTTTATGCCGAGAGCGCGCGGAAACCTTTCGGCGAGTCCCTTACGTTGGATCGATTGCGCGAAGAGCTTGCCGCGATTCAGGGTGAGCTGGGGCTGGAGTGACACGATAGGCATGCATACATTTCTCGCGTTGTGCTGCGCCGCAATTTGTGCGGCAGCGGAATCGGAGACACAGTCGGATGCGCCGGACGCGTCATTCTTCCAGCACTGTGTGTTTATCTCGATCGACATCCAGGAAGGAACCAAACCAGCCCCGCTCGCCATCGACCAGATACCTTCCTTATGGCGGGAAATGGGGTTCACGGCGGAGGACGTCAATGCCGCCAACGACCATGCCTGGAACGTGGCGTTGCCCAACGCCGTCAAGGTGGCCGACGCTTGCAGGGCGGCCCGCCTTCCCATGATATTCGTGCACTGGGGCTATCGATTCGAGGACGGCATGGATCTGGATCCCGACATTCGCAATTCGATGCTCAAGGAACACGGCACGGACTACGGCAAGTGGAGCGGCCATATCGATCAGCCCGGTTCGCAACCCGCCAAGGCCTTGGGCATTCGCGAGGGCGAGTATGTGCTGCCGAAGACCGGGCAGGACGCGTTCGCCTCGAGCAGTCTCGATTTCGTGCTGCGTAACCTTGGCGCGAAGAACATCGTGTTTGTCGGTGGTCACACAGGGGCGTGCCTGGGTAAGACCGCCGCGTCCGCCCAGCGCCTCGGGTACACGACCATGTGCGTTCGCGACGCAACGAACAGTGCCCGTGAATCCACGCGCGAGCAGGAGATCCGAGACACCGGGTACGACTACGTCTTATCTACGGACGAGTTTCTGGCGTGGACGGAGTTGGCGTCCGCAAGTGATGCCGGCGGTTCAAAGGAAGCCCAGCGGAAGCCTCATCCGGGTAGAGGAAGCGGATAGTGAAATCTGTGCTCGCTATTGATTGGACTGGCCGGCCATTTGCTGAAACGCAACCTCGACCTGATTGATGAAGCCGGTGAGATGGGTGTATTGCTCGTCGTCGATGGTTTCGGGCATTTTCGCCATGCCGTTGTTGAGTCCAGCCAATTGGGCTTGGTTGAAGCTGTCCAAGGTGTAGACCGTATCGGTTTCGTAGAACCGGTCGAGTTCCGCGGCGAGTTCTTCGGCGAGCACAATCTTCGCCGTTTCCCGAGCCTCGTCAGAGAGGTTGGGAGCCAGCATCGCGAGCTGCCCATCCAGTAGGGACTCGTAGAGGACCTCGTCCGCGAAATCCTGGTAGGTATCCCATTCGGCGATTTGTTCCTCGTTCAGCACGTCCGTGAGCTGCTTGCGTACTTTCGCGTCGATGGCGTCCTGCTTGGCCTTCGCTTCTTTCGCGGTGGTCGAGCCGGACATCATGTCCTGCACGTTTGCCTGTTGCGATTCCTGGAAGGCGTCGATGAGGATGTCGTTTACCGATTCCCGGGTTTCCACAGGGAGGGCCAGGCGGTCGAGCAGGGGGTTGTACGTCATGCCGACCATGACACCCATCTGCGCGCGCGCGGCGCGGCGCATGGAATCGCCTTGACCTGAGGTGGCGTTTTCAGCGGTTTCCTCGGGATCGGGTTGTGCATCTGTTGAATCGCCGGGCGCCTCATCCTCGCCGTCTTCAGATGGAGTCGCCTCTGCCAAGTCTACGGTATCCGGGTCGTCACTGGCGACGGCGCCGGAGGCCTCTGGCGCATCCGCGCCGGTAGCACCTTCGCTCGACGCGATATCGGGCGCGGCGAGATTTGTAGTTGCCTGCCCCAACTGCGCCTTGAGGGATTGGTTTGCGGAGTACAGGGTTACTGCGGCCGCAATTCCCAGGGCCGCCACGATCCAACCCAAGATGCCTAGTCCAGTCTTCATAATGTGGGTCCCCCTTTTTGGTTGGGAGCGCTGTGCTCGGTTGATTCTATTATAGGACGCCTGCCGGCACCAAAGCGTTCAAGTTTGGTGTCAGTTCTCCGCGGGGTCGGTCATTGTGGTTTCGCGACTCCGCTGGCTTTGATTTCCAGCCGTCGCGGTGGTAGCCTAGTAAGTGCAAGCTGCGCAAAGGTGCACGTGTCCGCGTCGCGGTCTATAAGGTGCCGGGAGCAGCATCATCCGGCTCACTCCTCCGCGCGTGGAACCCGCAATAAATCCTGTTCGATCAGGGTTTTCCTTAGTAAGGAAGGGGTGCGGCGGATGCGTATTACGCACAGGTTTTCAACGAGAACGCTTTCCGGGGCGTACCGGGCAATTCCCGTTTGTTGCGAGGCAGTGGTGATGCCGGCGTTGGAGTGTTTCCGATGCCGGTCTCAAGGAGGATAGATTCGATGGCCGTTCCGTCCAGCAAGTTAACCGTGTTCAAGGACGAACCGTCCGATGCAATCACGCGCGAACCCTTTCCCAATTCGCGCAAGGTGTATGTAGAAGGGAGCGACCCGTCCATCCGCGTGCCTATGCGCGAGATCACGCAGACGCCGACACGGGCGCGCGGGGAAGAGAGTGGCGGAATTCCAAACCCCACGATCACCGTCTACGATACCTCCGGTCCCTATACCGATCCCGACGTGGGTATTGACGTGCGCAAGGGACTACACCCGCTCCGGCTGAACTGGATTCTCGGACGGGGCGATGTCGAAGAACTTGACGATGTGACCTCTGACTTTGGCCGCCGGCGCGATCGCGATCCGTCCCTGGAGCCGGTACGCTTCGTTCGCACGCGGAAGCCGCTCCGAGCGAAGGCGGGGCATCGCGTTACGCAGATGCACTACGCCCGGCGCGGCGAGATTACGCCGGAGATGGAGTACATCGCGATTCGCGAGAACATGCGCCTCGAAGAGACGTTGGAAGAGTTGAAGCGCCAGCATCCCGGCCATTCCTGGGGCGCGAACCTGCAGAAATCGATTACGCCGGAGTTTGTGCGTGACGAGGTGGCGCGTGGACGCGCGATCATTCCCGCAAATATTAATCATTCCGAGCTCGAACCCATGATCGTGGGCCGGAACTTCCTGGTGAAGATCAATGCCAATATCGGGAATTCCGCCGTCACCAGTTCCATCGAAGAAGAAGTCGAGAAGATGGTGTGGGCCACGCGCTGGGGCGCGGACACGGTGATGGATCTATCCACTGGCGCAAACATCCACGAGACCCGCGAGTGGATTCTCCGCAATTCGCCCGTTCCGATCGGTACCGTACCCATCTACCAGGCGCTGGAGAAAGTGGGGGGGAAGCCCGAGGATCTGACTTGGGGCCTTTTCCGCGACACGCTCATCGAGCAGGCGGAGCAGGGCGTCGATTATTTCACCATTCACGCCGGCGTGCTGCTGCGATTCATTCACCTCACCGAGAACCGCGTGACCGGCATCGTCAGCCGCGGCGGTTCGATCATGGCGAAGTGGTGCCTCGCCCATCACAAGGAGAGCTTCCTATACACCCACTGGGACGAGATCTGCGAAATCATGGCCGCGTACGACGTGTCGTTCTCCATCGGCGACGGACTGCGCCCCGGCTGCCTCGCTGACGCGAACGACGAGGCGCAGTTTGCCGAACTGAAGACGCAAGGCGAATTGACGAAACGGGCTTGGGAGTTCGACGTTCAGGTCATGAACGAAGGTCCGGGCCATGTGCCTATGCACATGATCCAGGAAAACATGGAAAAGCAACTGGAATGGTGCGGCGAAGCGCCCTTCTACACGCTCGGACCGCTGACGACGGATGTCGCCCCAGGATACGATCACATTACGTCCGGCATCGGCGCTGCCATGATCGGCTGGTACGGCACGGCGTTGCTCTGCTATGTGACCCCGAAAGAGCACCTCGGCCTGCCGAACAAGAACGACGTGCGCGAAGGTGTCATCACCTACAAGATTGCCGCCCACGCGGCCGACCTGGCCAAGGGCCATCCGGGTGCGCAGGTGCGCGACAACGCATTGAGCAAAGCCAGGTTCGAGTTCCGGTGGCAGGATCAGTTTGCCCTGTCCCTGGATCCTGATAAGGCAAAGAGTTTTCACGACGAAACCCTGCCCGCCGAAGGCGCGAAGCTGGCCCACTTCTGCTCTATGTGCGGTCCCAAGTTCTGTTCCATGGAGATCACGCAACAGATTCGCGATTACGCGGCCAAGCTAGGTCTCTCAGCAGAGCAAGCCGTTGAGTCGGGAATGGACGCCATGTCGGAAACGTTTCGTTCCAGCGGTGCTGAACTCTATCAACGCCAGTAGGTTGCTTTAGATTCGCTTCTCCAGCGATCGAGCGGGCCGTGACATTAAAGGCGGTCCCGGCTGAATAGAAGGAACACGTGCCCATGTTGCGAGGCGCTGCGTCGTGTACGCCGCGGGAATTGAAGGAGCGTATGGACGCCAACAGTTCCTTCGTGCTCCTGGATGTCCGTACGCATAATGAGCTTGACGTTGCAAGACTGGCTGACTGCATCCATATACCCTTACATGAACTGGAATCGCGTTTAGCCGAACTCGAACCATGCCGGGATCGAGAGATTGTTGTGATGTGCCACCATGGCGTCCGTTCGGCCCAGGCACAACACTTTCTGATGAGCCGCGGATTTCCGCGCGTGACGAATCTATCCGGCGGTATCGACCTCTACGCAGTCCACGTGGATTCGTCGCTGCCACGGTATTGACAGGCCTTTCATACCGGCACGCGCTTCGTTCCCCGATGTGTCCGGTGGCAGTACTACGAGGTTGTTATGGCTGGTTTCGTCGATGTTAGTTTCCGCCGATTGGAACCCGAGATTCTGGACCAGCCCGGTCTTCACGTGGAACGCCATGTGGGCGCACTGCGTGGGCTCGAACGCATTAATCTCCTTAGCCTGACCTCTTACGCCTTCCGCAAACCCATTCAAACTGGTTTCGCCCGCGATGCATCGCGGCCGGTCCGCCTGCTGGATCTCGCCTCCGGCGCGGGAGACACGCCGATCCAGTTGAAACAATGGGCGGCACGCGCGGGACTGCCCCTGGAAGTTTACGGATGCGACATCAGTCCGATCTCGGTTGACTATGCGAATGGGCAAGCAACGGCACGCGGCGTCGAAGCGAAGTTCTTCGTGCATGATGTGGTCAAGGACGGTATTCCGGATGGGTTCGAAATCGTCACGAGTTCGCTCTTCCTCCATCACCTCCGCAATGAAGACGTGATCCGTGTGCTCCAATCCGCGGCCCGGCGCGCGCGCATGGTGTTGGTGAGCGATTTGATCCGGGGTCGTGCCGGGTTCCTGCTTGCCCACGCCGTGTGCCGGGTGATCACCCGCTCCGATGTGGTCCACAACGACGGTCCCTCGTCCGTGGCCGCGTCCTTCACAATGGAAGAGTTTAGCCGCCTGGCTGCCGAGTCCGGCCTTCAGGGATACTCCATCTCCTGGCAGTGGCCCTTTCGGTTCTTGTTCACCTGGAGCCGCCCGTGAGTCCCGTTCCACAGACCATCGATTTCGCCGGCGCGGCAAGGGCGTCTTGGGACGTTGTCGTCGTGGGCGCGGGCTGTGCGGGGGCGTTGGCCGCGCGGGAAGTTGCCCGGCACGGATTCAAAGTGTTGGTCGTAGACAAGGCAGGGTTTCCGCGATGGAAGGTGTGCGGGTGTTGCCTGAACGTCCGGGCGCAGGATACGCTCCGCGCTGCGGGCTTATCGCGTTTACTGAGCGAGTGCAATGCGGTGCCCATTGACTCGTTGCGCCTTGCGGCCGGAAACCGCGTCGCGACGATCCCGCTGCCCGGCTACGCCTCCCTTTCGCGCGAGACACTTGACGCGGCCCTGGTCCAATCGGCCATCGAGGCAGGGTGCCAATTTCTGCCGCGTACGCGCGCGAGTGCGGGCGACGTGAGCGCGCAGGCGCGCACGCTGAGGCTCAGGCAGGACGAAACGACGAGAGAAGTCTCCGCGCGTCTCGTCCTCGCGGCGGATGGACTTGGCGGCGGGCTACTCCGCAGGGACGGCGAGATCGAGCCGTCCGTACGAGCCGGCTCTCGGATCGGCGCGGGAACAATCGCATCTCATGCGCCGGAAGCATACCGCCCCGGGATTATTTACATGGCTTGCGGCGACGGCGGATACGTGGGGCTGGTCCGCCTGGAAGACGGCCGGCTGGACATTGCGGCGGCCTTTGACGCAGATTACGTGCGACGCGAAGGCGGTTTGGCTCGGGCGGCTTCACGCATCTTGGATTCGGCCGGCTTACCCGGCATCGTGAATCTGGAACAGCTAACTTGGCGTGGCACACCGGCACTGACCCGTACGGCGACCCGGCTGTCCGCGCATCGGGCGCTCGTTCTCGGGGATGCCGCAGGCTACGTCGAGCCATTTACCGGTGAGGGAATGGCGTGGGCATTCTCCTCCGCCCTTGCCGCGGCGAAACTGGTTCCTGAGGCTGTTGCCCGGTTCGATGCGACGGTAGAAAGCGCGTGGAAACGTGAGCACCGCCGGATTGTCCAGCGCCGCCAGTTCGTCTGTCGCGTCGTCGCGGCGGGACTGCGCCGGCCCGCCTTGGTGCGTCATTCGTTGAATCTGTTATCGTGGGCGCCAGTCTTGGCTGGCCCTTTTGTTCGACACGTCAACGCCCCCGTGCGTGTACCTGAGGGAGTACCGGAACCATGAAATTCTCCATCCTCGGACAAGGCACCGCTGTCCCCCCTTATGCCATCTCGTACGAAGAGGCCGTTGCGTACGCGCAAGGAGCGTTCTGCGAAACGGAAGAGCAGCAGCGGCAGATCAAGCTCTTGTATCGCATGACCGGCGTGCAATCCCGAAACAGTTGCGTGTTGTCCGGGCCCGAAGGCGCTCCTGACCGCCAGACGTTTTTCCCCGCACCAAACGGTTCCGCCAAGATGGGGCCGTCCATTCGCGAGCGCATGGCCAAATACGAGGACGAGGCGCTGCCGCTTGCGGTCCAGGCGTGCCGGGAAGCGCTCGAGGTGTCCGAGGTGCTGCCGGGGGCAATCACGCATCTTGTCACCGTGTCGTGCAGTGGATTCGCGGCACCAGGCGTAGACATCGGCCTCATCAAGCAGCTTGGACTTCGTCCGACTGCGGAACGGGTCCACGTGGGGTTTATGGGGTGTCATGGCGCACTTAACGGCATCCGCGCCGCGCGGGGTTTCGCGGAAAGCAACCCGAACGCACGGATTCTGCTGTGCGCCGTCGAGTTGTGCAGCCTTCATTACCATTACGGCTGGAACCCGGACCAACTGGTCGCCAATGCCCTGTTTGCTGACGGTGCCGCCGCCATCGTCGGAGCCGCGGCCAACGTGGATGGGCCTGGCCCGTGGCAGGTCGCGGCGACCGGCTCCTGCCTGATCCCGGACTCTGAGGATGCGATGACCTGGCGTATCGGGAACAATGGGTTCATTATGTCTCTGTCCAGCCGGGTCCCGGAGTTGATTGGGACGCACCTGAAACCGTGGATGAAGTCATGGTTAGGCGACTCTGGATATTCGATAGATGACATAAAGTCATGGGCTGTTCACCCCGGCGGGCCCCGCATACTCAGTTCCACTACCAAGGCTCTCGGTCTCGACCGAGACGCCGTCGCCGTCTCCCGTGAGGTGCTCAAGGAACATGGCAATATGTCGTCGCCGACGATCCTGTTTATCCTCAAGCGCTTGAGGGATCAGAATGCGCCGAGACCCTGCGTGGCGCTTGGGTTTGGTCCCGGGTTGATGGCGGAGGCGACGCTGTTTGTGTAGGTCTGGGCCGATGCCGCGGTCCACAGGTGAAACGGAATCGATTAGACCGATCCGTCAGATCCACTGCGCAAGTCCCCGAGGTGGCACGGGCTTCCCAGCCCGTGAGCCAGGCGCTCCGAATCGAAGTCCGTGACTTCAGAGAGGCATCCTGCCTCCGAAAGTCCACACTATTCTCAACTTGCCAAAGCCCGAAAATGGATCGTGCGAGGTGGCACGGGCTTCCCAGCCCGTGGGCCCGGCGCTCCGAATCGAAGTCCGTGGCGTCAGCGAGGCATCCTGCCTCCAAAAGCCCACGCTATTCTTAACGAGCAGTCACGCTCGCGCGACTCCCGTCTTTCAACGCGCCGCAGGCCGCACGTGGATCATGGTCCCCCCGTAACGCCGCAAGATACGACTGCCCGCACCGGCGACCAGGTAAAACAGCGCCGCCACACAGGCATAGAACCCGCCCGCGATGAGCTTGTATCCCTCGGCGCGCAAGGCCAGCGCCGTCGCCGCGAAACCACCTTGGGAGGTATCTTTCAGCGCGTCGTCGAGGGCCGCGCCGCTCGTGGCAGACGTCAAAAATGTAAATGCGCTCTCCGTATCGCCGATCAAGTAGATCGGGTAACCACACATCATCGACGGCACAAACGTGATTGCAGCCGTGACCGCGCTGAGTCCAACCCACGCCAGCACAGCCGTTGCGACCGTCTTGACACAGTACATGTTTCGGTCGGCCCACCACACCCAAAGCACGGATGGAAGCACCGCCATTACGACGAGCAATCCAAGAAAGGTCATGTACAGCGATCGCGGCATATGGAGGGCGGAGTACAGGAATGCCTCTTGATATGCAGCGAACGCAGCAGAATCGACGTGAACATCCGGAATGCACCAGCGAAGCGCGATCATCGCGGGAATCATCCACGCAAACCACGATGGTTGGCAGTCCTGGTACCACAGGCGCGCACCGCGTCGTTCGCGGGCCAGCCACATGCGCAATAAAAGGAAGATCACGGCCGCATACAAGGCGAGCCGAACCGAGATCGTTGGGAGATTGCGTCCGTCAAATAAGGCGACGGATACCGATGCTTGCAGGCCAAGGGCGATGAGAAGCTTTACCGCCGAAAGTGCGATGCCCACAGCCAACGTCAGTACAGCCAGGGCCGCAAGCCGCCTCGGGAGACTGACCGGGCTTTGGAATCGCGCAGGTTTGGCTTTGGGTTCCGGAAACTCCCCTGGGTCCCCGAAGTGCTCTCGCGTGAGTAACACGGCGTCGGCTTCGGAGAGGTTTTCCTCTCCCGACAAGTAGCCGAGGGTCTTGTCCTCGAGATGGCCGTACAGCTCTTCTACGGCCTCGTTGTCCAGCCGTCGTCTCCGGCCAATCTCGCGGGCCAATATATGTAGTGCGGCTTCAGATTCGGAACTTAATCGCTTATCCATGGTACACCTCGCTCGAACCCGCGATTTCGCGTCGGGAGCCGGTTGGCTAGCACAAAAATAATGGTCACGGTCACGATAAGGGGGAGGTTAAGCAATAAGTCAGGGAACCGGCCGGACACCATCCGTATTAGAAACCATATCACCGCGCCAGCGATCAGACTGCTGGTGCTGCGATTGGTGCGCGCGACCCAATGCATCCACACGCAGGCCCAGATGACCGGCACCAGCGACATCGCCAGGCCGATAATGAAGAACCCGGCGGGGAGCTTGTGCGAATCGAGGACTACTCGCATGGAACCCAAGGGATCCGCATGCTGGATTTTTCGGACTGTGAGCAAGACAACGAGTACTGCTGCGATCAAATATGGATTCCATCGCAAGTACCAGACTTGGCGTCTGGCCGATTGTTTTCGTTTACATAGCCGAATGACGCCCCACGCGACAAGCGGCAAGATCAGAATCGCGCTCGGAAGCAGAAGACGCCAGATCGACGCCCAGTCGATTACAGTGCGAACTCCGGGGGGAGTCGCGTCGAGGTACGGGAATACTGTAAGAGAGACCGCGATGGTCGCGGAAATTAGCACCATGCCGAGGACCAGGTCGTACACTGCAATCGCTGCCAGTCGCCGCGCAAAAGCGCCGGATCGAACCGGTACCTCCATACTGGCCATCGTACCGGACATGCCGAAATGTTCCCGTGTCAACAGCACCGCGTCTGCTTCGGACAGCCCTTCTTCGCCCGAGAGGTAGCCGAGCGTCTTGTCTTCGAGGTGGCCGTACAGCTCTTCCAGTGCGTCTTCATCGAGACCGCGCAAATCGCCAACCTCGCGTGCCAGTTCTCGCAATGCCGCGATGGTATCTGAGTTCAGTGGCTTATCCATTGTGCGCTTCCCCGAGTTTCATGACCATGCCGTGCCAGCGTTGCCATTGTTCGACACCCTGGCCGAGGGCTTCGCGGCCGCCGGCGGTGATGTAGTAGTACTTGCGCCGCCGGCCCGTGTCCGCCGTTTGCCATTGGGCGCGGACGAGTCCGTGTTTTTCCAGCTTGTGCAAGATGGGGTAGACGGTGCCTTCCTGCCATTCGAAGAGGCCGTCGGCTTCGCGGTTGATGGCCTTGATGAGGCGGTATCCGTAGGTGGCTTCCTTGGCCAATACGGAGAGCACCAGCAGGCTTGTGCTGGCGCCAACGAGTTCCTTGTCGAGTTTCATGGGCAAGCCCTCTACTTTGGAGTTCAAGGTATAAACTACCATGAACCTCAAGGTATGTCAAGGGGTGTGGGGTATGGGGTATGGGGGTTTGGAAGATTGGGGATTGGAAGATTGGAAGATTGGTCGAGAGAGGGCGAGCGTGGCGGATTCCCGTGCCGTCAATCCGCAATCCGCAGTCCGAAATCCGCAATCAGTACAGGTTTGTCATGGGCACAGGTGTCCTCACGAGCAGGCAAGTACAGCGTATTTGGGATACGACTTTGCATTTTCCGCCACTCTTTGCATTGTAAATAAAGGGTTTGTGTGTTCCTGACGACGTTTCGAGAAAACTGGCACGAAACGTGCTCTATACAGAGCCGTGATGACCAGCAGGGTCTGGATGGTCCTGACGGTTACTCCAAGAACGGTCCTCGGGAGGGGATTTGGTACTAGTGCCCGGCTCATACGGGGGAATTAGACCAGAGGCTCCACGGGGGGACTCAACCGGAACAGGGAGGCGGACGATGTCGCGAATCGTAGTAATCGACGACGAACCGGTCCTCCGTTTAACGTTTCGTTTGATTCTGGAGCAAGATGGTCACGAAGTCTGGGACGCAGAGAATGGCCGAGACGGCTTGGATATTTGCCGCCATGAACGTCCAGACCTGGTCATCACCGACATCATGATGCCGGAGCAGGAAGGCACGGAGACCATGTCCATCCTGCATGACGAGTTCCCGAATCTGCCAGTGATAGCAATGTCCGGCGCGGGGATTGTCTTTGCAGGAAGGGGACCGGAAGACAGCGAGAGTTATCGCTACGTAGCCAAGCCGGTCGACGGAGAGAACCTGCTCCATCTGGTACACACATTGTTACCGGACAACCACAGCCATGAACGGGAGGAATGTACGGCCCAGGGCGAGAAAAGCGAGTCAGAGCGATGAACAACACCTACCTGACAGATCTGACAGACCTTTTCGACCAACCCAAGCCTTCACATCCCACCTTTGTCACCAGGACAGCCTTGCAGCTAAGACCGATGATTGGGAGTCTTGTGCTGGCCGTTCCTCCCGTTTTGGATATATCGACACCAGTCTTTGGATGAGGGGAGACATCCCTCACCAAGCTAAGGGGAACAAGATTCCTCTGGGGGGAAGAAAATCCCGGCGACTTTCGGGGGAGAGACGCCGGGGTTTTCTATTTTTGGGTTGTCGTTGGTTCCGGTGCTCGGCCCGGAGGTTGACTTAAGTACGTAGTGAAGGGCGTGTTGAAAATCCGAAATTCAAAACGAAGAAGCGTCCCACCTGATGATCACGCTTGGTGTTTTGACTCCAATTCATAGAGACCAGCGATAAACATGGGTTGGACCGTTTTCCCCTTTTCGAATTTTGGATTTGTTTCGGATTTCGTGCTTGTCCCTTCCAAAGACTGCCGAAGCATTGTTCGCTTGCATACGTCACTCGAGCCAGGTTTCGAAGACCGCTTCGATATTCTCCCGGGGGTCGCGGTTGCCCCATTCGCATTGGGCGATTACGCCGCCGGTACCCTTGTCGAGTGCCGCGCGTACGCGGCGGACGGCAGCGCGTACGTCGTCCACCGTGCCGAAGGGGAGGATGTGCTGGCGGCAGATCTCGCCCCAGAACGTGATCTTCCCCCGAAACTGTGCGCCGATTTCTTCGATGTCCATGCAGAAGAGCTGGCAGTTCAGCGCGTCCACGCCGATCTCGATGAGGTCGGGGATGATCTCCCGGATGTGGCCGTCAGAGTGGAAGAACACTCGTTTTCCTGACGAGTGAATCACCTCGCAATACTCGCGGTACATTGGTTTGAAGAAACTCCGCCACAGTGCCGGGTCGATGAGCAGACCGGTCTGGGATCCCCAGTCATCCATGAACTGGACACCGTCGACCTCCGTCTTGCCCCACAGCTCCAATTCGCGTAGAAAGAAAGCGTGCAATCTGTCCCGAAGTTCGACGAGTTCCGGTGGCTGTGTAATGATGTCGATAAGCAGATTCTCCGTCCCGCGCAGGAACTGCATCCGCTCGAAGGGTCGGACCTCGGTGCCGACGCGAAGAAACCGGTCCGAGGAGCGGCAGAAGGCGTTTACGCTGGAGAAATCGCTCTGGTCGAGGATCTCCCATGGAGGTTCGAAGTGTCCGAGGGCGGCCCAGTCCGCCAGAGGCGAATTCTTGACCTCGCCGCATACTCCCATTTCCGCGACAGACCATTCGCAGCCCCATTCGTCGGTGTAACTGCCGATCTCGGAGGGGGAACCTTGTTTCCGCTTTGACGGCCCGTAGGAGGGAGTGGGACGTGCGAAATCCGAGGGGTACGCGTGCTGCATCGCCCTCAATTCGGTGGCCCGCGCCATTTCGATTCCCGGAAGCCACCAGAGGTCGCGCGGTACGCGATCCGTGCCTTCAAACGCCATGCAATGCAAGATGCGCTCGCGAGATGTCATCACGATTTCCCCCGTATAACGGCTGCCAGTATAGCACCGGCACAAAACAGGAATCGCGCGGTTCGGACATGCTATTATTTTCATGGGGGAACACCATGGATTACGACGAAATTGGCGTCATGCTCGGGCAAGCGCCGGCCCGCATTTTACCCATCGCGCAACGGGGACAGACGCTACGGGACCGCTTTCGCAGGACCATGGCCTTTGAACCCGTCGACGTGATACCGAACTACGAGTTTGGGTACTGGGCGCGGACGCTGAGCGTGTGGCACGAGCAGGGGCTTCCTGAGTCCGTCGTTGACGAAGCTTCCGCGTACGACTACTTCGGTATCGAGCCTTGGCCAGTTCTGAACGTTACCTCCAATCCCCTTCGGCTTTATGAACGAACGGTGATCGAGGAGACGGACGAGTACGAGACCTATCGCGACGAATTGGGTTGGGTGGCGCGAGTCAACAAGCAGGGCGACAAGTCGATACCCCATTATCTCGAGTTTCCAGTCAAGGATCGAAGAACCTGGGAGCCGTACCGGGCAGCCCTTGATCCGGATGACTTCCGGCGTTGGGAGGATTTCGAGACATCGCTGAATTCGCTCGCGGATTCCGGTGCGCCTATCGGTGTGTACGGTGGCAGCATGATCGGCGTGGCGCGCAACTTGATTGGTTTTGAGCGAATCGCAACGTTGGCCTATGAGGACCCCGATTTCCTGGCCGACGTGGTGGACACATTTGGCGAGGCAACCTTGGCCGTATTAGAACGCGTCCTTTCACGGGCGCGGGTGGACTTCTGCATGGGTTGGGAAGACATATGTTTCAACATGGGGCCTATCATCCCGCCCGATTTTTTCAGGCGCGTGGTGGGGCCGTGGTATCGTCGTATCTCGGACTTGCTGATCGAGCACGGGTGCCATGTCTACACCACCGACACGGACGGCAATATCCTTCCGATAGTCGATACCTTTCTTGACAACGGCCTGAACACCATGTTCCCGATCGAAGTCCATGCGGGATCCGATCCTTGCCTATTGCGCGACATTTACGGTAAACGCATTCGGCTCTGGGGCGGATTTTGCAAGCGCAAGCTGGCGCATTCTCGCGAGGCCATCGACACGGAACTCGAACGGCTTAGGCCTTATGTGGAGCAAGGAGGCTTCATTCCCGGCGTCGATCATCGGGTTCCGGCAGATGTGCCGCTGGACTTGTACAAATACTATCTGGATCGCAAGCGCGCCGTCTTGCGCGTCGGCGGAAAGCCGAAGTATTGAGAAATGTACGACGAAGCCACCGGGCACGGTTCTGAAGCGCCGCGCCGTTTTCTAGTTGACCGTGGGGCGGAATTGGGACGATACTAGAACGTCACGAGTTTCTGGAAAAGAGAGGGAGACGTTATGGACGAGATTCTGGAACGAATCGCAATGTGCATTGAACGCGGCAAGGTCAACGCGGCTTCTCCGTATCCGCCGGACCTAAAGGGGCAGGACGGTGCGGATGAGTTGACCAAAGCGGCGCTGGACATGGAGATCGACCCGAACGATGTGCTCGCCAAAGGGCTTGTCGTGGGGATGAATACCATCGGCAAGAAGTTCAGCGAGAACAAGGTGTTCGTCCCCGATCTATTGATGGCCGCGAAGGCCATGCAGGCGTCGATGGCCCATCTCCGGCCGTTCTTTGAGTCCGGAAAGGCCAAGCACCGCGGCACCTTCATCATCGGAACGGTTCAGGGGGATCTGCACGACATCGGCAAGAATCTCGTCAGCATGGTGATGGAAGGCGGCGGTTGGCAGGTGGTCGATCTTGGGGTCGATGTAAGCGCTGAGAAGTTTCTTGATGCGTTGCGCGCACACCCAAACAGCGCGATCGGCCTGAGCGCCCTGCTGACGACTACGATGGTCAATATGGAGAAGATTGTTACGGCCGTTCGCGCGGAATTCCCGGACACCAAGATTATCGTCGGCGGAGCGCCGTTGACCGACGAGTTCGCGAAGAAGATTGGCGCGGACGCCTACGCGCCCGACCCGCAAGGGGCGTTGGACTATCTGGTCGCAGCGGTGGCGTGACGGCGAACGAAACGGGGGCGTAGCGGGGGCAGCTATGGCCGGCGAAATCGAGGAGTATGCGGTCGAATTTGCGTTGATGGGGTTGACACCCGCGCATATCGAATGGGCGATGGGGTACCCGATGGGGAGCGCGCCCGATCCGCTTCCCGAGATCATCGAAGAGTTGCTGTTTGAAGCGCCAGCCCACAGCGAGGGCCGCGTCGGCGCACGAACGATTTCGCCGGCGATGGTTGAGCTTGCCGTCGACGGGATTACGCTGGAAGGGGTGCCGTTCGCGACGGGACGGCGCATTGCCAGCCTTTTGGACGTATCCGAATCCATCGTCGTTTTCGCTGCCACAGCGGGACTGGGTATGGACCATTGGATCAAGAACTACTTCGACAGCGGCGATCCGATGCGGGGTTACGTGGCGGATACGATTGGCTCCGAGGCGGTGGAAGGCGCCGCGAACTGGCTGGAAGAGCGGATTATCGATCGGGCCATCGAATCGAGCCTGTATACCACCAGCCGGTTCAGCCCTGGATTCTGCGACTGGGATGTGAGCGAGCAGCACGCGCTGTTTTCACTCTTGCCGGAGAGTTTCTGCGGCATTCGTCTCACCGACAGTGCGTTGATGTTGCCGGTCAAGTCTGTCAGCGGCGTTCTGGGGATTGGTACCGAGTGTGAACGCGTAACGACGGCATGCAGCATTTGCACGCTGGAAACCTGTTTTCGTCGGCGCACGTGACGAAAAGACTGGAGACTCATGAAGTCAATTGTAGGCGCTGTTCGTGAACGTAAGCTGCTCGTGTCCGACGGGGGATGGGGTACCTTCCTGGTCGCCGCGGGACTGGGCGCGGGGGAATGTCCCGAACTGTGGAACCTGGAACATCCGGACGTGGTACGGAATATCGCCGCGAGCTACGCAGAAGCCGGTGCGGATATCGTAATGACGAACAGCTTCGGCGGTACGCGTATCACGCTGGAACCCTACGGACTCGCATCGCGCGCCGCGGAACTGAACGAAGCGGCTGCGCGGCTTTCCCGGGAGGCGGTGGGCGAGGGGGCGCTAGTCCTGGCTTCAGTAGGTCCAACGGGCAAGATTCTCATGATGGGCGATGTGAGCGAGGATCAGCTTTTCGAGGCCTTCGCCGAACAGGCGGTCGCGCTGGAGCGGGGCGGCGCCGACGCGTGCAGCGTGGAAACGATGACCGCGCTTGATGAGGCCGGTATTGCCGCTCGCGCCGTGAAGGAAAACACGGGACTGGAACTGGTGTGCTCGTTCACGTTCAGTATGAAAACCGACACGGGGTATCGCACGATGATGGGGGTTTCCGTGGCGGAGATGGCCCAGGCGATGCTCGCGGAAGGCGCGGACGTTCTGGGCGTCAATTGCAGCTTGGGGCCGGCGGAGATGGTGGAGGTCGTTCGCGACCTGCGGGCTGCCGCACCGGAAGTACCGATCCTGGTTCATCCCAACGCCGGCATGCCTCAGCGTAAGGATGACGGTAGTGTGTGTTATCCCGAGACGCCGGAAGGGATGGCGAGTCGGGTCTCGGATCTGGTGAAGGCCGGCGCGTCCATCGTCGGTGGTTGTTGCGGCACCGGTCCCAAACACATTCAGGCGATTGCAGCCGTGGTTCAGCGGCTACGAGAAGGCCAATAGCCCATATTCTGCAGTGTCCCCCAGTTGAACCTTAGGATTGCCCGCCACTTATCGCAGAAGTAGGGGCCGGGATTGGCTCTTCGTTCTCTCGTGCCAGAACCGCGAAGGCCATGCAGGCTTGCTAAAAATCGACGGACGTGGTTAGATCATAGGTAGGGGGCATATCAACGAAGGGGGACGGTATGGCTCCGCTGCGACTGATTGACGTGCTCAAGAAGGCAGAGGCGTTTCACCGCGACCTCAGCCACTACTATCAATCCCACATTGCCGAGACGAAAGACGAACAGATTCGGGTTCTGCTCGATTACCTGAGCCGCCACGAAGCGTACCTCCAGCATTGCCTCGAGGAGTACGAACACGGCGCCTCGCGGGGAGTACTTGAAGCCTGGTTCAAGGTATCCCCTGACCTTCGCGCATTTCCCAGAATCGAAAAGTTTCGGTTTGGGGCGGACCTTACGTCGGAGGAGTTGGTTGAACTTGGACTTGATCTGGACCGGTTCTTGATTTCGGTCTACCGGGAACTTATCGAGCGGTCAATCTCCACGCCTTTGCGCGAAGCACTGACGGACTTGCTGGAGATGGAACAGCGCGAAGAAATCAAAGTCATGCGCGGAACGCTTTCCGTATGACCTATTGACGGTGGAGGCCGCAGTTGCCGGCTTCGGCGCAGCTTCCGCAGTCATGGCACATGCTTTCCAGGAGATCGCAGTCGACCGAAAGATGAGGGGAATTGCGTCGCACGAGTGACTGGACCCCGAACCACGCGACCGCGATAAGAATCATGCCGCCGACACCCGTCAGGAACGTGTAAATTAAGTCCGCCATTGCGCGTCTCTAGTTGCTTCCCAAACCCGCGAATCCCATGAAGGCCATCGACAGAATACCTGCAACCATGAGGGCAATCGCCGTCCCCTTGGCGACGTTCGGTACATCCGCCAGGTTCAACTGCTCGCGAATGCCGGACATAATGACGAGCGCCAGTGCGAAGCCCAGACCCGAGCCGATGCTGAACACAAGGCTCTGGATGAAGCTGTACTCGCGGAAGGTCTGAAACATGGCCACGCCGAGGATGGCGCAGTTCGTCGTGATCAAGGGCAGATAGATGCCGAGCGCGCGGAACAGGGCAGGGCTGGTCTTCTTGATGAACATCTCCACCAGTTGCACCGTCGATGCAATCACCACAATGTACGCGATGATACGGAGGTATTCCGCATCGACGGCGATGAGCAGGCGGTTGATCCCGAAGGTCAACGTCGAACTCACGAGCATAACGAAGATAACGGCGCCGCCCATGCGCGTCGCGGTTTCCAACTTTCCGGAAACGCCGAGAAACGGGCAGATTCCGAGGAACACGGCAAGCACAAGGTTGTTGATCAGGAGCGAGTCGATAAAGATGAACGAAAGGGATGCTGAATTCATGCTGCCAACTCCCGCGCGCGTTCGGCCGCCTGTGTAGCTCTGCGCTCTTTACGTTCCTTCCAGAGACTGAAGGCGAGCAGCCAGGCACCGAGTGTGAAGAATCCGCCGCTCGGCAACAGGAAGATGATCCAGGGTTCAAAATTGGCGCCGAAGAGGGGTACTCCGAGGAAGGTCCCAGCGCCGAGGATTTCGCGCACGGCACCCAGGCAGAGCAGCGCGAAAGAGAACCCGATCCCCATTCCAAAGGCGTCCAGTATGGAGCGGTACACGGAGTTCTTCGACGCGAAGGCTTCCGCGCGCCCGAGGATAATACAGTTCACAACGATCAGCGCGATGAAGGGGCCGAGGGCCTTGTAAACCGGGATGCTGACCGCCTTGATGACGTAGTCCACAATGGTCACGAAGGTGGAGATGATGAGGATGTATGTGGCGATACGGACTTGCTTCGGCACGATGTTGCGGACCAGTGACACGAGCGTGCTCGACATGACGAGGACGAACATGGTTGAAAGTCCCATGGCGATCGCGTTGCGCACCGAGTTCGTTACGGCAAGTACCGGGCACATCCCCAGTACCTGGACGAATACGGGGTTTTCTTTCCAGAGACCGTTCAGAAAGATGCTGGCTTGGGAAGGCCCAGCTTTGCTCATGATGTGCCTGCCTTTCGGATATCGTCGAGATGGGCGGTAATGACCGGAAGCATCTCGTCGGTGCTGGACTGCATGATTCGGCCGATGGCCTTCGAAGAGATGGTCGCGCCCGAGATGGCGTCGATCTGCCATGGCTCCGACTTGGTGCCGTGCTTGACCGTCACGATCTCGTTAACCGGGGTGCTTGTTGCCGGGTCCAGCGTGGCATCCAGCTTCTCAAAGTTCTTCTGAAAATCCGGGTCGGTAATGATCTTGTCGCCCAGGCCCGGCGTTTCCTTGTGATCCAATACTTTGAAACCGTTAATGCAGCCGCAGTCCGGCGAGTAGCTATAGAGGACGCGGATGATGTCCTGATAGCCGCGTCCGCTGGCTTCAACGGCGATCCCGACGAGTGCGCCGGAGTCGTCGTAGCCCGCGAAGATCTTCGGCAACGCGCTCTGACCTTCCGCATCCACAGTGACGGTACCACCAGCCGCGTCGACCGCGAACGCTACTTGTCGCGTCGCATTCGGAAGCACCTCGAATACGGATTCTTCGATAATCTGGGCCTGGTTGCGCGCGATGGCGGGCGCGGTCGCTTGATACGCCGTAACAATCAACAGGCCGCACAAGGTCGCGACGGCCGTCATCACGAGGATCATATAAGCGCTGCTCGTTTGCTTCGGCATCGGCAGGGTCTGTTCCGTTGCCGCGTTCATTTGCCTTCTCCCTTCTTGCGGGCGCCGAATATCTTGGGCTGGGTGAGGTTATCGATCAACGGCGTGCATGCATTGCCGAGGAGGATCGCGTACATGGTCCCTTCAGGAAGGCCGCCTTTCAACCGGATGACCACCGTTACGGATCCGATGAGAATGCCGTAGATCCATACGCCCAGCGGCGTGGTGGGCGAGCCGACCATGTCCGAGGCCATGAACATGGCGCCGAGCATGAGTCCGCCAGAGAAGAGCACGAAGAGCGGGGTGGGGTAGATTTCCGAATTGAGTGCGTAGAAGATTCCGCTCACGACGGTTGCGCTACCTAGAATGGCCACCGGGATGCGCCAGTTCATCATTTTGCGTGCCATAAGGTAGAGACCGCCGAGAATGATGAGCGCCGAGGACGTCTCGCCCGTGGAGCCCGCGGTCATGCCCACGAACAAGTCCATAATGGACGTGCTTTCGTGATCGAACTTCATACGCGACAGGGGCGTCGCGCCCGAGAAACCGTCGATGGTAATCCCTTTGATGAACGACGCCACAGACTCTGGGCGCATGAATGGAAGCGACACGGTGGGCAACACGATGGAGGTGAAGCGCTCCGTCGACCAGATTTGCATTTCGGGCCAGAACGCCGGCGTCCACGTGGTGATTGCCACCGGGAAAGCCGCCTGTAAGAACGCGCGTCCCACCAGCGCGGGGTTGAAGGGATTCATCCCGAGACCGCCGAACAAGGCTTTGCCGAGTCCGATGGAAATCACGCTGCCAACGATGGCCATCCACAGGGGGAAGCCGGGCGGCAAGGTCAGCGCCAACAGCAAGCCGGTTATCACTGCACTGTAGTCGGAGACCGTGCTCGGTTTGCGCGCGAGCTTGCACAACACGTGTTCGGTCAGCACGCAGGTACCGGTCGTCACGATTACAAGCAGGAAGGCGCTCAGTCCGAATACGAACACGGCAAAGGCCGTCACGGGAAGCAGGGCGTATACCACGTTCAGCATGATGGTGTCGGTGGTCACGCGGCCTTTGATGTGAGGCGACGTGCGAATGTCTATAGCGTGGGTTCCTACGCTCATTTCGGAACCTTTCTTTCACGATTGATTGCCTTGGACACGCGAAAGTACTGGACCAAGGGGATGTTCGAGGGACAGACGAAAGAGCAGCATCCGCACTCGAAGCAGTCCATGAGATGGTACCGCTCCGCCATGGTCTCGTATTCCTGTTTGCGCGCCAGAAGTCCGAGTTCTGAAGGGTTCAAATGCATGGGGCACGCCTCCACGCAGGAACCGCACTTGATGCAGGGAAACACTTTGCCGTTGCGAATGGCCAGCGGGTGATCCTTGGCGATAGCCAGGATGCCGGTGACGCCTTTGGTAACGGGGAGATCCAGGGTGCCGACGGACGTGCCCATCATGGGCCCGCCAAGGATGATCTGGCACTCCCGCTCCTTGAAACCGACCTGGTCCATTATAAACCGGAGGGGCGTGCCAATCGCCATCAGGAAGTTGCCGGGATTGCGGACGCCCGTGCCGGACACGGTCACGACGCGTTCGATGAGCCCTTGCCGGACGGGCATTAACTCCCCAATCTGCGCGAGGGTGGCGACGTTGAAGACCGCCACGCCCACGTCGATGGGCAATCCGCCGGACGGCACTTCGCGGTTCACGAGGGCCTTGGTCAGCATCTTTTCCGCGCCCTGCGGGTACTTGGCTTCGATGGCCTCGATAGTGCAGGGCACGCCTTTGGGAATTCCCGCGCGCATCTTCTCCACCGCATCCATCTTGTTCGTTTCGATGCCGACGATGGCCTGCTTCGCGCCCAGCGCGCGGAGCACGATACGGATGCCTTTGAAGATGCTGTCGACTTGCTCCAGCATGACGCGGTGGTCGGTCGTAAGGAAGGGCTCGCATTCGCACCCGTTCACGATAACAGTGTCCACCGACTTGCCTTCGGGCAGGGCCAGTTTTACGTGCGTGGGAAACGCCGCGCCGCCCAGGCCGACCACGCCGGTCGCCTGAACCGCCTTGACCAGTTCCTCCGGTGTGAGGCTGTCGATATCCGTTTCCGCGCCGTACAGGATTTCCTGGTTTGCCGCGGGATACTGCTCGATGAAGATGGCGGGGGACATGCCGCCGCGGGCGTCTCGGGCGAGAGCAATCTTTTCGACCCGTCCGGTGACCGGCGCGTGCATGGGCACCGAGACGAAGCCGCCCGGTTCGGCGATGGGTTCGCCCCGGGCCACCTCCTGGTCTTCACGAACGATTGGCTTGGCGGGAGCGCCGGTGTGTTGCGACAGCGGAATGATCAGGTGCGGGGCAAACGGCAGACGGCGAATCGCCTTGTCCTGAGTCAATTCCTTGCTCTCAGGAGGATGAATGCCGTGCGAAAAGGTCTTTCGCGAATTCAGCCCGAGTAGCCACATCCCAGATGTTCCCCTCGTCTATGCCCCAACTTGGACACACTCTTGTCAGACGGCCCGGCGCCCAGTATCTCGAGTACTACGCGCCGGGCCGTGTCATTTTACGAATTATACTTCGCCGCCCGCTTAATCAGTTTCTCGATCTCTTTGCCGGACGTGTCCGCCGGAATTCCCGGCGCGATGGCGCGGGCCGCGCATTTTTCCGCCGCCTTCACGACATCCTTGTAGGGACCGCCATTCGCGTCGCGGATCACGGCCTGCTTCTTGTCATTCCACCCGAAAATCTTCGGGTTTACGAGCACGCACTCGCCGCAGCCCGTGCACTCGTTCGAGTCCAGGTAGGGCGCTACGTAGCCGTTGCCGGTTGGAGCGCCGTTGCCGGACCCTGCCGGTGCTACGGCAGTCGCCTTCGCTGCTTCTGCCGGCGCTTCCGTTGCGGCTGCTGCCGGTGCCGGCATCGAAGGCATTACCATCGGCGCGGATCCGCCGCCACCAACCATCTCTAACAATCCTGCGGTGAGCTTTTGGACCACATCCACGCGCGTCTCATCCTTAATCGCCTGGATATCGACATCTTTACCGATACCCGCCAGAGCTTTCAGCATGACCCAGAAGTGACGCCGGTCTTCGCTCGCCTTGATGACGGGCTCCGACACGATCACCCGGCTGAGCCGGTTCTTTGCGTCAACCGCCCACACGAAGGGGTACTTGCCTTCGCGGTCGTCAGCGTCCAGTTTCAGAAAGTCCGCGACTGGAACCATGTCGTCGTTCCACGTGTCCCGCGGCGCCTTCTTGAAGTGCTTGCGGAACCGGGCTTCCGTCACGGCAAAGTCAGCGAAGGTCAGCGGCAACTCCATGGAGCCGGCACTGCCGTTCTCGTCGACGTAGGTGAGCGTGTACGACGGCCAATCGTCGTCCATGGCCGGGTTGCCGTCGAGGTTGAAGCACTCTTCCGGCAGGTCGCCCTTGTCCGGGTCGTAGGTGAAGACCGGGTAGGCCCTGGACTCGAGCGCCAGCTTGCTCTGGTGTTTGGCCAGGTCGTCGCCGATCCCGTGTTCCGGCATGCAGGGGCTGTAAATGTTGAACAGGGCCGGCCGCTTCGCCAGGAGACCGCGAATCATTCCTTCGATCAGGTGCGACGTGTTCGCCATGGTTCCTTGCAACACGAAGGTCGTCCGGTGGGCCATGCCGATCAGCCCGATTTCCTTGCGGATTTCTTCCTTACCCTTCTGGGCCTTTCCGTACTGGGCCATATCCGACACCTGGCCCGTGAAGCCGGAGGTGCAGGCTTGGCCGCCGGTGTTTGAATACACCTGCGTATCCAGCACCACCACCTTGATGGGCTTGCCAGTCATCATCATGCGGGATAGGTTCTGGAACCCGATGTCGTACAACGCACCGTCGCCGCCGACGGCGACCACGGGTGGGCACAGGGCGAATTCCTCGTCCGTGAACGTGTTCCAGTTGAAGTACCGGAAGAACTCTTCGTGCTCTTTCGGGTTGTACTTGCCTTCCAACTCCAGCTCGACCATGCGGATAGCCTTGAACCCATCGGCCATCTTGGCCATATGTCCCTCGAAGATTCCCATGGCCATGGACGTGCTGTCCTGGAACAAGTGGTTGGTCCAGGGGAAAGGATAGGGGTTAAAGGGATAGGTTGATGCCCAGACGGACGTACAACCCGTGCTGTTGATCATGCCCAGGCTCGAACGGCCCCGGCCGGTCGTGCCCTGGGTGTACTGCCATTTCAGGTGCTTCAACTTCGCAAGAAGTTGCGTGACCCGCTTGAGCCAATCGCTGTCCAGCGGCATGCTGACCCGCGCATTGTCCAGGGCGCCCGAAAGATTGGAGAGCGTGAGGTCTTTGTTTTTCAGCGCGTCGATGGCCGATACCATCGCGCTCGTGTCGCCCACGTCGACGGATTCGGCCAGGCGCAACCGGATGTGTTTCTCGAGACTCTGGATGAGTTCCTCGATTTTGGCCACGTGTTTCGCCACGCGGGGCCGCATCAACGCCTCCACCGTCGCCGTAAAGAGGTGCATGACCGTCTTTTCGCCGCAACCGAGGCAGGCGCCGTCGCCGCCGACCATGGATTTGTAGTTGGTCTTGTCGAGCAGCAAAGTTTCGAGCGCGCCGATGGCCTCTTCGAGGTCGTCAATGCGGATGTATTCCTGGGACGTATTCGGAAGATCCAGCCAGAACTCCCAGTTCTTGCGAAGGCTCTTGACGGATTCCGGCGTCTGCAGTGTCATGCTGAGCGCATCGTCCGGGCAGACCTGGACGCATTCTTTACAACCCTTACACGCGTAGGGATCGATCGTGATGGACAGCAGCCCGCCGCTGCCGGCCGCTTCTTTCTCTTTCAGGGAATAGAAAGGTTTTGTGAGGGCAAACTTGAACTCGCCGATGGCCGCCACGAACCAGTCCAACTCCTGCGACAATTCGGCACGCTCCGTTTCATGGAGGGTCTGATCCTGGCGCAGGGCATCGACGGCGATGTGCAGGTACGAATCCACGGCAGCGTCTTCGCCGCCGGCGTTCATCAGGTCGCGAAGTTTGCGTTCCATGGTGCGCGCCGCTTTGCGAAGGTGGCGCACCGTTTTGCCACTCGCTTCAACGCGTTTAATGGCTGTCTCGAATACTTCGGAAACCGAATTGACCAGACCAGGAATGGCTGAATCGGGGCAGACCGTCCAGCACGAGCCGCAGCCCGTACATTTCTGCGGGTCCCATTCCGGATGATTGAATCGGATGGTCGTCATGTCGCGGAATACGCCGGTCGAAACCGGAATACAGCTCATGCCGATGAAGGGATCGGTCAGGTTGTCTCCGCCCTTTCCGGTCAGGTAGAAGTTCCCGGTCTGTTCCCAGAACCGGTGGATATCCGTCGCGGCAGCCTCGCTGGCCGGTTGTTCCTTGAGCATAATCGGGATGGCGATTTCTTTGCGCAGGGAGGGGCTCTCGTCTTCCGACAAGACCTTGTCCGTGATCTCCGTGGATTCCAGGAAACCGCGGCGTACGACCTGCATGTTGCCTTCCACAATCCGCGCGCCTTTTGCACCGAACTTGTGCTGCAACTGGTCTTCGATCGCTTTGAACAGGGCTTCTTCGCTCAGGTTCGCCTGTTTCATCACGGGAGAAGCGTTGAAGAAGGCGCCCATGAAGGCGATGCCCTGCATGCGGAACTGGAGTTCAGAATCCGTCGCGATTTCGCGGGCGATTTTGAAGCCGTCCACATAGAACACCCGGAGGTCGTTTTCGAGGATGATCTGCTGGAACCGGCGCGGGATCTGCTTCGCCCACACGTCCTTGGGATCCTCGTACTCGCTTTGAATGATGAACACGCCGCCTTTCTTCAAACCGGCCAGCGGATTCGAGTGTCCGAATACGTTCGGGTCCGGCGACAGCACCACGTCCACGTAGAAATACTCGGAGTTGATGCGAATCGGTTCCGGCGCGGCGGACAGGTAGTAGGTCGTCGGCTGGCCTTTCTTTTCGGAACCGTACTTCGGGTTCGCCTTGATGTGGTAGCCGAGCAGGTCGAACAGCGTCATCGCCAGATTCTTACCGGTCGTGATGGCGCCCCAGCCGCCGATGGAGTGGAACCGCACCGTGATGCTGTCTTTCGGCATCAGGTTCGGGTTTTCGCTCCCGCGTACCGACAATTCTTTGATGTTGGGATAGCCGTCCAGGATCTGCTGCTGGTAGATTTCCTGTTTCGGCGTGAACGGCTTATCGTGGATGAAATCGATGGAGAGATAGAACAGTTTCTTCTGCTTGCCATCCGGAAGCATGTTCTCCACGGCGCCGATGAGTGCTTCGGGCTGCAGGTCGCGGCTTCCGAGACCGTAGGAGCCCGAGTAGAGCGTCGGCATGTCGTCCGACTTCTTGAAGGTGTCGTACTTCGGATAGACGGGGCCTTTGCCGTTGGACTTACCGTTTTCGAGGCATTTGTTCAACGTGGCGCGGACTTCCCGCATAAGGGGCAGGTCCTCAGCGAGCGGCTGGTCCGTGCGTTCCAATACGGCCACGCCTTTGCGGCCCTTCAGGAGCGAACCAAGAAGGTCGCCGGGGAAGGGCCGGAACATGGTCAGGTTGACCACGCCCACTTTGATGCCGCGGGATTCGCGCAGGTAGTCCGCGACGGCTTCCGCGTTCGGCACCACGCTCCCCTGTCCGACGATGACGTAATCCGCATCGTCGCATTTGTACGTGGATACGCGGTGATACCGGCGCCCCGTCAGTTCGTAGAACTCGTCCATCGCCTGGTCGGTCAACGCCGCGACGTGGTCGAAGAAGAAGGGCCGTTGCGCGGCCACGCTCTGCATGTAAGAGTCCTGGTTCTGCACGACGCCGGCCATGACCGGATTGTCGACGCTCCACAGCTCCGGAATGCGGCGGCGGTATTCGCCGAAGATCAGCTTCTGTGCGGGGGTCGGCGTTTCGATGATATCATCCGGCAGGCCGAGGTATTCTGCGATCAGTTCCCGTTCCGGGATCATGAGGGACTCGATGAGGTGGGTGGTCAGGAAACCGTCCTGGGCGCAGATGCCGGGATTCAGGGATAGCTCGGCAATGCGGTGCGAGATGATATTCAGGTCGCAGGCTTCCTGGACGTTCTTGCCGAACACCTGAAAGAAACCCGTATCGTCCACGCAGTGATAATCGTCATGACCCGCATGCACGTTAAGGGTTGCTTTGGTCATGGCGCGGCAGCCCATATTCAACACGTAGGTGAGGCGCTTACCCACCGCCGCGTACAGCGACTCGTGCATGTAAGCGATACCCTGGCCGGACGAGAAGTTCGTCGAACGCAGGCCCGTCATCGAAAGACCGGCAGTTACCGCCGCGGCAGCGTGCTCGCCTTCCGGTTCGATGAAGATCAACGGGCGGTCCGACACGTTGATGTGTCCCGCTGCTGCATTCTCGGCCCAGTACTCGCCCATCTGCGTGGACGGCGTAATGGGGTATGCACCCGCGGCGTCGGAGGACTCGCGTTCACACATGACGACCGCGGTGTTTCCATCCATCGCGTCCCGTTTGCCGGGGTATTTGAAGGTCTTTTCCTTTGCTTTCATGTCTCCACCTCAGTCTCGGTTGCGACTCACATATGGGGCCTGCAACACGCGCACGGATTCGTCAGCCGACAGGCAATGCCGATTTCCGCGTGATTTTTCGCGCTGCTGCGCCCTTTATCGTTCCCTCGTTCTCATCCAACCACACAATCGCGCCCGTGGGGCATCGCTGAATCGCGTCTTGCGACGCCAGCCCGTTTCGCGAATAGTCGACTACCGCCAGATTATTTTGAATCGCAATGACGCCAGGAGCCGCGTCGGCCGCGCAAAGCCCGCATCCCGTGCATGCAACTTCGCACTCCGCCTCGGCTTCCTCGCCTTTTGCGAGGCTCTTGCATGCGACCCACAAGCGAACGCTCATGGGTTGAATGGAGAAGAGGGCGCGCGGACAGATTGCCACGCAATCGCCGCACGCCGTGCACTTCTCAGTGTCCACCACCGGCAAGCCGTGTTTGTCCATGGTGATTGCCCCGAAGCTACACACTTCCTGGCAATCGCCAAACCCTAGACACCCCCACGCGCATCCTTTTCCGCCGCCCGCGACCAGGGCCGCGGCCCGGCAGGTGGGGATGCCTTGGTAATGAGCCCGAACGCGTGCGACATGGTTTCCCCCTGCGCACGCCAGCCGGGCCACTCGTTTCTCTTCTTTCCCGGCGGAAACGCCCAGGAAACTGGCAATTTCCTGAGTCATCTCCGGCGAGTTAACCGTGCATTTCCCCGGGGAAATCTCGCCCTTCACGGTCATTTCGGCGAAGGCCCGGCATCCTGGAGTCCCGCAGGCGCCGCAGTTGGCCTTGGGGAGCATGTCTTCGACCGCGTCGATTCGCGGATCTTCGTAGACATAGAGCTTCTTGTTGGCCACCGCGAGGATCGCCGAGAGGGCGCCTCCGAGGCCAATCATGACGCTCCCTGCTGTGAGGATCTCCGTTAGCATTCCACCAGGCCTTATCGGGTTGGCTTGGCACTGCGCCAAGAGCCTTTTGAGACCGTCCAATGCGGTCGTCAAGTAAAGAGTATGCAACTTCAATGCCAGAGCATTAAGGAAGTTGATAATGATTCATATGTTGTTTATTTGTAGATGTATAGGAAGTGTGAGGGAGTGGCTGGAAATACCAAGAACGGCGTCCATGCGGTGCCAAAGACATAACTGTTCAGGACAGGTCTGTCATAGGCTCTCTGACAACCAATGGACCCGCAGTTCTCTGGCGGACCACAGTAGAAAGGGCGCGCCATCCCGATTTGGATGACGCGCCCGGGTTCACTTCATTTGGAGGCCCTGGCACTGTGGCCAGGCCTCGGATGAACGGCTAGGGCACAACCGTCATACTGATGGGTATGGCCAACTCGTTTCCGCCGTTTGAGAGGACGTTGATGGTCGTATTTACCGGACCCAATCCGACCACGGTCGGATCGACCGTCACTGTTACCATGTCGGTCTCCGAGGTAGTGGACCCGGAAGACGAGATGACGGACTCGACCCACGCCGGTAGATCGACCGTCGGGATCTGCCAGTTCAGCGTACTCTGACCGGTGTTTGCGATGTTGAACGTCGCGGACTGCGGGCCACCCGCCTGGGACACGTTTCCGAAAGCCAGGACCGCTGTGTTGGTCACACTCAACACCGGCGGTTGAATTTCGATGCGCATCAATACCGGCACGGAGCCAACGACGCCGAGGGTCCCGGTGGTGTAC
The DNA here is from genome assembly GCA_045863335.1 of Candidatus Hydrogenedentota bacterium. Taxonomy (GTDB): domain Bacteria; phylum Hydrogenedentota; class Hydrogenedentia; order Hydrogenedentales; family SLHB01; genus JAHDWY01. The sequence continues at coordinate 18,627 of BTVY01000047.1, read as the reverse complement.
CGAATGTTCAGCACGTTGTTGTACACGCCTGGGGCAATGGTGCGATCGACCTGGACGAAGGGACTGTCCGTAATCGTGGTAGTATCCAGGATGCCTGCATCCGGTGTTACACTCCGGACGAATATGGGAATGTCCTCCACGGCCCAATTGAGGTACACCTCGTCGGTGCCGACGTACGGATACGAGCCGCCGATATTTCGCACCGTCAGCGTAGTGTTGTTGATGCCGGTGCCAAAGTCGATGAACAAGGGATCCACAAACGGCGTGGGGAAGGCCGGCGCCAGGAAGGGATCGGCATCCACGTCGATGGTGTCGGGATAGATGAAGTACTTGGGTTCCGGATCGGCGAGGTAGGTGCTGTTGTCGACGAACAGGCTTACCGTAAACGGCCCACCGACGCCTGCGAAGTCGAGTTGCACGAGGTCGCCGAAGGAACCGTAGGGCAGCACGTCCACGGGCGTAGGCGCGTCGAGGCGGTAGTTGCCGCCGCCCAGGTTCTGAAGCGTCCAATCTTCAACGATGCCACCCTCGGCAAGCGGCACCTTGCTCACGACCGGAGCCGGCCCGGTGGAGGCCACCGAGAACAACAGGCGGTTGATGTTGCGCGGCATGTATTCCGCGCGGATCGTCACCTGAGAGGCACCGCCGACGATGCCGGGGGTGCGCATGGAGATCTGCCCCATCCGAATATCGCCGACGACAGCGGAGAGGTCGATGTTCTGTTCTTCCAGCGTTCCCTGAATGATCCCCTGATCGGGGTTATCGTTCGGATTGTCGAGCGCGCCGTCGAAGCGGATCGGCACGTTCTCTTCTTCGCCGAGGCTCACGTAGCTCAATACCGTGTGCGATGCTAGATCGATGTTGCATTCGTCGACTTTGTCGAGGAAGTTCGCCACGGTGGGTTGCCCCAACCCATCCAGTAGACTCAGGTAATAATGCCCGCCCGTGCCGGCGGCAAGCCGCGCCATGGGTTCGTGGTTGACTTCCACACCCCAGCCGACGGAGAACGCGCGCACTTTGATGGGTACCAGGAAATCAATCGTATCCTGAATCTCACCCGGAGGCGTCGTCAGGCGTCCGTCCGAGAACATGACGATTGCGCGGATGTCCGCATCGTCGAAGGGAATCAGCGGAGAATCATCGTCGCGCAATTGAATCGCGGCCGATTCGACTGCGGGAAGAATTGCGGACGCGCCGTGGTCCGTCACATTGATACTCTGCAAGGCCGCCTGCAAGGTGGCGCGATCCGAAGTGAAGCCTTGGATCACCGTGGCAGGCGCGTTGCGGTCGTGGAACTCCATGATCGCCATCTCGGCGAATCCGCGTTCCACATTCGCGAAGTAGTCGAAATAGTTGTCGATGAACAACCCGCCGGTCGTTTCGTAGAGGGTCTGAACATCCGTGCCTACCGATGCCGCGGCATCCCGGACGCTGCCCGAATAATCGAGCAGCAGGACCACCTTGGTTCGCAAATCGGTCCGGTAATCCGACAACGGCTCGGTTAGCGTGCTGTTCTGCAGGAGCACGACTTGGGTTGTTTCGGATGGTTCTTCAATCTGCACGCCGTCTTCGAAGATGCGGTACGCATCAACCAGGAGTTCCGGCGCCATCAGGAATGATTGATCCCCGATGTCGCGCATGATGAAGCTCCAACGCACCATAGAAGGAATGCGGGCGCGTGCGATGGCCGTCTGGAACGCCAGCGGAGTTGCTTCCACGGAAACAGTCACCGTCGCGGGTTCAACGTCAGCTCGGATGTTGCCGAGCGAGTCGAGGGCGTATACGGTAAACGTGCCCGTCGCGCCGGTGCTTTCCAGCAGGCTGCGGTCGATGGATACATTGATGGGCTGGAAATCCTTAATCGGGCTGCTCGTGCCGATACTGGTGCCGGTCGAGGGGCTGTTGAAGAGCCAGAGCCGGTCGCTGACAATGAGGAAGTTCAATACCGTTCCCGGGTCGCCGATATTGGCGACAAAGAACTGTGCCGAATTACCTGTCAATCCGAAGTCTAACTGCTCTGGAGACACACCAATGATGGGCCGGAGTGGAACCTGAATCGTGACGTCGAGCGTGCGCGTGCCGCCGTTCGACGTGATTGGAATCGCCGCAACGTATCCACCGGGCGAGAGGCTTGCGCGGTTGACCGTGATGGTCAGGTTCGACACCTGAGCGCCCGTGTTCGAGCCCGCGACCGGGGCGATACTAAGCCAAGTGGGGAATGTGTTGGGATCAATGTTCCAGTTGAGCGTGCCGGTGCCGGCATTCTGTATCGTGAAATTGAACGTCGTGGCGGCGTCGCCCAAGGGCGCCAACGGCTGTCCGTTGCTGTTGAGGAAGCCTGTGTCCACGTCGAGCACGGGGACCTCGGCAACATTCAGGTTGACGGTGACGTCGACGTTTCCAGCGTCACTTGTGACCGGGAAGGTAAAGGTGTGGGTGCCTACTGAGAGGCCGGTGCGGTCGACCATGAGGATGACCGATTCCGTGTTGGACGATACGCTGCCGTTCGTGGGAACGGGGGAGACCACGCTTAGCCAGGCCGGGAACGTGCCCGTGTTCACGCTCCAGTTCACCGTTCCCGTTCCACCGTTGCTCACGATGAACAGCTTGGTGGTCGCGAACTTGCCGAAGTTCAACGTTGTGGGCGTGACCACGAGCTGCGCGGGCGCCACCGTCATGTTGGCGACAACGTTTGCAGCGCCGCCGTCCGACGTGATGGCAAGCGTTCCCATGTAATCGTTGGGACTCAATCCGGTGCGATCGACATCCACCGTGATGATTTCAGTTTCCGTCGTCGTTGATCCGGACAGGGGCCCAGCGGTCAGCCATGGAATGGATTCGCTGATATTCCAGTTAAGCGTTCCGGTGCCGGTATTTCGAATCGTAAAGGTCAGTTGGACGAGATTGGTTCCAAAATTGAGAACCGTCGTCGATACCGAAAGCAATGGCGTGGGGCCCGGCACGGTCATGGTAACCGGTACCGTCACGTTCCCGCCGTTCGACGTGAACTCGATGTTGTCGCTGTAGATGCCCGGCGACAAGCCCGTGCGATCGACCGTCACGATAACGTTAGTTGGCGTGCCGCCGGTACTACCTTGTATGGCTGACGTGCTCAGCCAGGGGATGCTTTCGGTCAACTGCCAATCGACCGTACCCGTGCCGGCATTTGCCACCGTCAGATTCTCGGACAAGTCCGTTTCACCGAAATCGAGATTCGCAGGCGTGACCTGAAGCGTGGGAGGGAGGGGCGCCGCGGCCACTTGGATCGTAACGCTTACGATGCGGTTCCCGCCGTTGGACGCGATCATGAATTCGCCGTTGTAGGTGCCAGGTGACAATCCCGCGCGATCTACGGTCATCGTCACATTTGTCGGTCCGCCAACGGGTGTGCTACCCGATAAGGGGCTCACCGACAGCCACGAGGGCAAGGGGCCAATGCTCCACACCAGGACGCCCTCGCCGGCATTCGAGACGGCAAAGGTGTCTGTGACGGTTGTCGAGCCGAGGTTGAAGGCGGCCGGAAGTACCTGGATGGCCGCATCGCCCGTCGTATTCGTTCCGGTTGGACAGCCCACTGCTCCTAACATCACCACCGTCGCCAGCGCGATCTGCGATGCCCAGGACATCGCGGCGCGGGATCGGATACCGTGTGGGAGAGTTCGCTTCATGGCTTACTCCTCGGCGAGAAACGCCAGCAATCTACCTTCGCCGATACAACCGGCTCGTTCGTTTTCGTTTTCAGGCCCATCCTTCGGCGGCCCGTGATCATGGTTCAATCGGCAAGGGAAGCTGGCTGATTCCGACGACGAAGTCGTCGAAGTCCGTCGTGCTATCCTCGTCGTAGTCGTACGCGCCCGCCGCATCCGGGTCGAACCCGTCTTCCAACAGCAGCGGAATCACATCGGATTGGCTGGTTTCCGTCGACACAATCAATTCGGTTGGGTATTGGAAGTACTTCGTGAACGGGGGATTCACGTAGATTTGGTTGTCCACGCGGAAGCCCACGCCGAAGTCGCCCACGAGCCCGGAGAAGTTGATACGGAACAGGTTTCCGAAGGCGCCGTAGCGAAGGGGATCGGTTTCCGCAGTCAACGCGGTGAACACGCCGCCGCCTTCGTCAAGTAGCACCCAATCGCTGATCAGTCCTTCGGGATCGATGGAAACGGTAAACGCCTCCGTTGAGAAAACCCGAATCCGAATCTGGCTGATGTTCCGTGGAACGTAATCCGCGCGCACGTCAACTCGCGCCGAGTTGTCGGGCTGGATCCCGGTGGTGTGCAGCGCGAGTTGGCCCGCGCGCACGTCGCCTCCGAGGGCAATGACGGCGTCCTTCTGGAAGCTGCCTTCCAACCCCTGGTAATTGCCCGTGATCAGGTAATTGTGGCTGCCTTCCTGGAACAGGGAGATGTAGGTCAGCACCACTTGCCGTTGTAGTTCCGTTGCGATCTTGCCCGGCGCGCCGGGACCTCCCATGATTTCGTTCTGAAGCAGGTTGACCAGATCGGCAACCGTGGGTGCGGGATAGTAGTGCCCACCCGTCTCGGTGGCCATCTGGATCAGCGCCGAGGCGCGGACGTTCTCACCAAAACCGATGGGATAGAGGCGGACGCGTCGATCCTGGGCGGCCGTGATGACTTCATCGACCGTGGCGACCGACGAGGTGTCGCGCCCATCAGAGATGAAAACGACGGCGCGCACGTCGGTGTCGTTGAAGGCCAGAACGCCGATGTCCTCGTTCTCGAGCCGTTCACAGGCGTCTACCAGGGCATCGTTGATTTCGGAGGCCCCGTGCTCGCCCAGCGGCACGGAAAAGGCTTGTAACTCCGTCGTTAGGGATGTGCGGTTGGTAGAAAAGTTGTGTATGAGACGGTCCGTCTGCTGGCGTTCGTGATACTCCATGATCGCCAGACGATAGGACTCGGGCAGATCGTTGATGAAGTCCACGGACGCATTGACCATCTGATCGATGGCCGTGCCGCTTCCCGGCGGGGCGTTGAACATACTGCCCGTGTAATCCAGCAGCAGCACGAGATTGTAGCGCAGGTTGTCCGCGCCCGTTACGAAGAGGTTCGTCTCGTCCGTGTCGAGGGCGACCATGTCCTCCTCGATGGTGAACGCGGTCTGGAGTTCGTCAAGCACGTCCGGGTCGGTAGTGTCAATGGCGTTGCCCAGCGCATCGCGCAACAGGAAGACGAACCGTTGGATAAACGGCGGCCGCGAGCGGTTTTCCGCGCCTTCGAAGACCAGCGGCGATGCCTCGACGTTCACGACGACTTCTACCGGGTCCAACCCGTCCGCTGATACCGTGATGGTGCCGCCATCGGTCTCACCGGTGAGGGCGCCGCGATCGATCGTCACGGTGATGGGCACCCGATCCCACGCGAGCGGATTGCCGGTTCCCGTGCTCATTCCGGAGTCGGGCTCGAAGAAAATCAGGTCCGGCCGGTCGGTCGAAAGGGTGAACTCCAGTTCGCTGCCGGAAGCGCCGCTGTTGAATACGTCGAAAGTAAGCTGGTTGAGCGTTGTTCCGTAATCGAGGACTTCCGGTTCGACCCCAATTTCCGCGCTGGCGCCCGCCGAGATGTTCAAGGTCACGGTCACGTCACCGGCGTTTGATTCAACGATGATGAGGAAGCTGTAGACGCCGGGATCAAGTTGCCCCCGGTCGATTTCTACGTCCACCATGCTCGTCGCGCTTGCCTGGGTTGTGCCTCCAGAGGGATCGATGGTCATGTACGCGGGCGGATCGATTTCCGTGCCGGGATCGTCCGCGTCTTCCAGGCGCAGACTCCAGGTCAGCGGTCCATCACCATTGTTGGTGATAGAAAACTGGGTCGTTTCCTGATTGTTGAGCAGATTGATGGTTAGCGGATTGATTTCGATCGTCGGCGTGCCGGGAACCTGCATGGCAACCGGGATGTTCTTGGTGCCGCCATTGGATGAAATCGTCACGGTGCCGTTGTAAGTGCCGGGGGTGAGTCCCGTGCGGTCGGCCGTGAAGTAGACGCGGTCCGTTTCCGTCGTCGTGCTGCCAGCGTCCGTGTCTGCGGTCAACCAGGGGATACTTTCCGAAACGCTCCAGGTAACCGCGCCCGACCCACTGTTGGTTATCCCAACGCTTCTCTCGACGGCCTGATTGCCGAAGTTGATGGCGGCAGGCTTCACGTCCAGCGTGGGGCCCGTGCCGGAGCCGGTGGGACAGCCGGTCAGTGCCAGGCTGCACAGGCAAAAGGCAAGGATCGGTAAGGTTGCCTTCAGACGTTTCATCGCGTACGTCCCTCTACGAGGCACGGGGAACGCCGCGCGTCCCGCGCCGTATGTTCAGGAGACCGCTATCACAAGGACAAGCGTCTCCGCAGCCACGCCACATTGCGCGGCCTTTCACGGCACGGCCCCCAATGGGCCGAACCCTGGTTAGGACTCCTCGCCACCGGCGCAGCAAACGACGTTCACGCCCTGGCCTTCCAGGAACGGAATGTCAAAGTCGTTTGCCTGATCGCCCAGATCGTCGCATGTCACGTTGACGAAATCCCCAGGTCCAAGCCCGCCATTCACCGAGTTGGTGACAAGGGGTTGGATATCGGTCACCAGCGTCCCGCACAGGCTCACGGAATCCAGGTTTGGCAAACCGGCCAGCGCGGAGAGTTCGAAGACATTCGTTCCGTCGATATTGAGATTCAACAGGTTGACGAGATTGGCTATCGGCGAAATGTTGGAGATGGGGTTACCGCTTACGTCGAGGAACGTAAGGTTCGTGCAATACTCGATACCCGAGAGACTTCGAATCTCCAGGTTTGACACGTCAAGACTGCTCAAGGGCAGCAAGTCCCCGCGGTACACGAAACCCAGCGGTTTACCGATCGCTTCGCGGATGGCCGCTTCAAGTGTTTCGTCGCTGAAAACAACGATAGTCGTTGCCGCCGGACAACCCGACAACGTTACCGCGAGCAGCACACAGAGCGCTGCAATTCCTGCTTTCTTCGTCCAGTTCGTTCGCATTGGCGCCCCCTTAGCGTATGAGCACGACGCGATCTCCAACCCCAGCGGCGGAGAACCCAAGGTTCTGGTTCAACATAGACAACCAGTCGATATTATGGGTCAAACAGCAGAGTTTGTCAATAGTTTTCCTATGCTGAGTACTGCTATTTGAAGCCCCCCGACGCGAAGCTCTTCCTATTATACACCGAAAACTCCGCATTGTCAGGCCGTTTAACCAAAATATGTCGTAATCCTTTCGTAAAACCGAGCTGTCGCTCGATGTCAGCGCGTCCTGTCAGCGATAAACCCTTGCCAAATATTGGTTTATTTGTAAGCAAGAGGTCCCAAGGAGGTCTTTCCCCCTTGGGACCTTTCATTACACTACTGCGAGAACTGTCGCGAGAATCTCGCAACTATGACTCCAACACGGGATTCGGCTCGCATTTTTCATCGAGGTAGGTCAGGAAGGGCACGGAGCCGCCTTTGGATTCCAGCAAGCCCACGACCACACCTGCCACTTCACACAGGACATCTTGCCAGACCGCCGCTTTTGCGGGAGTCCCCTTGGTAACACGCTTGATGTGCTTCATACGAATTGACCTCCTACGAAAGCTTCGACTCGTTAAAACGCTGATACTTTACACCGCCGGGAGGGGGTGTCAAAGGGATAATATTTGTCAAGAGTTTACTATCGCCCTGCCAGTTTTGTCAACCCCGGGGAGGACAGATTTCCCGACCCGCCTAAGTACTATATGCCCATTTCGCCACTTCGTTTCGCACCCGCGCCCGAGCGGAAGGTTCCAATCGCCGGCGTGGCGCCCCGACTAGAATCGATCACTTTGGCGGTGAACGGAAGCCAAAATCCAAATCGCTATCGCTATCGGTATCGGTATCGAAGCCGTATTCCGATCCCGATCGCGAAACCGATATCGATTGGGGTATGGGTCTGCGGCTATGCGCGCCTGTTCTCATCGGAACAATATGTAAGCGGGCGCCGCCGGAGACTTCGCTCCGTTGCGGCGCCCGCCGTGAGAGTCGAGTTCAAGACTTGGAGAGGGATCTTATCCGATGGCAGCCCCGCTGGTTTCTCCGGTGCGGATGCGGATGCACTCGTGCAAATCCAGCACGAAGATTTTGCCGTCGCCGATTTCGCCGGTCTTGGCGCCTTTGATGATCCCGTCGATCGTTGGTTTCAGATAGTCGTCATTCACCGCGATCTCCATGCGGACTTTTTTGAGCAGGTTGACTTCAACGTCAACCCCCCGATAGGACTCGTGGTAGCCCATCTGCTGACCGCAGCCGAGGGCGTTGGTCACCGACATCTTGGTGATTTCCCGCTCGTAGAGGGCCTGCTTCACCGCGTTGAGGCGCTCCGGCTGGATGTATGCAATTACCAGTTTCATTCAAACGTTCTCCTTGCCGTAAGTGGCATCTTATTGCGTGGTGAAGATCTGGAAGCCGCTATAGGCTTCCATGCCGTGTTCGCCGATATCCAGGCCGCGCACTTCTTCCGCCTCGCTGACGCGCAGTCCGATGGTGTACTTGAGCGCGAGGAACAATACGATGCCCGCGCCGAAGGCCCAGATAAAGGCCGACACGACGCCGATGAATTGCGTGGCCAACTGGGCCATACCGCCGCCGTAGAGCAGGCCGCCGTCGAGGTTGAACAGGCCGCAAGCCAGGGTGCCCCAAGCGCCGCAGACGCCGTGCACGCTGACCGCGCCGACGGGATCGTCGACCTTCAGTACGCGGTCGATGAAGAGGACGCTGAACACGACCAACACGCCCGCAACCGCGCCAATGGCCAAGGCGCCGACCGGGCTGACCGTATAGCAGGGCGCCGTGATCCCGACGAGACCGGCAAGTACGCCGTTAAACGTCATGGACGGTTCGGGCTTTTTGAAAATGAGCCATGATGTGCACATGGCGGTGATGGCGGCGGCTGCTGCGGCCAGGTTGGTGGTAATGGCGACGTAACCAATTTCGCCGTTGGCCGTTGTCGTGCTGCCCGGGTTGAAGCCGAACCAGCCGAGCCACAGGATGAACACGCCGAGGGCTGCCAGGCCAAAATTGTGGCCCGGGATCGCGCGCGGTTTGCCGTCAGGACCATACTTGCCGATACGCGGTCCGAGGATCAGCGCGCCGGCCAGCGCGAGCCAACCGCCCACAGAGTGGACGACGGTCGAACCGGCGAAGTCGCAGAAAGCCGGTAGCCCCATGCTCGCCAACTGGCCTCCGTCGGGGCCCTCCAGCCATCCGGCCGAACCGCCGTTGAAATCGCCGTTCAGGCCGTTCCACGCCCACGAACCGAATACGGGATAAATGAAGGCGCTGATCAGCACGCTGTAGACCAGATACGACACGAACTTCGTGCGCTCCGCCATGGCGCCCGACACGATGGTGGCGGCCGTGGCGCAGAACACGGTCTGGAAAATGAGGAAGGTCCATGGCCACTGGGCCAAGGCGTCGTCCGCCGCCCAGTCCACGTCGCTCAGGAGAAAGCCAGACGTGCCGAAGAAACCGTTGGTCGCGCCGAACATGATGCCGAAGCCCACCACGAAGAACGCCACCGAACCGAAGGAAAAGTCCATGACGTTCTTCATGAGGATGTTCAACGAGTTCTTGGCTCGCGTCATGCCCATCTCGACCATGGCGAATCCGGCCTGCATAAACATGACCAGGAAGGCCGCCACGCAGGTCCACAACACGTTGGCGTTGTACTGCATCTGCTCTTGAGCGGCGGCGATGGCTTCCGCCGCTCCCGGTTCGTTCTGGGCCATGGCCCAGGGACTCATGCCGATTGCCAGCAGCACCATGGCAATCGGCACCATGCGTCTCGTGAAGTTACCCATGCTTCTCAATCTCCTTTTTCAATCACTTCATCCAGTTCGGTCTGCTCAACCCACACGGAACGGGTACGGACCTGCCGGCTGGACGAGAGTGCAAGGTCTGTGCCAAGAATGCTATAGGTCTAGCATTAAAGCTTTAACATATTAAGATTATTACAGTTAAGGGTCTGTTATGAAATCTGCCGGGGAGGTAGGTTCGGCCGGTCGTGCCTACCAGTTGGTAGGAATCCTCCGGGCGTTCGCCTACGCGCCGGTAGGTTCCGGATTCCGATCGGTCAGGCGCTTCCCGACCGGTAGGCCCGCGGTTCGATCCCGTATTTGCGAACGCGAAGTCCCATGAGCCGCTCCGTAATGCCGAGCTGTTGGGCCGCCTTGGAGCGGTTTCCATTCGACGCCCGTAGCGCGTCGATGATCAGCGTACGCTCCACCGATTCGAGGGTCGCCGACAGGGAATCTTCGGTTGTGTTCGGGGAGGAATCCGCGCGCTGGAGCATGGGAGGGAGGTGCTCCAGTTCCACAACGCCTGAAGGACACACAAGCACCGCGTGTTCCACGCAGTGTTCGAGTTCAGTCAAATTGCCGGGCCAGGCGTAATCCAACAGGCGGCTGGCCGCGTCGGATGAAAGCCGCTGGACCGGTTTCCCCGCTGCGTCGGCGTGTTTACGGAGGTAGTGCTGGGCCAGCAGCAGGATGTCCGTTTTGCGCTCGCGCAATGGCGGGATGCGGATCGTGAAAACAGACAGCTCATCGCAGAAGTCTTTCAGAAAACGGCCTTCTTCGATCAGCCGATCCAATTCCTGCCGGCTTGCCGCGATGATGCGGACATCGGCGGGCTGGGGCGTCGTCGATCCGGGTTTCACAAAAGTTCGTTCGCGGATGCACCGCATCAGTTTCGCCTGGATGGCCGGACTGAAGTCGCCCACCTCCTCGATGAACAAGGTGCCGCCTTCGGCCTGCTCGATCTTGCCTTGGTCGTGCGACGCATTCGCCGGGGAACCCGCCAGCCCGAACAACTCGTTTTCCACGAAGGACTCAGTCACTTCCGGCCAACTCACGGTTACGAAGGGGTTGCCGGCCCGCGCGCTCATCCGGTGAATCGCGCGCGCGATGGTGGCGGCGCCGGTCCCGCGTTCTCCGCGCAGGAGGACCGCGGCATTGCCCCGGGCGACGTGGGTGCACATGGCGTACACCTGCTCCATCGCGGGAGACCGCTCGATCCGGTTCAGGTCGTCTGTTTCGTCATCCCGGAATGCGTTCATAGAAAAACTCCGGGCAGGGGAAAAGCAACCGGCATGCCAATGGAATGACGTGAGTGACGCGGTTGGCTTGGCGCCCCGCGGTCGGATTCGGTAAATGCTTGCAGAAAATTCGCTTATGGTGCGAGGCCGGAGCGGATTTGGGTGCGTCAGGTTGGTAGCCTGAGGGTAATCAACTGCCTACCAAATTGTAGGAGCCCCGAAGTTTTCTAACCCCATGGTACTGGAAATCTAGAATCCGAAATTCGAAACAAACTCTAATGATCTAAATCTCGAAAGGGATGCCCTTCTCGCAGGATGTCGTGCAAACGCAATTAAGTTGTGCTGATAAGAATCTACGCCGTGGCTTGGGCGTCCGCGCCAAGGTCTTTTGACTTTGACGGGGGGGTTCCGAGGCTTCCTGGGCGACGACGCCCAAGGCCTTCTGGTTGTGAAGGGGGGTGCGCCGAGGCTTCTTGGGCGCGGACGCCCAAGCTACAGGGAGGGCAGCTTTTTGAATCTCGGTCATTCATATTTGTTTCGGATTTCGTGCTTCGAATTTCGGACTTGACCATAGCCCTACCGCCCCGTACCCATCCCTGCCCGCCGGCGTAGGTCCGTGTGCTTCCCCTACACCAAGCGCGCGGTCCGGTATTGGCGGGGTTCGATGTTGTGCTTCCGCACCCGCAGTCCCATGATGCGTTCCGTGATGCCGAGGGCTTCGGCGGCCTTGGCCTTGTTGCCGCGCGAATTCTTGAGGGCTTCTATGAGCATCTCCCGTTCCACGTTGTCGAGCGTGGCTTCGAGGGTCTCCTTCATGACCGTGCCAGACGCTTCGGCGGTCTGGAGCGTGGGAGGGAGGTGATGGCCATGGACGACGTCGTCGTTGCTCAGGAGCACCGCGCGCTCGATGCAGTTTTCGAGTTCGCGCACGTTGCCGGGCCAGTGGTAGCTCGACAGCATGTCGATGGCCGGCGTCGAAATGCGGCGTACATTCTTCCCCGCCGACTTGCCGGCCTTCTCGACGAAGTGGTTGGCGAGATCGAGAATGTCCGCGCGCCGCTCGCGCAAGGGCGGAATGTGGATGGGAAACACGTTCAGCCGGTAATACAGGTCCTGCCGGAACGTCTTGTCTTCCATCAGATTTTCCAGATCGCGATTGGTCGCGGCGATGATCCGTACGTCGACTTTGATGGTCTCCGTGCCGCCGACCCGTTCGAACTCGCGCTCCTGCAAGACCCGCAGCAACCGGATCTGCATGGTCGGCGCCAGATCACCGATTTCATCCAGGAAGATCGTACCGCCGTCGGCCAGTTCAAAGCGGCCTTTGCGTTGATTCAACGCGCCCGTGAAGGCGCCTTTCTCGTGGCCGAATAACTCGCTCTCGATGACGGATTCCGGCAAGGCCGCGCAGTTCACTTTGATGAACGGTTTCGTCGCGCGCAGGCTGTTGTAGTGGATGGCGCTCGCCACCATCTCCTTGCCGACGCCGCTCTCGCCGCGAATCAGCACCGTCGCGTCGCTCTTGGCCACCTGGCCGATGAGGTCGAACACCTTCTGCATGGCGTTCGACCGGCCGATGATGTTGGCGGGACGGAAGCGATCCTTTAGCTCGTTCTGGAGGCGGAGATTCTCTTCCCGGAGCCGTTGCTGCTCCTCCATGGCGGCCTGCCGCAGCCGCACCGCCTGGGCGATCATGGACGCGATAATGGCGAGCAGCCGCACGTCCTCGTCGAGCGAGATCTGATCGTCGAACAAGCGGTCCACGCTCAGGGTGCCGATGGTCTCGTTGCCCAGCTTGATGGGCACGCAGATGAACGAAATCTCCGAGCGCTCCAGTTTCTGCCGGGCGCCGGTCTTGTCGAGAAAGGTCGGTTCATCCGAGATTCGCGGGATCGCCACGGCCCGGCCCGTCTCGACGACCATCCCCGTGACGCCTTCGCCCTTCCGATAGTGGCCCCGCTCCCGCTGGCTGTCGGAGAGGCCATGGGCGGCTTCGATGAACAACTCGCCGGTGTCGCGGTTCAACAGGGTCAGCGTGCCCCGCACCATGCCCGTGTTGTTGGCAATGGCCTTGAGCACCGACCCCACCTCGTCGCGCAGGTCCAGGCTGCGGTCAAGAGTCTGGCTGATTTCGAACAGGAGGGACAACTCGCTCACATCCCGCTTGATGCGGGGGCTGGGGCGCTTGGCGCGAACATTCGATTCGGTCTGTGACATAGTGAAAATATACCCGCTATGTATGGTTGCGTGGGGGAACGTACGATATGGTAGGAAAATGGGGACTCATATGTCAAGTTGGCCACACTGCATGGGCTTTCCGTGGGCTTTCACGCGCGGGCAATGGGGTGGAACAGAAAATCGTGCGCGATTTCACGATTGCGTTTAATGTGCCTGATTCCGAATACTTTGAACTAAGTAAATCTATAAATAAATCGCAAGTAGCGTGCAGTTCGTTATCATTCCTAGGACACGTACGGGAAATACGAAGAATTCACAGAATATCGTAATGATTACGGCTTGTTGTTGCGGAATTGCCGACTCGTCGCTGCTAGAAACTGGGCCATAAGGCCCCTCTCATCTACCCAAAAGTTTGGCCATTATTTACGGAGGGGTATCCCCATATTTGCCCCCCCCCCAATGGGACAATTTTGGTAAACCTCTGAAAACAAGTATTTTATTGCCGAATTTGCCTTTTGGAAATCTACGAAAATTTCTGTTGCAAAAATGAAGATGTGGGTGCATACTAGGTTTGGGCAGGTTGTGCGAGTGGCGTGCGACCGCAAGGGGAGGGTCTTCGGGCGCGACGAGAATTCATCCCATTGGAAGAGTGACTCCCGGTGCAGTCACTTGAGTATATCCCCTGATATGATTGAAATTATCATTTTGCACACTCTGGATATTCGTGGATAATTCCACGGGTTTCAGGAAAAGGACGAACTAATGGAAAAGATGAGAAAGCAGAAGGGGTTCACCCTTATTGAACTCCTGGTCGTCATCGCGATCATCGGTATCCTTGCAGCTATTCTACTCCCGGCGCTCGCGCGGGCGCGCGAGTCCGCACGGCGAGCCTCCTGTCAAAACAACCTGAAGCAGTGGGGTCTGATCTTCAAGATGTTTTCGAACGAATCGAAGGGCGGGCGTTTCCCGTACATGAATTTCACGCACTTCGCCGCCAATAGAGAAACATTCTCTATTGGTTTGCCGGGCGCGTGGGAAGTGTATCCGGAGTACCTGACCGACATCCACATCGGAAGCTGCCCCTCCTCGGGTAAGCACTCTCAAGTGATGGCCACGGACTACGGGAACAACCAGAACACGCTGATCGGTTGCTCCGACGCCGCCACGCTGAAAAAAGACCACCTCTGCTTCGGCAGGGTTGGCGTTCCCGGCGACGGCCGTGACATCGACTGCGTCGCCGAGCCGAATCGCTGTGCGCCCCACTTCATGATCGACCCCGTTGCGTTCGGTAGCCAGCGCCCGTCCGGTACCTGGTGGGCGGGTGACGTGCGCGGTTACCGTTACATCGGCAAGGCCATCATGAACGATTGGATGACCGTGCACGAGGACTTCCACAATGTCGGGTTGTTCATGGCCAGCAGGGCGGACGACTACGGTTGGGGCCCCGCGCTGCTTTGGGAGGACAAGGACGAAGGCGTGGAACTCACGTTGCCGAATACGAACAAAGAGATCATAGTGAATCCTCTTCGTGAAGGCATCGAGCGTTACGCCATCACGGACATCAACAACCCGGCAGGCTCCGCGCAAGCGCAGTCCGAGTTGGTTGTGATGTACGACGAGAGCCGTGCGTACGACGGTGGCGGCGGCGGAGTGGACCCTGGCCGGTTCAATCACGTTCCTGGCGGCGCCAACGTCCTGTTCATGGATGGACACGTCGAATTCGCGCGGCACGGCGCGGGACTACAGCCGTGGCCCATGAGCCAGTACGCCTTCAAGTTCCCCGCCGGGTACACCGCCAGCAACAGCAAGCTCGACTTCCCGTAATCGGCTTGTTGCACGCGCGTTCGCGCGTATTCGCGTGATCGCGGGTTGACCCATGGTTCCAACGCCAAGTGCCGGCACCCCGCTAGGGGACCGGCACTTGGCCTCTGCGCACGCGGTCATTTTGGCCAGGGTGCTCCGTGAGCGCAACGGGCATCTTGTAATGCGAATGCGGATTGTCTGCCGTGTCCCGGTGCCGACCGGCCGGGTCACCGGGCGTCTGAGGCGTGGTTGAGAAAGCAATGACAGGCGTGTGTTCACGCAGGTTTTCAGGAAGTGGAGGATCGGGTTGTGTATAGGCACTTGACGCGAGTGATGTTGTGTGTGTTGATTGCAGGGTGCGGATCGGGTTCCGGAGATGGCGGCGGCACCGCGGAGACGAATCTGGATCCGAACGAACCAGACCCGGTTGTCGCGGCTCGGACTGGCAATCTTGAGGCGATTAAGAATTTGGTCAGCGCGGATCCTGGCCTCGTCGATGAACTCGACCAAGAGGGCCAGAGTTTGCTGCACTACGCCGCGTCGTTTCGCCGTGTCGATGTGGTGCAGTACCTGATTGAGCAGGGCGCGGACCCGAACATGCCGAACGCCGACGGGCAAACGCCCATCACCTACGCGGAAGAATCCCCCGGGACCGAAGAGGTCATTGAGGTGTTGAGGGAACATGGGGGCTACTGAACGCTTCGGGCCCCAGTAGTTCTACAACCATTTCGACCGGGTGGAAACTAACCATTTGCGTGTGCCCCCCCTGAGAGCAAGCGCGGAAATCGTGATGGATGAACCGAATCGTGCGCGTTTCTTGCCAGTTGGTATGGCGTTGCGATACGCTCGCGTAATTGGGGGAGTAGAACTGATTCTGCATTCCTAGCAGGATTAACACAAGAGATTGAAAAGGGGGAGTCGTACTATGCCCGGCCGTTTTCGAATCGTTATCCCGTGTTTGTTCACACCCGTTGTTCTTTTCGTCGTCGTGTGCTTTTCCAACGCGTCGGCGCAGACCGGGATAGACCTGACAGACGCAGTGGTCGTCCGCGAAGTTTCCAATCCAATTGTCGCCAAGGCATCGGAAGTGCTAATCGAGGAAGTGCGGGAGCGAACGGGGGTTCAGCTCTCAACTTCTAGCCGCATTGAAGGCGACGCTCCCGCCATTGTCCTCGGCACGCCCATGGGGTTGCCTGGCGCCACACCGACCTATCCCGCGGGCGTCTCCATGCCCACAAAGGACGAGGCCTATGCACTGTGGGTGGCGGGGGGTCCCGCGCCACGGGTGTATATCGTCGGCGTCGATGGCCGCGGTGTACTCTTCGGCGTGGGCCGCCTGCTACGCGCGCTGGAAATGCGGAAAGGCGAAGTGTCGGCAGACCCCGCGCTCCGTATCGCGAGCGCCCCGGGCAATAGAATTCGGGGCCATCAGCTCGGCTATCGCAACGCCAACAACACCTGGGATGCCTGGACGGCGCAGCAATTCGAACAGTACATCCGCGACTTGATCGTGTTCGGCGCGAACGCGATCGAACTCATCCCGGACACGGGCGGGAACGACAACAGTCCGCACATGAAGCTGGACGTGCAGGCCATGAATGCGCAGTTGTGCCGTATCATCGATTCCTACGGGATCGACGTGTGGACCTGGCACGCGCTCAACGGCGACATGGCCGAACCGGAAGCGGCCAAGAAGGAACTCGAGACGAGCCGCCTCATCTTTCAGCAACTGCCCGTGTTGGACGCCGTGTTCGTCCCGGGAGGCGACCCGGGAGAGACCGCGCCGGTGCACTTGATGCCTTTTCTGGAGAAGTTCGCCGCGAATTTGCGGGAGGTTCACCCTGGCGCAGAGTTGTGGGTGTCGACCCAGGGTTTTGAACTGGAGGACTGCGACTACTTCTTCACCTACCTGGCGGAAGAGAAGCCTGAGTGGTTGACCGGCGTGATCTTCGGTCCCTGGGCCAAGATGAATCTCAAGGAAATCAGTGAGCGCACGCCCAAACCCTATCGTGTGCGCACCTATCCCGACGTGACCCACACGGTGCGTTGCCAATACCCGGTGCCGAACTGGGACCGCGCATTCGCGAATACGCTGGGCCGTGAATGCGCCAATCCGCGGCCCCTCGCGCAGACCCACATTCACGGGATGGAGGTCCCGCTGAGCGAAGGGTTTGTTACGTACTCCGATGGCGTCAACGACGATGTGAACAAGATCGTGTGGACGGCCCGGGGCTGGGACCCGGACATGGATGTGAAAGAGATCCTGCGTCAGTACGGACGCTATTTCTACGGTGCGGACTTTGCGGAGGACGCTGTCGCGGGATTGCTCGGACAGGAGCAGAACTGGGTGGGTCCGCTGGCGACTCATGCGGGCGTGGACCAGATGTTGAGCCATTGGCAGGCCATGGAAGCGAAAGCGGATGCCGCCACGCTGCAGAAGAACTGGCGGTTCCAGCTTGGTCTGCTCCGCGCCTACTGCGACGCGTACCTCAAGGCCCGGTTGTTGCAGGAGTCCGACGCGGAAGCGAAAGCATACGCCGAGCTGGCGAAGGCGGCCGATACCGGCGCCGCTGCGGCCGTGGACGCCGCACAAGCAGCGTTAGCCATGTATGATGACAGTCCCGCCGCACCGGAATTGCGCGCCCGAATCGAGAAGCTCGGCCAACAGCTCTTCGACAGCATTGGCATGCAACTCAGCGTGGAGAAATACGGCGCGAGCGGCATGCAACGCGGCGCCGTGATCGACGGCATGGACCAGCCTTTGAACGATCGGCTTTGGCTGGATGCCCAGCTTGCGGCGATCCGTGCCGAAACCGATCCCGCAAAGCAACTCGAAGCCATCGATCGGATTGTAAACTGGGAAACGCCTGCGCCTGGCGCGATCTACGACGACCTCGGCAATGCGCAAGAAGAACCGCATCTCGTCCATCAGAAGACCTGGGAGGAAGACCCGGGATTCGTGGAGTCGCCGCAGGACGAGTTCGCCAACTACCAGATTGAACCGGCGGTGCTGGCCGCTTACCAAGCGCCTTCCGCGCCATTGCCGGCAGGAGAAGTGCCGCCAAGGCTCTCTTGGCTGGACCAGGCGCAAACGCTCTTCCGCACGGACCTGCTGATGCGGTACGAAGGACTCGATCCCGCGAAGACCTACACGCTGCGCGCCGTGTACCAGGGACGCTTCCACGCGACCATGACGCTCACCGCGGACGAGCAGTACGAGGTGCACGGGCCGGTGAAGTCGCCGGACTTGCCGGAGATCCTGGAGTTCGCGATTCCGGCGGAAGCCACGGCGGATGGCGTGCTCGATCTCCGGTGGAAGGCTATCGAAGGCCGGGGTCCGCAGGTCGCGGAGACGTGGCTCATCCCGAATCCATAGCAGATAACTGAAATCGTGAGAGGATGCCGCGAATCATGCGAGTCATGGTTCGCGGCATTGTTATTCTTTGCGAGATTGTGGGTCCGCATTGCGTGTCAGCACGAATAAGGTGCCGTACGTCTTGGAAGAACATCCCCCTTATCCCCCTTCCAGTGCTGTCCTAAACGCCGGGAAAGGGCGAGCGAACAGTATATAGGACAAGGTA
>BTVY01000046.1:0-60294 GCA_045863335.1 Candidatus Hydrogenedentota bacterium | reverse complement strand
AGGCCTGTAAGGGACTTGCACCCTCAAGTGAACGCGCCCTGCCGGGCGCACAAAAGAAAAGCGGGACACTTTTCAGGTCCCGCTCAGAATTTTTCCCCGCACATTGCCGTTGGGTGGGAAACTCTTGAACCTACCCGCTAAGGGGGTGCCCTCACGATAGCCGGCCGACTTCCACTCACTGGCGGCCTGTCGTTAGCTACAACGGATGTCGGGCTCCCGGTTCAAAAGACTAAGGTACAAAGTTTCTCCGCCCATATCGAACACGGCAGGGAAAAGCATAGTTCCAGTCCGAATTGTAGCAACCTGCCCCCGTTTTAGTCAAGAAAACTGTCCGACTCTTAGCACTGAAACTGTCCATAACGTACAGGCCGTAACCTGTTCGGCGCGGTCGTGCTGATTTTGAATATGCCTATTCGATATAGCCGATAGACCGAAGCAACTCCTCCATGTTCTCGTCCGGGCCGGCGTCCGGCGGTGCCTGGTCGGCGACCGATGACGAGAGCGCGGTCCGCCATTCCGCCAAGGCGCGGAGCAGTTCAGACGCAATCTCAGGGTTTTCTCCGGAGATATCCACCGTTTCGCCGGTATCTGTCAGCAAATCGAAAAGGAGGTACGACTCCGTCCGCGAGTTCTGAATCAGTTTGTAATTGCCGCGAACGACCGCCTCGAACGTGTCCGGCCACGCATAACGATTGGTCCCACGAGAAAATACGGGCGGGCGCGGCGACGGCGATCCCTTCATGTCAGCCACGAGGCTGGTCCCACGCCATCCCGTCGATTTGATGCCGAGCAGCTCGGCAAAGGTTGGCATCAGGTCCAGGCCGGACACCGGCGCTTCCACGTCAACCCCGGCGCCAATTCCCGGTCCTCGGAACAGGAGGGGCACGCGAATTAGTTCGTTGTAGACAGATTGTCCGTGACCATAGCGGCCGTGATCCCAGAATTCCTCCCCATGGTCCGCTGAGAAACAGACGATGGTGTTGTCGGCCAATCCTATCCCGTCCAACGCATTGAGAATGCCGTCCACGTGACGGTCCATGTATTGGATCTCGCCTTCATAGAGATGGCGCACGTACGGGACGTCCTCCTCAGCGACCTCGATGCTGCCGTCGTCCTGCAATTGCGGTGAAGGCCAGTATGGGGCTTGAGGCGAGAACAGAGACCATGGCCCGTCCATGGTGCGATACTCGTCAGGCGGGTCGTATGGCGTGTGAGGATCGATGAAATGAACCCATAGGAAGAATGGCGCTTGCCGGTGGCGGTCCAGGAACGCCAACGCTTGCTCGGTTTGAATGCGAACCGTATCCGCCTGCCGCAACGGAACCAGATCGGGCGCAACATTGCGGAGGGCCTCGCGAAGAGTTGGCAGACCCAGAAGCGGGCCCCGATAGACCGGCGTGTGGGCAGGATACACGATAGAGTGCTGCATTCCGCGCAGGAGACCGTCCGGATCGTCCAGGACCGGGTTGCCAACAAACGCGGCTGTGTAATACCCGGTTGCCTCGAGACGCTCCGCCAAGGTCGGTTCTTTCGTGCTGAAGCGATACAACGTGATGTCGCGGCGCCACGTTTCGCGGTCGGCGCCTATCGTAAGACTGGCCGGATAGGACGAGGAGAACATTCCGTACATGGCCGGCACGGTCCACGGAGCCAGGGAATACGAGTTCGGAAACCGTACGCCCTCGTTCCGAAGCCGATCCAGCGCCGGAGTGGGGACGTGGCCGCCGTAGGTCGAGCAATAGTCCGCCCGAAGGGCATCGCTGGTGATCAGCAACAGATTCAACTTCTCGCTACCCTCGGACGGCGCGCCGGTGACTAGGCGCGGAAGCGCCACGATTGGCAGCCCCAGGAAGAGTGCGGTCACGAGAACGACGCCCGCCACCCGGCGTGCGGCATCGCGGACGAGTGAAACGACGAGAACGAGAACGGCGCCGGTGGCTGCTATCGCAAGCGGCGGCAGGATGAGAATCAGTTCGGCGCGCTTTACGATCTCGAAGGTCAAGGAGAGCCCGCAAGCGAGTGTCGTCACGATTCCGGCGGCGACCGAAATCGTGGCGATCAGAGCAGTTGCGGTGGGGCCTAGTCGGCGAACGCGGGCAAGCGTTGCCGCAGCTATCCCTGCTGCAATCAGGATCGAGCATAGGGCCAGGTTCGATCGTGCCCCGGCTGTTTGACCCGCGATAGTCAACAGCATCCATATTGCCGCCGCTATCACCCAGTGCAACGCGGCGATCGTTCCCGGGCCCGGATGAGGCAGCACGCGGACCATACGCAGAAACGCTTCCAGTAGCCACGCGCCGATTCCTATCACCAGGCAGAACGCGACGAGAGCAAGCCCAATGGCGATCCATTCCGTGGCATTGAATCCTGCCCAGAACGACGATCGCAAGGCCTTCATGAGTTCAATCTGAACGATCGCGATCCCTGGCGGCACGGCCAGGAGCCACCGCTTCGCGCCAAAAGATTCCCAGAACGAGTCCGCCACCGGATCTGACACTGTCTCATATCTCCACAAAGTTCACGTAGTCTCGACACTGCGATACGCGACGACGCTTGGCCCCTGAACGCTTCTACTCGGACTTCTTCTTCCAACGCGGCGGTCAGGTGCGCGGTTGATTCGCTTCTATAGCCACGACTTGGTACCTTGGAGTTTCGATGAGCACTGGATACCGGGTTTCTGTGGCCCTGTACAGGACTGCGTGGGTGGCTCCATACGCCCGGCCAACGTCCGCGATTTTATCGTCCGTGATTGCCAGATAGTTGTTCAACACCTCATTATCGCTCAATTTGAAGGGACGCGAAAACGGGCCATAACAAAACGTAACCCGGTCATACCATTCCTGCATCGCCGAATCATTGAATGGGAAGGCCTTCAAGTCCACCACAACCGCGCGATTCGCGGTTAACCGGAATCGCGGGCCGTCCGGAGGTACCAGGAGAACCGCGTCTTTGTCCGTTCGTTCCCGAATGGATTTTCCCAATGCAAATACTTCGTCCTGGTTGTCCTCCATGGAGAGGATGGGTTGATAGCGGGCCAGCATCTGAGCGATCCGCGTTTCGGGGTGGTGCCGAGCCATGGCCAGTGTCGCAACCACAGCGATACACGCCGCAAGCGGCAAGGTACGGCGAACCAGTGGTCGCGGGACTACGAGGAACCACGTGGCAACAAGTCCGTATAGGATTACTGCGCCGCCTTCTTCACGATGCCCGACACGAGAGAGTATGAATAGGACGATCGAAAGGACGACCATTCCGGCCCAGCGCAGTCTGTGGGGCGCCAGTCTTTCATGACCCCATCGAATCAGCCACACGCCCAGGATGATCGCGGGTTGCCACGGGCCATTCGCGGCCCAAAGCGTAAGCCCATACCAGGGACTTCGCGCCGCGGACGAACTTTTCAGCAATCCCACTATGGTTCCCCCGAGAACCACCAGCCCAATCCACTTGACCAGATTGAGTAGCCGGAACACATTCGCCGCGATAATCGCCCGTATGGGAACAATCTCCACGCCAACGTAACCGGCAATGCAGATCAAGAGCACTATCACGACGGCGATTGCGCCGCGTATGGCTATCAGCCGCTCGAACTCATTTCGTAAGTAGCACGAGATTCCCATGGATGTCACGGCGACCAAGAACATTCCAAGCAAAGCCCAAGACTTGAGGCCGAACGTGGTAGGCACCAAATGATGGGGAACGCGGAACTGCGCGTAGATATCGCGAAAGCGTTCGGGACTGAGGATCGCCTCGTAAGGGCGTATCCAAAAGAGATACGTAAGCGCCCCAAGGACCAGACCGCAGAGCGATGCCGAAATGAGGTTGCGAACCGCCTGCCGCCGCTCGCCAGTCGCATCTTGCCGAAGTTCCCACAACGACGATACGCCAACCGTTGCCAACGCAATGAATCCGACTTCGAGTCCCACAGGGTGGATGATGGCGGCGATCGTCGTGAACGCGAAAGACGCGACCGCTCGGCCCTGCAATGCCTGCGTCATGGCGAGAAGCGCCCAGGGCAGGGCAACGATAGCCGGTACCAAGGTCCTGGCTTGTAGTACCGCATACCCGGCGATCGAGAAGCCCGTCACGGCGAGGACCATGCCACCGCTTACGTAGCCGGCCGTGTCGGAACCACGAAAGAGATTCCGTGCGAAAGTGAACGTCGCTCCGACGACAAGGGCGTGCGAGATCCAGGAAAGGAACCAGAACACATACGGGATTGGAATTACGCGGCACATCGCCGCGACGATGGTCGCATAGTAGGTCCGCGCGCCGAAGTCGTCCGAAGCATTGACGAAGAAGTCCTTGGTCAGAAAATCCGGATTCAACTTTCGGTAAATCTGGCACAGCGTCTCGACCTGGACATCGGTCCCGAACTGATAACGAAAGATCAGCAACTGGAGCGTGGCCAAGACGAAGGAGAAGACGGCGACGTCCCACCACGAAGCGCCGCGCTGGTCTCGGTTCAAGGAATTCAACTCGTGCTTCTCATGCGGGGAGACTGATTCACTCCCCGGATTGCCGGACGACAGAGGTGTTCTGCGTCCACACGGCATGCAGGATCGAACAGCCACGCGATGGCCCGGTTGATGGTCTCATTCATTTGACAAAAGCTTCGTTCGTTGCCTTACTATCCAGTTGAGCGCTCGGGAGCGTAGCGCATTCGGAGGGGTTCCGCAAAATCTATCTCGCCGCGAGCCCATGGGGAACTTGGGGTGCAAAATGCTTCTTTGTAGAAGAATGGGATAGACCCGGGAGATTAGGATATGCAAAGTCTGACGCGCCGGGATTTCTTGGCGGGTGCAACGGGAATTGTAGCCGCACTCTCACTTCGATACCCTGTGGAGGCCGTGACAACTCAACCGATGAAAATCGAACACATCGAGATCTTCCCCGTCAAGTATCCGACGGTTATGCGCTTCAAGTTTTTTGAGGGGCCGACGTCCGGGACGGGGCGCGCGGCGATTCTCATCAAGGTCACCGCAGACGATGGAACCGTGGGTTGGGGGGAGAGCGTTCCCGTGCCCCGGTGGAGCTATGAGACCTTCGAAGGCGCCATCAGCACCTTCGAAAACTACCTGATTCCCATCGTCACCGGGATGAATCCCTTCGATCTCAAGGGCATCCACGAAGCCATGAACCGCGAGATCGCGAACTCCTTCTCGACCGGTGCTCCCATCACGAAGGCCGGTCTCGACATTGCCCTGCACGACCTGATTGGCAAGATCACCGGCAGGAATATCGCGGATCTCTGGGGCCGAACGTTGCCGGATGATCTCGTGTTGAGCTGGACCTTGAATCCGAAAACGCTCGACGAGATCGAGCCGCTGATCGAGAAGGGCCGGGAACGCGGCTTCGAGAATTTCAACATCAAGGTCGCACCGGACCCCGAGTTCGACATCGAAATGTGCAAAATCGTGAAGCGGCTCGCACCCGACGGATTCCTGTGGGGCGACGCGAACGGTGGGTATGACCTCTCCACGGCGTTGTCCGTGGCGCCCAAGCTCGCCGACGCGGGGATGGAGGTGTTCGAGCAGCCGCTGAAGGCCAATCAGTTGACCGGCTATCAGGAACTCAAACGGCAAGGCGCCCTGCCCATCATCATGGACGAAGGGGTAATCTCTCCATCCGATTTGCTCGAGTTCATGAAACTGGGGTGCTGCGATGGCGTGGCTATGAAGCCCGCGCGCTGCGGGGGGCTCGTTTCGTCGGTGGAACAGATTGAGATCATGGAGAACGCGGGGCTTACATTTCTCGGAAGTGGTTTGACCGATCCGGATGTCTCTCTTGCGGCGTCACTCATTCTGTACGGCGCGTTCGGCCTGAAGTACCCGGCGGCGCTGAATGGTCCGCAGTTCCTCGGCGCCAGCGTCATCAAAGAGCCCTTCGTGCCCGAAGGCGGTAAGGTGCGCATCCCGAAAGGGCCGGGCCTTGGCATCGAAGTCGACGAGGAGAAAGTAGCCGAACTGGTCGAGCAAACGAAGGCCGCTTCATAGTCAACGCGCGAATGATGAAGCCGAGTGCGCGGCGAGTGACGGAAAATAGTTCGAAGAACATCCCCCTCGATCCCCCTTCGAAGGGGGAGTTTGTGCGCCGCAGCTATTGGGATTTGTGACGTCTCATATTTCGACTTGGAGTGGTTGGCTTCGCAACGCAACGCGTTGTGAACATTCCCCCTTTGAAGGGGGCAAGGGGAATGTTCTTGATGCGGGAAGAGTGCCTGAACGTGTAAACTGCGATTGCATAACGCGGCACATTATTGACGAAATGCGAAGGAACAGGTGATCGTATGAAGACGGCAGTGATGATACTCGGCGTCTTGTTGTTGGCGACTGTCGCGAACGCGGAGTTTGCATTGGACAATGACGGCTCGCGCATCCTCGTCACGGAGGATGGCAAACCCGTGCTGGCCTACAACTACGGCATGGTGACTCCGCCCGAAGGAATCGATACCCGTTACCGGCGTTCGAGCTACATTCAACCCTTGTACGATCTCGACGGCGGTGTCATCAGTCAGGATTTTCCCGACGATCATTACCATCACCGCGGCGTGTTCTGGACCTGGCCCAATTGCACCGTCGGTGATCGGCCCATGGACGTCTGGGCGCTCGACGGCGTTCGTCCCGTTTTCGATCGATGGATCGCGCGTGAGGCGGGGGAGACTGCCCACCTTGCGGTGCAGAATCTCTGGCGATTCGACGAGGACGGCGTCACGCCCATCCGCGAGCACATTGATATCACCGTGCGGCCGGCTGAAGGCGACACCCGCGCCATCGACTTCGTGCTCCGTTTTGAGAATATCGCCGCCGACCCCGTGACCTTCCTTGGGTCACCGGTCGACCAGAAAGGGTATGGCGGATTCTGCTTCCGGCCTGACAAGGTCTTCAAGCCGTTTACGTTCACGACGGCGAAAGGGGTAACCGCGGAAGACGCCCTATCGTTTGAGACGCCGTGGGCCGACGTTTCGTGGCGAGCCTTCACCGACGGCCCTTACGCAGGCGCGGCAATCTTCCAACATCCGTCCAATCCCGGGTATCCGCACAAGGGCTGGATCTTCCGGCACTACGCGTTTCTCGGCGCGTCCTGGCCGCACAACGATCCGTTCACCCTGCAACCGGGCGAGTCCTTTGAGTTGCGCTACCGGATGCTGGTCCATCGCGGATCGGCGGACGAGGCGGGGATCGCTGAGGCTTTTGCGGCATACGAGTCGGTCCCGTAATCAGGAATCGTTTGATCTGTTCGACGCGTTCGCGTAATCTCGCTGCAAGGAAAAGCATTCAGGATTCGCGGGTCGGTTCTGCGATCCGCGGGGGCGCTCTTCTCAGCCATTCTCCGTGACACGAAGACTCCGGCGCCCCGTTCGGAATCCCTCGCGAAGGTTTTGACCCTCGAAGGTGTTCGCTTCCACGTGTCTAACGATAACTACATCAAGTTTCTCGGTACGTCCGGCTCGCGCTGGGTCGTGGCGCGCCAACTGCGCGCGTCCGGCGGCGTGTTTTTGTCTCTTGCCGGCCATCGTATGTACCTCGATCCCGGACCCGGCGCGCTGGTGCGTTGCGCTCAGGCGGAACCGCCCATCGATCCCGCGTCGCTGGAAGCGATCTTCGTCACGCACAGCCACATCGATCACTGCAACGACGTTAACATCCTCATTGACTCCATGACCGGCGGGGGCTTTAACAAAGGCGGTGCGCTCTTTGCCCCTGCAACGTGTCTCGAGGGAGAGCACGCGATCCTGCTTCGCTACCTGCGGCCCTTTCTCGATTCGATTGTCGCGCTCGAGCCCAGTCGCGAGTACACGTTCGGCCGGCTCCGCTTCACCACGTCCGCGCCCCACCACCACGGCGTCGACACCTTCGGAATTACGTTTGACGTAGACGGCGCGAAACTGGCCTTTCTCGTCGATACGCGCTTCTTCCCAGAACTCCCCGGCATGTACGCGGGCGTGGACACGCTGGTCATTCACGTGACCTTCCATGAATCGCCTCCGCACCCGCGCATCCTCCACTTGGGCGTCGACGATGTCCGCACGATCGTTCGCGAAGCCCAACCGGGAAAGGTCGTGCTGACCCACTTCGGCATGAGCATGCTCGAAGCCGACCCGGAGCGTGTCGCAACAGACTTAAGCGACGAGTTCGGGATCCCCGTCATCGCCGCGACCGACGGGCTCGTGGTGCCAATTCCGTGATCGTTGTGTAACCGACATCACTCAGTACAACTCTCCGCAATTAAGGATACACTTCTAGACGCCGCTTTTTCTGGAAGAACACCCCCTTGATCCCCCTTCAAAGGGGGAGTTATCCACAACGCTTCGCGCTGTGCTCCGGGTGAATGTGAACAATCGAATGACGCATCGCGCGGCGCATTCACCTATACACTTGGATGAGCGCAATTCCCCCTTTGAAGGGGGATCATTCTTGTCCTAAACAACTTCCTCAAGGCATTCGGATATCGCGTCATCCTGAGCGATTAGCGAAGGATCTCTAGTCAGTTGTGCGTCGATTCCCAAGAGATCCTTCGCTAATCGCTGCTAAGAACATGGTCCGCAAGTCATTTTGTATCAATAGCTGTGGTTTCTCGGTATCGGGATCGCTATCGGGATCGGTATCGAGTGGGAAGCGCACAGCGATTTCGATCCCGATACCGATCCCGATAGCGATATCAACAATGGGTGCTGGCGCTCGCGAATGTTCGCCCGCGATTCGCCACGCCCCCAGCGTGGTCCGTCGCTCAGGATGACGCGATGCGAAACTCACTCCCAGACAGACGCGCCTGGAGCGTGTCGAGCACCAACCTCAAACTGCAAAGCTCGTTTTCTCTGAAAAATGGCGTGTTGGGCCTTTCCCTCGATTGCACTGCGCAGATGTTTAGGACAGCACTGAAGGGGGATCAAGGGGGATGTCGTCTCGCGCCGACGTAGACATCTTGTACCTTTGATTGCACTGGCCTGTACTCAGATTCTAGCCGGGGGTTTTGCCAATCAATTTGGATGCGCCCCTCGCATGTGCTATGTTATCCGCCGGTATCCTTCGGTTTGCCCCGCCTCGATTCCGGGTTGAGTCGTTACTCGCGCTGCGGCCACACGAACCGCTGCCCGCCGGACGCGCATCCGTCGGATGCCGGGTTACGTGGCGCGCCAGCCCACTCCACGAATTCAGGGAATCTGAACAACCATGGGTGCAACCTCATCCCGCACGCGAAACGGCCGTGGATTATCGGGCGTCCTCCAGCACTTCTGGACGTCCGAGACCGCGGTCATGATGACCTTCGCGGTCGTTGTCGGAATTGGCGCCGGCCTCGGTACTATCGCGTTCGTCCGGATGATCGAATTCTTCGAGCACCTGTTTTTCGGTGCCGGTTCCGATTACCTCGCGTTCATGGGCGGCTACCACGTCATCATTCTTCCCGCCATCGGCGGACTGCTGGTGGGGCCCATCGTCTACTTCGTTGCGCCCGAAGCGAAAGGCCACGGGGTACCCGAAGTCATGACCGCGGTCGCAACCCGCGGCGGCCGTATCCGCCCCGTGGTCGTGCTGGCGAAGGCGGTGTGTTCGGCCATCACGATTGGTTCCGGCGGATCGGTCGGGCGCGAAGGGCCCATCGTTCAGATTGGATCGGCCTTGGGCTCCACCATTGGCCAGTACTTCAAACTCAATGACCGCAGAATCGTAACCCTCGTCGCGTCCGGCGCCGCAGCGGGCATCGCCGCCACCTTCAACGCGCCCATCGCCGGCGTCATGTTCGCGCTCGAAGTGATCCTCGCCGAGTTCGGCGTTCACGCCTTCAGTACCATCGTTATTGCATCCGTCACTGCGAGCGTGGTGAGCCGCGCCGCCCTGGGCGACTTTCCTGCGTTTGAAGTACCCCGCTCGTTCTATCTGCATAGTCCGTGGGAATTGTTCTTGTATCTCGGACTCGGCGTGCTGGGCGCGGGCGTCGCGCTGTTCTATATAAAGGTGCTTTACTTCTTTGAGGATCTCTTTGACGGATGGAAGTTCCCGGCTTACCTCAAGCCTGCGGTCGGCGGGCTGTTGCTCGGCGTCCTTGGTTTCTTCGTTCCCCAGGTTTTTGGAACGGGATTTGAGACGATTGCCGAGACATTGCACGGCAACATCACCTTGTCCCTGCTCGCCATACTTGTGATTGCCAAAATAATCGCAACGTCGTTCACACTCGGCTCCGGCGCGTCCGGCGGAGTATTTGCGCCGGCCCTGTTTATCGGGGCCGTGCTCGGTGGCGCCTACGGTAAAGTGGTTGGCATGGTGTTTCCCGGCATGACGGAATCAAGCGGCGCTTATGCTATGGTCGGTATGGCCGCCGTGTTCGCCGGTTCAGCGCGCGCCCCCATCACCGCCATCATCATCCTCTTCGAAATGACCCAGGACTACCGCATGATCCTCCCGCTTATGTTTGCGACTGTCGTGAGTACGGCGCTCGCGCAGATGGTCGAGCCGGAGAGTATCTACACGCTGAAACTCAAGCGAAAAGGGCTCGACGTGCGCGCCCGCAAGGATGAGAATCTCATGCGCGCCATCCTCGTCGAAGAGGCGATGACGCCCACAGCCGAACTCACGACCGTGACGCCCGAGACCCCGCTTATGGAGCTGGCCTTCTGGTTTCAGGAAACCGGCCATCACGGATTCGTCGTGCTCGCCGAGAACGGCGATCTCCATGGCGTCGTGACCCATTCCGATCTTGAACGCGCCATGGCGGCAGGCAGCATCGAAAAGACGGTGGGCGATATCTGCACAACCAACGTGTTGACCGCCTACTACGATGAAACGCTCGACGATGCGCTTCGCCATTTCGGCGCCATGGGCGTGGGGCGTTTGCCGGTCGTCGATCGCCGCGATCCCAAGAAACTGCTGGGCGTTCTGCGCCGCGGCGATGTGATTCGGACATACTCCCATGCGCTTCTCGACAAGCACCAGCGGGATCGGCACATCGAACGGCTCCGGCTCGAGACCGCAACCAACTCCGAACTCGTGGAGATCGACATGGAGCGTGGCTGGGCGGCGGTAGGAAAACGGCTTCGCGACATCTCGCTGCCCGCAGACTGCGTCGTCGTCTCCGTGCAGCGAGGGGGGCGGACCGTCGTCCCGCGCGGCCATACCCAGCTTCATCGCGGCGACCGGGTCGTGGCGCTCGCCGGCGGATCGACGAAGGACGAATTGCTTGACATCTTGCGCGACGGCGCAAGTCCATCGGAATCCTGACGGTCCAATCAAAACGCACCAAGGAGACCCCATGGCCTGGATTTATCTGCTTATCGCCGCAGCCTTCGAAGTGACGTGGGCCGTGGCGCTCAAGTACTCCGAAGGTTTCACCCGTGGCTGGCCGACGCTCGTCTCATGGGTGACCATGGTGCTCAGTTTCGTGTTCCTGGCCCAGGCGGTGAAGACCCTTCCCGTCGGCACCGCGTACGCCGTCTGGACCGGTATCGGGGTCGTGGGCACCACCCTATTCGGCATGTGGTTCTTCGAGGAATCCCGCGCCGTCTGGCGGATCGCCTGTATTGTGCTCATCGTCGCCGGGGTTGTTGGCCTCAAGCTGCATACGACCTCGTAGGCTGGACTGAAACGCCGTCGACTCTTCCGATCGATCGGATCGGTTGGATCCGTCTGATCGGTCTGATCGGTTTGGTTTTGCCCCACCGCCGCGTTACCTTTCCCTGCAAACTGGTGTATAAGAAAGCAGCGACGGCGGCCACCGTACGGCGCCGGCGCCCGAGGTAGATGTGGCGTACGCGATGTTTCGACAAGCAGATGCGGTAAGGTCACGGTGGCGCCCGATGGAAGCCCAAACGCCGAACAAATCCGTTTTGGAGGCCATCCCTGCCACCGAAGGAGACGCCGCGCCTTCCGACGCGGAGTGGGTGCGCCGTGTCCAGCAGGGGGAGCAGGCCGCTTTTGACGCCATCGTGCGCCGCTATGGCAACGCGATTTACCGCCACCTCTACCGCCTCATGCTGAACCGGGAAGATGCGGAGGACGTCGCCCAGGAGACCTTCATCCGGGCGTTCCGCTACCTGGATCGGCTGGAGGACGGCCAGTCCTTGCGGGCGTGGCTCTATACCATCGCCACGCGCGTGGGCCTCAACGCGATCCGGTCGCAACAGCGGCGGGGGAAGGGTGCGAATGTTTCCTACAACGCCCTCGTGGAGACGTCGGGAGAGATCGAAGAGCCGTCCGGCCGGAATGCCCATCGCGGCACGGAACTCCGCGACGAAGTTAGCTCGGCGCTCGCCACGTTGCCGCCGAGGACAGCGCTCTTGATGCAACTCCATTACACGGAGGGCTTCCCGATCCGAGAAGCGGCCGAGATTGTCGGCATGAGCACCGCCGCGGCCAAGGTCGCCTTATGCCGGGCGCGGAAGGAACTGCGCGAGCGCCTGTGCGAGGAGGACAAACCATGAACTGCGCGACCGTGAAAGCCTGGTTGCGGGAACGCTTCGACCAGGGTCTTCCCCTGGAGGAGGGGTTTGAGACGCACCTCGAATCCTGCGATACCTGCCGCGCGTATCTGGAGCGCCTTCGTGCCCTCGAGGCCAGCTTTGCGGATTTGCCCGTTGAAGCCCCATCGCCCGGATTCGAGGATGCTCTCATAGCGCAAGTTCGAGGACAACGACGACCGGCGACAATGGCGTGGGGCGCTGGTCTCGTCGCATGTGTGTCAATCGTGCTGATCCTGGTGGGATGGCACCTTCCCGTGGCAGCGTATGCGGATTCCTGGATGACGCAAGTAGCCACATGGCAGCCGGACTTTTCGGTATCTCTCGGCCTGTTCATACCATTTGTCGAGTGGGGCCGGGAGGCCTGGGCGGCCGTCGCGTTGCCCGAATTCCTGGGGAGCGTACAAAGCCCGTGGATTTCCGGGGCAAGCATTGCCGTACTCGCCATACTGCTCGTCGCGTTCAACGCGGCGATCCGCCGGGCCGGCGGTCACACGGGTTCCGGCTCGGATTCTCACGCACGGTAATTGTAAAGGGACAGGATATGGACACCGTATCGGTAAGATTGCTCAGCGAAGACGGATTGGACCAGTTGGTGCGAACGCTCGGGTTGGGCGGGCTCTGCATGCTGGTGCTGACCTCCCTCACCGTATTGATCGTGCTTAAGCTCGGCTCCATTCTTGCCGCCCTATGGTTCGATTCGCGCTATCCGGAACTCAGCGACGCGATGTTGCATACCTACCGGAACGATCCTATGCGCTGCGTCCTTGTCGGATTCGTCAACATCGTCGCCGGCGTCATCCTTGCTATCATCTTGCTCAGCACCGAAGTGCTCGCCCTCTTCGGCATCGCCCTGATGCTCGCGCTCATCGTGTTCGCTTATCTCGGATATGCCGTCGGCTACCGGAGCGCCGGCGTGACGATTCCTCTCCCCGCGCGATGGGACAACCGCCCCGGCGCGCTCATGCTGGGCGGACTGGTTATCGAAGGCGCTTTCTTCGTGCCGATCCTCGGGCAGCTCCTTTCGCTTGCCACCAAAGTTCGCGGTTTCGGCGCGGTCACGCTCGCCCTCATCGCGCGGCGGCGAAAAGAACCGGTGATTCATACGGCTGAGTAGCGGATGCGTCATCTGCATGGCGTTGCCTGTGACCAACGCCAGTTTGACTTTTCCCACCTCCGGGCGAGATACTAACCCTGAATAACCCGCCACAGTTCCTCGTCCATAAATGCGGCGAGATGCGCGTGGCGATTCTCGTGTCAACGGATTAAGGAATGAAGGAGGAAATCATGGTGAGATATGCAGTTACGCCGCTTGGCGCCTTGGCGATTGCGGCGATCGCGGCGTTGATGTTTGCGGCCGCACCCGCCGCCGTCGCGCAGGAAGAAGCACTGAAGATCGAGTTGCCGCAGCCGTACTTTGGCGGCACGCCGCTCGACTATTTTGGGGAGAATCTGGAAGAACGCAGCTACAAGCCCCGCGAACCGTACATGGCTCCCGCGGGCGCGACCAACCTTGCCGCCGGCAAGCCGGTCACCAGCAGCGACCCCGATCCGAACTACGGCAAATTGGCCTTCGTCACGGACGGTGAAAAGGGTTATCAGCAGGACTACCTCGTCGAACTCGACACGGCCGTCCAGTGGGTGCAGATCGACCTCGGTCAGGTTTCGGACATCTACGCAATCCTGGTGTGGCACTTCCATGCCGCCGAGCGCGTGTACTTCGACATGGTCGTGAAGACCGCTGACGATGCCGAATTCACCGAGAACGTCCAGACGGTCTACAACAACGACCACGATAATTCCTCCGGGCTCGGCGTCGGCAAAGACAAAGAGTACGTGGAGACTTATGAAGGCCGTTTGATTCCGTTGGCGGATAAGGGCATCAAGGGACGCTTCGTCCGCCTTTACACCAACGGCAATACGTCCGACGAGACGAACCACTACGTCGAGGTTGAAGTCTACGGTCAGCCCGCGAAGTAATGTGACCCATGGCCCGGAACGGTGACGTTGTAAAAGACACCTCTCCTCCGGGATCGACCAGCGGGACTCACACCCGCAGGGGCCGAATCGGCCTTGTGTTGTTACTCATTACGGCAGCCGGAGCGTTCGCGTTCCGGCTGCCGTCGCTTGACGCGCGGCCCATGCATGGCGATGAAGCCAATCAGGCCGTCAAGGCCGGCATCCTGCTCGACACCGGCGAATACGCCTACGACCCCGTCGAGCACCACGGACCTACCCTCTATTACCTTGCGCTGCCCGTAGCCTGGGTGTCCGGCGCGACCGGCTTCGCGGAAACGACGGAATGGACGTTTCGACTTGTCCCGCTCATGTTCGGCGCCGGCGCAATTCTTCTGCTGATTCCGTTACGCGCAACATTGGGTACCGCAACCGTCGTGACTGCCGCCGTGCTGACTGCGGTATCACCCGCGATGGTCTTCTACAGCCGGTACTTCATCCAGGAGATGCTGCTCGTTTGCTTCGTGTTTGGCGTCATCGTGTGCGGATGGCGGTACGTGATGACCCGCTCCATTGGATGGGCCGTCGCCACGGGGATATTCGCCGGACTTGCCCACGCATCCAAAGAGACCTGTGTCATTGCCTTCGCGGGGATGGTATTCGCGGCGATTCCAACGGCGATTCTATACAATCGGTTTGACGGGCCGAATCGTATCATAGAGAACCCGCAACGATGCAAAATCCATCACGCCGTAGCATGTGTACTCGCGGCCGTGGCGGTGTCGGTTCTGTTTTACTCGTCCTTCTTCACGCACCCGCGCGGGGTTGTCGATTCCGTTCTGACCTACGCAAACTACTTTCAGAAGGCGGACTCCAGTCACATCCACGACAAGCCTTGGTACTACTACCTGCATCTGCTCGCGTATACGCACCGCACGCCGAAACCCGTCTTCAGCGAAGGGCTCATCCTGGGGCTTGGATTGCTCGGCATGATCGCGGCGGTACTCGGGTTACGACGCGAACGACGTTCCCGTACGTACTTCCTGGTCTTTCTGGCGCTATACACGCTCTTTGTGACGGCGGTGTACGCGTACATCCCCTACAAGACGCCGTGGAACGCGCTTAATTTCCTGCAACCGCTGATCGTCCTCGCGGGCGCGGGCGCGGTCTGGCTGTTCAACGTGCTTCGATATCGTCTGTTGCGGGCAGTAGCAGTCCTGGCGCTTGCTGGCGGGATTGCGCAGTTGGGCGCACAGGCCTATCGCGCGGCCTACGTGTTCGACGCGGACGTGCGCAATCCGTACGTCTACGCCCACACGTCTTCCGCCTTCATGCAGATGGTCCAACGCGTGGAGGACATCGCGGCGATTAGTCCCGAAGGCCGGGACATGCTGATTCGCGTGATCAGTCCCAACGGGGACTACTGGCCTCTGCCGTGGTACCTGCGCAAGTTCACGCGGGTGGGATATTGGACGACGATCCCCGAAAAGGCAGACGCGTCCGTCATTCTCGCGCCCGCAAAGATCAAGACCGCCATCGATCCGCACCTCAAACGCGACTACCAGGTCGACACGAAATCCCTGCGCCCCGGTGTATTGTGGGTGACCGAGATCCGCTCCGATCTCTGGGATCGATTCATGGAAACGCGGCAGTAATTACCGGTAGCGCCCCATCATGTCCTTGAACCGGATAGTCACTGCGTCCCAGAACATGCGCGTGGAATCGGAGAGGGGGTTCAGGCTCGTGTGAGGACAGTTGATCCATCGAATAGGCAGTTGCGCGATCGGCAGTTCGTGTTTCTGCGCGATGTAGAGCAATTCCGCGTCAAAGCTGAACCGCTCGATGGTCTGACGGGGAAACACAATACTGCACGCGTGCGCGGTGAAGGCCTTAAAACCGCATTGCGTATCGGGAAACCGCGTGACGCCCAGTACACGAATGATTCCGTTAAACACGCGCCCCATGTTCTCACGGTACCAGGGTTGGTGGATCTGCACGTCCGACCCGGGTAGCGAACGGGAGCCGATCACAATC
This sequence comes from Candidatus Hydrogenedentota bacterium, assembly GCA_045863335.1. Taxonomy (GTDB): domain Bacteria; phylum Hydrogenedentota; class Hydrogenedentia; order Hydrogenedentales; family SLHB01; genus JAHDWY01. The sequence continues at coordinate 43,856 of BTVY01000046.1, read as the reverse complement.
TCCGCACCCGCCTCAAAATGGGGCCACAACTTCCCCACTTCGTCGATGGGGGTGGAGGCGTCGGCATCGTAGAATAGCCGAATCTCACCCTTGGCCGCGGTCATGCCCGTGCGCACGGCATGGCCCTTGCCGCGATTGGGATTGTATGAGATGACCTGAGCGCTTGGATCGGCATCATGGACGACGGAAACGGTGTTGTCCGTGCTTCCGTCGTCAACCACAATCACTTCGGAATCGTATTCCAGCGTTGCGCGATACGCGTCGATGGCTTCGATCGTCGATCCAATGCGCTCTTCTTCGTTGTACGCGGGAATCACAATGGAAAGACGCACTGCTCAAACCTCTCCATGACGAACCGCGCACGCGAATATGACTACCGGAAATCTCATCAGTCCGCCGGAACAAACCACACGTTGCGGAACTGGACGGCGTCGCTGTGATCCTGGAAAAGCATCGGTCCAGTGGCGGCATCCTCGCCGCTCACGCCGCCCGGCGTGGGATTGGCGAGTTCCACGTCATCGTGGATGAGTACGCCGTTGTGAACCACGGCAATCCGGGCATTGGCCGTCTTGTTTCCTGAAGCGTCAAACTGAGCTGTCGTAAACGTGATGTCATAGGTTTGCCACGTGAGCGGCGGAAGGCAGGCATTCACACGCGGCACGGCCATCTTGTAGATTCCTCCGCACAGGTTGTCCGCGGGGTCCAGCCCGAAGCTGTCAAGCACCTGCACTTCATACCGGCCCAAGACATACACGCCGCTGTTGCCGCGGCCTTGTCCACGTTCGTCCGGCATGAAGGGCGACATGAATTCCACGTGCCATAGGCCGCTGCCGAACTCTTCGATTGTCTTGAAATTGCTGCCGGTGACCTGCGTAGCGCCGTTTCCCAACAGGCTCCATTTCAACGGATACCGTTCCCACGCGTCGAGGTTGGTGCCGTCCATCAGCACCACTGCACCTTCCGGCGGGGCTTGGCCGAGTGTCGGCGGCTTGATTTCCACTCGCTGCAGCTTAAACTCGACCGGTTTTCCCTTGCCGTTCATCGTGCCGCTGATCGTGCCGTCCACCAACTCCGCCGCCACGCGATAGGAACCGCCGAAAGCCTCGCCCAGGTCGACTTCACCGCCGAACTGGACCGTCTTGGCATCGGGCTGCGCGCGCACACCTTCAATCTCCGCCTTCGCATCCGGCTTCTGCCAGTCGCCGATGAGGAGAATCATGCGCCAGCGTTCCGCGCCTTCCACTGGTCCCTGTGCGATGATTTGGGAGGAAAACGCCTTGTCCTGCCAGTCCCCGCTAAGGAACGAACCTTGCCACACGCCCATGACGCCATCGTCTTCTGCCGCACCGGCGAGTGGGAGGGCGATTGAAAATGCCAAAACCAGAATTGAACAAACGCGCCGCATCAGAGGCTCCTCTCGTTAACGCTGCTGTCGCGCTCCGCACGCGAATCAAAACTCCATGCATTGTAGCAACACAGGATGCGGGATTCACCCGAACAACGCGTATCACGCGGTAGGCGCGAATACACGAAGCGCCGCCGGGTCGACGGAGAATTCCGAAGGGAGGGTTCCGGCGGGGTCGCCGTCGATCTGAAGAGAAATCGAGCTGGAATCAACGGCTTCAAAGCGCACACGGGTGCCCGTGCGATAGAGCACGTTTTTGCGCGCGATGAACCCGGACCGCCACGACGCGACCGCGTGCCAGGCCAGCCGCCACATGTTTAAGTTGCGCATGACACAGACGTCAAGCAGCCCATCGTCGATGCGGGCCTCCGGTGTGAACGGGAATACCCCCGCGGAGAAGCGGCAGTTTCCCACGATGGCATAATGCCCGTCGTCGCACAGTTGTTCGCCGTCTACGGTGACGCGGATGCGGGGCCAATCGTACCGCCACAAGGTGCGCAGCGTGGGGACGTAGTAGCCGGAATAGCCCAACCGCCGGCCCCGCCGCGCATGGATGGCTTCCACGATTGCCGCATCCGGTCCTGCGCCGGTCCCGAGCAGAAATATCCGATCGCCACAGCGGCCGACATCCATCTGCCGAACCGAACCGCGGGCGATCAGATCGGCGACAGCTTCCGCGTTCAGGGGAATGCCGAGTTGCCGGGCTACGACGTTGGCCGTTCCGAGGGGAAGGATGGCGAGGACGATGTCGGTTCCCACAAGCGCGTTGGCAATTTCGTTCGTGGTGCCGTCGCCGCCAACGCTGACGACGCAGTCATAGCCGACTTCGGTCGCGATCTCACCAGCCTCGCCCGCGCGCGTGGTGACGTGTAGGTCTGCGGATATGCCCCGTGCGTTGAGTGCGGTGGACATTGCTTCGCCAAGACGGCGTCCGCGGCCTCCGCCGGAGATGGGATTGGCAATGACGCGAACCTTCATGGGGACGTTTGTCCTCGTCGTGGCCTGAGAGAATCGGCTAGTTCAGAACCGCGGGAACAATCATCTCAAAAGGCGTAATTTCCGCGTGAAACGTCGAACCGTCGTCCCGCGCCATCCGGTACCGGCCCTGCATCGTCCCATAGCTGGTGTGCAACGGGCAGGCGCTGGTGTACTCGAAGGTCTCGCCCGCATCCAATCGCGGCTGCTGCCCAACGACGCCGGGACCCCTCACTTCCTCAACCTTGCCGAGACCGTCCGTAATCGTCCAGTGCCGGCTGATGAGCTGGACCGGTTCCATACCCTCATTCGTGATTCGAATCCGGTAGCCGAAATAGTAAAGGTTCTCGTTTTGGCTGGACCGTTCCGGCACGAAGTAACTTTCGCACCGAACGCGAATTCGTTGGGTCAGCGTATTCGACATGCCTGACTGTCCCTCTCCCAAGTTGCCCGGATAGCGTAGCAGGTTTGAGAACCGATATGCCACGTTTTTCGAGCGGTCGTGCAAGCGTGCCGAAAGGGAACTTGCGATCGGCAGCTTCGCTACCGACTGTGGTACACTCCCTGCCGTTGCACAGATCTTGCGGAACAGGGGGAAGTTGTGAAGGAGTCAGACGGTCACCAGGTTGCGTCGGAAAGCCCCGGCGACGATGTACCCCCTGTTGAGAGTTCGACGACCTCCTCGCCGGAACAGGAATCTCCCCCTGAGCCCCTCTCACGCTATGAACGATTCCACCGGCTCCTGCGCCGTGACTTCCTGGTTGGCGGCGTTTCCCCGCGCTACTTCATCACCCGGTGGATCTTTCTCCGGTTCTTGGGAATCATCCACGTCATTGCGTTCTTGTCGATCTGGGTTCAGCTAAGCGGCCTTATCGGCAGCAGGGGAATCGCGCCCGTAAACCTGTTCCTGGAACTCGTCCAGAGTCGAACCGGGATCGACCGGTACTGGAAACTCCCAACGCTGTGCTGGCTGAACAGCAGCGACTGGTTTCTTCACGCCATCTGCGGATCCGGATTGTTCTTCGCCGTCGTCCTTGTTTTGGGATATGCGCCGCCACTGTGCCTGGCGATGCTCTATGTGCTGTACTTGTCGCTGGTGTCCGTTGCGCCCGATTTCCTCGCCTTCCAGTGGGACACGCTTTTACTGGAAGCCACTTTTCTCGCGATCTTCTTTGCTCCCATGCAGTGGCGCCCCAACATTGCCCGGGAACAGGTCCATTCCCGAGTCATGCTGTTGCTGCTGCGGTGGTTGCTGTTTCGGTTGATGTTCATGTCCGGCGTCGTGAAGCTGGATGACGTTACCTGGCGAAACCTCACTGCCCTGAATTTTCACTACGAAACGCAGCCGTTGCCGACGGTAATCGGCTGGTATTTCCATCAATTGCCTGAATGGTTCCATCGGGTGTCCGTTGCCTCTGCCCTTACCATAGAACTTCTCGTCCCGTTCCTCGTTCTTGCGCCGCGTCGTCTGCGCGGAATTTCCGCGGTCTTTCTGATCGCCTTTCAAGTCATCATCATGGCGACTGGGAACTTTACGTTCTTCAATCTCCTCGCCATCGCGCTTTGCCTGTTGCTCATCGACGATCGTCACTGGCGCGGCGTGCTGCCGAAACGCGCCGTCGCTTGGCTGAACCCGCCGGAGACCATCCGGCCGCTCCCGTTCTACCGGAAGGCGTTCATGGGCGGGATCGCCGTCCTCATTGCATTGATCACCGGGTCGCACATGGCCCAACTGCTGCCAAATTCGTCCGGACCGCCGGCCCTCCTGTTTCCCCTGGTGCAACGCGCCTACCCCTACTACATCGCCAACCGGTACGGGCTCTTCGCGCACATGACCACCAACCGGCCCGAAATCATCGTCGAAGGGAGGGGGCCGGACGGTGAATGGAATGCCTACGAGTTCAAGTACAAGCCGGACAATCTCGACGAGGCGCCGCATCGGGTGGCGCCGCACCAGCCCCGGCTCGACTGGCAGATGTGGTTCGCCACATTCCGGCCCCGGCCACCCGCGTGGTTCCTGAATTTTTGCTATCGCTTGCTTCAAGGCGAGCCTGACGTACTCGCTTTGCTGGATGAAAACCCGTTCCCAGACGAGCCGCCTATCGAGGTTCGCGCATTGCGTTACGAATATCGCATGACCGATATCGCGACGAAACGCGAGACTGGAAACTGGTGGTCCCGCGAGTTGGTCGGTGAGTTCATTCCGCCGATGCGGTTGGAGCAGCAGTCAGATCCGGAGCCGCCGGGATAGCCGGTTCGGGCGTGGCGAGCGCGCCGGCAAGCACGTAGTACGGGAACGTCCTGCTGTAGTTCAGCTTCCGCGCAAGCTCGTGGAGCGGTGCTGCATGTTCCGGGAAACGTGCGCCCAATGCGGCGAGCACCACGCGTTTCGTGAGCGGAATGGTACCGGTTCGGAGTGCGCGCTCCACGTCCAGCGGCGTTTCCCCTTTCAACATGGCTGCGTGGTCTCGCGATTCATTGTCGCCGTCGCCCAATAGATCGGCACCCATTGCCAGGTGCGTCTCGGCCAGGTCCTGCTTACCCGATTGGGCAGCGCATAGAAACAGGGTGAGATGGTTGATCGGGTCCGTCGCCAGTTGTTCATCACTAAGCAAGGCCGAGGCCGCATCCAGGTTACCCTCGTGCAGTGCGCGTTCAAACGCCAACTGCGGGTCGCCTTCCGTATCGACGGTCGCGAAATAGGTGTCAAGGTCTCCGGCAGCGTACATGCGCTGGCTGCGCAAAACCTCTCGAAACTGATCGATCCCTGCCTTTTCGTAACCAATCGAGGGCAAATAGGCGCAGAACGCCCCCAGCCACTCCTCAAACTCTTCGTCTGTATCTCCCCGCAGCGTACGAAAGTGGACGTCCGTCCACGCATCGTTCTCCGACAGCGGCACTCCCGAAGGAGATCGCGGTATACCGTTGAGAATCGCGTCGTACTCCTGGCATGCCATTCGGACTTCGTCGGCAAGCCAGCCAAACAGCATCTCGCGTACCGTAGCGGGGTCGACAGACTCAACAAGTACTTTCGCTTCCTCGAACGATCCACGGGTCAGGGAGTCGAAGGCCAGCGCCGCGACTGCGTACTGGCTGTTGTACGGGGGAGATGCGGCCTGTTTGAACAGCGCGATTGCTTTATCGGGATTGACCGTGACTCTCGCGAGTAGGTACATCAGGTCCCCGTTTTCCGGATTCTCCGCGAGTAGCGCTTCGTATTCGCTTTGGAGATCAGTCTCCGGCAGCTGAATGTCGACCGCATTCTGGTATGCGCGGTGCACTTCGATGAGCGGAGGCCGGGCCGCCAATTCGGACGCCGCTTCCCGCGTGAATTCGTCCAGCCCAAGAAGTGAAATCAAGATTTCGCTGGACGCCGACTCCTCGGGCTGCAGATGAAACCGCCGGGTCAAGTTCGTTAGGAGCGCCTCGTCGTCCCCTTCGCTCGCCAGTATCCCAAGAACGTCGAATATCGACTCGGTCAATACTGCATCGACGCGCCGCCGCATCTCCCGGTTGCGATCCATCTCCAGCTCATCCGGAAACGCCTGGAACGGAAAATGGACATTGTGAAACCGGTAGAACGCCTCGTTCGTCACGATGCGGTACTCGTACCTGGCCGAGTCATCCACGTGTTCCATGTACTCGGTGTCTTCTTCCGTCAGGATGGCCACCTGGTCCGGGTTCAGCACGAATACTTCATTCTCTTGAAAGGGTCTGAGGAAGAAGTTTGAGTGCAAATCGAAGGTCTGTTCCGGAATTTTGAGCGTATCCACACGGTACCGATGCGTGCCTTCGTCCATGTAGGTGACTCGGCGGCTGTTGGGTTGCATCTGCACCGTTGTTTCGTCGATTTGCACGTCATAAGGAATCGTGAGCCCGTTCACAACGTGGACGGCGCGGTTTTTCGCGGCCTCCACGCAGGCGAAGAGATAGAAACCGAGCAATATCAATATGACGATCGGCGCGAGAACCAGAGCCCAACGGCCGGTCTGTTGTTTCGGAACTTCGTAGACTTGCGAGATCGATCCTTTCTTGATCGGCTTGCCGGAAGTCAGGTTCTTCTCCGACGTATTCCGCAATTTCGCCCAGTCCTTGGCCGAACTCAATTCGGGAAACGCGGCGAACACTTCGTCGATGACGTTGATCGCCTGCTGATGTTTCCCGACGGCTTGGTACGAAACGGCAAGATGGAACAGAAGACCGGCCTTTTCGCCATTCTTGGTTTCCAGAATGTGTTCGAGCGTCGGCCACGCTTCGTCCGGCCGCTCCTGAAGGAGGTAAAGCCACGCCAGCGATTCCCGGCATTCCTGCGAATCGCCCGCGTTCAGGGATGCGTTATAGGCCTCCTCCGCGCCCTGAAAGGAATTGAAATAGGTATAGGTGTTGCCGAGATGCATCAGAACATACGGATCCCCCGCGTAGCGTTGGCGAAGAGGGCTCGCCACCCGTGCGAAAGTGTCCATATCCTGAAAACCGATCACCGGGGCCAGTACCTGTTCGACGACCTGCTCCGAGTCGAGGTCCTCTTGCATAGCCGCCTCTACCTTGGATCGCATCTCCGCCAGCCCGGCATTCCACTGCGTCAACTTCATGACACGAAAGCGGTCGCAACGTCCGCAATGGTTCACGACCCGCAAGCGTCCGAGAGGGATGACAGGAATAAAGACCGCCATGATATACCGTCGGGTATCGTACGACTTGAGCGTCACGATAGAGCTGCACTGATCGCACTGACTTACCGTCGCATGCACATTCTTCCTTCCGACGTTCCATGTGCCGAAGCCGTTGATCATGAATGGCATTGCGGGATTCCCTCCTCACTCAACTCCAACCTTCTGTCCTCCGATTCGCCGCGGAAGCACTGTACCATGTCTGTGACTTGTCGGGCCAGCGTTGCATTGCGGGCGCGGCATGTGGTACTCTTGCGCCAATAGAGAAAGAGTATTCAATGTGTAATTCGAGCCATATCAAGAGCCTGCTTCTCCCACTCCTCCTTCTGGAGGGCGCGGGCTCGATGTGCCTCGAATTTCCTAAATAACTTCCCCACATAGGGTTTTAGGTAGAGGCCGCGAGCCAATCGCTCGCGGCCTCATTTCTTTTGTCCCGCGGGACGACCGAAAGGAGGTGATGTCATATGGACATGGGGCTCGTGTAACGGGCAATGTCCAAGCGCTTGAATGCTTACGGAAGTTCTAATGCGTTTTCTGCAAGCAACTTACGTAAGAGGAGACAACTCATGTCCGTTCAAGTGCGAATCTTCGATACAACCCTGCGCGACGGGGAACAGACCCCCGGCGTGCACATCCCTGCCGCGTCCAAAGTAGAGATCGCACGGATGCTGGAGGACTTTGGCGTGGCCACGGTCGAGGCCGGCTTTCCCGCCTCATCGCCCGGAGACAAGGCGGCGGTGGCAGACGTGGCCAAAGCGGCAGAGCGCTGCGAGGTCGCCGCGCTGGCCCGGTGCGTCTCCGGCGACGTGGAAGCCGCGTGCGAAGCCGTTGCTCAGGCGGTCCATCCCGTCGTGCATGTATTCCTGGGCGTGTCCGACATCCATCTGTCCCGGAAGCTGCGTATGACCCGCGCCGAGGCGATCCGCGCCATCGAGCGCGCGGTGACGCAGGCTCGCGAGCGCGTCGAGGTCGTTCAATTCAGCGCCGAAGACGCGACCCGTACGGAGCGCGTGTTCCTGCGGCAATGCGTGGAGACCGCCGTCGACGCCGGCGCGACGCGTATCAACATCCCCGACACCGTCGGCTGCGCCATGCCCGGCGAATATGCGGAACTGATCGGCGATGTGGTCCGCTACGTGGATGGCGTCGCGATGGTCTGCGCCCACTGCCATGACGACATGGGGTTGGCCACGGCCAACACCGTCGCCGCCATTCAGGCGGGCGCGCGGCAAGTCGAGGTGACCGTAAACGGTGTCGGCGAGCGCGCAGGCAATACGGCCGTCGAGCAGGTAGGCACGGTGTGCGCGCTGAAAGGCGTCGCCCACACCGGGCTGGACCTGACGCGCATGGCCGCGCTGAGCCGCCGGGTCTCCGAAGTGACCGGCGTGGTCGTCCAACCCAACCGGCCCGTCGTGGGGGAAAATGCCTTCGCCCACAGCTCCGGCATCCATCAGGATGGGATCATCAAAGATCCGGCCTGCTACGAATACGTCCCGCCCCAGATGGTCGGCGTATCCGGGCACCGCTTCGTCCTGACCGCCAGTTCCGGCCGCCGCGCCATCGAGTATAAAGCGCGGGAGATGGGCTTCGACCTGTCCAACGGCACCGCCGACGCCGTCTACCGCCAGTTCATCGAGGTCGCCCAGAACTGCAAAGGCGCAATATCCGATGAAGATCTGGCGGAGATCATCCGAAGTACCATGCAGGTGTCGCTTGCGTAATCGATGAAATGAAGCGCCCGCCGGGACTCCCCTGGCGGGCGCTTTGCTTGCTCAATGCACCATGACGCCCCAGCGGCGTTCGCCGAGGTAGGTGGAGAGGCGGTCCTGAAAGAACTCCTTGGTACGGGCGAGGCCGTCGGGGACGGCGACAGTCGGCATCCAGTGGATGAAGGCGCGGATCTTTTCGTTGGAGATAGACACGTCGCCCACGTCCATGGGCCGCCAGTCGGACGGCCAGGCAACGTGTTTGATGCCCACCGAACCAATGACTTCGGCCACCATCTCGGCGAATTCCTGGATCGTGTGTTCGGTATCACCAGCCGCGAAAAGCACTTCCCCTTCGGTCTTATCCGCAAGGGCAACCTTGATGAGCGCGTCCACGCAATCGTCCACGTACAGCATGTTGCGCCGCTGATTGCCTTCGCCGAAGATCGTCAACTCGATACCCTGCAAGGCGAGGCCGATGAAATAATTCAAGACGCCCGCATCGCTGCTGCGAATGTTGGCGCGCGGCCCGTAGACATTGGCGAGGCGTACCACAGAGGTCCGCATTCCGTGCGCGCGGTGATAAATCAGGTGGTATTTCTCTGCCACGCTCTTATTCGCTGAGTAAATATCCAGCGGATACTCGGGATGCATCTCGGTCATGGGCTCTTGTTGCATGGGCCCGCACTGGGTGCTCGTGCCCACGTAGACCACTCGGGCCTCCGGGTTCGCCTTGCGCACGCTTTCCAGCACGTTCATCGAACCGATACAATTGATGTTGACGTCGAGGTACGGATCGCGCATGGAATACGCGTGCGACGTGTGTCCCGCGCAGTTGAAGATGTAATCCTGATCGCGGATGGCCTTATCGACCAGATTTACGTCGCGAATGTCGTTGACCACCACGCGCACCGCAGGATGGTCGTCCAGATTGGCGATGTTGCCGCCGCCGTGGTCCATCAGCGAATCGTATACGGTCACCCGCGCGCCATGTTCCAGGCATTTCAGCGCAAGATTGCTTCCGATAAAGCCGAGTCCGCCCAGGACCAGAACGCGTTTGTCGTGCATCAGCGTGCTCATCACGGGTTTCCTCCATCGGTTGTGGCCATGGTTCTCACGTACTCTTCAATAGGCACGTCATCGATGAACAATCCCCCGATGACGATCTCTCCAGCCAGAACCCGCACCGTGACGTAGACATCCGTATCCTCTTGCCGCTGGTTGTCCCAATAGGCCCGTTCCGCCTGCGGAGCCGCCCACTCGTTCATGTAGTAACGGTCGATGGGCAGATCCAGCGACAACTCCTGACCTTGATCGTCTACCCATTGCACGGTAGCACGGATGTAGTCACCATCCTCGGGAGGGGTCTGCGTGACTGATTTCACCGTCGCATAGCCCTCCTCGTCGGTGCCCAGCGTTGCGTAGACCGATTCGCCGTAAACGGGGTACCATTCCTTTGGAAGCGGCGCTCGCATCTGGCCCACGCTCAGCGAGACATAACGCCCCTGGAAGGGATCGTAGGGGTCGATCGGTTGGGCCAGAAACTTGTACAGCGCGCCCTCGTCCATGATGGTCTCCCGTGACCAGATCATTTGTGCCGGTACTGCGAGTTGGGCCACCGCCACGATCGCAAAAATTGCTAACAGAACGGCCCGATTCATGCGTGCCTCCTTTTGCGGCGAAGCATCGTCAGGTTCGCCACCAGGAAACCGATTCCCAATACGATAAACACCAGACCCCGAGTAACAAAATCCATATTGCTGTCAAAAAAGCGCGCGGTAATCCATGCCGCAAGAATAACAAGCCCGAAATTCAGCGTTCCCAACCGCTCGCCCTGTATCCCGATGAGGGTAATGCCGATACCCAACGCGAGCAAGTATCCGTTGTACAGAAGCATGGCGGGAACCGGCGCTTCAATCGTGGCGCTCAAGACATAGCCAATGAGCGCGACAATCGGTGAGATTCCGAGCACGGCGCACAAGCGATCGGAACCGCGAATTGTTCTCCCCAGCATAATCATCGAGACGGTGAACAGGGCGACGAGAAGCAGGAGGTCCATGATATTGCCGATGAGGTCAAATTCCGGCCCCGTACGGTAATGATTCCAGCCGATTCGCTCCCAGGGCCACTCGTAGCTCAGCATGACCGCCAGTGCGACGATCCCGATGCCTCCGACATTCCGGAAGGGCCGCCGCCACAATGCCCTGTGCGAACCCACCCAGACGACGCCTGCCAGGTATAGAAACGTGAATAGGCTGGTGTAGATCAGGATCCAAAGTCCGGGTAACGAACGTTCAAGCGATATCCCCGTCGCCACGCACAGCGTGAGCGCACCCGTCCACGAGAGCCAGGTCGACCGGATCCCGAAGGAATCCCGCCGAAATGAGTGCCAGATGTGTGGCGCAATCAGCACAGCCAGAATCCAGAACGCTTCGGCGTAGCCATGCTCCGATTGTTGATACCCGCACCACGCCGTGATGCCGGCCATGTACAACACCGCCGGAACACTGGCGTTCAGTAAATATACGATTGGGAGCGCGAGCAGGGTCCAACTCAGCATGAAAGATCCAAAGTCGCCGGCGATCTGATAGGTCTGGCCGACGAGAGCAATGGATGCGCCAATACTGAGCGCGAGGAGCGTCCCCGTCCCTTCGCACCACGCAACCGACTGGCGCTTCTGCCACAAGGTGAACGCCACCAGGAGCTGAGAAATGACAAGCGGCGCGAAAGACAACACGGCGCGTTGCGGTCGGGAAAGCTGTTCCCAATTGTGTGCGAGCACAAGAATGACGCCGAGCCCGATCAATGTGGCGCCCACCGCGCTGCAAATCATTATCGCGATAGATGTGCGATTCGTCTCAGGCACGTCCCCGTAGTGTGCGCGTACACGGTCAGCCGTTTCCTGCGAGACCACGCCTTCCCGGACCAATTCAGGTAACTCGTCATACAGCCACCGAATCGCTCTTTTGCTCATGACCAATCTCCATCGGGGAACCGTCCCACGCTCATTATAACTGTTTGATGGGCAAGCCACATCGATGGGCTTAAGGCAATGCGGCGGGGCTCCCGGAGTGACAAGAATTGTCGTTCTGAACCCGTCTTCGTCAGTGTTTTTGCCCTGAAGTAGAACCGGTCTCTAATGGGCGAATTGTCTAACGCATTGTGTGTCAATAATTTACGAAGTTGTCCACGAAAATGGCACGCCAATTGCCTTGGCCATGGCGAAAGTTGAGGAATGAGTCGGCCCACTGGGCCGGTGGTTTATGGGAACTCTGGAGGGTACGAGAATGAAAGCATCGAAGAAATCCGGTTTCACGCTGATCGAGTTGATGATCGTGGTCGCCATTATCGCGATCATCGCGGCTATCGCCATTCCGAACCTGCTCCGCTCGCGGATGAGCGCGAACGAAGCGGGCGCGGCGGGCGCCATGCGCACCATCTCCACGGGTGAAGTGGCGTTCCAGACGGCGGCCTTCGTCGACACCGACACGGATGGGGTGGGCGACTATGGCACGCTGGCCCAGTTGGCCGACCCTGATGGCGGCGGCGCGACGCCCCCGTTCATCGACCAGGTCCTTGGCAACGGCCAGAAGCACGGCTATGTGTTCACGGTTGCGGTGACCAACGGTACGGCCGCCACGTTGCCGGCCTACACCTGCACGGCGACCCCGGCTGCCGCGGGCCGCACGGGTTACCGCCAGTATTTCGTTGACGAGTCCGGCGTGATTCGCTTCACCGCGGACGGTACCGCGGTCGGCGCCACCTCGGCTCCGCTGAACTAAACCAGGCTCCTAATCCCAGCGCGTAAGCGGGGGTTGAGCGGCGGCGGCCCGGGTACGGGTCCCGCCGCTCTCCCTCTTTGTATCGGCTATCTGTGTTCCTTCGCGTCCCTGTCGTCCCTGTTGTCCCTGCTATCCCTGATCCTCCTCCACTTCATTTCTTAACGCACTCCATTGGACACCAATCGATTCATCCTCCATAATCGAAGCTCGTCAACCATAGGGAGGAATCCATGAATCGCAGATCGTTCTTGTTCGCGGCGGGCGGGGGAATGCTGGCGACAGCGCTTGCGCAAGGCCAGGAACGCACCCAAGCAGCGCCATCACGCCCGAACATCCTCTGGATCACCTGCGAAGATACCAGCCCTCATCTCGGCTGCTACGGGTATGCTGAAGCCACCACGCCAAACCTCGACAAGCTCGCGAGCGAAGGCCTTCGCTACGATCTTGCCTTTTCCGTCGCGGGCGTGTGTGCGCCGAGCCGTTCCTGCCTCATCACTGGCATGTATCCGACGTCGCTCGGCACCTGCCACATGCGCTGCAACAATCCGCCGCCTGAGAACGTGAAGTGTTTCTCCGAATACCTCCGCAACGCGGGCTATTACTGCACGAACAACGTCAAAACCGACTACAACTTTCCCGTGCCTGAGAATGCTTGGGACGAATCCAGCAAACAGGCGCACTGGCGTAACCGGCCCAACCCGGATCAGCCGTTCTTTGCCGTGTTCAACTTCACGATCACCCACGAATCCAAAATCGGGACCTTGCCCGACGACTTGGGCGAGAGCGAGCGCAAGTTACTCGTCGATCCGCCGCACGATCCCGACAAGGCGGATTTGCCTCCGTATTATCCCGATACGCCCGTCACGCGCCGTCATTGGGCCCACTACTTTGATTTGATTACCTCAATGGATCGGCAAGCGGGCGAAGTGCTGCAGCAACTCGAAGAAGACGGGCTCGCGGAAAACACCGTCGTCTTCTTTTTTGGCGACCATGGCGTCGGGCTGCCCCGCGCAAAACGGTGGATGTGGGACTCGGGTCTGCACGTTCCGTTCATCGTGCGCTGGCCGGGGCAAATCGAGCCAGGCACCAGCACCGATCGGCTCGTGAGCTTCGTCGACTTCGGGCCCACGGCGCTCTCCTGCGCGGGGGTAACGGTGCCCGGCCACATGCAGGGGATACCGTTCCTAGGTGCGTCGGCTCGCTCGCCGAGAGAGTACATCTTCGCCGCAAGGGATCGTATGGATGAAACCTACGACCTCATACGCGCTGTGCGCGACAAGCGGTACAAGTACATTCGCAACTACGAGCCGGATCGCGCGTACGACCAGTACCTGACCTACCCGGAGAGTTTCCCGGTCCTTCAGGAGATGCGGCGCGTCGAGAAGGCGGGCGAACTCAAGGGACCGGAAACATTGTTCTTCCGCGACCGCAAGCCGCTTGAGGAGTTCTACGACACCGAGACCGATCCGCATGAACTGAACAACCTCGCGGACTCGCCTGAATACGCGGAGAAACTGGACCGGTTCCGCGATGCGATGAACACGTGGATGCGTACGACCCGCGATCTGGGCGCAGTGCCTGAATTCGCGCTGGAAGAATGCTTGGAACATCGCGGCGAGGAGAGCTGGACGGTCACGGCTCCGAAGTACAACCATCTATCCGATGCGGCGGTAACGGTCTACGGAATGGCCGTCAACGACTTAGTCGATCGATTGAACAGCAACGATCGCCTCACGCGGCTCTGGGCTATCAAGACGCTGGGCGTGTTGGGTGAGGACGCTGAACCCATTCTTATTCGTGCGCTAGGCGAGGAGGATTCGGCAGTAGCCTTCTGGGCGGCCATGGCGTTGGGGAGTTACGGTGCGCACTCACCGGACGCATTGGAAGCGCTACGCAACGCCAAGGCCGACGCCGCCATGCCCGTGCGCATCGCGGCCGCGCGCGCACTTCACCCGGTCGATGGTCCGGAGGAAACGATCCCGGTTTTCCTCGCGGGGTTAAACGACCCGAACGGTTTCGTCCGTCTACGCGCCGCGGAGGCGATCGATCGGTTGGAGATCGACACGCCAGAGGTTCGCGCTGCCCTGGAAGCGACCGAAGGCGACGAGAACCAGTACGTGACTCGCATCGCCAAGCACGCGCTTACGTCGTAACGCCGTTTTCCGCCGCCCAAGCATTCCAGGCGGAGTCGAGTGCCTGCGCGCGCTCGGGTTGCTCGCCGGACAAATCGTGCAGTTCCGTCCGGTCGGCCGCCATGTTGTAGAGTTCCCATTCGCCATCCTTGGTCGCCACGAGTTTGTGGTCGCCATGGCGAGCGCCCTTGTTGCCGAAGTGTTCCCAGAAGAGCCATTTGTGCGGATCCCGCGTACCACCGCGAAGAATGGGGGAGAGACTCTTACCGACAAGAGGGCGAACCGTCCGGTCTTCAAAGGTCGCAGGATACGCAGTCCCGCTCACATCGCAGCAGGTCGCCATGAGATCCATGATGATCCCCGGTTGCGATGTCATGCCGCCCGGCGCGATTTGGCCCGGCCAGCGCGCGATGAGAGGAGTCGAAATGCCGCCTTCGTGAATCCAGTGCTTGAACATGCGGAACGGCGTGTTGCTCGCGTTTGCCCAGGGACGATCGTAAGCGACGTAGGAGCCGGGCTCGCCGGGTTGCGAACCGGGCAGGTTCTGATCCCGTCTTCCTCCGAGACCCTCGTGACAACCGCCGTTGTCGGCAAGGAAGAATATGAGCGTGTTGTCTTCCGCGCCGGTGCGGCGCAGCGTGTCCAGTACCCGCCCGATACCCTGATCCATGCGATCGATCATCGCGGCGTAGACGCTCATAAGCAGCGACCAGCGCTCCTTGTCATCCACGTCCTCCCAGGCAGGCACTTCGGGATCGCGCGGCGATAACGCCCACGCGGGATCAATCAGGCCCATCTCCTGTTGGCGGGCGTACCGCTGCTTGCGCAGTTCGTCCCAGCCGATGTCGTAGCGTCCGCGATACCGGTCGATATCTTCCGGCCACGCGTGAAGCGGCCAATGGGGCGACGTGTAGGACAGGTACATGAGGAAGGGTTCATCCCGCTCCTCGTGATCTTCCAGGCATTCCACCGCGAAATCCGTGAACGCGTCGGTCGCATAGTAATCATCGCCTTCCGGCGTGAACGGCGTGTCGTCCTTGGCCATCGCGCGGCCTTCGTCCAGGCTCCAGTAACTGCTCGCGCCGCTGATCAGCCCGAAGTAGCGGTCGAATCCGCGCTGACGCGGCCAGTGTTCCGGCGCTTCACCCACATGCCACTTGCCGGACATGTAGGTACGATACCCGGCGCTTCGCAGCACCTCCGCGATGGTGACGCATTGATCATTGAGATAACCCTGGTAGGGACCCGGCTCCGCGGGCTTGTCTTCACGACTCACCATCTTGCCCATGCCGGCCTGGTGCGGATACAAACCGGTCAAGAGCGATGCCCGCGACGGACAGCATCGCGCCACGTTGTAGAACTGCGTGAAGCGCATGCCTTCATCGGCAAGGCGATTGAGATTTGGCGTACGGATTTCCGACCCGTAGCAGCCGAGATCGGAATAGCCCATATCATCGGCGAAGATGATCAGAATGTTCGGTCGCTTCGCTTTGGCCTCCGCCTTGGCCGCGCTATGCGCGCATCCCGGCAATGCCGCCGCGGCAAGACCACTACCCGCCACCTGCATAAACTGTCGTCGATTCACGGAGGCGTCTCCTTATCGTTCTGGCCCGGCCCGTTGAAGAGCGCAAGTGGTCCTATTCGTCCTATAAGTCCTATCTCTTCTACACCACCGCGAACGCCCGCTTTCGCTCTGTCCACTTGCCGCGCGTGAAGTCGGGGCACTCTACCGGCATGCTGCCTTTCGCGATCGATTCGCCCGATAAGGGCACCACGCAACTCATCGTCGCCGAGTCGTAGACGTCGATGGGCGTCTGTGTTTTCTCGCGCACGGCTTTCAGAAACATCTTCACTTCCAGATAGTCCGTGCCGTCGTGACCACTCTTGCGGCCCGCTTCCTCCAACTCCTTCCACCATACATGATCGAACTCTTCCTGGTACGGGTCGAAGGATTCCCACTGATGGCTCTGTGGGCTGCGGCCCTCGATGAACACGGCATTCCGCTGTTCGTTGTAAATGCCGCGCGTGCCTTGCACGGCCCAGCGGTTGTCATACGGACGCGGCAACAGGAGATCGTTGTTGATGACGATGGTCTTGCCCATATGGGTCTTCACGAGGCAGGTCACAATATCGCCCTGCTTGAATTCATGCGTTGCGGATGGATGATCGGCTCCGTACTTTTCTTTGAAATACGTATTGATTCCCTTCGAACCTGTGGCCATGGCAACCATGCTCGCGCAGGCGTCGCCGCAGTTGATGTCCAACCAGCTAAGCACCGGCCCTACCCCGTGGGTTGGGTACTGCGCGCAATTGCGCTGGTCCAGATACTCGCCGCTCCATCGCGGGTTGCCCTCGGGATCGTAAAACCAATACCGGCAATCGTGGGAGTACGAGCAGTGGCAATGCTGAATCTCGCCGAGCAATCCCTCACGGATCATATTCAGCACCGCCAAATTGTCTCTGCGAAAACTCCAGTTCTCCAGCATCATGCAGGGCACGCCGGTCTCTTCCGACGTATTCACCAGCGCCCAGCATTCCTCCACCGTCATCGCAGCCGGAACCTCGACCCCCGCGTACTTGCCCGCCTTCATCGTGTCCACCGCCATGGGCGTATGCCAGTTCCACGGCGTCGCGATGATGACCGCGTCAAGGTCGTCGCGCGTGACCATTTCCTGATAGACGTACTCGTCGCGCGTATACGTCTCCGGCGCGGGACGTCCGGAATCGGTCACGATCTTGCTCCCCGCGTCGACTGCTTCCTGACGGATGTCGCAGATGGCCGGGACTTCCACATCGGGCATGAGCGTCAGAAAGCGCAAGTGGGCGCTCCCGCGGTTGCCCGTGCCGATCACACCGACACGAACCGGCTTGGCATCCTGCGCGGAGGCTTGCCCGCTCATCAGTCCGGCCGCGGCGATACCCACGGCCGTGCCCGTCCCCAAGAATTCCCTGCGATTCATCTCGTATTGCACGATAGCGACTCCAAAATCTTCGAACGCCTGCGCATCAATCGTAGACCCCATTCTTGGCCAAAGCGGCGGGAGCCTTCAAGGACAATACGGAATTGTGACGCCGCCGCGTGACGTGCATCGATGGCGAAGGTTCGAAGCCTTCGAATCGTGCAAACCGTGTTGCGCCATCTACAATTCAATCTCAATAACGGATGCAATGGCATCCGGGGCTGTGCTTGGTACATGAATGACGATACCTTCCTGGGAGGAATCCACGCGCAGTGCGTTGCGACTCGAGTTCGCCAGCAAGTAAGCAGTATGGGGTGGACCGGAGGTTAGTGGAATCTGCAACATCCCATCCGCCGGCCAATCGAATACGTGTACGTACAACTTCCCAGGCTTGGCCGTGTAGCGTCCCCAGGCGGGAGGCTCGAAGGGGCTGGCGGTGGTGCCGTAGATGGCCTCGCCGTTGACCTTCAACCAATCGCCGATGGCGCGCATGCTGGTGATGCTTTCCTCGGGGATGGAGCCGTCGCCTTTTGGACCAATGTTGAGCAGGTAGTTGCCGCCCTTGGAGACGATGTCGATGAGGTTGCGCAACAGGGTCTCCGTCGATTTCCACGCGTGGTCGTGTTCCGAATAGCCCCAGGTCGTGTTCATGGTCATGCAGACTTCCCAGTCCACACCCGGCACGCCTGTAGACGGCACCGTCTGCTCCGGAGTCGTGAAGTCGCCGCGTTCGGGTTTCCACTGGTGCAACCGCCCAACGGAGTCGTCTTTCTCGATATTCGGGATGGCATAGAGCCGATCGTTGGTGATGATCGCGGGTTGCAGTTCCCGCACCATAGCCACCAGTTCGTCCGCGCGCCAGAACGGCCCTTCATTCTCAGGTTTCGAATAGTCCCACCACAGGATGTCGATGGTCCCGTAGTTGGACATCAACTCGCGCACCTGGTGGTGGAGGTATTCGAGGTAGATCGCGTGATTGCGCGGACCATTCGGCGAGGGTTGTCCATGCAGCGGATGGGGGAGACTGCTCGCCGCGTCGTAGTCGTACTGGGGATGGTGCCAATCGATGACGGAATGATAGAACCCGACGCGCAACCCTTGCGTGCGCACGGCGTCAACGATTTCCTTGCACAGATCGCGTCCCACGAGGTCGTGCGCGTCGTAGTCGGTTACAGAAGAATCGTGCAGAGCAAACCCGTCGTGATGCTTGGACGTGAACACCACGTACTGGCACCCCGCGTCCTTCGCCAATTGCGCCCAATCCTCCGCGAATCCTGCTTCAGGCCGGAAGTGGGGAACCGCTTCGTGGGCGTACTCCCACGTGTCGGCTTTCACCCGCTGCTGAATCCATTCCATCCCGCCGCGGTCACCGACGGCTTCGCCCTTCCACGTGCCCGCGAGCCCGGAGTACAACCCCCAATGGACGAACATGCCGAAGCGCGCCTCGCGCCACCAAGCCATCCGCGCATCGCGTTCCGCCGGCGACTCCTGGGCCGTCGCGATAAGACTCAAGCCACACGCCGCAACGAGTAGCACACAACACAAACGCCGCAAGTGAAATTTCATGATGAATCCCCCTCAAATGCTACGGAATGATTAAACCAGTCTCCCCGCGGCAATCGCAAACACGGACATCCGCCACATGTAGCGCAGGCGTCCCCGCCTGCATTCTTCATCCAGGCGGCCTTGAACCTGTCCGAAAGCAGGCGAGGACGCCTGCGCTACATGGAATGAGTCGGAGAGAACGGATTACTTCAATCGAGGCAAGGGCGGCGGTGTCGCGCGGCTCTCGGATGTGATCTTCATGGGCGCGGGCGGTGGCGTTGCTGGAGGCGGAGCGCTTTCGGGAAGCGTAGATGGCTTAGCCGTCGACGCTCGTTGCGTGGTGGCCTTTGGGGTGGCTTGTCGCGAAGCCTTTGCCACGGCTTCGACGGCCGCATCATAGCTCTTCGCAATCTCATCCTTCCCGGAAACGCACATCCCCAAGTCGCGGAGGAGACCGTCCTTCAGGCTGTAGATCCAACCGTGGACCGTCAGCGACTGGCCTTGTAACCATGCATCTTCGACGATGGTCGTACGGCTTACATTGTAGACCTGCTCAATGACGTTGAGTTCGCACATGCGGTTGCACAGCGCCGCCTCATCGCGAACGCCTTCCAACGCGGCGTGGTGCTTCGAGCGCGTCTCCTGCACCCGGCGAAGCCAGTTGTCAATAAGCCCCAGCTTGTCGTTGCGCACGGCGGCCTGCACACCGCCGCACCCGTAGTGGCCGCACACGATGATGTGTTTCACGCGCAGCGCTTCCACCGCGTACTGAAGCACGGCAAGGCAATTGAGATCGGTGTGGGCGACCACATTCGCCACATTGCGATGCACGAACATCTCGCCCGGCAACAGCCCCACAATCTCATTCGCGGGCACCCGGCTGTCTGAACAGCCGATCCACAGGTATTCCGGAGCTTGCTGTTTCGACAGCCGCTCGAAGAACTGGGGATCCCGTTCGACCATTCGGGCCGCCCAGGCTTCGTTGTTTTCGAAGAGCTGTTTCAGATTCCGCATCCTGGATTCTCCCTTACCCCAGCCTTGTCCGGCCCTGCAACGCGTGCGAAAGCGTGACGTCGTCGGCGAACTCCAACCCGCTACCCATGGGAACGCCATGGGCGATCCGGCTGACCATGATCCCGAGTTCCCCGATCTGCCGCGACAGGTACATGGCCGTGGCTTCGCCTTCCGCGGTCGCGTTGGTCGCCACGATCACCTCGCTCACGCCGCCCTGCTTCAACCGCGCCATCAGACGTCCCACCGTGATTTCATCCGGCCCCACGCCTTCCAAGGGGTTTAAGGCGCCATTCAACACATGATAGAGCCCGCGATAACTCGCGCCTTTCTCGATGGCCATCACCCCGCTCGGGCGTTCCACAACGCAGATGGTGCTCTTGTCCCGGTTGGGATGCGCGCAGATGGGGCAGGGGTCGGTCTCGGTGAGATTGCAGCACGTCGAGCAGGTCGTGATCCGTTCCCGCGCATCGCGGATGGCCTCGCTCAGAAACTGCGCTTCTTCAGGCGGTGCGCTCAACACGTGCAACGCGTACCGCTCCGCGGAGCGCTTCCCGACTCCGGGCAACCGGCGGAAGGCTTCGACCAGCCGCTCCACCGAGGGCGACTCAAAAAGCACGGGGCCTGCTCCCGGTCGTGGAGGTCGCCAGCAATCGCTCGCGGATTCCTTTCCACTCCTGCAACATGGCGTTCTGCGTCAGCACATCGACCCGGTCCAGAAAAATCACGCCGTCGAGATGATCGGATTCGTGCTGAATGATCCGCGCCAGAAAGTCGTTCGCCTCAAACTCCAGCGCTTCCCCGTAGACGTCTTGGGCCCGGACGCCGATGCGCTTCGCGCGCGGAACCTGCACGTAGATATCGGGCAGACTCAGGCATCCTTCCTGTCCGAATTCCTCGCCGTCCCGTTCTACGATCTCGGGATTCACGAGACACATCTTTTCGCCTTCCGGTTCATGGAGGACAAACAACCGCATCTCGAGCCCCACTTGCGGTGCGGCAAGGCCCACGCCGTCGAAGGCGTACATGGTTTCAAACATATTGGACGCCAGTTCAGCCAGGTTGGGGCCAAAGGAATCCACGGGCGCAGCCGTTTTCGTCAACGGATCGTCCGGATATAGAACGACATTCAGGACCGACATGATGTACTCCGCATTGGGGTTTCCCGCTCCGCGAATTCCCGGAGCGAACCCGGTTTTGGTGTGAGAATACCAGAACCCGCAAAAGCGGCTCAAAAGCGATCAGGCCTGGGACTTGATCCAGTATGTGCGCGGTCCGTTATCGCTTGATTTCCTGGTGACGCACCGGAGGCCTGGTGGACTGTTCTTTCGGGGTCTCCTGCTGGATCGGTTCAACCACACCGAGTGGCAGGTCCGCATCCAACGGTGTGTCACTTTCCGCAACGATCACCACATCCGGTGGAGCGAGTCGCAGAAGTACCGGCTCGGCTGGCGCCATGACCGTGGGGAAATGAACCTCGTTTCCACCGATCAAGTCGACACCTCGTGTGAAGGGGCCGGCCAGATAGACCGTTACGGGCTCTTTCCGCAGGTTAATCGCGTAGAGATACGCCTCGTTGTTGTGCTCAAGGTAGCGGGTCTTCACCCCCTCAAGAGGATATCGCGACGCGTTGGTGGCGCGCGGCACCGAAGGCGCTCCATCCAGGTCGCAAGCCGCGTCCAACGCGTGCAAATACTCCGTCGGCCAATCCACTCCGCGAATCAGGATGGTGCGCGCGGACGTTGACAACGTTTCTTGGCGCGACAAGCCCCGCGGGTTGTACGAGATTGGCTTTCCTTGCCGGATCGTGATGCCGCCGCCCGCGATGTACGCATCGATGAGGGCAAATGCTTCGTCGGAAACGGAGGGCGCTTCCGGCAAAACCAGAATCTTCACGTCATTCAGCCCGCCGTCGACGATATCCTTCTCGGTAACAAAACCGACCTTAAACCCGAACGTATGACACCCCTCATAGGCATGCTTTACCGATTCCAGATAGGGTGTGCCATCCTCAAAGATTTTGGACGACAACGACCAGAGAATTCCGATTTCCGGCGCCGCAGATTGGAACGCGGTGACCACCGGCGCCAGACGGTTCAGGTCCAAGCAGGCGCGGGCGTAACCCTCCAGCCGTTGCGGCCGCCCCAGCAGCGTCTGGGAACTGCCGTCCGGTTTGCCCAATGGCGCGGTGGACGCATTCAGTCCGGCCATTGCCCCTTCCCAGGCCAGCGCATACGCCGCCACACCTAACACGCTCGCTGGCGCGGTTTCACCCGGGACGAAGGAATCCCAGGTATTAAATACCGGCGCATCCTGATCCAAGGATTGATGGAGGGTGTAGTTCAAACTCTGCGATGGGTATCCGAGAACAAGATACGGATGTTCGAGCGATTCCATCGCCGTGCAACCGCTGACGTCCGTGAACTGCGCAACACTTTCCCGATTCAATCCAAACGCGGATTCTCCCGCTTCGAATGCCCTGTCAGACTGATTAACCTGAATGGCCGCATCCGGGGCATACCGGCGGGCGAGATCGCTCAAGCCTTCGAGGAAAGCCGTTCCCAGTTGGTATTGATACAGCGACAGATCGTGCCGGTACGCCGGGCGATCCAGATTCCAGTTCAACACGACGTCGTCAAAGTCGAGGTAAAAGGTTCCCCAAACCCGGTTCATGATCTCCCGGTCGCCGTACTGATTCTTGGCAAAGGTAATCAGGCCGCGCCGAATTGGTTCGCCGAGAAACTGCATTTCGGGGCGGTCCGCCAACGCCAGGCTGACCAGCGAAGGCTCGCCCGACAGTGCTGGAACGAGGGTCTGCGCGTGGCGCTCCAGAATCGATTCCAGCCGCGGATGCGTCACGTCGTAGGGAAACGTACCGGCTCCCCCTTCCGCCAGCGCCGGCCACGCATCATAGACCCATGGCGCCATCGCATCCGGCGCCAGGCTGATCGTCACGCCCATCCCTGCCGCTTCCGCGCCTTCCAGGAGGCTCGTGACCGCTTGTGGCACCGTACCGGCCCCGTTTCGTTGCTCCAGGGTGTCCGCAGGACCCACCCGCGTCTCCACGATATTCAAACCGTAACGGCGAAGCGCCGGGAGCGCCGACACCAATTCGTCGTAATCAGCCGTTGCGCCGAAGAGAAAGACCGGCCGCCCTTCGCTCATGAACATCCCGTCGCGGATCTCAACATTTCGGACAACCGGGATCGGCGACAGGAGTGGTTCGTCTTTTGCCGTCCGCAAACTGAGGTCCACGCGAATCGTGTCGAGCAAAGACTGTAGAAACCTGGAGTCGTCCAAAGCCCTGCGCCAGGAGCCATCCAGGTAAGCGGCCGCGGCTGCGGGCAGGTAGTCATGTACGATCGCCAACCGATACCCGGCGTACGGCACGACACTCCCCGCGACCGCGGCGACATGGCTCTCGAGTTCCCGAAGATCAGTCTCCAGTTCCTGAAGCAGCGACTCGACATGAGAGCCAGTAATCCGGCGGATACGGTACGTTCGCGAAGCGAGTTCCATGCCTTCGGAACGGTCGACGGTCAGTCTCGCAACGTAGTCCCCGTCCGGAAGACCTTCCGGATTCCAGGCGATGGAGAAGGGGTTCTCGCCGATCACGACATCCAGAAGGACTTCACCCTTGTACCGTGGCACCCCATCCTCGCCTTCCACCACGACGCGCGCGGCGATCTTGTCGAAGGGCTCCGCTGCCATGATGGTTCCATCCCAAAGCACAGTCGCGGGCAGCAGGAATTGGTTGGATACCGTCGCCTCCACGGATGCCTGAGGCGTCCGGGCGGCGCCCAGCTCCTCGACCCACAGTTTGCTTGCGTCAGAGGCAGCAGGTAACCCTTGGGCTCTCGCCAGGAAGGCGGCGCACCACGGAAGGCATATTGCCCCAAGGAGGAGTGGAATCGGCAAACTACGGTGCATCGAGCGAGGTCCTTTCTCGTGAGGGAACGTGAATGCTGCGGACGGCTCATTGTAGGTGCAAGCCTGTACCCTGTCAAAGCAAACGTGGGAAAGTACTTCCACGTTGACGCCATAGTTCCGGGATTGCGAATCCCGGCTCGGGCGTGTACAATCCCAACTAGACCTCTCGCGGCGTTCTGTCGCGGCAATCATAAATCCCCCCGAAAATTGCTGTGAATACCCCCATGGCTTGGGGCGTCTACGTTGCTGGGACGCAATCGGATACCAGCAATGGTGAGAGGTTGGACTGAGATTTGGCTGGAAATTCTGTAACGACTGGTGCAACTTTCCCGTATTTGTGAGTATACACCTTGAAGAGTGACTGGAAAGTTTGAACGCCCGATTCCTTGGTAGACAAACGGGGACGCAGGGATTTTGGGGGAGCCTCCAATTTCTAACCCTCGAAAGCACAAATGGCCATCGCGGGGAATTGGTTGACAAAGGCTCGCAGAATTAGTAGGGTTGGATTCTGTGCGGGATTACAGGTTGAAAAACCTGTCTTGTGCGTAAGTCCATTTATACCATAAGGTGAAGTGAGGGACTACGACCATGAGTACCAACGCAAGAATGGTTGCAGGTTCTATTGTGGCGGCGCTCGCCATGATGGCGGTGGCGGAGATACATTCCATCCCCGCGGACCAGGTAGACCCCCAGAAGGTCTACTGGGGCGCGGCAACCGGCTTCGAAAAGGCCGGCGAGGTCGATTATGATGAAGTCGTGAAAGCCACGCCTGAGTACAAACAACTGAAGAAAAGCAAAGTCGAACGAGGCACCGGTAAGTACTGGATTCTCATGAGCCAAGCCAGCGATCGTACGACGCGGGCCATCTCGCAGGTCGGCCAGGATACGGAATACGACCTGATCGTTGCCCAGGGGTACTTGGCCAGTCTTGAACCTGCCATCCCTGCCGAGGATATTACCGAGTTGATTCTCAAGGAGTTGGGTGACGACGCCTCGAGAGACGATGAAAAGGCAAAATAGGGGACGGTAGTGAGATCTAAGATATCCGCGCAGTGCTGGGGCCTGTCGCTTGTTGTGATGGCGGCATCGGCCCTTCTTTTCGTGACCGCCGGCTGTACGACGCCCCGGTCCAATCCTCCCATGACGGAGACCCCGGTTTCCAAGAACCGGATGCTTGACCAGCGGTCCAGCAGCAAAGAGGTGGAAGAGGCGCGCCGCATGCTCGAGTCGGGCGACACCACCGTGGTGATTCCCCGGCTGCTGCAGGTCATCGCCAAATACCCCAACTCGCGTTCCTCACTGGATGCGCGGTATTGGCTCGGCGTGGCCTATATGAATATCAAGAGCTACCGGGAAGCCATTGAAGTCTTCGACGAGTACTTACGCTTGGCCCCCGACGGCCCCTACGCCGAAGAAAGCCGGCAGTACGCCGCGAATCTCCAGGACGAGTACGAGCAGAAATACTGGACTGCGGAAAAGCTCGAAGCCGAAATTCGACAGTTAGCAGAAGAATTGAAGGCCGACCCCAACAACGTCGGCAATCAACTGAAACTTGCCGACATGCTCTGGAAGCGGGGCGACTACGACTATGCGGGCCGGTTGTACGCGCGGGTCGTAAAGGAGAGCCCGGAAGTCGCAAGCGACCCCGAAGTCAGCACGCGGATTGAATTGCTGCCATCCGGCGGATACATCGTGCTGACCCCGGGCGAAGTGCAGCGCAGGGAGATCGAGAAGCGGCCGCTGGCCATCATCAACACCGCGTCTTTCCAGAGCGGGCGCGATTTGATCACGCGCGAAAGCATGTACTATGTCGTCACCGGTCAGGCCGTGAACCGCGGAGACAGCGTGCTCTACGGCGTCCAGGTCATCGTGACGATATACGGATTCGGCAACATGGTGTACGACACGAACACGGTCAATATTGGCCGCTTGAACCCGGGAGAGATTCGGGCGTTCAGCGTTCGTTTCAGCAACTTTGCCAACATCGACGACATTCACCGTTACGAATGCGTCCCGACATTCGAGCGGTAGGGAGGTCTGATGAACCGAAGCCTATGCAGAGCACTGTGGTTAGCGCCTCTGCTGTGTGCCGCGGCCTGGGGCCAAGACACGCCACAAATCGAGATTACCGTTCCGGAAACCCCGCCACAGGTTGGTGCTCCCGAACAGGTGAGCGTGACCATGAAAGTGGTTGAGTTCCAGGCGACCAAAGGCGTGGATACCGGGCTTAGCGCCTTCTATGCCCGCCGCAAGGAACCCAAGACCTACGGCCGGGTCTCGGACGGTGAAGGCGCCATCTCGACTGCCGATCTGACGTTCCCGCTCGATTCGGAAGGGGCAATTACCGTTTTTCTGGACCGCCTTCGGTTGAGCGACGGCGACATGGAATTCGTGTTGCAAGGGCTCGTGAACGAGAACCGTGCTTACATTCTCTCGCGACCGAAGGCGATGGTAATGGTACGCAATACCATTCCGACCGTTATCGAAACCGTCGAAGAGAACCCCTATGAGAACCCGACCGTTGTGGGTACGACCGTCGTTGGTGTAACCGATTTCCGCAAGACCGGCGTTATCCTGCAGGTCGGCGTTCCTGATGTTATTGACGATGACGGTGACTGGACGACAGTGGACGACACCTTTATCAAACTGCAGCTTCTTGCCGAGGTGAAGGAACTGGGTGAAGACATCGTCGTCGCGGTGGACGACCGGTTCGCGGGAGCGAACCAAGTCGTGGCGCCCACGTTTGTCTCTCGCAGCATGACGACCAACGTCTGGGTCCGCCACGGGCAAGTGCTGATCCTGGGAGGGCTGTTCCGCAATCGTAAGACGAAGTCCCTGGATTCGGTGCCCGGCCTGACCAAGGCCGAAGACCTTGCCGTGGGATTGGTCGAACGCGTCGTCCCCGGCAACTTCATCGGTTCGCCTGTGTCCTCCGCGCTGGGTAATCGAACGACGGAAGAGCAGCGCCGCGAACTGGTCTTTTTCATCAAGTGCGAAGCGTGGCGTCCCGCGTATACCGTGGTCGACGAATCCGTTTTTGAAGACGATGCAGAAGCCAAAGAACGTATGAAACCCACCGATGTCATCGGCGACGTGATCGGCGGCATCGCCGGTATCCCTGAAGGAATCGCGGAAGGGATTGCCGGTGAAGGGCGTGAACAGGGAATTGAGTCGGAGTTGGGAGGCAGTCCGTGATGGCACGCGCAGTACTTTGCTGTCTCGTCCTGATTGCAGTCACGTTTTTACCAACTGCTTTCGCCCAGGATCCGCCTCCAGCCGAGGCCGCGCCACCGCCGTCGGCAGAGGCTCCTCCTCCACCACCTCCAGCCGAAGCCGCGCCGCCGCCCCCTGCTGAAACACCACCTCCAGCTGAGGCAACACCGCCGCCGGCCGAGGCAGCGCCTCCACCGCCCCCGGCTGAGGCAGCACCGCCGCCTCCGGCCGAGGCAGCGCCTCCACCGCCCCCGGCTGAGGCAGCACCACCGCCGCCGGCCGAGGCCGCGCCGGCAGAGGCCGCGCCTGCAGAAGCGCCGCCGGCAGAAGCGCCGCCGGCAGAGGCGCCACCGGCAGAAGCGCCGCCCCCACCGCCGCCGGTCGATATCAGGCAGGTCCAGATCCAGGTCTGGATCAGCCAGACCGACGAGGACGGAGCGCGCGAAATCGGTTCGAATATCAACTACACCCGGTTTGTTCGCGGCGACGAGCAGAGCGGTTCGCTCGAACGCGTTCGCACGGAGACCTTTGTGCCGACCGATCAGACGTTTCAGTCGACGTTGCCTGCGCCGGATGGAAGCCCGTATCCGGACAACGTGCGGCTGACTCCGGAGTCGGATACTGCATGGACGCCCGGCAATTCGCTCGTAAACGATCCGAACCGCCCCGGCGAGTCTCAGCTGAATACGCAACGGGGCGCGGGGCTGACGTATAGCATCATCGACGATGACCGCGGCACCATTGACGGAATCCTGCGCGCCATCGAGACGAAGTCGGATTCGGACTTGATCTCCAAACCCGAGTTGCTCGTCATCAACGAGCAGATTGCCGAGATCAAAGCCGGTGACGACGTCCCATTTCAGGGCGTGGAGTACAAGAACGGCGTCCCCTTGCTCAAAATTGAGTGGCGCCAATTGGGTGTCAACATCAATTTGAAGCCGGTTATTCTGCCGAACGACATTATTCAGATCGATATCACCAACCTCGAAGTGAGTGACCGGCTAAGAGATACGCCCATCCAGGGGTTGCAGGTGCCGGTGTTTTCCAGCCGCAAGCAGACGGGTTCGGTGCTCGTACCCAATACGCAGACGCTGGTCATCGGCGGACTCTCGAGCCGTGTTATCCGCAAGACGGAAAAGCGTGTTCCCATTGTCGGCCGCTTGCCGGTACTCGGCATTCCATTCCGCGGTCGTGACAACGACATCTTGAACAGTCACCTGCTCATTTTCGTCTCGCCCACCGTGGTAAATCTTCGCGAGATGAATCCTCCAATGGAGGACGCACTCGACTTCTGGCGCGGCTCGGAGTGGCGCAACCGCGATAAGCTTCAGCAAGAAGCCGAACTCATGGATGAGGAACTGTAGCGAAGCGGCATTCACAGCGGTGACGGTTGATTTTTTCTGATCGGTCGCGCATGATCCCGCTCCCATGATGTCCTTCCTCAAAACCTTCGGCCTTGCGGTGTTATCCGGTTCGCTCCTTGCGCTGGCGTTCCCCGGATATCACCTCTTCCCGCTCGCATGGTTTGTTCTGGCGCCGGTGCTCGCGCGCGTGTGGGCCATGCCGGCACGCTCCGCCGCCGTGCAATTCTTTGCCACGGGGGTTGTATTTTACCTCGTGCTGCTCCAGTGGCTCATGGCGAACGTCTATTGGGCCGGTGGCTGGGCGTTTCTTGGCTACGTCGCCCTGTCTTGCATCATGGCGTTGTTCTGGGCGGTTGTGGGGTGGGCGTGGATTCGCATCCGCGAAACGATCCCGCGCAGCCCGTCTGCTCTGGTGCTGGCAGTTCTTTGGGGCGCCATGGAGCACGTTCAGTCTTTCGCCTTCACCGGCTTCGGATGGGGGGCGCTCGGCTATTCACAAGGCCTCGACCTGCCCCTGCTTCAGTGGGCGGCATTCGGCGGCGTTTCGCTCATATCACTGTTTCTCATCCTGAGCAATGCCTTGATTGCCGGAGCCATCGCGGAATCCAAACGCCGTCTTCCGCGCCTCGGCGGTGTACTTGCCCTGCTCATCGTCACTCACGCGGGCGGTTGGCCTCTGATTGGCCAGGCGCAGTACGCCGATCCACCCTACAATGTGGGGTTGCTCCAGGCGGACTTTCCCCTCGAGATGAAATGGGATCCCGAGTACACGGTCGACATGGTGCAGAACGCGGCGGCCAAATCGCGCATGCTGGCGCAGAATGCCCCCGTCGATCTCTTTGTGTGGCCGGAAAGTCTCGTGATGGACGACATCGATTCGCCGCCGATCTATCGGGAAGTGCAAAGTCTGGTTCTCGATACGGAAGCCGCCCTCCTTGCCGGAACCCACCGATCCGATTCGGATACGGGCGGAAGTCTGAACTCGAGCCATCTGGTCGCACCCGACGGAACCCTGGTGGACTCGTACGACAAGATCCACCTGGCGCCATTCGGCGAATACGTTCCGCTGAGCGAGTATCTTCCCTTCATATCCAAAGTCGTTCCCGCCATTGGAGACATCCAGGCGGGGACAATCCAGAAGATCCTGAAGGCCGGCGACCGAACGATCGGGCCCCTGATTTGTTTCGAGGTCTTGTTTGCGCCCATGTCAGCGCACCTCCGCGCGGAAGGCGCCGATCTTCTCGTCGTGATGACGAACTTGGGGTGGTTCGGCGCGAGCAGCGCCCTCGAGCAGGAGTTGGAGATCGCACGAGTACGCGCGGTCGAGACGCGCCTGCCCGTCGCCCACTGTGCCAACACCGGCATTACCGGAATGTTCGATCCCTGGGGCCGGTTCACGCTGGTCGACACCTACTTCGACGGTCGCGGCAACATGTACCGGTTGGGAGACGTCGACGCGGCGGAAACGCGCATGCACCGGTTGGGGGGCGTCTTACCCGCCGCCCTTCCCGCATCCCATCCGTTTCCGCCTGGACCACTGTTCGTACCGAACGCTCTTTTGGGTATCGTAAGTCTGCTTGCGGGGTGGGCAGCGATTCAGTCTTTTCGGGGATCTATCAAGAAGGTCTGAAGGCGGCCGCAATGCCGCAGCACCGAGTGAACGCCTTAACGTCCAAATGGGGAAACACCTGAACGAACGCCATGTCGCAGCCTGAACGCAATTTGTCCAGATTCGCCGCGATTTTTGCCGGGGGCACCATGCTCAGCCGGGTGCTCGGCCTCGTTCGCGACCAAGTCATGAACATCTTCATACCGGAGGGTTCGCGCGAAGCCTTCATCGTCGCGTTCCGGTTCCCCAACATGCTCCGCGATCTCGTCGGAGAGGGCGCCTCGAATGCGGCATTTATCCCCGTTTTTTCCGAGACTCTCGAAAAGAAGTCGCAAAAGGAATTCCGGGAGGTCGTCGCCGCGACCATGGGAGGGATGATCCTCCTTCTCGCGGTTCTCAGCGTCATCGGTGTGTTGCTCGTACCACAATTGCTACAGGGACTGAATGCCCTGCACCCTATCACCAAGGGCGAGCAACTGGACCCCAGCACGATCGCTCTGGTCTCATCCTTGTCGAGATGGACCTTCCCCTATCTCTTCTGGATTGGCTTGGCCGTGTTTTCCATGGCGGCCCTCTTCACCGTACATCACTACACGACCCCGTCATGGGCGCCCGCCCTGCTCAACGTGGCAATCATCGCGAGTGTCTTCGCATTTCGCCACATGCTGCCGGATCCAGCTTATGCGCTCGTCATCGGGGTGTGGATCGGCGGTGTCGCACAGGTTGCGGTGCAGTACTTCGCGCTCTCGCGGCACGTCGGCGTCAGCCTTCCCTCGTTCAAGGTCCACCGGCCCGAGATTTACGCCATGCTCGGCTTGATGGTCCCGGTCCTGTTCGGTCAGGCTGCTGGCGAAGTAAACAAACTGGTCGATACGTTATTCGCATACAAAAGCGCGGAGGGCAGTGTGACCGCGCTCTACAACGCGAATCGGTTGGTCCAATTGCCCCTCTCCATCTTCGGATTCGCCGTTGCCGCCGCCGTGCTGCCCGCCGCCTCGCGTCACGCAGCCCGGGATGACAAGCCCGCGGTTCGCTCGCTCCTGATGCAGGGCATGCGGCAGTCTTACTTCATGATTGCGCCCGCGACACTGGGCCTTATCGTCGTCGGCGAGCCCATTGTAAAGCTCCTCTTCGAGTACCGGCACTTCACCGCCCAGGATACCGAATGGACCTCT
Source organism: Candidatus Hydrogenedentota bacterium (assembly GCA_045863335.1). Lineage (GTDB taxonomy): Bacteria > Hydrogenedentota > Hydrogenedentia > Hydrogenedentales > SLHB01 > JAHDWY01. The sequence goes on along the minus strand of BTVY01000046.1, from coordinate 12,379 downwards.
ATCGCCCTGGCGATTTACGCGGCCGGCCTCATTACTTTCGCGTGGGTGAAGGTGTGTGTGACGGGCTTCTTCGCGTTCAAGGACACCAAGACACCGGTGATCGTGTCCAGCGGCAGCATGGTACTCAACATCGTGTTGAACTTCGCGCTCGTGGCGCCATACGGATACAAAGGGCTCGCTGTGGCCACGTCGATTTCGTATGCCGTGAACTTCATCGTTCTATACCTGATGCTCGGCCAACGCTTCGGAGCACTATGGGACCGGGCATTCTCTGGCGCGTTGCTCCGAATGACCGTCTCCGCGGTTGTAATGGCCGCCGTCGCGTACGCCGCCTATGTGCGGACCTTCAGCCTGTTCGCGGAGGACACCTGGATTAGCCGAACCTGTTGTGTCATCGTGCCGCTTGCCCTCGCTGTGGCAGTCTACCTGCTTCTTTCCTGGGCCCTCGGCGTACCCGAAGTGCGGACCTTCGCCAAGCTGCTTCTACGGCGGCGCCGGACCTAATTCTGACGCGACGAATAGTCGTCTGACGTGATCACACCGTCCTTGGTCGTGTCGTAGCGATCGAAAGCATCCCTGGGGAATCCGGGCTTTGCCTTGACGACTTCTTCGAAAGTGACGGCGCCGTCCCCGTCTCCATCGGATTCCATGAGCTTTCTTGCGGCGTCATTGCGCGAGCCACGTGTTTCGTTCCGGGCCAGATCATTCCCCTTCTGTGCCGGTTGCCGGTCTGTCGGCGACAAGACGCCGTCACGATTCCGGTCCATCTGTTTGAACCGGGCGGCCGAGACTCCTGGATTGCTGGAGCGGAGTTCTTCGTACGTAACCTGCCCGTCCCCATTGGCGTCCGCATGCCGAAACCGCTCCCGTACGTCAGTCGCCGTCCGTTCCGCGGCCTTCATAGCTTCACGCCGGTCGAGCACCCCGTCGCCGCTGGTATCGAGCGCCGAGAAACGGTCTTCGGTTACGCGTGGGTAGACCTTCTGCAGTTCATGGAGTGATACCGAACCGTTCGCGTCCGCGTCGATCCGGCTGAAGGCGGAGCTTCTATCGGCTTTCTGATGCGTGGATGCCCCTTTATCGGAAGGCGCCTGGCCCGGCTTTTCCTCGGATGCATTTTCGCTTCCCCAAACGGTGAGCGACCCAAGAGTTGTCGCAAGCAGTGCAAGGATATGCGCGAGTTTCATTACGGTGCTCCTACGTGCTGGAAGAATTTACTGTCAGTGGAACACACAGACGCAAGGCGCGGTTCCCCACGTGCCCGTCGTGTGGTTCGGCCTTTTGAACTGCCATGGACCAGCCGCTACAATCCCGCGACACCCGTCGCAACCCAGAGGATCTCACCGCCGGGAAATGGAAATCCAGGAGTTAAAGGCAGCGTTTCTTGCCCGTTTTCCCGATCAGCGCGAATCTCGCGCCTGCCGCGTCCCGGGTCGTATCAACCTGTTGGGCGAGCACATCGATTACAACGGTCTGCCCGTCCTCCCGATGACGTTGGGGCAGGCCGTGTACGCAGCCTTTGCGCCGCGCGCTGACAACCGCATCTGCCTGGAAAACCAGAACCCGGCTTATCCTCCCGCGTCCTTTGAAAATGGGCCCACAATCGAACCGTCTGCGCAAGGGAGCTGGGAGAACTACGTGAAAGCGGCCCTAGTCGGCCTCAACGAAGCTTTAGACCTGGATCGCACCCTCGGAATGGACCTCCTCATTGATAGCAGCATACCGTCCGCCGCCGGGCTTTCTTCTTCCACGGCCCTGGTTGTCGCCAGCGCTTTCGCCTATCTTTCGGTGGCAAAGCGCCCACTCGATGAGGATGTGTCGCGGCTGCAACTGGCCGGGATCCTGGCGCAAGCGGAGCGTTACGTTGGGACCCAAGGTGGTGGAATGGACCAGGCAGTCATCCTGCTCGGGGGGCAGGGTTGCGCATGCAAGGTCAATTTTAACCCGCTTCACACGGAGGACGTACCCCTGTTCCCTGACCACACGTTTGTCGTTTGCGACTCCATGGTCGCCGCTCACAAAACCGGGGCCGCCCGCCAACGATACAACGAAGGTCCCATTACGAGCCGCCTCATCCGGGCCATGGTGGAAAAGCAAGCGCAGCGCACGTTTGGCGAGGAAATCGTTCTGCCTACCCTTGGCGAACTTTGGTTCGGTCCCCTGTGTCTGTTGGACCGGGAAGTCGAAGATCTTTTTCTCGAGACCTTTCCGGAGGAGCGGACATCTCTCGCGGCAGCCGCCCGGTTTCTAGAAGTACCTGCCGCGGAAATTCGTGAACGGTGGATCGACGACTTGCCCGAACCGGAGGGGGGATTCCGCCTGCGCGCACGGGCGCGGCATCTTCTGACCGAATTTCAGCGCGTGGAAGCAGGGCGCGATGCGCTCGTGACCGGTGACAGCGAGACCTTCGGCCAACTGATGAACGAATCCCACGCCAGTTGCGCCGCCGATTACCAGGTAAGTTGCCCGGAGCTGGATCGGCTCGTGGAACTGGGGCGTTCCGCGGGCAGCATCGGTTCACGACTGACGGGCGCTGGCTTCGGCGGATGCACGATCCATCTTGTTCCCACAGACTCTGTAGATGGATTTAGCGAACGGGTGGATCGCGAATACTACAAAAACGGTACCGTTGGGAGAACCGGTCAACGGGCATGCGGCGTAATCCCTTTTGTTGCCGATCCCATCGGCTTCGCTACATACTGTTGACTTGTATTCTGTGGAGTAATTGCTTAGAATGTAATTGGTTACGATAGATATGGGGCCCGCTGTAACGGCTCCATCCGATTCGCAACGTAGTTCGCTCCGGGTTTCGTTCGAGTCATTGAAAGGTCAGCCCTGCCAATGACTTAAGCATAATTCGTCTTTTGACGCAGTGCGCCGGACGTGGTACACGTTTGATATGGCCCCTTGGGTCTGAATGCCGCCCGCACGGTTGAGGCGTTCCGTGGTGTTCGCCCTGGACGACGGGCCAGCGTGCGTTCTGGCGCAGAACGATTTTGTGTCCGACTTGGATTCAACGTCTGCGAAGGGAGCGTGCCGTGGGTAAATACGCGTACAAGGCAATCGATGCGAGCGGCAATGAGACGTTTGGCGTTCTCGATGCGGAGAGCGAAGCAGATGCGATCAACGAAGTCGGGCGCAAAGGGCTGTACCTAACGGAGGTCCGCCCCGCCGGTCTGGGCGACGAATGGTGGGTCAAACGGCAGGAACAGCGCAAAGTCCGCGAGGAACGGATACAACGGCGATCCGAACATCAAAAAAAGCGGCAAACGCGTCAACGCCTTGTCGTCCGTTTCAAGGATGGCCGCGTGGCGCGCGGCGTTTGCTTCGCCTTGAGTCCGCGCGAGACCACCTTTCATCTGGACGAGATGGACGAGCAAGGAATTTCTTACGGTTCGACGACGCAGATCCGTTACGCCGACATCAAGGCGGTGTTCTATGTCAAAAGCTTCGATGGCAAATACGATCGCAGCACTCGTTACCGGGAGTGGACACCCGAAGGCAACGAAGTGGTCGTCGAGTTTTCCGATGGCGAGATAATCCGCGGATGCACGTTGCACCCGTACAACGTTGAAGACAGCCGGTTTCATCTGATCCCGACGGAAGAGAACACGAATAATATCAGCATTCTCGTTGAAGCGTCGGCGGTTGCCAATGTATATACTCCTGAAGAATATGCCGCCAAGCGCAAGGAGGAGAAAGAGGCCAAGAAATCCCAGGAAGTCGCCGACGATCTGAGCCAGGAAGAGACCATGGGCGACTTTTATTTCGAGACGCGCAACTATGCTGGGGCCCTTGAGCAGTACCGGCTCGCGGCGAAGCGGTTTCCGCATTCTGGGCGTCTTCGTAAGAAGAGTCTTGCAGCCCAATTCAACATTGGGGTGCAACACATTAAGCGTCGTGAGTATTCGGAGGCGTTGGCCGTGATGGAGAAGGTGCTTCAACTGGATCCACGCAACCAACACGCTCACAAGAAAGTGCTGCAGTTACGGAAAATCATCGATCGATCGGGACGTCATGAACGGCCCAAAGTCCAGGAGCAAGACTTCTGAAAACTACCAGTATCCGCGCCGATTCGGGGCAGGTTTTGGGGAAGGCGTCCCAATTCTAGCGCGTGCTCGGACAGCGGCTCGCCATGCGCAGAGACGCCCGGTCGTGAGTGCCAGAATCGCCTGGCGCCGATTTCAAGTAACCCTAGATGCGGCAGAAGCTCGGAAGTACGGACTTTCTGCATGCCCGCCATCGCTCCCAGCGTACGCGAGTAGCGGAAACTGCCGCCAGGGAATTGTGAACCATGCAGATTGCCATCATTGCTGACCTCCACGCCAATCTGGAGGCTACCAGAGCGGTGTTCCATGAGATCGATCAGCGAAAACCGGACAAAATCGTCTGTCTCGGCGATTTGACGGGGTACAACGCTGAACCTAACGAAGTGGTCGATATCGTCCGGGAACGGCAGATTCCCACGCTGATGGGAAATCATGACGCCGCAGTCTGCGGTCTGGAAGACCCTTGGTTTTTTCGCGCGGCCGCCAAACGAGTCATCGAGTGGCAATGCGAACAAGTGCGCGACGACAACCGGCGCTGGCTGGCGTCTCTCCCGGAGCAAATTACGTTTCGCGGTACCTGTCTCGGCGTGCACGGTTCCCCCAGCAGCCGGGACGACTATATCATCGACTGGCTCGACGCGATGCGCCAACTCGAGTTTCTGAACGGCCGCGAAGTCACCACCTGCTTCTTTGGCCACAGCCATCGCCCCTCGTTCTTCAGCGAAAAAGGCAATACCACGACCAACTCGACCAATCTTCGCCAGCTTCATCCGGCCAACCGGTACTTCATCAATCCCGGCGCCGTCGGCCAACCGCGCGACCGCGATCCTCGCGCGGCCTACGGAATCTTCGACGCAGAAAAGATGACATTCGAATTCTGTCGGGTGGAGTATGATGTCGACGCGTGTCAGCGGAAGATCATCCAGGCGGGACTGCCCGTGGAACTGGCGAAACGACTCGCAAAGGGCAAGTAAACCGGTGTCAATCCCAAGTCCGGAACGATTTCCCGAACCCCGTACCGTCCGTGAGCAACTGGAAGATCGCGAGCGGCGGAACCTCAGCGGCTTTGCGGCGTTAGCCGCCGAGTCCCGGGGCCGTCAACGTCCGGAAACGGAGCACGACTACCGAACGGCGTTCCAGCGCGACCGCGACCGCATCCTACATTCCAAGGCGTTCCGGCGTCTCAAGCAGAAAACGCAGGTATTTCTCGCGCCCCAGGGCGACCACTACCGCACGCGTCTGACGCACACGCTGGAAGTTTCGCAGGTCGCCCGAACGGTCGCCCGTGCCCTGAACTTGAACGAGGACTTGACCGAAGCCGTTGCCTTGGGTCACGACCTCGGCCACACGCCATTCGGCCACGCGGGCGAGGCGGTACTCAACGAGGTCTTCGAACCGGGGTTTCGTCATTTCGAGCAGAGCCTTCGCGTGGTGGACTTGCTGGAATCCACGCGGCACGGGCACGGGCTTAACCTGACCTTCGAAGTCCGCGACGGCATACTCAATCACTCGCGGAGCAAAGGGATTCTCACGGGCAAGGACAGCTCCGGCTCGGCCACGCTTGAGGCTAACGTGGTCAGCATCTGCGACGCCGTCGCCTACATCAATCATGACATCGACGACGCCATCCGCAGCGGGCTCATCACCCTCGACGATCTTCCCGGTGCCGCCATAGCCGTCTTGGGCCGTACATCCTCCGAACGGATCAACCGCATGGTTATCGCGCTCATTGAAGGATGCCGCGACGGCTCCATCGGAATGACCGAAGACGTGCGAGAAGCCACGGCTGAACTGCGAGCTTATTTGTACCGGAACCTGTACCCCTGTGAAGCCATCAATAACGAGATCGAGAAGGCAAAGAAAATTCTTCGCGAACTCTATTATCATTTGCTCGCGCACCCCACCAAGGAAAGTAGCGCGGGCCTGGCCTCGGATTCTCTGGAACGGCGTACGGTAGACTTTATCGCAGGCATGACGGACTCCTACGCGTTGCAGTTGTATACGAGGGTTTTTTTCCCGAAGTCATGGCCTGCGTAACGGGTTGGTGATTTATTCGAGTTTGATTCGTGTCCGCTGACGCGGCTCGTCGAAGGGAGAATCGCGTGGGTGAGTTGTCCGGTGGATAATCAATACACACCCCAAAACTGCGCAGGCGCGATCGGGATCGTTTCCGGGTCCGGTTTGAACCTCGACGGACTGATGGATCAGGTCGATCGCGTAGTGCCGTTTTCCGCCTTTGACGGGATGGCGTCCGGGGCCTTGCCCGGCCACCTGCGTACCTTCACATTCGGCCGGGTCGGGTCGGCATCCGTCGTACTCCAATCGGGCCGCTACCATTTCTACGAGGGCCTTGGCTATCGTGCCATCACCCGGCCCGTGGACCTGCTGTACGAGTGGGGGATACGAACCATCGTGTTCAGCAATGTCTCGGGGGGGCTCGCACCCGATCTCGATACCGGCGCCATCGTTGCGGTGGATCGGCTGTTGACGTGGCCCTTCGCCGGCTGGACGGAACGCCCCGACACCATCGCGCCGGACCTCGTACTGGATGGCGCGGATGCAACCGGCACCTACGTCTGGGTTCATGGTCCTTCGTATGAGACGCCGGCAGAAGTGCGCTTGTTGCAGCAATGGGGCGGATCGGTGGTTGGCATGAGCACGGCGCCGGAAGTGCAGCGATGCCGGCAGTTGGGCATCCGGACCGCCGTACTTTCATGTGTGACGAACAGTTGCTGCAGTCCGCAACCGTTGACCCACGACGACGTGATCGCGGAAGCCGGGAAGTTGTCGGAAAGACTCGTTAATCTGCTGCGCCGCGTCCTCGAAGACAAGAGCTTCCGCTAGGCGATCGGCTTCGGTGGTTCTCCGAATACCTGCGCGGAGAACCGGTACAGGCGCGTTGTAGGTTCCGCCCAAGCGCCATCGGGGTACCCGGCCTTCATACAAACGGCCGAGAGGAATTGCTCAACGGTCCAGCCGTGGTCGGTGGCGACTTGGGGGAGCAATAGTCCCCCCCGTTGATCCAGCCGTTCGATATAGAGCCCATCTCGACCGATCCGAATTTCGTCGAGGTCTTCCACCCGCTTGAACGGCGTGTCCGGGGCGTCGCCCGGCGTGAGGGCGGAAACTTCAATCTCAACCTCTGGCGATTCTTCGGCAGAGAGCGGGGGAAAGCGGGGGTCACGGGTGGCCGCATTGATGGCATTGTCCCGGACGCTGATCGCGAGCGGCTCGCGATTCGTCGTGTGGCCGATGCAACCTCGCAATTGACCATGAAGCCGCAGTGTAACGAAAGCTCCGTGATGCTCGCGCAACGTTGGCGTCAGGGGATACGCATCCAACTCCAACTGGGTGCCGTCCAACACCCACCGTTCAACGGCGTCCCGTGCGATTCGGAGCAGGAGTCGTTCCTCGTCGGGCGTCAGGTAGTGTTCACTGCGGTCCAACATCGGTATCGACTGCCTCGGATTCTTCCGGCTCTGCCGGATCGTCTTGGGCGGGCGCGGCCGCGGGAATCTCTACCGCTGGCGCCGGAATCGGCCGGGAACCGTCCACAAACGAAATTCCCCCATAACTCACGGACGTACTCGGATCACCCGTAATTTTTGCGGATACCTGGTACCCCATCAGCAATCCCCGTGCGGCCCTCGGCAGAATGCGCATTCCGATCAGGATGGGAACCTGACCGGTAATTGGACTGCCCGTCTCCGCAAGGTATTCCTCGAAGGCTTTATACCGTCGCTCGTTTACCAGCTTGAACGCTTCCATGTCGAGTTCCGCAATGCCCCGCAGCACGTTTCGATTGAACGGCGTGAAGTTGTTCGCCGCCCCGTACCGCGTGAACTCCGATACGACCACCACCAGCGTTCGGTCGTCCATGACCGCGTAGATGGATTGGGCAATGTCCTTAACCGCTTCTTCGTCCAAATTGAACTTGGACTCACCGGTGACTCGGTGCAAATTGCGCTCCAAATCACCCACTACGATGGGCAACAGTTTGAATGTGCCCAACTGAACTTGCAAAAACGGCAACACCACGTCCCCTGCGAACTCGCGCTCGTGCAGCGGCGTGCGGTTGATCTCCGGGTCGGTATACGCGCTGTTCCGGTAGATGACCGATCGCGTGTCGATCATTGAGTTCAGCGTGATGCGATGGATTGCGGGTCCGTCCAGTTCGATATCACCGAGGGGCGTTCGGAAATACTGCACGGCCGGGATCGAACAGCCGCGGAATTCCGATAGCAATGCGGGGGACAACAGGATAACCCGATCGTACTGTCCGCGTTGCAGCGGCTTTACCGCGCCGGCTATCACGGGGCCGCACATCTTCAGACTGGAGTGGGGGACGACGCACCCCACCACCGGGCCCGGAAGCGCGATCGGCTCCACTTCAGCGAGGTATTGCTCCACCGCAGTGCGAAGCGCGGTCGCATCGTCGGGATAGAGAACGCCCGCGCCAGCGGACAGCCGCACCTGCGCGGAAGCCGTGGCTGCCGCAAGCAGAAGCATCAAGATAGCAATAGCGTGAATTGGCGCCGGTCGAATCATGGGATCTCCTTGAAACCAGCATAGCATAGACGCGGGGCTGGCAGCGCTACCCGCTGGCCGAATTGATGTGTTGAACGTACTCGACAATCGCCCGCGCCCGGTGGCGATGCGTGTGGCATTCCATTACCCGTTGCCGGGCCGCAAGGCCCATCGCCCGCCTTCGTCCGTCATCGTCGAGCAGTGCACGGTAGGTCTCTACCGCCTCCTCTGCGGAATTCACGACGCAGATCTCTTTGTCCGGCTCGAACCATTCCTCGATGCCTTCATGCGGATTGGTCACGATGCAGCATCCCATCGCCGCCAACTCAAAAGGCCGCATGGTGGAGGAACCGCGCACGCTTGCATGGGTGGAACGCGAAATATTCAGATTGATACGGCTGCGGCAGCAGGCCAGCCGCAGTGCGTTAAAGGAAACGTCTCCCAGCAGGGTGGCCTCGCCAACGTCATCCGGAAACGCCTTGCCGCCGAGAAAGAAACCCACACCCGGCGCCGATCGGCTCGGAATTCGTACCATGGTCTCAAACCAGTCCTCCCGGTATTCCATCCCATACCCGTAGAAAAACACATCGCGATCCTGCCGGACGGACAGTGGTTCGTAAAGGGAGGGGTCCATACCCCAATGAACTGTGCGCACGTCCCGCGCGCCCATGGCCTTAAGTTCGTCCGCCCCCGCGTCGGAATTGCACAGAACCCCGTCGTACTCGCTGAGATCCGCGCCTTCGTACGACTTGAATCCCGATGCGAACCCGCTGAACCGTGGCAGGCTCGCGGGGACATCGCCGTCGAAATACAGCACCGGCACCTTGAACCGTTCGCGAATCATCGTCGGCAGCCCTGTGAAATGGTTCACCGGAATCGTGAACACGATAATCGCGTCCACGTCCCGCTCCGACGCCAGGATTCCCGACAACCGGTCCACCCAACGCGGCCGGACCCATGTCTCCAGGAGCGTCTTGTTGAGCCACGCGCCCGCCCCTTCCTCCGTCGATGTCGCCCCCGAGCCGAACCACTTCTTCACCGCCGAAAACGCACGGCTCTCCAGGTCGCACGGGTTCGGGTAACTCCGCCACCACGGCGTCTCAAACGCCCCTCCCATATACGGGATCGCGATGACGTCATGCCCCTCCTCATGCAACCCCTTCAAATACTGCCACCACGCCGGCGTACACCCATACCGGTACCGAAGGTCCAACGCACTGCAAAGACAAACCAGTTTCATACCGCCATTCTAACAGGCCGCCAAGCGGCGATCAGCTTGGGGCGATCCGGAGCACACGCTTGCCCGGCGATTGTTTCGAATTTTGGTCCTTCGTGCTTGTTTCGGATTTCGTGCTTCGGATTTCGAATTTGGCGCCAGTAGCAGCGCCATGGGTTGTGGGCGGACTCCACGCGGGTGAACGGTTTTCTTTCGCTGTTGACAGTCCGGCGTTCAAGTCCGGCGTTCAAGCTTGTAGCCCCTCTCGTGGCGGGGTATACTTGGAGATCCGGTCGTGGATGTCAACGACAGTCGAACCGGGCCGCCGTCACAATCCTCGACCGTGCGTAGTCATGTCATGTCACGGGGCGGAGGATTGTTGCCATGTCAAGTTCGGAGTCAGGGAGTGTACGTAATGTTGGCATCCTAGGTCACGGCGGAACGGGGAAGACGATGCTTATCGAGCACGTGCTCCACGCCGCCGGCAAAACCAACCGAGTCGGTAAGATTGAAGAAGGCAATACGGTCTGCGATTACCTCGAAGAAGAGGTCCAGCGCAAGCAGACCATCTGCATGAAGTTGACGCACCTGGATTGGGACGGGTGCCGCATTCATCTCGTCGATCATCCCGGCTACGTCGATTTCATCGGCGAAGTCGCTTCTTCCGTTCCAGTCCTCGACAGCGTGGTCATCGTCGTCGACGCGACGACGGGCGTGCAGGTCGGTACCGACAACGCCATGCGCTACGCGAACCGCTACAACACGCCGCGCGCGATCTTCGTCAACAAACTCGATCGCGACAATGCGAACTTTAACTCCGTCGTCGAACAACTCCGCAGCGCCTACGGCAACCAGTGCGTCCCGCTGGTCATTCCGTTGGGCGAAGGCGAGTCGCTCCACGGCGCGGTCAATATCTTGACAGGTAAGTCCGACGAACTCGCGGGCGAGATCGACGCGGTCCGGTCCGGCATTGTGGATGTGGTCGCCGAATCCGACGACGCCCTGCTGGAGAAATTCCTCGAGACGGGTGAGCTGTCACCCGAGGAGTTCGATCAAGGCCTCCACAACGGCATCCGAGCAGGCAAAATCGTCCCCATCATTGGCGGCAGTGTCGAAAAGGAAATTGGACTCAAGGAACTGCTGGACCTTATCGCCCACGCGTTTCCCACTCCGCTCGAACGAAAAGTGGTGGGGCGGAACGGTTCCGGGGGCGATGTCGAGATCACGATCGATCCCAAAGGTCCCTTCCTGGGTCAGGTATTCCGTTCCGTGGTCGACCCCTTCGTCGGCCAGCTCACCCTCTTTCGGGTGCTTTCCGGCACCCTGCGCTCGGATTCGGATTTCTACAACGTTTCCACCCAGTCCAAAGAACGCACGGGGAAGCTCTACCTCATGAACGGTAAAGAGCAGGTGCAGGTCGACGCGGTCGGCCCTGGCGACCTCGCCGCCATGACGAAGCTCAAGCACACGCACTTCGGCAATACCATCGCCGCGCCGGGAACGGAGATTACCCTACCCGAGATCAAGCTCCCGGAGTCCATGGTCAAGCTCGCCATCGTGCCGAAGTCCCGGGCTGACGAAGACAAGATCGGTGAGGCGCTGAATCGAATCGCGGAAGAAGACCCGACCTTCAGCCACTACCGCGATACGTCGACCAACGAACACATCGTCAAAGGCATGGGCGACCTTCAGCTCGACATCCTCCTCGACCGTATGAAGCGTAAATACCACGTCGAGGCCGAGACACATACGCCGAAGGTAGCGTACAAGGAAACCGTCAAAGGCAAATCGGACGTTCAGGGCAAGCATAAGAAACAGTCCGGCGGCCACGGTCAATATGGCGACGTGCACTTGCGGGTTGCCCCGAATGGCCGGGGCGAAGGCTACAAGTTTGTCGACAGCATCGTCGGCGGCGTCGTGCCGAAGCAGTATATCCCGCACGTTGATAAGGGTTGCCAGGACGCCCTGGAGAAAGGCGTCATCGCCGGATACCCGGTGGTCGACATCATCGTGGAACTTCACTTTGGTTCGTACCACGACGTGGACTCCTCGGAAATGGCCTTCAAAATTGCCGCGTCCATGGCGATTCAGAAGGGCGTGAAAGAGGCGAAACCCTGCCTGCTGGAACCCATCATGCTCATCGAGGTAACCGTCCCAGACGAGTTCATGGGCGACATCAATGGCGACCTGAACAGCCGTCGCGGTCGTATCATCGGGATGGAGCCGGTGGGCGGCGGGCGCCAAGTGGTCCGGGCGCATGTACCCGAGGGCGAAGTCCTTCGGTATTCGACGGACTTACGCAGCATGACCGGCGGCCGCGGGAGCTATGCGTTAACCTTCGACCACTACGACGAAGTCCCCGAACACGTGGCGCAGCAGATTATTGCGGAGTACGAAAAACAGCGCGCCAACGCCAGCTAACCAGATATTTATCAGCAGTTTGCAGGTTTGTGCGGCGAGCGGTCCGTTACGGATCGCTCGCCGCTTTTCTCGTTGAGCTGCCACGCCTGCGTCAGAGGGCCATATGCCAGTTTGTCAAAACTTGCTGATAATGTCCTCTTTTGAACTCATTAGAAATGTCCTCTTA
>BTVY01000045.1:0-60797 GCA_045863335.1 Candidatus Hydrogenedentota bacterium | reverse complement strand
ATTTATTACAGAATTCGCGGTATTCCCAGATCTGCACCCCTTCAAAGGGGGAAAAGCCGCAACGCTTTGCGTTGCGAAGCGCGCAAACCCCAAACTCAGAATTTTGTTCAACGTCTACGAATAGGCAGCATGCGGGTCGCAAATTCCCCCTTTGAAGGGGGCTAGGGGGATGTTCTTCACCCGTGTGTGGACATCCAATTCCCGCCAAAATGCTCCACGCCATCCGGCGGCGCTTTTTGGGGCTCGCTGTATCCAGGACCTGCGGCGTTGGCAGTGATTGGACCTCTCGCGCGGGAACCGTTAAGATCGCGGTTATTGGCGAGTCGCAGCGGCTGCAAGGGAGTACGCGAACACGAACTCAACCGGGATCCTGGGAGGACGGCCCATGATTCGACGTCTGGAAAGCGGCACGGCGCCGTGGTTCAAGCAGCGCCTGATGGCCATTCAGGGGGACACCCGCCCGGCCTGGGGGAAGCTCACACCGGCGGGACTCATGGCGCATCTGCGGTACTCGCTTCAGGTCTCGCTCGGCGAAATCGAAGTCGAGGATACCAGCAACGTCTTCATGCGGACCGTCGGCCGCGTGCTCGCCTTTCACCTCTTCAAAAAGTGGCCCGGCGGAAAGATCAAAGCCCCCGACGACTGGACTCCGGAACCCACCGCAGAGTTTGAAGCCGAACGCGACCAGGCCCTCGCGGCGTTGGACCGCTTCGTCGAGGCCGCGACGCTCGAACCGACGCGCCGCACCGTCAGCCCCCTGCTCGGACCCATCACGCTGGACTACTGGCAACACGTCCACGGCGTACATATGGCGCACCACTTCCGGCAGTTTGGCGTGTAGTTCTTAGAGACAGCAGAGACACCAGGGACAACAGAGACAAAATCACGCCGAGCACAGGTTCGCACTCTTCGTCCTTGATGTCTCTGGTGTCCCTGGTGTCCCTTGGGTCAACGCCCCATCAACGCCTCCACCAAAAACGGTACCGTGTTCGTATTGTCCCATTTGTGCGGGCCGTGGAACACGTCGTGGTGCAGGTTGTCCTCCGCGCCAAGCAGTGCATAGACCTCGCGCGCGATGGCGATCTGGGGGGTTACGTTGTCGAGTCCGTCAGCGCCGTTGAGCGGATCTTCGTCGCCCGTCTGAATCATGAAAGGGCGCGGCGCGACGAGTGCGCCCAGGTCGCCGTGGTCCGCGTTTTCCCAGAGGTGGGGGATGTAGTTGCATGAACAGTTTTGATGCATATCCAACAGCGATTGTTTCACGCCGTAGAAGTAACCGCTGTCCACGGCGACTTTGACGCGATCATCCAACGCGGTGAGCCAGAGCGTTTGCAGGCCGCCGCCGCTGAGTCCCGCGCAGCCCAGTCGCGCGGCATCGCAATCGTCGCGGGTTTCCACATAGTCGATGAGCCGCATGAGATCCCAGACCCACATGCCGGTCATGGTCTGCCCCAGCGGCATGGCCATGTTGTTGATCCATTGGCAGGAGGACGACAGCGGGTTCTTCTTCGCGATGGCTTCCTGCCGTTCCCCGAAACCACGCGCGTCGGGACAGAAGGTGATGAACCCCGCGCGGACAAACTCGACGCCGTAGTCGTAGTTGAACGACTCGATCGCCTTCGCCACCTCCGGATCGTCGTCGATGCCGGCCACGGCGATCTTGCCGCCGCCCCCGTGCCCATGCGGCGCGAGCATGACCGGATACGGCGCTTCGCCTTGCTTCGGGATCAGCACGTACACCGGCATGACGATGCCCGGTTCCGTGCGAAACTCCACGCGCTGCCGGGTGTGGTCGCCGCAATCCACCGTTTCGGTGATGACCGGGTCCAGCGGGCAGGGCGTCATGGTATCGATGCCGAGCAAGGCGCGAAGCTTCGCACGCGCCGCATCGCGCCACGCGGGAACGTCTTCGGCGCTATCGCCATCGAACCGGAGCGCCTGGCCGGCGTCGTCAAAGCGATTCTGCATATACGGCTGGACGGAAAACTCAGGCCGCCCCGCTTCCTCGGATTGGGCGATGCACGGAATCACGGCCAGCGCGGCAACGACAAATCCCAAGCATTTGATCGACATGGCGAAGTACCTCCATTGAAAAGCCTACGCGGTGGAGCAACATCCCCTGCCACGCCAGCGGCGCGCTCGCTTCATCCGGGTCTATCGGAATGTCATCGCCTTCAGCATTTCAAGATAGGTCCTGTGTGGCCAAATTCCCCCTTCGAAGGGGGTGGCGCGAAGCGACGGGGGATGTTCTTCAATTCGTTCCTACATTCCCAGGGCGCCGCTGATGTTCCGGAGGATGGGCACGTCCTTGCCCATGGCCGATGCGGCGATGGCCGCGAACACCGTCAACACCACAATGGCAAATACCGCTCCAAGCAACGCCCGAATCTGAGTCTTACGCATACCCCACCCCTTGCCGGTTCCGCGCGCCTTCGCCCACGACCACCGCGGACGCCCTCGCTACGGTTTCACCTCATCCACAATCTTCACGAGCCGCCGCCCGTATTCCGTGTAGGAATCGTAGAGCGCCGAGTCGCTGTCCGCCTTCTGTCCCGTATGAATGACGGCCGCCAGATGCGGCTCGATGCTGAACCCGCCGTCATACCCCTTCTTCAACAGGTCGCCGATGATCTCGCGCACGTACCCGTCGCCTTCGCCGCAGTAGGTGTACACGTCATCGCCGTTCACCTTTCTCGCGTCCTTGATGTGGACGTAGACGATGTCGTCGTAGACTTTCTCGTAGTACTCCCACGCGTCCTGGCCGTAGGTCACCGGGTTGCCCGTGTCGAACACGACCTTCAACGCCGGGCTGTTGACCTCGCCGAGGAGGATGTTGCTGTTGTCCGCCGAGAGCCCGCCCCAGCCGCTGCAGTTTTCGTGGGCAAGCGTGATGCCGCCGTCCTCCGCCATCTTCGCCAGCACCTTCATCCGCTTGATGGCCTCGTTGCGCCATTCGGGCTCCTCGACTGGGTGCTTCGAGTCATTGGGGTAACTCATCACGCGGATAAACGGTGTGCCGGACTTCTGCATCCGGGGGATCGCCCGCTTCAGATCGTCGATATCGATCTGCGGATCGCAGGTGATGGGACGCGCCCAGTTGGCGATGGCGCTGCCAAAACACGAAACCTTCATGCCCGCGTCGCAGACTTTCCCGTACACGTGCGAGAACTTCTCGTCGGACAAGGCCGTGACGTTCTCGCCGTCCACCAGCCGTAACTCGAGATGTTTCCAACCGAGGTCCTGGTGGGCCTTGATCTGCGTTTCAATGGCCTGACCGGCCTCGTCCGAAATCCCCGAAAAAAACATGTGCTACTCCTTTGATGGCAAAATACTAAGCATATTTTATGGACGCTATGGACAGAATGGACAGAATGGACAAGAGCATGCACTGTCCATACAGTCCATATCGTCCATTCCGTCCATACAGACCCGCAGGCTGGCGCGGTTCAATTCCGGACCAGCGCCTTCTCAACCGTGTCCCGCGTCTTCTTGTCCTTCAACATCTCGATGACGGCCAGGGCGAAATCCATCGCCGTGCCGGGCCCGCGGGAGGTGATGATCTTGCCGTCCCGTTCCACGGCGCCGCCGGTGTACGTCACGTCGGGCAAGTTCATCTTGTCCAGGAACCCGGGATAACTCGTGGCCTTTTTCCCGCTCAGCACGCCGGCCTTCGCCAACACAATCGGCGCCGCGCAAATCGCGCCCGCGAACTTGCCGCTCTCCACCATCTTCTTCAAGACACCGTGGATGCGCTCGTCGTTGTTCAGGTTGTCCGCGCCCGGAAGGCCTCCGGGAAGCACCACCATGTCGTAGTCTTCCTTCAAAGCCTCGTCCAGATTCTTATCGGGGATGATGGTGACATTGCGGCTCGCTTTCACGGGTTCGTCCGTGAGTCCCGCGGTGACAACCGTGATGTCCGCGCGCCGCAGCAGGTCGATGATGGTAACGGCTTCCAGTTCTTCACAGCCCTGCGCCAGCGGAACCAATACCTTGGCCATGGTAAGTCCTCCTTTTCGCCTCGCGGCGGCTTGGTATTCGCCCAGGAAACAGGCGCCGCGAGGGGTCACTGCATGGATTCAACTCCCCAGTCTAAACAGCGCCGGAAACCCAGTCAAACGCCGGGCGGGAACCGGACGAATGCTGATTCGAGCGCACAGGCCACGTCTCTTTCCAGTACCAGGCTATGCATGGTGTTGACGCCGCATTGAGAACTAATGGAGTCGATTCGGGTGGACTTGAAGACCCCCTCCCTAGCCCTCCCCGTCCACAGGGAGGGAACAAGACCTCCCTTTAACGTTGATTTTTGAACGTTCTTGGTGAAAGGTACCGGACAATCCTGCGAATTGGGACCAGGAACATACAGTATGTCGCGCGGGCATAATTGATCTGCTCGAACCCATTCGGCGTCCTCCAGCGATACGAGCGGTCGTTGGCATTCACCTTCAATTGTGGATACCACTTGATCCAGTTCCTTGCCAACAGTACTGGCACTGATCCGCAGCACCCGCAACCCCAGGGACCGCATAAACGCATCCCTTCGTCGGTCATGTTTGTAGGAATCAACTCCCGAATGGGAGTAGCCGTCAATTTCCACGACCAGATTTGCTTCTCGGCAATAGAAATCTGCGATGTACGGGCCGATCGAGTGCTGTCTGCGGAACTTATACCCGAGCGCCTGACCTTTGAGGCGTTGCCACAGTGCCCGTTCCGGCGGCGACATTTCCCGGCGGAGATGTCTTCGGTGGGGCTGATTTCCGGCCGGGCTTCCGGTCCAATCGCGGTTGCCGCCGAGCGAGCGTGGCCGCCTCCGGCCCAGGATGAGCATATTGGCGGTTACCGAAATCGCGGGCAGATCACAGCACGGCTCAATCGTGATAATCAATTCATTTTGCTTTGCCGCGGTAGCACTCAAAACAGCGGTGGTCGAACCATCGACGGAGTAGACCGCGTCTCGGCCCCGCAGATCTTCCACAGGACGAAGATCAAACACATCGATTGTATTCAAATGTGGATCGAAAGTAGGGCTTCCGGTACCCTCCCCGTGGACGGGGAGGGCTAGGGAGGGGGTCTTCTTGTCAGCGACCCAAACCCGCGTACCGGCTGCGATGCCTGATTCCATGGCGCCAAAAGTGTACTCCTCAAGCATGGAGCAGTGAAACCATATACGGATTTGCGGGTACCGATCCCGTTCTTCTACGCTTAACCCAGTGATGATATTACTCATGGGAGGTCAATTCACATGGCCGAAGATTGCCTGTTCTGCAAGATACTCAGAGGCGAGATTCCGTCCACGGAAGTCTACTCAGATGAGAACTACTACGCGTTCCGCGATATCAATCCGGGCGCGCCGACGCATGTGCTGGTCGTTCCGCGACGCCACATCGCCCGCGTCAGCGACGCGTCCGATGGCGACGCGGAGGTGTTGGGTGGGTTGATGCTGGTTGGGAATGCCGTGGCAAAACTCGACGGACTCACGGATTACCGGTTCGTCGTGAACTGTGGACCCCAGGCGGGGCAGAGCGTGTTTCACGTTCATCTGCACGTCCTCGGCGGCCGCGATCTGGCCTGGCCCCCGGGCTGAACGCGAGCGACGACGGTCAGCGCGTTCGCGTTGTCCAGGTGAGCCCGGCGAGATCGTTGTTCTTGCCAATGACAAAGCTGGCGAGATATCCGACGACGAAACTGGTGACGATGCCGACGGTCGAATAGAGCAGGAAACTGAGATTGCTCTGCGACTGCACGAAGTACAGCACGACCGCGCCAACTGCCGCGCCGACGAGCGCGCCGGCACCTGTTGCCCGCCGTGTGAAGATGCCTAAGGCGAATAGCCCCGCCAACCCGCCGCCGAACAGGCCTATCAACTTCATGTAGTGTTCCCAGACGGAGCCGATGTCCTCCATGAAGGTCATAAGCAGCGCGGTGCCCGTGCCGAGCGCGCCAATGAGGACCGTGATCCACCGTGCCAGGATGAAGGCGGTCCCTTCATTCGAACCACGGACGAGCGGCTTGTAGAAGTCGGTCACCACAACGGCCGCCACGCTGTTGAGACTCGAGTCCAGCGACGACATGGCCGCGGCAAACACGGCGGCGATAATCAACCCGCTGATTCCTGCGGGAAGCTGTTCGATGATGAACAAGGGGAAAATCGCGTCCGTCGCGAGCGAGGGGTCGAGTTCTTGCGGATGCCCCTTGTAGAAAGCGTAGAGCGCGGTGCCCACGCCGAAGAAGAGAATAGCGCTGGGAATGGAAATGAACGAGCCCAGCCAGATGGAGCGTGCCGCGTCTTTCTCCGTCGGCGTCGTGAGGTATCGCTGCACGACGGTCTGATCCGTCGTATAGGGGATCATGTTTTCCAACGTCCGCCCAATGGCCACGACCCAGAACGCCGCGGCGGTGTACTCCCAGGTCCAGTTCGCCAGCCGGAATTTGTCGTCTGCCATGCCGGTGCTGACGACGGAGGACAGTCCGCCGTCGACGTCAATCACGATGACCACGAGACACAGCAACGCGCCGCCGAGCAGCACGAAAACTTGCAGCACGTCGGTCCAGATGACGGCTTCGATGCCGCCGAGCACCGTGTAAAGCGTGCACAAAACCCCCATGACGATGATGGAAAGGCGGATGTCGAGCCCGGTAGACGTGGACAGCGCCAGCGCCGGCAGGTAGAGCACCACGCCGACGCGGCCCAACTGGAAGAGCAGAAATGCTGCACTGCCAAACAGCCGCACCGCGCGGTTGAACCGTTTCTCCAGATATTCGTAGGCGCTGGTAATATCCAATCGCCGGAAGAACGGAAGATAAGCGTACACGACGATCGGCGCCACGATGATAATTGAGGCGTTCCCCACGAAATACACCCAATCCGTCCGGAACGACGTCGCCGGCACGGCCAGGAACGTGATGGCGCTGAGCAAAGTGCCGAAGATGCTGATGCCCGCCGCCCACCACGGCACGCGCTTGCCGCCCAGAAAGAAGTCCGCGCTGCTCTTCTCGCGTTTGGAAAAGTAGAAACCTATCGCCACAAGAAAGGCGAAGTACAATCCCATGACGATATAGTCCGGCGCGACCAAACCTTTTCGGGCGGTATGGTCTGCGGCGGCACTCTGGACGGCGGCAACACGATGGCCGGGACGATCTTCGCCTCCCGGAATCGCGATATGTTCTTTCCAAAGAACAGCCGCCGTCGTGACGACTGCTTCGGGCATCTCCGACGCCTGGGTCCACGTGTTTGTAATCGTGTTGTAGGACCAGACCGAGGATGGAAATCCCGGATGATTGTCGCCGAGTTCGGCATTGCGGTCGACCAGGCTGCCGTCATCGCCGCTGAACACCATCACCGACGAAGGTCCGATCGGCGCGGAGGCGGCCGCGACCATGGGCTGGGGCGACGGCGCGATGGCCTTCCATCCTTGCCCCGGCGTGTAGCGATAGCCATCCGTCAGGTAGGTGCGTTTCGCGGTGCCGTCCGGGCCGGGCGCGAGGTCGGCACCGCTGACGACGAACACCGATCCCTCCTGTGCAAACACGACGGGTAAGATACGCGCCGGGCCGGGCCATGGTTCCAATGCCTGCCAGACGGCGTCGTCTTTAGACGTGTCGAGCACCCAGAACGTGTGCATGGCCTCCGTCGAATCCGGCGCACGCTGGCCGCCCGCGACGTAGATGGTGTTGCCCAACACGGCGGACCCGGAGAATGCGCAAGCCTCCGGCAGATTTGGCAATTCACTGATGGCGAGTTGATCGCCGGAACGCGAGAGGAGATAGGTGGTCGCATAATGCTGCTGTCCGTCGCTACCTCCGGCAAGGACCATGCCTTTTGACACGCTGCCCATACCGCCGTACGCGAGCGCATGCGGTAATGAAGCCGCTTCGGCCCATGTCCCTGCGGGATCGCCGAGGGCATACACGCCGTCGAGCCAGATCTTCTCGCCGCCCTGCCACGGCGACACTTCAAAATACGAGCCACCGGCCACGACGAGCGATCCGTCGGCCACGCCGGCGAAGTGTCCCGACATGACCTGTGGAAGCGGCGGAAGTTCCGACCACTTGAGGCGATCGCGAATCGGCGCTTCCTGCGCAAGCGCGCACCAACTCAGCAGAACTGCAACGATCCATGCCGCCAATGCGGGCCGGCGTTCTATCATGTCAGCAACGTCCTTCCTCTACGATGGTCAGCCTGGAATAAGACCGAGTTCCTCCATTTCCTTGCGCAAGGCATCCACCCGTTCGGCGGGGAACGGCGAATTGGGCTGGCGTGGCGGGCCGATTTCGAAGCCCAGCAGCGACGTCATCATCTTTTCCGTGCCGCGGTTGCCGCCGAACTTGAAGTAGAGTTGAATGGCGCGGTTGATCATGTCCTGCACCTTCTTCGCGCCCGCATAGTCGTTGCGCTGGAAGGCCGAGTACAATTCCGCGAACCACCCGGTCATGTAGTTGTAGGTGGAGCCGATGCCGCCGTCCGCGCCCATGGCAAGACCGGCGAGCAACTGTTGATCGGAACCGAACAACACATTCGGTTTGCGCGGCGCGATCTCGAGCGTCTCCCACAGCAGGTAAAGATCCGTCGACGAGAACTTGATGCCGTCGAGGTTTTCGATACTGTCGATCATCTGCGCCAGTTCGGCCGCAGTGGGCACCACGTTCGTAATGTAGGGGATGTGGTAGTAGTAAGTCGGCAGCTCTGCCGCTTCGGCGATTGCCTTGATATGTCCGATGATCGCGTCCCACGAAAGCTTGTAATAAAGCGGCGGAATGCTCGACACCGCGCTGGCGCCGGACTTGCGCGCGTGCTTCGCCAGTTCGACGGCCTCGCCGGTGGACACCGCGCCCACGTGCACGATAATCGGCACCTGGCCAGACGCCTCGCTGACCATCGCTTCCACCACGCGGCTGCGCTCATCCATGTTCATGAGCACGCCTTCGCCCGCGCTGCCGCATACGAAGAAGCCGCTGCATCCTTTCTCAATCTGGTACGCCGCGAGACTGCGCAGCGCGTCCGTGTTCACATCGCCGTCCGGCCCGAACGGCGTCACAATGGCCGGGAGAATTCCTGTAATGTTCACTTCTGCATTCCTTCTGCTGAATCGGGATTATCGAATCGTCAGGCCGCCATCGACCAGAATGTTCGCCCCCGTGATATAGCGCGATGCCTCCGACGCGAGAAACACCACCGGCCCCGCAATATCGTCGTCGTCGGCCATACGGCCCAGCGGGACCCGCGCATTATACCGATCGACGAAAACTTCCGCCTGTCCCGAGTAGTAGCCGCCCGGGCTCAGGCAGTTCACGCGCACTCCGTCCGGTCCAAACAGGCTCGCGCAGTAGCGGGTGTAAGCGATGAGACCCCCTTTGTGAAAAGGATAGTCGGGCGGGGACGCGAAATCGAGGCCTTCATAGATCTGAAAATTCGGCGCAACGACACCGTAGATGGAAGCGATGTTGATGATGTTGCCGCTGCCGCGCTTCCGCATGGCCGCGGAAAATGCACTCGTGCAAAGATGAATACCCGTGATGTTAGCCTGCAGCGCGGCGGCCCACTGTTCGGGCGTGGCCTCGTCATAGTGCGTGGGAGACCGCTGCAGCGCGTTGTTCACGAGGATGTCCAGCACGCCATGTTCGGATTCGATGCGGTCCCGCAGTCCAGTGATGGACGCGGGATCGCCCATGTCGAACTGTTCCGCGACGCAATCAAGCCCTTCCTTACGAAACTCCGCGGCGCGCGCTTCGCAGTTGTCACGGTTGCGCGAGGCGATGATGACTTTCGCTCCCGCTTGCGCCAAGGCCCTCGATATGGGTGTGCCGTAGAATCCGGAACCGCCCGTGACCAGCGCGAGTTTGCCATCCAGACGAAACAAGTCCAGGCTCGTGGTGTCACTCACTTCAATCATGCCCCCGTGATGGTGAATGTCTGCTCCAACCAACCGTCGCCGTCGCGCGCGCGGATGCGCAACACGTGTTCGCCCGAAGGGATGACGCTGTCGGATTGGTTGTCTTCGGTGCCGACCAGATACGGCGGACCGTCGACGCGATTGACCAACGTGTCGTCGATGTAGACTTCCAGTTCGCCCATGGGAACGCCCTCCGTCCAGATTCGGATGCGCTCCCATTTGTTGTAGCCTTCGATCTGGTGCGGCGTCGTAATGTAAATGCCCTTGGATCGATTGGGCCGCATTGCCTCTTCACGCTCGATCCATCCTTCCACGGCGTCGCTGCTGGCAAGCAGCCGCATCGTGCGTTGGTCTTCAGGACGGCCCAGAACGCGCGCGTCTGCCTGATATACATACACGCCGGGCGCGCCCTGTTCGTAGAGTTGCGCCACGCGATTCAAGTACGGACCGGGAAAGGGAAGTCCCCAACTGAGTCCGTCCGTTGCGGGCAGCAGCGTCGTTCGCGTGCCTTTGACCGCCTGAAAGTAGGGCCATATGTCAATATTCATGTGGCGGCCCTGGATGTTGCTCGGACACAGGTAATCCACCCAGGCTTCGCGTGCCCACGTCGCGTAGTCGAACAGTTCCGCACGGCGCACGCCGGTGCCGGGGAACCGCACGAGAATCGGAATGCGTTTGCCCTCGACCGGACTGAACTCATCGGCCAACGCGCGCAGGTCTTTCAGGAAGGTATTGCAGGTTTCGACCGCATCGATGGTCTCGGGATACCGGCAGAAATCGATGGAGAGGGCCTTCGCGCCAATCTCCAGCGCTTCGCGGTACAGTCCCAAGGCGTACGCGCGCACCTCGGGCACCTCGAAGCGCAACGTGCTCCCGCGCATCCAGTCCGGGTGTTCCTTCGAGAAATCACCCTGCAAGGGCGAGCCGGGATAACAGTTGCTCGCCCCGAAATTGGCGTGGGCGTTCAAACCGAGTTCGCGGGAGTAGCGGAGTTCCGCGTCGAGCGTGTTGGTGTATTGCTGCATCTGGCCCACGTTGTCGGTCGTCGGCCGGGACACCGCGCCGATGGGATCGCCGATAGTGGCGTGGAGCAGTTGATCGGTCGAGCGCGTTTCAAAGACCGACTTCATCCCAAACCGGCCGATCTGGATATCGACGATGGAAATGCGCGCCTGCGCGAAGGCGGTCAAGGGTTCGCGATGTTGAAGGGGCCGCGTGACATCTCCGGAGAAGGCCCAGGAGTATGGTTCAAAATATCCAGCGACGATCTTGTCCGTCTCCGTGCCGAATTGCCCATCCAGTACCGTCGCCACTTCATCGGTCAAGGGGACGAGCTTGACGTAGTCGATGTGTCCCGTCGTGTAGCCGGTGTAATTGTGCGGTTGTTCCAGAACCAGATGCTGCCGATCCATGCGTGCCCAGCGCCAGAGAATTTCCTCGCCGGGACGTGATGACGCCAGCGAGTCCGACCGTTCGTCGCCCGTCAAGCGCAGCTCGATCGCGCCCGACGAAGGCGCGGAACAAGCGAAGAGGACGTAGGTGCCCCTCAGGTCCAGCGGATAAGACAGCGGCGGCAACGGCAAGTCGGGCCCCGCGTTTCCATACAACGCATTGCCGAAGGTCACGTTTTCCTGTCCGGAACGCCACGTCCAGAGGCGGGCATCCGTGGCATCATCAGCGGTAATCGCGTCGGCGGTCGTGACTTTCGACCAATCTTCGATATAGATGACGTCACTGTTGTCCGCATCGATGGTAATTATCTCTTCAGACAAAGCCGCGCCGTCCGGACCCGTGATCGAGATTCGGAATTGGACGTTGACGTGCCCATCCTGCTGTGCATCAGGATAGGGGTTGAAGACGAGTGTCCGGGCCAGTCCCGCCGCGCGGCGTTCCGTGAAGCGGCCCTCGTTGTGCCACGCCGTCCAGTCGGCGCTGGTCGCCATACGCAAGGCGGTTTCC
The DNA here is from genome assembly GCA_045863335.1 of Candidatus Hydrogenedentota bacterium. Taxonomy (GTDB): domain Bacteria; phylum Hydrogenedentota; class Hydrogenedentia; order Hydrogenedentales; family SLHB01; genus JAHDWY01. The sequence continues at coordinate 48,951 of BTVY01000045.1, read as the reverse complement.
GATACCAACGGCCATACCTTCGCCGATCGCCATTCACCGGACTCTGGTACGGACCACGCGGCATGGACCTCGACCGTATCGGGTGTGTCCGCCGGAACGGCATACGTAACATGGACGTAGCGCGTGACCGGGTCAACCGAAAACTCGGCCGTCTGAGCCGTGATTCCAGCTAGAGCCACAAGGACAGCGAACGCGCCGTTGATCACGGTTCGATGGGTTCGCGTAATAGCCAAACGAATCACCCTTTCAAGCTTTTGAATTTTGGTCATTCGAATTTGTTTCGGATTTCGAGATTCGGATTTCGTATTTTCCCCGGCAGGTTTCATGGCTTGTACGGCACGGTCCCGTGCTCGTCCGTCTCATATCCCCATCGCCGCACATACTCCGCGCCCGGCAGGAACTCGTCGCCCACGTCGTCCAGAATCTGATTCAATAGTCCGTCGAGATGTGCCTGCACCGAAGCTGCGCCCGGCGTGTTGCACAGGTTTTCCATTTGATATGGATCGGATTCGTTGTCGTAGAGCAGCCACGGCCCGTCGAGAGACCGCACATAGGTATACCGCACCGTGCGCACGCCGCGGTATTCGCGCCCGCCCTTCTCGCGCGTCCATTCGCCGAAAGGATTAAGGCACGACATGAGCGCGCCTTCGGGCCGATCGTTGCTTTCGCCGCGCAACACCGGACTGTAATCCGTGCCTTGGACCGTCCGAGGTACGGCGATGCCGGACAAGCCCAACAGAGTCGGCATGATGTCCGGCGAATTGATGATGAGTTCGTCCGACCGCGCATCGGTCCCCAGCACGCGGGGGTACTCGATCAGGAAAGGCACACGCAGGGATTCGTCCCAGGGCCGCTGTTTTCTGATCTCGCCTTGCGACCCGAGCATGTCGCCATGGTCCGAGGTGAATACGAAGATGGTGTCTTCCGCGATGCCTTGTTCGCGTAAGGTTTGACGAAGGTCCCCGACACACTTGTCGAGCGCCGTGCAGTGGGCATAGTACCCGGCCAAATCCTTGCGCGCGGACTCTTCGATTTCGGGTGTCACGTTGGGCCTGAGTTGCAGCGTGGCGAGATCGTACAGCGCATTGTACGCCTCCGGCGCGGTTTGATAGGGATTGTGTGGCGGGCCCCAGGACAGAAACAGCGCGAAGGGACCCTTCGCCGCATGATCGCGAATGTACTGCTGCGCGTCGCGGGTTTGGGCGAATACGTCGTAGCCGTCCCACACCAATTTCTCGTCGGAGTCGCCATAGTAGTAGGACTTGTTGTAGTCGTGCGTGCATTCCAGCACCTTCCAATACTCGAATCCCTGTCGCCGCTCGCGCGGGATGAAGCTGGACCGGCCATGACCGTCGAGATGCCATTTGCCGATATACCCGGTCTGATATTCCGCGCCTTTGAAGGCTTCGGCAATCGAAATGGAACCGCGATGGAGTGGCACGTCATTGCAGAAGATGCCATTCACGTGCGGGTACTGCCCGGTCATGAGGCTCCCGCGATACGGCGAGCACACCGGCCAGCCGGATACGGCATTCGGCAGATTGAGGCATTGGGCCGCCATGGCATCGATATTTGGCGTCTGCACATTGGGATCGCCCGCGTAACCCGTGGCCTGCGCGCGCCATTGGTCCGCAAACACGTAGACCACGTTCGGTTTCCGCGGCGTCTCGGCCCCGGCGGTCAGGTTGGCGCCCACGGCCGCCGCGCCAAGCGCCACAGATTGCATGAACTCGCGTCTCTTCATGAAGTCTGGCTCCCCATGTTGCACCCGCGTGTGAAAGAAACAGTATGCCGCAAGAAAGAGGCGCAATCCCAGTCCTGACACGCGTCAACACCTACCACCGACGCTACTGGAATTGTTCGGCATCGCGGTCCCGCATGGTATACTCGCATCCTATGGATCGAAAGAAGCCGGCAGCAATCCTTCCGCTTAGCCTTCTTCTCGTGGCCATCTTCGCGAGTGGCTGCGGCGAGGAAACGGTGCCCGCCGCTTCGGAACTCATGACTGGACCGTACTCCCGCCCGGACTTTTCCAACATTGCCATCGGCTACCCGGATGCCATGAGTTTTCCGATGACAGCCACCCGGGGCCAGGACCAGTACTGCATGGTCCAGGAACCGGCGACGATCAGACCCGCCGCACCGATTATGATCTATATGCACGGCGCTGATGGTGATGAGACTCAAGGGATGGACCCGGAGTATGCCGAAGGAACTTTCGCGCGCCTGCGGACGCTTCTTGCGGATCGTGGCTGGATCTACGTCACGGCGCGCATCGCCGATTTTGACGGCTTGAGGAGTGAGCTGGAATCCAAGTACGGACCTCGGCCAATCGTCCTCTCGGGCTCGTCCCTGGGCGGAAAACAATCCCTAATGGAGGCCATGGCGAATCCAAGCGAGTACGCAGGGGTGATCGCAATGTGCCCGGCCCTTCCGTTTTCCGACGCGAGCCCGGCGAAGGCCCTCACGATGCCGGTATACATCGAGTCCGGCGAACGCGACGTTTTGATTGCGGAAGTCTCCCGCAAGATCGCCGGTGTCCTGAGGCGCCAGGGAACCCCGTACATCTATATCGAGATTCCGGAAGGGACGCATCGCACGCCAATCGAGCAGATCGATTGGGATCGCGCGCTGCGTTTGGTCGAAGCCAATCTGCCTGATGTGTGGTCGTACTAGACCTCATTGGTCTGCCAATGAAAAGGGACTTCTATGAAACGACGGGATTTTCTGCAATGTGCAGTGTTGGGCGTGTCTGGCGCGATTGCCGCGAATGCATTGGGTCAAACCGTTTCACGGAAACCCAACATCCTTTGGATCATCGCCGAAGACGCCTCCCCACACATCGGCTGCTACGGCGAAACTGCAATACAAACTCCCCATATTGACGCGCTCGCCGCCGAAGGCGTGCGTTTCGAGAATGCCTTCGTCACCTGCCCCGTGTGCTCTCCATCCCGTTCGGCAATGATCACCGGCATGTATCAGACCGCGATCGGCAGCCACAACCACCGCAGTCAGAACGAAGGCCCGAAAGCGGGCGGTAACTCGGACTATCTCGCCAGCTACGAACTCCCGGGCGCGATCCCCCTGGTCGGCGAGCTCTTTCGTGATGCGGGATATTATGTCTGCAACGGCCGCGACCCGGACGCCGGGAAACCGGGCAAGACGGACTACAACTTCATTACGAAGGCTACGCCGTACGACGGTTCCGACTGGCGGCAGGCGCCGGACGGCGTGCCGTTCTTTGCGCAAGTCCAGTTGCAGGGCGGTAAATGGCGCCAGGATTCCATCGAATACGGCGATTTCGAATTGCCGCCCTACTACCCCGACGATGCCGTAATGCGGAAGGATTGGTCGGAATACCTTGCAAGCTGGAAGCGGGTGGACCAGCAAGTCGGCGAAGTTGTCCAATCGCTGAAGGATGCCCGCGTCTACGACAACACACTCGTGGTCTTCATCACCGACCACGGAATCTCGCACGCCCGCGGCAAACAGTTCCTGTACGAAGAAGGTATCCGCATTCCCATGATCGTGCGGTTTCCCGACGGGCGTCTGGCAGGTACCGTCCGTGGCGACCTGGCTCTGCACATCGATCTCGCGCCCCTGTCTCTGGCCTTCGCCGGCATACCCCTTCCGGAGCACCTGCAGGGACGGGATGTGTTCGCCCCCGATTACGCGGAGCGGCCTTTCGTGGTCAGCGCGCGCGACCGCTGCGACGAAACCATTGACGTCATCCGCAGTGTCCGCACGTCGAAGTACAAATATATTCGCAATTTCCTGTCCTATCGTCCCCATCTGCAGCACAACCAATACAAAGACGGGAAGGAGATCGTGGCGCATCTGCGCGCCTTGCACGCCCACGAGGCGCTGACCCCGCTCCAGGATCGACTGTTCGCGCCCGATCGGCCGCCGGAAGAACTGTACGACCTCGAAGCGGATCCCTTCGAAACCACCAATCTCGCAGGCAACCCCGAGCATGAGATGGTGCTGCGCGAGCAGCGAGAACGGCTTTACAACTGCATCCTCGAGACGCGCGACCCCGGCGTGATTCCAGAACCGATACTCGAAGATCTGGGGAAGGAATTTGGGAGCAAGTACGCCGCCATGCGACGCCCCGAAATGGAGCTCATCCTCCGGCGCATCCTCGAAACCATAGCGGCGGGTGAAACCAACGACCGCGCCGCGCTTTGCGCGGCGGTTGCCGATCCCGATCCGTCAGTCCGGTATTGGGCGGCGACATGGCTGGGGAATCTGCGCGCGGTGGAATGTCAGCTCGTCGTGGTGGATCTGGCGGCCGACCCAATCCCAGCCGTTCGGTTGGCGGCGCACCTCGCGCTCTGCAAACTCGGTAAGAGCGATACGCATTTACCCGAACTGGTGAAACTCCTGGACGAACCCAACCTGCTCGTGGGGATGTACGCCATGAACGCGATCGAGCAGACGGGAATTCTGGACAATAACGTCGAGAACGCAGCTCGAAAGGCGTTGGACAATCCTTACGACGGCACCAAACGGTACGGAACTCGTCTCCTGGCCAAACGCGAAGCATTGAAATCCGAGACCCAGACCTGACGTGATCGGTCGCGCGCGAAACAGTCATCTCCTGCAAAACCAGTTTGGGATGTGACAGAAGCTACGGTTTCGCAACGGTTTGTGCGCGCTGTCGCCTCACCCGGATGCGCTGAATCTGACGAAGTCGACCGTCCGGTGTCACCATTTGGCGGTCTGAAACGTCTACTTAGATGCGAGGAGATTCTTCTATCTTAGCCAATCCGGGGAGGAAGTATGACCACACAACCTGCACCTGTCGTAAGCGCCCCGATCAGGGACGATGAAGCGGTTACCCGCCTGCACGAAGGTTATAAGCGGCTCACGTCGCAGATTCACCAGGTCATCGTGGGGCAGGATAACGTCATCCATGCCGTGCTGTGTTCGATGCTTGCCGGGGGCCATTGCCTCATTCAGGGCGTGCCGGGCCTGGCCAAGACGCTGCTTGTGCACTCTATCGCCGACGCGCTGCACCTGAGCTTCAACCGGATCCAGTTCACGCCCGACCTCATGCCCTCGGATATCACCGGCACGGACATCATCCAGGAAGACGCGGAGACCCATCAGCGCCGCTACGAGTTCATCCGCGGCCCCATCTTCGCCAACGTCGTGCTGGCGGACGAGATCAACCGGACGCCTCCCAAAACCCAGGCCGCCCTCCTCCAGGCCATGCAGGAACGCGAGGTTACGGCATCCGGCCGTACATACAAGCTCGACGCGCCCTTCTTCATCCTCGCCACGCAGAACCCCATCGAGCAGGAAGGCACGTATCCCTTGCCCGAAGCCGCGCTGGACCGATTCATGTTCATGGTCTACATCGACTACCCCAGTTCGGAAGAAGAACACCAGATCGTCAAGCAGACCACCACCCGCGCGAAACAGCCGGTTGCGCCGGTATTGAACAAGGAAGAGATTGTCCTCTTCCAAAACCTCGTGCGGTCCGCCCCCGTGAGCGACGCGGTCATCGAGTACTGCGTCCGGCTGGCCCGCGCGACGCGTCCCACCGATCCCCTGGCGACCGACATGGTGAAGAAATATCTCAAATGGGGTTCCGGTCCCCGCGCCGGCCAATACATGGTCCTCGGCGCGAAAGCGCTGGCCCTCATCATGGGGCGCGTGACCCCGAGTTTCGACGACGTGCGCAAGGTCTGCAAGATGGTACTGCGCCATCGGGTGATTACGAACTTCGACGCGGAAGCCGACGGCATCAGCCGCGAGACCGTCATCGACGACCTGATCAAACGAATCGCGCCCCCGAAGTAACTGGTACCGCTGCGACAGTTTTCTTTTTGGTGCAACCTCAGGGTTTGGTGATACATGGCAGGCGCCTCGAAATACCTCGATCCCGCGCTTCTAAGCCGGCTGCAGAACATGGAGTTGGTCGCCCGGTGCGCCGTGCAGGGCTTCTTCTCCGGACTGCATCCGAGCCCCTTTCACGGCTTCAGCGCGGAGTACAGCGAACACCGCCAATACGAGCCGGGGGACGAACTGCGCTTCCTGGACTGGAAAGTGTTCGGCCGCACGAACAAGCTCTACATCAAACAGTTTCGCCAGGACACCAACGTTCCCGTGTACATCCTGCTCGATTCCAGCAAGAGCATGACGTTTCAAGGCGAAGGTACTACCTACTCCAAGCTCGACTACGGGCGCTTCCTCACAGCCGCGCTGACATCCATGATGCTGGGGCAAGGCGACAGCGTCGGCCTCATGGTCTTCGCCGATCGCATCCTGACGCGCATATCCCCGCGCGGGCGGCGAACGCATCTCTACGCGATCCTAACGGCGTTGGAACGCGTTCGCGGCGACGGGCAGACCCGTCTCACCGACGTGCTGCACGCCTTCGCCGAAACCGCGACCCGGCGCGGCATCGTTATCCTGATTTCCGATCTTCTGGACGATGCGGACGATCTGGCCAGCGGTCTTGCTCATCTGAAGTATCTCCAACATGACGTGATTATCTTCCACACCCTCGATCATCAGGAGATTACACTGGACTACCAGGGCCTCGTTCAGTTCGAGGATCTCGAGACGGGCGACCGGCTGCGGACTTATCCCGAATCGCTGAAGAGCACGTATCAATCCAACGTCCAGGCTTTTCTGGATGAGATTGAGAAATCCTCGGGCCGGAAGGAAATCGACTACTGGCTCATGGACACGTCGCAGACGTTGGACCGCGCCTTCATGGCGTATCTGGGCCGTCGCAGGAGGCTGATGTGACCTTCCTCCAAGCCATATTCCTCCTGGGCACGCTTGCCGTCGCGGGACCCATCGCCGCGCATCTGCTCGCGCGCCCCCGCTTTCGCAAGGTGCCCTTCACCATGCTGCGCTTCCTCCGCACCGGCGAGATCGAAACCCAGTCCCGCCGCCGCATTCGCAATCTGCTCGTGCTGCTCATCCGCTGCGCCATTGTCATCCTCATTGCCGTATTCTTCGCGGGGCCCGAACGCATCCTTGCCCAGCGAAACATCCAGTCGCTTCCAACCGTCATCCTTGGCGTGGACGATTCCCTGTCCATGGCGTATGGCGACGTGTTTCCGCGCGCCCTGGACGCGGCGGAAGCGATCGTCGAATCGGCGGACCCGAACGCGCGGTTCCACATTATCGGACTCGCGTCCGGCGCATCGTCGCGCGACCTCGACGCCGCCGGGGCACGCCAATTTCTCTCCGAGCTACGTCCTACGCCATTGAAGATGAAGATCGCCCCGTTGCTTTCCGCTTTGGACAGCGCGTCGCGCTCCAGCACCGGCGCCGTATCGGCCGGATTGGTCAGCGATTTCACCGCGGAAGCCCGCGTTGCCCTCGACGGAGTAGACGAGCCGATTCCCGTGTCCTCGTTCCGGTACGAACGTGTCGACGCCGGCGCATCGCCGTCAAACCTCGCGCTGCTCGACGCGCGCGTGTTGCCGGACGCCGAACGGACGTTGGCGCTTGCCGTGACGATTGCCAACTACGGCGACACGACCGAAGAGGCCATCCTCTCGGGTACACTTGACGATAATCCGCCCGTCGAGACTCCCGTCCGCGTTGAGGCGAAAGGGCGCATGTCCGTGCAATTGCAGTTGCCCATCGCAGCTTCCGACCTGGCCTTCTCCCGAATCGAGCTGCGTATCGCTTCCGACGACGGCTTGCCGGAGGACAACCGGTATTTTCTGGGCCTGGGTCACGGCCGTCAGCGCGCGAAGCGCGTGCTCATCCTGGCCAAAGACGCGGAAGAATCGTTTCTCCTCAAGACCGCGCTGGAGACCTTGTCGCAACTGAATCCCATGGACCCCATGACCGTTCAGGTCATATCCCATCACCGGTTCGAGGAAAATCTCCTGGCCGACGCGGAGATTCTTATCATGGCGTCCGCCCTCAACCGAAAAACGCAATGGGTCGAGGAATTGGCGGACTGGGTGAACGCCGGCGGCCGGCTTATCGGGTTCGTCGATCCCGAATTGGAGTCGGGCCTGGGATACTACGAGTCGCTCGCGGAAGCGGGCATCTTCCCCGCAACGCCAGTCGAATTGCGGCGCGAGCCCTTGCGTCTGGCCACGAACCTCCGCGAATCCATCTCCACCGATTCGCTATCACCGGAAGCGAATGCAATACACGCGCTGCAGAACTATCGTCTCGAGGATTTGCCGGTTTTGGGCGCATATACCCTCGTGCTGGCGGACGGAGTGGAAGTGCTGTGGTCCTTCGGCGAGGGCGATCCCTTTCTCTGTTACAAGACAGCCGGCCGTGGCTCGGCGCTGCTCGTCAATACCAGCGCCGACGACGATTTTTCGCCGCTCATGAAATCTCCTGGCGCAGTCGCCTTCGTGAACTTCCTCGTCGGAGGGGGCGCGCAGCTTGAAGTCTTCGCGTTCGAGGTCGGCGAGGCGATCGTGCTGCCCGCCTCGGAGTTCGAACTCGCGCACAGCAAGGGCGGGGAGGCCCACTACGTGAAAACCCCCGGCGGTTCAACGGTGCCCGCGCAATTCTCCAGCGGTTCCATTGCGGTCGCACCCATTCCTGAGTTGGGCTGGGTCGCGACCCAGACGAAGCCGGTGCGTCATGCGGGAGTGAACGTGCCCCACGGCGAAACCGACATCACGCCGTCTACCGATTCGGCCATTGAGTTTTTGCTCGCGCGGGTGTTCGAAGAATCGGCGGAGCCAACGGGTGACACAACGACAGAGCGCGAGCGCCAGTCGCTGTGGCGCGGGTTCGCGTGGGCGGTTCTCGGGTTGATGTTGGCGGATGTGTTCATTTCAAACCGGGTGAGCAGGTGATGGCGGAATCCATTGACATCCGATTGCGGGATTTGGTCGATCGCGTGCGCCGCGTTCAGCGTTGGCTGGTCGTTCTTATCGTGCTGCGTACGGTGGCGGCAGCGGCCTGCGTTCTTATTCTGTTCGTGGGCGCGTTCAGCCTGCTCGATCACCGGTTTCATTTTGGCCCCGCGCCGCGGGTCCTCGCATTACTCCTGCTGCTCGGCGGTTTGGTCGCGGTGATTTACTGGTCGGGGCGTGCGCTGGTGCGCCAGTTCACCGCGCACCAGGCCGCAAATTACATCGAGCGGTTCCGGTCCTACGATCAGCAACTCGTTACTGCCGTCGAGTACTTCGAGAATCGCACGGATTATCCGTACTCCAAAGCCCTGGCTGAGCGCCTCGTGCTGCAGGTCGACGAGAGCAGCCGCAACGTCGATTTCACGGAAACCGTTCCCAAGTGGCAGGCCTACGCTGCCTGCGTCGCAATCTTCGCCGGCACGATCGTGCTGGCCGTCGCGCTGTTCAGCAACGCAACCTACTTCTCCCGATACTTCGCGCGCCTGACACAACCGCTTTCCACAATTGAACCGGTGCCGGCAACCACCCTGGAAACGACTAGCGGCGACATCACCTCACCACCGGATGTGAACATCAGCCTGGCGGCCCGGGTGGATGGACACGTGCCCGAAGAAGCGACACTCCGCGTCGTCGCCGATGCCGGGGACAGCGAACCCGAATCCATCGTTAAGGAGATATTGCTTTCGCCCGCGCTGGACGAAGCGGGCGGCGCCCGGATTTCCACGATGACCTCATTGCCTGTCGGAAGTTATCGCTATCAGTTCCGGGGCGGCGACGCGGCGACCGATTGGCACACGATTTCGGTAGCCGAGATTCCTCGGATTACGTCGATCGCAGCCGATATCGAAGCAGGCACGCAGGATCCGCCCTACCATGAAGACGTGCGCGAATTCGCACTGGAAGTCTTGGAAGGCGCCGAGGTCACCCTCACCGTCGAGACCTCAGAACCCGTCAGCGAAGTCACCGTTGTGGATGCGAGTGGGGAAGAGCGCAGCGTCGCTTCGGACTCCGGTCCGTCCTTTCAGCATCGGTTCACGGCCACGGAGCCGGGCATGATGCGATTCGCGTTGCGCGGAGAAAGCGGCCTCGTCAACGACAAGGAACCGCCGCTCCAGATCATCCTTCACGGCGACGGCGCACCCGAGTTCGAACTTGAAACGCCGGGCGGCGACTACCTCGCAACCAACGTGGCCAGTGTGCCGTTGCAAATCAAAGTGACGGATGATTACGGTCTGGACTCCGCGGAGCTGATGATCGAAGTGCCTGGCAGTCCGCCCATACGCGTCCCCGGTGCGGTTGAACGGGGCGCGCGTGAAACCGTCCTCGCGCACACGCTTGAGCTGGAGGATTACGACCTCGTATTGGGCGATGCGATCCTATTCCATGCGGAGGCGAAGGACATCGCCACCGGGATCAAGGCCGAAGGCGAAACCGCTGCGGGCGACATCTATTTTATCGAAATCAAGCCGTACCGACAGGTTTGGCACCAGCCTCCGCCGTCTCTGCCGTCCGAGTTCGGAAAGCCCGGGTTGGGGAGCATGTTCGAAGCGCACGCGGGCATGCTGGCTGTGCTGGAATATACGCGCGCGATTCTGAAGAAGACCTGGCCCCTCGCAAACGACACGGAACTCGACGAGCGCGAACGCGGCCAGGTGGCGTCCATTGCGAAAGACGCGGGTCACGTGCAGGAGCAAACTCGCCTGATCAAGGAAGACCCGCGATACCGCTTTTCCAGTGAACAAATTGGAATGCTCGCCGAGGTGGAAGGACACTTCGCCGAGGCGCAGCAGCATCTTCTCAAGACCGATGCCGCAGCCGCGGTTCCGCCCGAGAAGGACGCCTATCAGAAGCTGCGTATGCTCGTTCGTGAATTGGAGAAATCCATGATGTCCGGCTCCGGAGGCAGCCCGCAACAGGGACCGGAACGGCTCAAGATGGAAGAGCAGGTTCACCTCACCCGCTTCGAGAAGGAACAGGAGCAGTGGGAATTGAAGCGCCTCGCCAATTCGCTCGCGCAGATCCGGGAGCAGCAGGAACAGATCAAGGAACGCTTTGACCAATTCATGAAAGACTACGGCAAGCAAGAGGGCCACGCGCAATCCACGACGGACGAGGAATCCTGGCGCGATCCCAATGCCCAGACCGCTCAGAGCGAAAGTTCCGGCGGCGGGGGAGAGCAGGGGCGCACGACGCTCGAAGGCGCGCTGGAGCCGTCGCAAGGTGGCAGCGGATCGGCCCCGCCTGCGCCTGTCGAGGCGTCCCAGAACCGCGCAAGCACGCAGGACAGGCTCGAGATGATGCGCGCCCAGGAAGCCGCGCTCCGGCAGCAAGCCGCACAGTTGGCCGAAGAACTGTCCGGTCAAGCCAACTCCTCCGAGGACACGCAGGCCGCATTGGAGCAACTGAAACTCGCCTTGGAAGCCATGGAGGACTTCGACGAGGCTGCCGCGGACGCGTTCTTCACCGGCAGCGAGGACTCATTGAATCAAGCGGCGCAGTCGCTGATGCAGTCCATGCGCCACTTCGACACGGCCTTGTTTGCGCTGCAACGCGCGGCCCTGCTCGATGAACAGGAACGGGCCTCCAAGGAGATGATGGCCCAGGCGGAATCCATGGCGCGCCTCGCGCGAGCCCTGGATGGCGTGACGGATCCCGCCGAACGCGCCGACTTGCTAGCCCAGTTGGAACAGGCCGAACAACAGTTTCTCGAACAGGGCGGCCCTGACTACGTCAATCATTTCGGTGGCGCCGGCCGGCCGCCTAACTACACGTCGTTGACGCGATCGCTGGTACCGGGCACGGACAAGTCCAACCTTCCAACCGATTGGCAGGATCTCGAACCGCCTCGCGAAGCGCGCTGGCTCGCCGAGCAGTACATGACGATGGCCATTGCCGCGCAGAAGCAGTCCGGCGAGTTGCGAAAGTACGACCCCTCCGATCCGGGATTCGTGCAACTGGAAGAGCAGTTCTTCGAACGGGCCGCCCAGTACGAGCCGGGAGGCGCCCTATGACTTTGCTGCAATACCCCGGCCACGTTCTGGCGGCCCTCACGTTGCTCGCGGTCATCGGTCTGTTTGTGCTCGCGTTCCGTACAGATCATTGGCGTCAGCTCAAACTCGTCAAGTGGGTAATCCCCGCGCTGCAACTCATCCCCATCGTGCTGCTCGTGATTCTATTGTGGGACCCGGCGCGTGCGCTCACCCGTTCCGAAGAACAGCCGAACACGGTGCTCGTTGCGTTTGACACCAGCGAAAGCATGTCCGTGGAGGATATGGACGGTTCCAACCGCCTCGACGCAGCAATCGCCGCATTCGAATCCACCTTCGCGCCGGGCGCGGAAGACCGTCCCCAGTACGTCTACTATGGGTTCGACGGCACGCTGCACGAAGTTGCTTCCGCGCAATCGCTCCCGCGCTGGGGGTACCAGACGAGCATCAAGCCCGTAGCGGAGTTGCTTGCCCGGTACGCTCCGGTCGAAGACGCCGACAAACAGAGCGAAGCCGTCGGCGCCATTGTCTTCACCGATGGCCAGGCCTTGGAGAAGAATGTTTCCGCGATCGCGGCCACGGACCGTGAGAAATTCCAGATCTTGATCGTGGGCGTGGGGTCCGACGCGAGCCATGCCGATATTGTGGTCGAAGGGCTGGATGCACCACCGAGACTTCGGCTCGACGCCACAGGTTCGGTCGCCGTGCGAATTGCCGGTTCGCCTCCAGACGATTCCGTCGTACACCTGGAACTCCGCATCGACGATCTGCCTTTGGCCACCCGCGATCTCAGCGGCGCGGAAGTGGCCCAGGGCGCGACGGTCGAGTTTCCCGTGCCTGCCGACACGCTCGGCGTACATACGTTGGAGGCGCGCGCCACTTCGGAAGTCATCGAGATTACGAAGGCGAACAACGCGCGTCAGGCGACCTTCGAGGTGGTCGACGAACCGAGACTGCGCGTGTTGTTCTACTCGCAATGGGCAAGCTTCGACATCGGCAAACTTCGCCAGGTGCTCGAAAGCGAGAAGAAAGTATCGCTGAACTTCGTCATGGACGCCCTCCTCGACGGTCCCGACCGCGGCCGAGGCCCGTACCGCATCCCGCAACCCGAACAGGGCTTCCCGGCAGACGCGGAGACACTGTTCGAATACGACGTCGTGGTGCTTGGTCCGTGCAATCCGCGCGATTTCACGTCCGTGCAGTTGGAGAATCTCTACAACTTTGTGGCCGAGCGGGGCGGCGGGTTGCTGCTGATACCCGGACAGGACGAATTCGATCTCGCCCAGTCACGCGAACCCATGGTGAAGGCGTTGATGCCGGGCACTCTTTCGCCGGAGCAGGGCCGCTCCGCCGGTCCGGTCCAATCCATGGAAGTGACGCCGGAAGGCGCCGCGCTGGGCTTAACTACCGCCGGCGTGAATGCCGACGACCCCGTGGAGTTGCAGGCCTACTACGCCGTAACGAAGAAGCCCGCAGCGACCACCGCCGCGACGCTGAGCGGCATGCCCGCCATCGTTTCGCACCGCGTGGGCCGGGGCAATGTGGCGCTCCTGAATCTTCGCCATTTGTACCGGCTCTACCGTGAAGACGAGGAAGGGGGCGCCTTGCGCAGTCTGGCCTCCGGCTTGGTCACCCATTTGGGGGCGGCCGTTCATGAGGAATCGCGCGTTCAGCTCTTGGCGCAGCGCGCGAGCGACGACCCCCGCGTCGTGCGGTTCACCGCCATCGTTCGCGACGCCCTGTACAAACCCGAATCGGGAGCGACGGTTCTTTTGCATGTCAACGACAACGTGACCCGGATGGACCCCGCCAAAGACGGCGAGTACCAGGCCTCCGTTCAGACTGCCGGCGAAGAGACCTTGATCGCCCGCGCAGAAGCGGCGGTGGGAGGGGTGTTCATCGGTGAAACGACGGTCGCCGCGCGTCTGCCTTTGCCCAGGGGCGAAATGGACCGTGTCCAGCGCAATCGCGAGTTCATGGTGGCCATGGCAGAGCATTTGAATGCCGGTTACACGGACGTAGAGAAGCTCAGCCCTGCCGATGCGGAACGCTTCCCCGCTATTTCGCACGTGGACCGGGTCAGCGAGATCCGGAGCGCGTGGCGGAACTGGGTATGGCTCGGCGCGCTGTGTGCGCTGTTGACGCTAGGCTGGTTTGTTCGCCGTCTTGCGGGGATGGTCTGACATGACACGCTGCGTACGATATGGATTGCTGCTCGCGGTCACGGCTTCCTTCGCCACCGCGCAAGAAGACAACGCGTATGAAACCCCGGCCGGTTCAAACCTTCACGTGGTGCTTATCGGCGGCGTCAACAAGGATCCCGAGGAGACTCGCTCGAAAGACCGCGCAATCTCCAGGCTCGGCCAATACTTCCTCCAACAGGTCGGCGTCGATTCCACGAACCTCGCGGTGCTGGCTGCGCCAGACTCGTTCGTATCGGGAATCACAGGCTCCTCGACGAAGGACGGGATAAACGCTGCTTTCTCCAAGTTGCATTCGCTCACTCCCCAAGATCGGCTTGTGATCTACTTCACTGGGCAAGCCAACATCGTCGGAGACGAATTGCGACTGAATATCCCGGGTCCCGACCTCACCCACACAGAACTCGCCGCGCTTCTCGCGCCGCTCGATCCCGGCCAGTTGACCCTCGTGCTGGATTGTCCCGGCGCGGGATTGGCCGCGGAGGCCCTGGCGGGACCGAATCGCATCCTGATCTACAGCGCGCGCAGCGATCAGCCCGTCAGCACCCGGTTCTCCGATTACTTCGTGCCCGCCCTCATGCTGCCGGAATCGGACGTGGACGGCGACGGCACGACGACGCTGCTGGAAGCATTCCAGCACACCGTGCAACAGATCGACGCGCTGTTCCGCGATCAGAATCTCATGAAGTCGGAGAATGCGCTTCTCGAAGACAATGGCGATACCACGCCGAGCCAACAACCTTGGACGTACCAAGAGAGCGGCAACGACGGCGCGGTCGCCGCAACCGTCGCCGTAGATACCTGGGACCTGTGCTATACTGCGACTGAGGCTGTTCACCCCGTTCAACCTTCCACGGAAGAGGAAGGAGTCACGCCATGACACGCCACGCCCTGGACCGCCGCAGTTTCCTGAAGCAATCCGCCGCCACCGTCGCCGCGGCATCGGCCTTCCCCCTCGCAGCGAATGCGATCCCGCAACACGGCGCCTACGCCCCGGCCGATGCGGACAAATACGACTTTCTGATGGCGCGCATTTGCAACAACAACCCTGACTGGGATTTCGGTCCCGGCGGCGACAAAAACTTCCTCGAACAGCTTAGCCACGTGCTCCGCGTGAAGGTTAAATTGCAGCCTAACGTCCGCGACGAATATCCAAGCAACGGCTTGCCCGAGCACTTCAACGCCCTCGTGGACCTGGGTTCCATCGAGGCCATGCGACAGTTCCCCATGCTCTTCATGATGGGAACCGGCTCTTTTCGCATTGGCCAGCCACAATTGGACGTCTTGAAAGAGTACATTTGCTGCGGAGGCTTCGTGTTGATGGACGAATGCGCGTCGCCCCGTCGCGCGGATGACTTCTACCAGAGCAGCTACCTCGCGCTCGTCAGCATGTTTGGGCAAGAGGCCGTGCGCCCCATTCCCGAAGACCACGAGGTCTACCGCAACGTCTATGACATTAGCCGTCCGAACTTCCAGCGCTGGCAGCGTCCCGGCGGCGCCAGCCCCGGCAATGTCGGCCTGTTCGTCGGCGATCGGCTCGCGGCGGTGCTCTGCGACTCCGACATCCATTGCGGCTGGACAGACCCGCGCGACTCCTGGGGCAAACGCGCTTACCACGAGGAAGGCATCAAAACCGGCATCAACATCGTGGCGTATTTCCTGAGCCATTGACGCACGCGGAGGCGCAACCATGCAAGAACGACACGAGGAACTGACGCGACGTGGTTTCATGGGCCGTGTCGCCGCGGTATCCGCCGCCACGGCCGGGCTGGCCGGTATCGCCCACGCGGAGCAGTACATTCCGGGAGATGTGGACGACTACGATTTCCTCATTGCCCGCGTGGGAAACAACAATCCCGATTGGGAGTACTTTCCGGGAGGCGACAAGAATCTTCTGGAACAGCTCAGCCACGTGCTCCGGATCAAAGTGAAGATTCAGCCCAATACTCGCGATGAAAACCCGGAACGCGGCAAGCCCGAACACTTCAACGCCATGGTCGACCTGACGTCCATAGACGACCTGCGCAAGTTCCCGTTCCTCTTCATGACCGGCATGGGTGTTTATCGCCTGGGTCAGACGCAGACGGAGAATCTGCGCGACTATGTGTGCAGCGGCGGCTTCGTTTTGATGGACGAGTGCGCCCATCCCGGCCGGGCGGATGATTTCTATCAAAGCGCTTACCTCTCCCTGGTCAGCGCCTTTGGGCAAGAAGCCATCCGGCCGATCCCGGAGGACCACGAGATCTATCGGAACGTGTACGACATCAGCCAGCCCAACTATCGCCGCTGGGTGCGCACGGGTGTGCCGAGTCCCGGGAATGTCGGCGTGTTTATCGAAGATCGCCTTGCGGTCGTGCTGTGCGACGCCGATATCCATTGCGGTTGGACCGATCCGCGAAACTCTTGGATTAAACGGGCTCATCATGAAGAGAGCATCCGAACCGGAATCAATATCGTGGCCTACGCCCTGAGCCACTGACGCGAGGCGTTGCAGACATGAGACTACTCCCGATCGCCCTGACACCGATGCTTGCGGCCGGCGCCGCCTTCTGCGCTCACGCCGAATCCCTGTCCGGCACCGTCACGTATGCCGACGGTTCGCCCGCCGGAGGCGCCGTCGTCTACGCGCTGGACGGCCGAAAGCCGTTCACTGTGAACAACAATAGTGTCATGGTCGGCGAATCGGTGCCGCGCGCGCTTACGGATCGCGAAGGCCGTTTTGCATTCGTCGAGAACATCGTCGGCGCCGTTTGTCTCCTCGTCCAGGATATGCAGGATGTTGTCGCCGTTGTGGATCTTCAGGGTACCAACCAACCTCTGGCGATAACCATGGAGTCGCCCGCGCGCGGCGAGGTCCGCGTGTACCGAGGTTCGAGTCCTTCGCCCAGAGAGAACTTGACCTTGGTTCGAAACACGCCTGTGCCGTATCTCCGGTTCGTCTACACCGGCAAGTCCAACGCGGACGGCCTGCTTCGTCTCCCCGCGCTTTCGCCGGGCGACTACACCGTGACCACCTGGGAAGACGTCCCGCAGGTTGGCTGCTGCTTTCGCAGTGTGATTACCCGTTCGAAGCAAGTAAGTTTGCCGTCGAATACGAATACCATCGTTGAACTCGGCGGTACGGAACTGCCCCGCGTGTCCGGCACGGTCGCAAGTACCGAAGGCGAACCGCTGCACGGGGTCTGGGTGCGGCTGCTTCCCAAGGGAGCGGATTCACGCGATCGCAACGCCATCGTGCATTCCGCGGTGACCGAACACGACGGCTCGTATAGCGTCTTCGACGTGCCGCCGGGCGACTACGAAGTCCGATGTTTCCGCCGCCTCGCGCTGAACGACGGGGGACGAACGCTGGAATCCATCTCCGAATTGAACGTCGCCCCGGCGATCAATGAAGTGCAGTTCAACGTCGCCATCGACCTGGCGCCTTTCATGCCCCTCGAAGCGGGTCAGCCCGCGCCGGATATCACCAGCACCACGCTCGACGGACACCCCTTCGCGTTGGCCGGTCAGAAAGGAAAGTATGTCGTCATCCACTTCTACGCCGGCTGGTGCAAGCCCTGCGTAGACACCATTGACTCCTTCGACCGATTGACACCGGAATTGGGGGGCACGTCTGACGTGGTTGTCCTGGGTATCAGTCTGGACGAGAGCGAACAGGAGGCCCGCGACTTCGCGCAACAGAAAGGCCTCGCTCATCCTGTGATTTATGCCGGCTCCTGGTCCGTCAATCCCATCCGGAAGGACTACCGCGTCGTAAACGTACCCACGACCGTCATCGTCGGCCCCGATGGCGCCATTGCCCAGATCGACCTCCACGGAAACGTCCTGCTGGACTACCTCCGCAAACGGCTCGCCAGCGCGTCCTGATCGCCGGCGGCCCCATCCCAACGTTCCCGGTACCGTGCTTCGCGCAGGAGCACCTGCACGGCCGTAGTTCAATTGCTTGGAGACCCCCTCCGTCACCCCCGCGAAGGCGGGGGTCCATCTTGCCAGTTCCGGACATTTTACCTACGGTCATGGTATCCGTGTCGGCGAGACTTGATTCGCCGCCCGTCGCGTCCTATCGTGTACCGAGTATCTTGGATTCGGGCAGGGGGAGCGTTTGACAGCGGATAGCGCGGCGGCGGATGCGGCGGGGTAAACTTGGGCTATCGGTGTTCGGCCTCGATGCCTCCGCACCTAAGTGTACGTTTCGGTTTGTCGAAGTCGACTGACACAGCCTTCACGTATCCCACCCACACCCGATATCACTGTCCTTGGAGGAGGAGCATATGAGCACGAAGATTTCTCGCCGCCGGTTCTTGACGACGACGGCGGCCACCGTGGCCGCGCCTTACATCATCCCCGCGTCGGCACTCGGGAAAGACGGATCGGTCGCGCCGTCGGAACGCATCGTCGTCGGATGCATCGGAATCCATGGCCGCGGGTTTCACGACCTGCGCTGGATCATCGGCAACAAGGATGTCCAGGTGGTTGCCATTTGCGACCTCTGGAAGCAGCAGAGGGAAGCCGTCAAGGCCTTCGTCGACGACTACTACGGCACCAAAGACTGCGCCATGTACCGCGACCTGCGCGAGTTCCTGCCGGACCGGCCGGATATCGACGCCGTGCTCATCGCCACCGGCGACCACTGGCACGCCCAGGCGTCCGTACGCGCGATGCGTGAGGGAAAAGACGTCTACACGGAAAAACCTTCCTGCATGACCATCGCCGAAGGCCAGGCCGTTGTGGAAGCCGCGCGCCGCTATGGCCGGGTCTATCAGACCGGCACGCAGCGCCTGAGCGAGGCCAATCACGTATTCGCCATCGAGATGGCGCGCACGGGCCGTTTGGGCAAGGTCTCGCGCGCCTACGCGCATATCGCGCCCTGGGATTCAGCGACCATGCAGCACACGTGGAAACCGGAAGAGCCCCTGCCGCCCGTGGATGAGGTGGACTGGGACATCTGGCTGGGGTCCTGCCCGTGGCGGCCCTACAACAGCTCCTACGTCAGCGGCGGCTGGCGCGACGACTATGACTTTCACACGAGCTGCATCGGCGAGTGGGGCGCTCACACCTTCGCGCAGGCCCAGGCCGGCATCGACGCCGGCGACACATCGCCCGTCCACTATGGCTATGTGAATAACGACTCCGGCGATGGCATGGTCTGCACCTTCGCCAGCGGCCAGGAGATGATCCTCTCGCGCAACGACGTCTACTGGCACGGCTCCTGCGGCGAACGCTTCGACGGCGAACGCGGTTGGGTCGGGTCGGCGGACGGATATGCCATGCCCGAGGCGTCGTCGCCGGACATTCTCGCGGAGTACAAGACGGTCATCGGCGAATACGTCGAACGCACCGGCCGTTCGCTGGACCACATGCGCAACTTCCTCGACTGCGTAAAGTCCCGCGAAGAGACCGTCGCGAACCCCACCGTCATGCACCGGTCCATGAGCACCGTCCACGCGGCGAACATCTGCATGTGGCTCAAGCGCGACATGGAGTACGACCCTGTGAAGGAAGAATTCATCAACGACGACGAGGCCAACCGTCTGCGCTCCCGTGCGCAACGCGCGCCGTGGGTCATATAACGATGGACGCGAAAGGAAGAACAGCGATCATGCGGTACCACATCACAACCATCCTGCTGGCCCTCGTGCTGGCTTTCGGCGCGGCCGCGCAGGATTCAAACCCCATTGCCGTGCTTCAGTCCGACGCGCCACTCGTCGAGAAGATGGACGCTTGCCGCGTACTGTCGCGGCAAGGAACGGAAGAGGCTATCCCTGTCCTGGCAGGTCTGTTGCTCGACGAACAGCTCGCGCACATGGCGCGGTACGCGCTGGAACCGATGCCGTATCCCGAAGCCGGCGCGGCGCTCCGCGATGCCTTGGGCAAGACGTCCGGACTATTGAAGGTAGGCGTCATCAGCTCGCTCGCCACACGGAACGATGCGGAAGCCGTGCCCGCCCTCGTCGCGCTGGTGTCCGACAGCGACGAACAAGTCGCCCAGGCCGCCGCAAAAGCGCTCGGCGACATCGCCACGCCGGAAGCCGCGGCCGGTTTGGACGCGGCGTTGGGGAACACCGCCATAACTTCCGCGACCCGCGTGGTAATCTGCGACGCCTTGCTCGGTTGCGCCGAAACCTACGCGGCCGCAGGCAAGAAGGACGAGGCCGCTGCGATCTACGACCGACTCCGCGAACTTTCCGATGCGCCGCCGTTCATCGCGACGGCAGCGATGCGCGGCGCGATTCTGTCGCGCAATATGCGCGATGGTGCCCCCATTCTGAAGGAAGCGCTCGCAAGCGATGACGCCGATCGATTTGCTATGGCCCTGCGCGTCGCGCGCGAACTCGACGGCAAGAAGGCCGTAGCGGAAGCATTGGCCGAAGCATTGCCCGCCTTGTCCGACGACCGCAAAATCCAATTGATGAGTGTCTGCGGACCGGACACCGCGGCCGCGGGTCCGGCTGTACTCGCGGAGGCGCGGGTCGGCGCGACCCCGGTCCGTATTGCCGCCATCAAAGCGGCGACGCGCATGGAGTACGATGCAGTGCTCCCGCTGCTCGAGGAATTGTCGTGGGCCGAAGACGAGGACCTGGCAAAGGCGGCCCGCGACTCGCTCAGCTACTTCCCTGGTAGCAAGGGCGACAACGCGCTTAAAGCCATGCTGAAGGCCGACAGTCCCGAGGCGCGGCGCGTCGGCGTCGAACTCATCGGGCAAGGCGGCATTGAAAAGCCCGCCGGGTTGCTCCTGACGGTCGCACAGAACGACACCGACGAATCGGTACGCATCGCGGCGCTCACGGCCCTGCAAAGCTCCGCAGGTATGGACGAACTCGGCGCGCTCCTGGATCGCATGGCCGCGATCGAGTCCGCTGAAGAGCGTCAGACCATGGAAGCCGTTCTGTCATCGATTAGCGAACGGCAGAAGAAGGCTCCCGGTGGTATCGTCATTGAGAAGGCCGTATACGGCGATTTGCCCGACGGACAATCGGCAGATGTGACGGACAAAGTGAAGCAACTCGTCGATGCGGGTGCGCCGTCCGTAGACGCGACCAACGCCAACTTCGGCGACCCTGCGCCGAATACTCCGAAGAAACTCCGCATCGATTACCAGGCGAACGGTGAATCTCTCAGCAAGACCGTCAATGAGAACCAGTCGATCAAACTGGCAACGGTCGCCGCGCCGCCCGCGGTGGTCGACGCCTTCACCGCAACGCTTGAAGAGTCCGAAGGCGATGCCCGGCTCGGCATGATCCGCCTGCTGGGATCGACCGGCAGCGCGAATGCCCTCGAAACCGTCCAGGCATTGGCAAGCTCCAGCGACGCGCCGGTGAAGGACGCAGCGCAGCAAACGCTCTGCAACTGGCCGTCGCCGGAAGCGTTGCCGGTGGTAATGGGTCTCGCCCAAACATCAAGCGATCCGCAACTGAAGTTGCTGGCCCTCCGAGGCACGGTGCGTCTGCTGGGCCAGAGCGGCGCAGGTTCCGAGCAGTTACTCTCCGACTACGGCATCCTGATGAAGCTCGCGTCCACGGACGATGAGATGAAGGTCGTGCTCGCCGGATTGGGGCAAGTCACCGACAAGCAGGCGCTCGAATGGGTATTCGCACAATTCCGCAACGAGGCTGTCAAAGGCGAGGCCATGCAGGCCGCTATCAACATTGCCCGCGGCCTTGGCGCGTCCGCATCGGAAGACACCGCCTTCTTCAACGGAACGGACCTGACGGGGTGGCAAGGCAACGCCCCCTACTGGAGCGTGGCAGACGGCGCGATCGTCGGGCACAGTGACAGCCAGATCCCGAAAAACGAATTTCTGTGGTCCAACGTCGAGGTAGGCGATTTCTATCTCGTGGTAGACGTCTTGCTCGATCCCAACACGGCGAACGCGGGTATACAAATCCGTTCGTCAAAGGCCGACGAGAGCGGGCAGGCGCAGGGCTATCAAGCGGATGTCGGTGAGACCTGGTGGGGCAAGCTGTATCACGAGCACGGACGTGGAATGTTGGATCCCGTAGACACGGCCGAAGCGGCGGTGAAGCCGGGAGAGTGGAACCGCTACGAGATCCTTGCGGTCGGCCCCGCGATTTGGTCCGCCATCAACGGTACGCTCGGCACTGCGTTTCTCGACCTCAACGAGACTGCGGAGCGCTCCGGCCTCATCGCCACGCAACTCCACAGCGGTCCGCCGATGACGGCCAAATACCGGATCGTCAAACTTGTCCACAACCCTAAGGTTGAGTTGGAGAACCAAAAAGCGGACGATTTGATCATCAAACTCCGCGTGTCGGAACCATGATCGTAGCCGCTCTGAGTCGAAAACAATGAACACGTGGCGGCCCTGAAGATGTCGGGCCGCCACGCTTCTTAAGAGGGATTGACGTGAACAACCCAGATCTTTCTTCCGTTATGCGATACGCGGCGTTTGCCCTTGCCGCGCTGCCTGCCTTGTGCCAGGACGTGCAGCTTCCCATGGGCGACGCGCCCGCGCCGGTCGAAAGCCGGCACTTTCCGGATCGCGTACATGAGTTTATCTGGCGAAACTGGGACGCCGTCGAACCGGACAAGCTGGCGCGCATCATCGGCGCAACGGAAGAAGACATAATTGCTGTCGCGCAATCCATGGGCCTGCCCGCGTTCTCCGGCGATCCCGAAACGATGTTGCAGCGCGGCTACGTCACGCTCATTCGGCGCAACTGGCATTTGCTCCCCTACGACCAACTGCTCGAACTGCTGGAGATGACGCCGGAACGCCTCGATCACATGCTGCGCGAAGAGGACTTCTTGTGGGTCAAATTGGGACGCAGAAAGCCCGCGAGTGAGCCACTGAAATACTCGGCGCCAAATGAAGCCGCGCGAGTGCGGGCCGCGGAAATCCGGGCGGTGGTCGAAGGATCTTTCGGCGATGTCCTTCTACAACCGCGTGAACCGCGCTTCGATTTCGTGAAGCAGCTAAGCCAGCCCGATCCATCGCTCAGCGTAAACGCGCAGGACAAATCGGACGTCGAGCGTCTGGTCTATTCGTATGTGGCCGTGTACGGCGATCCTCTGCTGAATCCGGAATTGAACCCCTATCCCGACGGGCTTCTGCAACGCCTCGCGGCGTCCGGCGTCAACGGCGTCTGGTTGCAGGGCGTCCTTCGCGATTTGGCTCCCGGCGGACCCGAGTTACCCGAGTTCGGCGAAGGCCACGAGGCGCGACTGGCCGCGCTCCGCGGCATGGTCGATCGCGCCAAGCAGTACGGCATCTCCGTCTACCTCTACATCAACGAGCCGCGTGCCATGCCCGCCGCGTTCTATGCCGGGCGTCCCGACATGGCCGGCGTCCAGGAAGCGGAACTGACCGCCATGTGCACGTCACATCCCGCCGTGTGCGACTGGATGCGCAACGCCCTAGCCCATGTATTTCGCGAAGTCCCCGATCTTGGTGGTATCTACGCGATCACTGCCTCCGAAAACCTGACCAACTGCGCGTCCCACGGCGGCTGGACATCCTGTCCGCGCTGCAGGGAACGAACGGACGCCGACATTCTCACCGAGGTGGTCGAAGTGCTCGAAGCAGGCGTCCATGCGGGCAGTCCCGATGCGTCCGTTCTCATTTCGGATTGGGGCTGGCGCGGCCACGGCGACGCGCCAGACATCATCGAACGTTTGCCCGAGAACGTCACGCTCATGTCCGTCAGCGAATGGCACTTGCCCATCGAGCGCGGCGGTGTCGCATCCACGGTCGGCGAGTACTCCATCTCCTCCGTCGGTCCCGGTCCCCGCTCTCAGGCCCACTGGAAAGTCGCCCGCGACCGTGCCCTGAAGATCGGCACGGAGATCCAATTCAACAACACCTGCGAGATCGCAAGCATCCCCTATTTGCCGGTGCTCGATCTCATCGGCGAACACTGCCGCAACCTCCAGCCCTTCGAGCTGAACGCCATGCTCATCGGGTGGACCATGGGCGGATACCCGTCGCCCAACTTCCAACTGGCCGAACGCATGAGCCGGACACCGCGCCTCGACATGAATGCCGCGCTGGACGACCTCGCGCGGGCGCGCTTCGGCGAGGAGGGTGCCCCGCACGCCCGTAAGGCGTGGACCCTCACCAGCGAGGCTTTCCGCGAATATCCCTTCCACATCAGCGTGGTTTACACCTGTCCCGTGCAGTGGGGCGCGGCGAATCCCGTGTACGCGGAAAAGACGGGCTACAGCGCGACCATGTGGGGAATTCCGTACGACGATCTGAACGGCTGGCGCGGACCCTACCCGCCGGACGTGTTTGCGGACCAGTTCGAAAGAGTCGCGAAGGGTTGGCAACCGGGAATCGAGGCCTTGCAGGAAGCCGTCCGTCACGCGCCGCCGGACCTGCGCAATGGCGCGGAAGCGGACCTCCGTTACGCGCGCGCCGCCGCCATCCATTTCCAGGCGGTCGCAAATCAATCCCGCTTCGTCCACGCGCGGGACCAACTGGCCGACTCAACAGTTACGGTGTCAGATGCAGAACGCGAGAATCTGTTGGCGACGATCGACCAGACCCTTCGCTCCGAAATCGATCTGGCCCGCGAACTCTACACGCTCGTGCAGCAGGACTCCCGCATCGGTTTCGAGCCGTCCTGCCAGTACTTCTATCTGCCCCTCGATCTCGTGGAAAAAGTCGTCAACTGCCGATGGCTTCTCGACTATTTCGACATGCAGAAACCATAGTTTTCTAAGGTGCCGCGCCACCCGCGTGTGCAACATAGAATCAACTTCCGCATGCGAAAATAACATCCCCCTTGATCCCCCTTCAAAGGGGGAATGGCTGTGCGACGTCTTGGGAGGGCGCATCTGTACCGTGCGCAAGACAGTGCGCATCTGTACCGTGCGCAAGGGAGTGCATCTTGGTCAAACCTGCCCGCAACGCGAAGCGTTGCGACCATTCCCCCTTTGAAGGGGGATCAAGGGGGATGTTCTTTAGCTCGTGCAGACAACCAAGGGAGCCACCGATCAACGGCGGTGTGCCTTGTTGAAAGGCCCTGCTACTCCCCAAGGTGTTGCGCGAGAAAGGGCAGCGTCTTCGCGTTGCTCCATTCGTGCACGCCTTCAAAGAAGTCGCTCTCGAGATTGCCCGGCACGCCAAGCAACGTGTAGGTCTTGCTCAACTCCGCGTAGGCCCGTTTCGTCGCGTCGAGGGGGAAAATGGAGTCCTCGTCGCCGCTGATGATCAACACCGGCCGCGGCGCAATGAGTGCGCCCACGTCGCTCATCTCGCCCCAGTTCATGATGCCGGGCACGGTGTTGCAGATGCAGTGGTGGATCGAATAGATGGAGTCGCGGAACGTGCAGAAGTAGCCTGCCACAATCGCGGCGCGGATTCGATCCTCCAATGCCGCCAAGAACAGCGTCGTCGTGCCGCCGCCGGACAAGCCCGCCGCCGCGATGCGCGACGCATCGACCTCCTCGCGCGTCTCGAGGAAATCCACCAACCGCATCCCATCCCACACGCGCATGCCAATCGGCGTCTTCCCGGTGAGGAACCCCGCCCGGCTGAGGCGTTCGCAACTGTGCGGCTTGTCGTGGCTCGTCTCGTTCCAGCCCCGCTGAACCACCGCAAGGACCACGTAGCCGTGTTCCGCAAAGTAGGGCGCGTAGTCGAGGTGATGCTCTTCGCCTTTCTTTTTCTCCGCGTCCGTGCCTTCGCGAATGTACGGCATGATACCGCTGTGCCCGTGAAAGCACATCACGGCCGGGCGCTTGCCCTCGACGTTCTTCGGCACGTAGTAATACGCCGGCGCCCAGTAGTTTTCTTCCGTGCGCACGTAAACCTTGCGCCGCGTGAAGGCATCCGTCTCCAACACGTCCGCATCATCCCAATGGACGTCCGCGGGAACCGGTTCCGGCCATTCTCCCAACAGTTCCATGAGCTTCCCGCGAAATGCCGTACGCCACGCTTCATGTTCGTCGGGAGTCGCCGCGCTCCATGCAAGCTGCGGATGAACCGTTTCCGCTTCCCGCTCGAGATAGGTGAACACCTGGCTATTCGGCGTCTCTTGAGCAATGCATGGGAGTGTGAAAAGAAATATGGCGAGAACGGTCGAAGGATTGCGAATCATGGCTCATCCTTTAGAAGCAGGGTACTACAGGAGGGCGGGTTTTCCAACCCGCCACACCAACAGTTGCGGTTCAGTGCGAAGACTCCAAAAACTAAAAACGGCCTATGGAAACGAACAGAATCCCTTCTCGATAGTCGCATTCGAAAGCATTCGTGGCGGCGGGTTGGAAAACCCACCCTCCAATCTACCGCACGCGAACGGCGCAGCCCGATTCCGCGGCGTCATAGAGGCCGTACACCGTGCGGATTACCCGCAACGACTCGTCGGCCGTAATCGGCGGCGGTCCCAGTCCCGCGCTCGCGCGAACGGCCGCCCTTACAAACGTGGTGTACACCTCGAAATCATTCGGTCCAGTGAACTCCGAAGGCCCTTCGTCGTTGCGATACAACTTCATCGCACGCAGCGCCTCGGACGTGATCGACAACCGGCCTTTCGACCCCCAGATCTTGAGGGACGACTCGTAACCTTTGTCGAGGTAGTAGCCGGACGTGAGCGTGCCGAAGGTGCCGTTTTCGAACTGCATGGCCATGGCCACGGAATCTTCGATGTTGATGGGTTGCCCACCGACGTTGCCCGTGAACCCGGTCACGCGTTCGATGCTGGAACCGGTAATGTACATGGCGAGGTCGAGCCAATGTATGCCGAGCCAGGTGAGATGTCCACCGCCCGCGCGGGACTTTTCCGCGAACCAGGACGCGTGATAGCCGGCGCTCGTCAACCGCGTTTGGTCCTCGATAAGCATTAGGTCAACGCTGTAGATATCGCCAAGTTCGCCTTCGGCGATGACCCGCTTCGCTTCCTGGACCTCCGGATTCAACCGGTTGGCAAGGGCCAGCATCAGGTGGAATCCCTTGTCATTCGCCTTCGCCGTCAGACGCGCGAAATCCTCCGCGTTCGTGCAGGCGGGTTTCTCTGCGAAGACGTGGCACCCCGCATCAAGAGCGGCATCAATCGCCGCCGGTGCGAGTTTGGCCTCCATGCTGATGAGCGCCATCCCGGGCTGTTCCTTGGCGAGAAGTTCATCGCGGTCCGCATACACCGTCGTAAGCTTTTCGCCCAAGGCTTCGCGCGCCATCGATTCCGCGTTGCCATCGGGATCGGCGAGCACCACGGATGACGCTTCCTCCGTCTTCGCCAGACCGTCAAAGTAAGCGCCTAAGTGCGCGCCACCGGCATGCGTGATAACGCCAACCTTGATTCCACTTTCGGGATGTGCTTGCCCCGCGCTTCGCGGCGCAATCGCGGCGGCGAGGCCGGCGGCGCCAATCGCGGAACTACGGAGAAACGCGCGTCGATCCGTTGGCTCGCTCATGATGTCGCGCTCATACCGTCGGCTCCCAGCCGGGCTCATACTCCCGCGCCCAAAGGTTCATGGCTTCCGGGTCGTCGGCAATGTGGCCATTCTCAGCGCTGCAGTGCAGCGTGCGTCCGGTGCGCTGCGCGATGTTGCCGAGGTGGCACAGCAAGGTGCCCGGGTTGTGATCTTCGATGCCCGAATTGAGCAGCGCCGGATTCCCTTCGCGGATTGCCGTGAGGAAGTTGTCGATATGTTCGATATCGCCGCGGCTGCCCTTGTCGCTGCGAATCTCCTTGTTGTCCTTATCGTAGAAGGTGTACTCGCCTTCGCCGCCCAGCACCAGCGTACCGCCTTCGCCGTAGAAGTTGACGAACTCGTTGCCGTACTGGTTGCAGCTGTGACTCTGCCACGTCGCCATCTTCTCGTCCTCGAACTCGAAGCACACCGAATGCGTGTCCGGCGTTTCCTGATCGTCGTCGAAGCAGTAGCGTCCGCCGCAGGACGTCACCTTGATCGGATAATCGACGCCCAGGCCCCAGCGGCAGATGTCGAGGTAATGGACGCCATTGTTGCCGAGTTCGCCGTTGCCCCAATGCCAGAACCAGTGCCAATTGTAAGGAACGCGGTTGTCCATGTACGGTTTGCGTGGCGCGGGGCCTTGCCAAAGCTCGTAGTCCAGGAACTCCGGTACGTCGACGGGTTTTCCGGTGCCGATAGATCCGCGCAAGCTCGTGTAGGTGCCGCGCGTCGAGTACACGCGGCCAATCTCCCCATCGTGCAAGGCCTGGATGGCGGCGCGGATGCTGGGACTGCTGCGGCGTTGCGTGCCGACTTGTACGACACGGTTGTGTTTGCGCGCCGCTTCCACCATCAACTCGCCTTCGCGCGGGTTGTGGCAGCACGGTTTCTCCACGTAGACATGCTTGCCCGCCGAGCATCCGAGAATCGTAGCGGGACCGTGCCAATGGTTTGGCGCAGCGCACACCAGCGCGTCCACCTCGGGATCGTCGAGAATCTGCCGGAAATCGCCAACGGGCTGCGGCGGAGTCGAGGCTATCTTGGCGACTTCCTCAGCGCCTTTCGCCGCGCGCGTGGAGTCCACGTCACAGACGTAGCGCACTTCGACTCCTGGCTGCTGCGCGAAGTTGATCGCCAGCGTGCGGCCGCGGGAGAGTCCCATAACGCCCACCACCACGCGCTCCGGTTCAGGGTTCTCCGCTGCGCGCGCCGCAAGCGTCATGGCAACGCCCGCCGCGCCGGCCGCGGTTCTATTCAGGAATTGTCGTCGATCGATAGACTCGTGCATGGGTATGGCTTTCATGGTTGGGCGGCCAGGCTGGCCGCGTTTCACTCAAATCCTGTCGCACGTCTTGCGCCCGGCGTTTGATCGCTCCGCGGGTCCAATGTACTTTGTGATGGAAACCGAGGTCAACCAGACGAGTATGCGGATGCCTGCCGCAGATTCCGCTGCGAGGAGATGCCATGATACAAGTCAAACCGCTCACGGGCGACCGGTATGAAGTTACCGTTGCCCAAGGCCAAACGACCGTTCACGAAGTCACCGTTGCGTCAAAGGTTCACCAGTCGTTGACAGGCGGCAAGGTTTCGGCCGAGGACTTGCTCAAGGCGTCATTCGAGTTCCTGCTCGAACGGGAGAGCAATACCAGCATCCTGCGCAGCTTCGACTTGCCCGTGATTGGACGCTATTTCCCCGAATACGAGCGCACGATGAAACAGAAGTACGGAGCGTGATCACGCCACGGTGTGCGCGCCGTTGACGCAGATGTTCTCGCCGGAGATGTACGAGGCCTCGTCGCTCGCGAGGAAGCACACGGCATCCGCCACTTCCTTCGGCACGCCCCAGCGCTTCATGGGAAGCTCGGCCAGGTAGGCGTCTTTCTCTTCCTGCGGGTCCTTCTCGTGCCGTTCTACGGGGATCCAGCCCGGGGAGATCATGTTCACGGTGATGCCCCAGGGCGCCAGTTCCCGCGCAAGGCTTCGATTGAATCCGTTCTGTCCGCCTTTGGCCGCCACGTACGCCGTAAAGTTCGGCACACCGCACTGGAACACTTCCGATCCAATATTGATGATCCGGCCCCACTTGCGTTTCTTCATGCTCGGCAAGGCGCGGCGGCAGAGCAGAAAGGGGCTTTTGATGAAGAAATCGATCATGCTCTGGTAGAAGTCCCAGTCGTATTCCTCGATGGGCTTGTGCGGCTGATCGGGCGTGGCGTTGATCACGAGGATTTCCACCGGGCCCAGTTCAGTCTCGATCTGGTCGAAGAGGTCGTCGACTTCGCCTTTGTCCACGACGCTGGCGCGCGCGAGAATGCCTTCATATCCCCGGTCGCGATACGCCTTGAAGGTCGCCTCCGCCCGCTCTTTGTTGTTGGCGTAGTTGATAACCACTTTCGCCCCGGCGGCGCCCAGCGTCATAGCCATGGACTTCCCGAGCCCCGTGGAACTCCCCGTAATGAGCGCCACCTTGCCGTCCAAGCGAAAAGGTGTGTGCGGCGCATTGCTCGTCATAATGCTCTCCCCTCTGCATGTCCATTGTGAAAAGAAACGCGAACGCAGCCAGACGCCCGCGATAGATTATGCAAGCAAATCGTGAATCACGTTTCCGTGTACATCCGTGAGCCGCATGTCGCGGCCACTGTAACGAAACGTGAGTTGCGTGTGGTCGAATCCCAGCAGGTGCAGCATCGTCGCGTGCAGATCGTGGATCTCGACCCGGTTCTCGACGGCCTTGTAGCCGTACTCGTCCGTCGCGCCGTACGCAAACCCGCGCTTCACGCCGCCGCCCGCCATCCAGATCGTGAACCCGTGTGGATTGTGATCGCGTCCGTCCCGGCCCTGTGCGAAGGGCGTACGGCCGAATTCGCCCGCCCACAGAACCAGCGTCTCATCCAGAAGGCCCCGAGCCTTCAGGTCCATGAGCAAACCCGCGATGGGCTGGTCCGTCGCCTTGGCGTTGAGCGAGTGATTCTTGCGCAAATCCCCGTGCGCGTCCCAGCGGTCCACGCCATCAATGCGCGGACACGTAATCTCGATAAACCGCACGCCCCGTTCGATCAAGCGTCGCGCCACGAGACACTGCCGCCCGTAGATCCGTGTAGGCTCGTAGTCCGCATCCATGCCATAGAGCTTCTTCGTGGCGTCCGTTTCCCCTTCGAGACCGGTCAACTCGGGTACGGCTGTTTGCATGCGGAACGCCAGCTCATAGTTTGCGATGGCCGACTCCATCGCGTCGCGCGCGCCTGCATGAGCCAGCGCCATCGTATCGAGGTCGTTCATCAGCGCCAGCTTGTTTCGTTGCGCACCGGGCGCCGGTTCATAGGGGTTCACGTTCGCGAGCGTCGGCTGATCCGCGCGGAAGAATGACGCCTGATACGACTGCGGCAGGAACCCCGACCCGAAGTTGTCCGCGCCGCCGGACGGAATAAGCCCGCTATCCAGCACGACGAACCCAGGCAGGTTCTGGTTCTCGCTGCCAAGCCCGTACGTCACCCACGCGCCGATGCTCGGCCGGCCGGAGAGACCAAGTCCGGTGTGCAGAAAATAATTCGCCTGGTTGTGTTCGTTGAATTGCGACACCATGGAGCGAACGATACACAAGTCGTCGATGCAACGGCCCACGTGCGGGTAGAGATCGCTCGCAGGCAACCCGCTCTCGCCATACTGGTGGAATTCCCAGGGGCTGCCCAGCGTCGCGCCGTTGTTGTCGAATTGCGTCGGCTCCATTTCCATGCCGAAGGGTTTGCCGTCTTCCTTTGTCAGGCGCGGCTTGGGATCGAAGCTGTCCATCTGCGCGACGCCACCGTCCATATATAGAAAGATGACATTCTTCGCCTTAGGCGAGAAATGCGGCGCCAGGAGGTTCTGCCCATCGGCTGCTGTCGAGGCGCCAAAGGCCTTGTCGGCCAGCAGTGCGCTCAAGGCGACCGCGCCGAATCCGTTCGCGCACTGCCGCAGCATCTCGCGCCGCGTCAGCGAACACTGCCGATAATTGTTGCAATGGGCCATACCGAAACCGTTTCCTTACCCGACGAAGACAAACTCTTTCAGCGTGAACAGCACGTGGCACACGTCCGACCACAGCGCCGGGCTCTCCAAGGCATCCTCTCGCGACAAGCCGTATATCGCGCGTTGCTCGTTAATGAACTGACGCAAGCGCACGCGCTCCACATCCGTTGCCGGCCGCGCAAACGCGTCCAGGTACAACGAATCGATGCGCTCGTAAATCGAGCCATCCTGCGCCGCGATACGTTCGCCCCAGGCCCTCGCCTGCTGCACAACAAAGGCGTCGTTCATCAGGATCAGCGCCTGCGCGGGCACATTCGACGTATTGCGTTGTCCGAATGTGGAATCCGGCAACGGCGTATCGAAGGCCAGCATCATGGGCGAGAGGTAATTCCGGCGCACCTCCAGATAGATGCTGCGGCGGCAATCACCATCCAGCGGACCCTGTTGCTTCGGCCGCCGGTGCCCGCCCATGAACTCGGTCAAGTGCGTGGGCACGGACTCGCCGTACATCTGCGGGTTGAGCGTGCCTGCCACGGTCAGCATCGCGTCGCGGATCGCCTCGCCTTCGAGCCGGCGCATGCGCATGCGATGCAACCACACATTCGCGGGGTCCTTCTCCTCGAACTCCGGATTCACGCGATCGCTTGTCATGCGATAGGTGTTCGTCATCACGAGCCGCCGGACCATGCGCTTCACCGACCAGCCATCGTCGCGGAATTCGTTCGCGAGATAATCGAGTAACTCAGGGTGGGAGGGAGGCTGACCCAACACGCCGAAGTTGTCCGGCGTCGGCACGATGCCACGGCCGAACAGGTGTTGCCAGATGCGGTTCGCCGCGACCCGCGCGGGTAACGGATTCAAGTCGTCCAATAAACGCTCGGCGAGATCGAGGCGTCCGCTGCCCGACGAAATAGGCGGTTGATCCGCGCCGCCGATGGCCACAGGGATCCTGCGCGGCACAACATCGCCCGGCATCTTGGGATTGCCCCGGATGTGCACGGGCTCGTCGATGGGCGTGCTCTCCATAATCGCCAGCGCGCGTACCGGCGCAGGAGTCTGTGCCGCGATCGTTGTGCATTCCTCGGATAGCTCCGCGAGCCGTTGAGCCAGCGCCGCATCCGCCGGGAGACCGCTCTCCCGGAGTCGCGCCCGCAGCAGTGCCGCATCGCCGAACGTTGCGCTTCCATCTTGCCAGCGGAGCAAGGCGTCCTTTACGGCAGCATCGTCGGTCGCGGCCGCTGGGGATTCTTGCGCGCCTTGCGGTGGCAGATCATGGTCGGAAAACCAGATTTCATCAACCGCAATCCAGCCGTCACTCTCGTCGCGGACTTCCAGGTACGCCCTGCACCCCTTGAATTTGGCCAGCCCCTTCGTCATGGACTTCCAAACGAAGTCGTCGCCCGAATCGGCGTCAATGACCGTGCCGTCGAACAACAGCGCATTGTAGTCGCGAAGCTGATACCCTTCGACGATGAGCTTGACCTTGGTCTTTTCACCCGCGCAGCGAATGTGAATCTGGTCGTGCTCGATCGTAAACGCCGGGGATCGCAAGACCCCTTGAAACGCGCGGCCACGCAAACCGCTGTGCGCAAGGCCTGCCTTGACCGGACCGGAACATGGGTCCCAAGACCCCGGACCGGTAGGCGTGCCGCCGAACGCGTGCCCCGTCGCCGTCCACCCATTGAACGTACCCGTGTCAAAGGCCTCGTAGCATGTCCCGTCGATTTCAGGTTCATTGGGTTTAGGTGCAGCAGCAGTTGCATCCCCGCCCGATTCGTTGGCCGTCGCGCCCGTTTGAGACCGGCCGTCCGCCGCGAGCAGCACGGCGGGACGTATCACGCCCGCCCCGTCAGCGAACCGAGATTCGGGGGGGGCGTTGTCACCCTCGGATTTTGCCAACGCCAACGCGGCCTTGGCCAGCAGTTCCTCGCCCTCCGCGCGCACCGCATCGGCCTGGCGCGCGGCGTCCTCAATCTTCCCATTGGGATCGAGAAAGGCGAACTGTTGTCGCGAACTCCGCAGAAATCCGGACAAGCCGAAGTAGTCCTTCGCGGAAATCGCGTCAAACTTGTGATCGTGGCAACGCGCGCAGGAGATCGTCATGCCAAGGAACGTTTTCGACACGACGTCGATCTGGTTGTCGATGCGATCGGCTTCGTCCTTGCGAACGTCCACCGGCGCATGGGTAGCCTGGTGCATGTACCAGAACCCGGTCGCCAGGATGGATTCGTTCGTGCCGTCGGTAGGATTGACGCGCGGCGAGGGTAATAGGTCCCCCGCCAGGTGTTCGCGGATGATCTGGTCGTACGGCACGTCATCGTTGAACGCTCGAATCAGATAGTCCCGGTACCGCCACGCGTGCTCGATGGGGTAATCCTGCTCGTGACCGTACGTCTCCGCGTAGCGCGTCAAATCCATCCAGCGCCGCGCCCACCTTTCGCCGAAGTGCGGTGACGCCAGTAGCTCGTCCACGAGCCGTTCATACGCGTCCGGCGATTCGTCCGCCACGAAGGCCTCCACCGCTTTGGCCGTTGGCGGCATCCCAATCAGGTCGAAGTACAAGCGGCGAATCAACGTGCGCCGGTCCGCCTGGGGCGCAGGCGTAAGCTCATTCGCTTCAAGCTTGGCGAGGATGAAGCGGTCGATGTCCGTCGTGGCCCATTCAGCATTGTTTACCGGCGGTGGCGGCGGCGCTTGAATCGGCTGCCAGGCCCAATGGCTTTGACGCCGCGCTTCGAGGTCGAAGGTCTCTTCCGTCGTCTCGCCGGTTGGAACCGGTTCGTCCGGCCATGGCGCGCCCATGGCCACCCACTGCTTCAGCGCCGCGATTTGCTCGTCCGCCAACTTCCCCTTGGGCGGCATTTGGAGATCGACGTTGCCATACTCGACGGCTTCGACGAGACGGCTCGAATCCGGATTGCCCGGTTCCATGGCCGGACCGTTGTCGCCCCCGGTGCGGATGAAATCGATGTGGTCCAGGCGCAAGCCCGCGCGTTGCTTCTCGGGACCGTGGCAGGCAAAGCAGTTTTCCGCAAGGACCGGACGCACCTCGCGCTCGAAGAACTCGAGATTTCCGTCGGCTGCCGCATGGGCGCATAGCCCCGTTACAACCAACAAACAGAGAAGAAGCGCTCGCGGCGCAGATCCTGCGTGATTGCCCATAGAAACTCGTATCGCCCGGCCATAATCGTTTTGGAACCGCGTTTGTCGCGGACCCGGTCCTTGCAGTGGTTTCAGGATACCGGCGCAGCAGCACACTGTCAACGTTCAGCCCGCATTTCTCACCGCCCGGCAACGCCACCTTCGTAACAAAGCATCAGAAGCGGTGAGGAATCCGGGTTAGCGCATAATCAGCCGCCGGACACGGCCTGCAGAATCGTGATGCGATCCCCCGTGTGGATGGGGAAATCCAAGGTATCAAACCAGCGCGTATTCTGATCGTTGTAGAGGATTAGCACGTGCCGCCGCAGCCCGCCGTCGCACTCGAAGAGGTGGGAGCCCAGCATCGGGTAGGTCCGCACCAAGTCGTCCAGGCATTCCTGCAAGGTCGCGCCCCGGACCGTCACCTCGTTGGCGCCGCCGGTGGAATTGCCGAGCAACATGGGGATGGATACTTGCGTCGTCACGGTCTCCATAGCGAATCCTCCTCAGTCGATCACGGCCACATTGATGCTGCTGATGCGCGGCAGCGCGCACGGTATCGCCTGCCAGTCCTCTCCGCCGTCGCGCGAGAAGTACACCTGCCCGCCGGTCGTCCCGAAGTACACGCCGGGGCTCTCGAACGAATCCGCCGCCATGGCCTGCCGTAACACACCCACGTAGGCATTCTCTGGTAGTCCGGTCCGTAACGGGGACCACGAATCGCCGCTGTCCGTCGTGCGATAGACCGTGAGCCGTCCATCCGCGGCGAAGCGAAACTCATCGCTCTCCTGCGGTACAACGAACAGCGTGTTGGAATCGTTCGGCAGCATGACCATGGGAAAACCAAAATTGTTCGGAATCCCGTTTTCGATTCGTTCCCACCGTTGTCCGCCGTTGGTGCTGCGAAACACGCCCCGATGGTTCTGCTGGAACAGCCGCTCCGAGTTGCGCGGGTCCAGGATCATCCGATGCACGCAAGTGCCGACGTCCTTGTGCGTCTTGCCTTCGATGATGATGTCGAGTCCATCGTTGCTCGGGCTCCACGAATCTCCCGCATCTTCGCTGCGGAACACACCCACCGCGGAAATGCCGACCCACATGCGCCGATCGTTCGAAGGATCGAGCAGAATCGAGTGGCAGCAAAGGCCACCCGCGCCCGGGCACCACTCTTCCCGCGACGGGTGACCGGAGAGCCCGCTCACCTCTTCCCAGTGCCAGCCGCTGTCCTGGCTCACGAAGAGCCCCGCTTCGTCGACCCCCGCGTACAAGACCCCCGGCTCGCTTTCTCGACCGGGCACGACACACCACACGTTGTTCAGCTTGTGGCCGGATTCGTACCTGGGCACGTGCTCCACCTGTTTCCAGGTCTGCCCGAAATCGTCGGAGATATGGACGGCGGGACCATAGATGAAGTGCCCCACAGCCGCGTACATCAGCGGCGCCTGACGCCGGTCGAGCATCAGATCGAACACCGACCACCCCTTCAGCAAGGGTCCTTCGACGCTCCAGGATTCGCGGCGCTCGTCGGAGGTCAGCAGGAACGCGCCCTTCTGCGTTCCCACCATCAACAGTACCTTCGCCATGTTATCTCCTCGCCAACTGGTGAAAGGCTTCCCATCCGTTACGCACCGAATACACGCGCGCGTATCCGAGTTTGCGCAATTGCTCCGCCAACCTGAGACTGCGCATGCCGCGTGCGCAACAGAGCAGACAAGGCTCGTCAACACCTATGGGCAGGCTTTCCGTGTTCCAAACACTCATCGCCAGATGTTCGTGATCGACACCTTCCAACGGTTGCATGGCGACTTCTTCGGCTTCACGAATATCGAAGATACGGTATGCGCGCAGCCGATTTTCATCCATTTCGGAAACGTCCACCGTGATGTCTTCCGGCGGCAGATACTCGTCGCGTACAATCGACCGGATGCGCGGCGCAGACCCGCACACAGGGCACGCGGGATGCCGCGGCATCTTCACGCGCTGCGACGAATACGTCAGGCAATTGAAGATGACCATCTCGTTGCCCAGTTGATCGGGCAAGCCCAGGATGTACTTCATCGCCTCCACGGCCTGCATCGCGCCGAATATACCAGGCACCGCGCCCAGCACGCCCACCTCCGCGCAAGAACCCACGCATCCCGCCTCGGGCACTTCCGGCCAGAGGCAACGCAGGCAGGGTCCGCCGGAGCCGGGGCGTACAAACAATAACTGCCCGTCGTACTGATAGATGCTTGCGAAGATGATCGGTTTGCCCGTCAGCACTGCCGCGTCGTTCAACAGGAATTTCGTCGCAAAATTGTCCGTGCAATCCAGAACGAGATCGTACGGTGCGAGCGTCTCGACAACGTTCTCCGGCGTGAGACCGTTCGTATGAAGCCGGATATCGATGAACGGATTCTGCTCGCGCAACCGTTTCTCCGCGAGCACCGCCTTGAATTCGCCCACGTCCGCGTAGTGGTACAAGGTCTGGCGATGGAGATTGCTGGCCTCAAGCCGGTCGCCTTCGCAGATGCCCAAGGTTCCCACGCCGGCGGCCGCCAGATAACTGAGCGCCGGCGATCCCAATCCGCCCGAGCCAATGATCAGCACCTTGCTCGCGCGAAGCTTCGCCTGCCCCTCGGCGCCGACTTCCGGAAGGCGCGTCTGCCGCGCGTAGTAGTCCGCCTCCGTGAATGACGGTTGCGGCTGCGGCCGGTGCGATCCGTTGCCGCCCCCAGCGTGCTCGCAGTTGACCCAACCGGAGTCGCCTTCCGCATAATGCTCTTTCTTCCAGATGGGCACGCGGGACTTGATCTCGTCGATAATGTAACGGCACGCCCGGAACGCGTCATCACGATGCGCGGCACTCGCGCCGACCCAGACCGCGAGGTCTCCGATGTCCAGCGATCCCACACGATGCACGCAGCGCGCGTCCACAAGCTCGAAGCGTTCAAGCGCTTCCGCGAGGATGCGTTCGCCTTCCGCAACCGCCACGGTGTCGTAGGCCTCATAGTCCAGCCGGGTGACAGCCCGTCCTTCGTGGTGGTTCCGGACCCAGCCCTCAAACGTCACACAAGCGCCCGCTTGCGGATTGGTGAGCTCGCGTGTAAGTGCCTCCGCATCCAACGGGGCATTGCCCAGGGAAAACATGGTACGTCTCCTGCCTTGCACCTTGTCGCTGTCCGGGCGTGGGGAATCGCGGAGCCTCGCCTTGAATGGCCCGCTACCCGGCAGCGTTGACCGCCATTATTTTATCACAGTGGCGCGTGTGTGGTTCAGCCCTATGCGCCGAGGTAGGCACGAAGCCATTCAACCGTCCGGTCGTAGGCATCCGGCGGGATGGTGTGTCCCTGGCGGTGGTTGTAGAGACCGATTCGCGCGGGCTCACCGTATAGCCGGTACACCGGCAACGCCGCCTCCACACACGGCCAAGTCCGGTCCCCGTCAACGGTTGTGGAGCCCGCAGGCCCTCCTGACTCGCCGCCCAGGATGAGGAACGGGCGCGGTGCGATGAGCGCCAACAGTTGATGGTGGTTCAAGGAGAAGCCCGGCTTATGAATTGCCGGGCCGAGATACCACGGGTCGTGCCAATTGGTGAACGTCAACCCGATGCCTCCTTCGCTGGCCACGGCCGCCTGGATGCGTTCGTCGAACGCCGCCAGGTACAGCGTCTCCTTTGCGCCAAGCGAATGACCCACCGCGCCGATGCGCTCCGGATCGACTTCCGGTAAGCTCGCCAGCACGTCCACCGCGCATTGCGCGTCGTACAGCATCTTGCGCATGCCCAAGACGCCCGGCCGGCGCTCCAGGAAGCGGCGCGCCGCTTCCTCGTACTCGAGGGACGGGTCCTGCCAGAGAAAGCAGCGCGGGCAGAACACGACAAAACCCTCGCGCGCCAACTGCAATCCCAGCGCCTTCGATTCGGGTCCCGACACCCCGGCGCTCTCGTCAATGGTATTGGCAGTGGTGGGATGCAGCGCGACCAGCCCTGCACGCGGCGTAGTCCCGACGGGATGGGGATAGAGGAGGTAGCCTTCGACTGGAATCCCAGGCTCGCACTCGTACCGGATCAGCAGCCGCCGGGCACCGGGCAGGATCTCTTCACGCAACACCTCCCGTCGCACCCGGGGCCGGTCCGGCATTGTGCCGAGAAACGCATCCCATCGCTTGTGGATCTTCACTCGTTGAGCGATCCACTGGTCCAGGGTTTCGATTGGCGTTCCGTCATCCGCCACAAGGAGCGGTTCGAGCACTTCGCCGTTTGTAGCAGGTGCCGTCGGTGGACGCTGCACGTCCCCAAGCCACGGCACGTCCCTGTCTGCAGCACGAGACGTTTGTGACAATGCCATTCCCGCCAAGGCCGCGCCGGCACCGGCGAAAAAACTCCGGCGTGTAAGGACTCCCGTCACAATCCCCAGACACCGTGGCCGACGCGATACCGCCTGCGCAGGTACTTATTGGCATCGCGGAAGTTGGTAAATCGCATCCAGCGATCGTTCCATTCCAGCGTCTGCCCAGGGAACCGGTTCGCCACGTTCGCCAGCAGCACGGCTTCCGCCATGGGCCCGGCGAAATCGAAGTTCGAGCCGCACACGCCGTTCCCGAGCGCCGCCTCGACGAATTCATGATAATGGCTGCGCGGTTCCAGTTCCGGTTTCGGATAGTTCTGGAACTTCTCGATGGGATGCAGTTGCGGTTCCGCAACGTGCGGGATGACTAACGTACCGTCTTCGCCGATTAGCATGGACCCACTCGGCGGCATGGCGTAGTCCTTCGGCAAGTGCGGAGACAGACCCTTGTCCGGTTGTTTACCGCCATCTCTCCAGGTGGCCTTGATGGTCTTTCCCGCCGTCATGTCCGTTCCCGGATACTCGTAGTATGCGATGGTCCAGCCAGGATGGACCTCGTCGCTCACGCTTTCGGCCTCGCACATGATCGATAAGGGCGCGCCGACGCCCAGCGCCGAATACACGGGATCGAAAATGTGGCAGCCGAAATCGCCCACGGCCCCGCCGCCGAAATCGCGATAACGCCGCCACCAGAACGGGTGATAGGCCCCCTCGACGTACGGGCACTCCGGCGCGGTTCCGATCCACAACTCCCAGTCCAGCGTCGGCGGAATCGGATCGCGGCCTTCCGGGCGTTTCTTGTCATCGGTTGTAAAGATGGCCGCGCTCCACGAATGCCATTCCTTCACTTTGCCGATCGCGCCTTCATGCACCCACTGCACCGCCGTCCGGTAGAACTCGTGGGCGTGGATCTGGTTGCCCATCTGGGTCGCCACGCCTTGGCGGTGCGCCGCGAGGCGTAACTTGCGCGCTTCGTGTACCTCGTGGGTCAGCGGCTTCTCGCAATAGACATGTTTGCCTTTTCGAATCGCCGTCATCGCCGCCGGCGCATGCGTGTGGTCGGGAGTCGCAATGTTCACGGAATCGATGTTCTTCTCCTCCGTGTCCAGCATCTCGCGCCAATCGCGGTAGAGCCGCGCGTTCGGATAGGTCTGCGCCGCCCGTTGGAGATTGTTCTCATCCACATCGCACAACGCCACGACATCAACTTTGTCGCTGCTGAAGATGTTCCCCAAATCGCCTGCGCCCTGGCCTCCCACGCCAATGGCGGCATGCTGCAACCGGCTGTTCGCCGGCGACGCAAAGCTGAGCCGCGGCAGTATCAATGGCCCCGCCACACTCGTCGCGGCCGCGCGCTTGAGAAAGGTCCTGCGTGAGATGTCTTGCTTCATGATAGTGACTCCGAATCCGCCGGTGCCGAGACTCTGCCGCGCTGCGCGCATTTCCCCGCCGCCGCATCCAAACCGTTTCCGGATCCAAACCATCGTCCGGACACGCAATCGGTAATCTACCCCATTCGGGACATGTGGCTCAATCGTGCCCCGATCCGCGCGAGCGCGCCCACATTGGCTATTCACCGGGACGGTTGATAGGATGGGCGATACGACTTGACGTTTTATTGCTCATCGGGATCTTTACGAATAGAGGGAAACGACAATGAAACCGCTCCGAATCACACTGACACTCACGGCCTGGGTCATGGCAACGGGTCTTTTCCTGGCATACGCGGAAGAACCTGGAGCGTTCCGGCCTCTCTTCAACGGAACGGATCTCTCCGGCTGGGTCAATGTGAATACCGCGGAAGACACCTGGACCGTGCAGGACGGCTTGCTCGTGTGCAAAGGTAACCCCATCGGCGTCATGCGCAGCGAGAAACAATACGAGAACTTCATCCTCCACATCGAATGGCGGCACATGGAAGCGGGTGGAAATTCCGGCGTGTTCGTATGGAGCGAGGGAACCGTGCCGGAAGGACGCGACCTTCCCAAAGGGGTCGAGGTCCAGATGCTGGAACTGGACTGGGTCAACCAGCATCGCGGTGCCGACGGCGAACTTCCGCCTATTGCATACGTGCACGGCGAATTGTTCGGAGCCAACGGCGCGGTGACGGAACCGGACAACCCGCGCGGCAACCGCAGCAAGTCCATCGAAAACCGGTGCAAAGGCAAGGGCGAGTGGAATGTCTACGACGTGGTCTGCGTGGACGGCGTCATCAAGCTGTCCGTCAACGGCAAGTTCGTCAACGGGATTCGCAATTCATCGGTGAAGAAGGGGTATCTCTGCCTCGAATCCGAAGGCGCGGAGATTCACTTCAGGAACATCCAAATCCTGGAACTCCCGCCAGGTGTGACTTCCGAGACAGAAAAGGCGCCGGTCGTCGGCGAATAGCAGTTATCCTCACGCGGAACTGGTTGGTTCATCGTCGATACGCACGATCGTTCCGCCGTAGAAACGCTCGCATGTGTTTCCGATTTCGAGCAGCAAAGCTCCGTTCGGCTCGATTCCCTTACACAGCCCCGTGGACTCCCGGGTCTCAAACCGGACGGTTACCTGGTGGCCGCGGAGCAAGCACCGCTTCGCCCATGCCGCTGGAAGCTCTGGGTCGTCGAAGCGCCGCTCCAGCGTCTGGAGCAGGGCGATTAGCGTTTCCGTCAGGTTCCATCGCTTTCCCGTCAAATCGATCAACGAGACTGCGGTTTGCCGCAGCGCTTCCGGCGCTTCGACCATCGCGTTGTTGACATTCACGCCAATTCCCAACACGAGCCGTGATGTCCCGCACAATTCGGGCAGAATCCCACAAATCTTCCGGTTTCCACAAAAGACGTCGTTGGGCCAGCGGATCCCGAACTCAAGTTCCGGATCCCGCGCTTCGAGTGTTTCACACACGGCGACGGCCGTCGCGAGGGCAAAGGTAGGCCACGAAAGGGGATTCGACTGACGATTCTTGAGGTCGAGCACGAGCGAATATGTCAACGCCCCCGCCGCCGACCACCACACATTGTCGCCGCGGCCGCGGCCCGCGGTCTGGATCTCCGTGATAACCAATGCCGGAACGGCGCTGCTCGCATCCTCGGCGATCTCCATGGCGCGCGTGTTTGTGGAAGGGTACGCGCGGTGGTATTCAATCGACCGCACAAAGGTCTCGCGCTTGACCCGCGCGACGGAGATCGCATTGCGCGATGAGCGTCCCGATGTCTTTCGGATCATGACTGTACCCGGGTTCTCGTTATAACACGGTCTCTCGGCATCGCTAGTGTCCTGAACCTTAA
This sequence comes from Candidatus Hydrogenedentota bacterium, assembly GCA_045863335.1. Taxonomy (GTDB): domain Bacteria; phylum Hydrogenedentota; class Hydrogenedentia; order Hydrogenedentales; family SLHB01; genus JAHDWY01. The sequence goes on along the minus strand of BTVY01000045.1, from coordinate 6,779 downwards.
GTTCCTTCTCAAAAATCTTGTGTCACGTGTCGCTAAAAGTCCCCCTTTGAAGGGGGATTCAGGGGGTGTTCCCGCAGATACCGGGACAAAAAAAGAAACGAATCTCGAATTCACTACACTAGTCGCCCAACCGCACGAGCAAATCGCCCGCTTCCACCTGCGTTTGCGGCCCCGCCAGCAACTCCGCGACCTTTCCCTTGCGCGGCGAGTAGATGGTCATCTCCATCTTCATGGCCTCCAGCGTCAGCAACTTCTGACCCTCCGCGACGTCGTCGCCCGCCTGCACGGCCACGTTCACGATGAGACCGGGCATCGGAGCCGCCACCTGATCCGGATCGCCAGGATCGGCCTTTGGATGTTTGACCACCTGCGATTCAAGCGACGTATCGACCACGGTTGCGTTCCGGGGCTGCCCGTTCAGTTCGAAGAACACCGTACGGTGCCCGTCTGGATGCGGATCGCCGATCGTGATGCACTTGACGATAAACGTCTTGCCCGGCTCGATCTCGAACGCCGTTTCCTGACCCGGTTGTAGGCCATAGAAGAAGACCGGCGTCGGCAAGACGCTCGTATCGGAATAGGTTTGTTGATGCCGCGCGAAGTCCTCGTACACCCGGGGATACAGCAAATGCGAAAGCACCTCCTGCTTCGTCGGCGGCCGCTCCAGCATCTTCTCCAACTTCTTCGCCGCCGCGTCAAAGTCCGCGGGCGGCATGCTCGCGCCGGGACGCCCCCGCAACGGCTTCTTGCCGCGCAGGACGCGCTTGATCAGCTTGGGCGGGAATCCGCCCGGCGGCTGCCCGAGCCGTCCCATCATCATCTCGACCACGGACTCGGGAAACGCGAGTTCCTTCTTGGATTCCAGCACGTCGGCAGTCGTCAGGTTGTTGGCGACCATGAAGAGCGCCATGTCACCGACGACTTTGGAGCTGGGTGTCACCTTCACGATATCGCCGAAGAGCTGATTCACCTCCGAATACATGTGGCAGACTTCAGTCCAGCGATCCGCTACGCCCAAAGCCTGCGCTTGCGCATACAGGTTCGTGTACTGCCCGCCTGGCATCTCGTGCTGGTAGACTTCCGCCGTCGAGGTCTTCTGCCCCGACTCAAAGGGCGCATACTGTTCCCGGACCTTCTCCCAGTACGTGGCCAGTTTGCGGAGATTGTCCGGATTCAGCCCGGTCTCCCGCTTGTGGAACCGCATCGCCTCAACCAGGGAATCCAGGTTCGGCTGCGAACTCATGCCCGACATGGGGCCGCTGGCGCCGTCCACAATATCCACGCCGACGTTGGCCGCCTGCAACAACGCGGCGGACTGCACGCCGCTCGTGTCGTGTGTGTGGAAATGGATGGGGATGCCCACTTCCTGCTTCAGCGTGCGCACCAGCAATTCCGCCGCGAAAGGTTTGCACAGTCCCGCCATGTCCTTAATCGCCAGGATGTGCGCGCCCATTTCCTCCAGCCGCTTGGCCAGCTTCACGTAGTATTCGAGGGAATATTTGGTGCGTTCGGGATTCGTGATGTCGCCCGTGTAGCACATGGCCACTTCGCAAATCTTACCGGACTTCTGCACCGCCTCAATCGCGACCTTGAGATTCGGTTCCCAGTTCAGCGCGTCGAAGATACGGAACACGTCAATTCCTGCGTCGGCGGATTCCTTGACAAACTCGCGCACCACGTTGTCGGGATAACTCGTGTACCCCACCGCGTTCGACGCCCGAATCAGCATCTGGAACAAGATGTTCGGAATCCGCTCGCGCAATGCCGCCAACCGCTGCCAGGGGCATTCATTCAAGAACCGCATAGACGTGTCGAACGTCGCGCCGCCCCACATCTCAATGGAGAACATCTCCGGGGCCAGCCGTGCATACGCGTCCGCGATGGCCAGCATGTCATAGGTTCGCATCCGCGTTGCCAGGAGCGACTGGTGGGCGTCACGGAACGTCGTGTCCGTCAAGAGCAAGCGCTTCTGTTTCAGCACCCACTCGCTGAATTTTTCCGGGCCCAACTCCGCGAGCCGCTGCCGCGTGCCTTTGGGGGGAGCGACAAACTTGGCGACCTCCGGTGGAGTCGGCGGTTCCATGGAACTTGGAACTGCGCGACCTTTGACCAGGGAGTGGCCGTTCACCGCGATCTCGCCAAGATACGTGAGCACCTTCGTGGCGCGGTCCTTTCGAGCGGCAATCTCGAAAAGCTTCGGCGTCTCATCGATAAACCGCGTCGTGCACTCGCCCCGGATAAACGAAGGATGCTCGATCAAGTTGATCAAGAACGGAATGTTCGTCTTCACGCCGCGCACGCGGAATTCCTGTAAACACCGCTCCATGCGCCGGGTCGCGTCTTCGAAATTGCGCGCCCATACGGTCACTTTGACCAGCAGCGAATCGTAGAACGGCGTAATGGTCGCGCCCGAGAACGCCGTGCCCGCATCCAGGCGAATGCCCAACCCGCTCGCCGAACGGTAGTGGGAAATACGGCCATAATCCGGCACGAACTGGTTCTGCGGGTCTTCCGTTGTCACGCGGCACTGGAAGGCGTATCCCCGCGTCGTCACGCTCTCCTGCGAAGGCACGTCGATCCCGCGGTCTGCCAGCCGGGCTCCTTGCGCCACGTGAATCTGCGCCTTGACGATATCGACGCCGGTTACGACCTCGGTAACCGTATGCTCGACCTGGATGCGCGGATTCACCTCGATGAAGTAGGGCTTGTTTGTATCCGTGTCGAGCAGGAATTCCACCGTGCCCGCGCTCACGTAACCGACGCTGTTACCAATCGCGAGCGCCGCATCGCAAAGTTGCTGCCGCACCTCCTCCGACAGGTTCAATGCGGGCGCAATCTCCACAACTTTCTGATGACGCCGCTGCAGCGAACAGTCCCGCTCGAACAGATGCACCAGGTTGCCGTGCTTGTCGCCAAGCAACTGCACTTCAATATGCCGGGCGCGCGCAATGAACTTCTCCAGAAATACGTCGTCGCTGCCAAACGCCGTGAGCGCCTCGCGCTGCGCCTGACCCAGCGCGTCGGCCAAATCTTTTTCGGAATGCACGACCCGCATGCCCCGGCCGCCGCCGCCCTTCGCCGCCTTGAGCATCACCGGATACCCGAGTTCGTCCGCCAGGCGTTTTGCATCGCGAAGGTTACGGATGGGCTTTGAACCGCCGGAAAGGATAGGGACTCCCGCCGCCCGTGCAATCTCCCGCGCTTCGATCTTGTCGCCAAGCCGTTTGAGCACCTCCACCGGCGGACCTACAAACAGAATCCCCGCTTCTTCGCACGCCCGCGCAAAATCGGGGTTCTCCGAAAGAAAACCGTATCCGGGATGGATAGCGTCGACGCCGCACTGTTTCGCAACGGCAATGATGTTCTCGATATCGAGATAGGCCCGAAGCGGTTCTCCCGGTTTGCCCACCGCATACGACTCATCCGCCTTCAAGCGGTGCAGTGCGTAGCGGTCTTCATGGGAATAGATCGCCACGGTCCGAATACCCATTTCGTGGGCGGACCTGAACACGCGAATCGCAATCTCGCTCCGATTCGCGGCCATCAGTTTCGTAATGTGTTTGCCCGGTTCGCGTTTTTTCATGGTGCTGCCTACTTCTCTTCCACAATTTCGCGCAGGCAAAGAATGTTCCCCCGGCTATCGAAAAGATCGATTCCCGGTCAGGCCACCGCCCACAGCTTTTCAGAGTTTAGGAATGCCCGTAGAATGTCCGGGGAATCCCAGCCACGCCCCCATGGTACACGATGAAGGAATGCGACTGCCAGTATTGCGAATACTGCGCGGGCCGGTCGCTGGTGGTACAGGGCGAAATAGCCGGTACGAATGGTAGGGCGTCTCGCGAAATGTAAGTCAAGCAGACCCCAGATACGGCGCACGCGGTCCGCCCTAGGGAGTGAAACGATGCAGCCCGGCTTCACGCCATATACGTCGCAGGTCTTCCGCCCCGGTAGGGGCGAAAGGTTGTAGCCCAACGTGGAGCGAAGCGGAACGTTGGGTTAACAGATCCACCCTGTTCACCAAGCCCCGGAAGGGGCGGCAGATTTGTCGCCCCCAACGACGCCCAAGGTCATCTGTTCAACTCGCGATCCATAATCCGTCCGAAAAACCCTACTGCTTGTTCACTTGCCCGTCACGATAGTCCCCATTTGGACGACCTCGAAGTCATCGCCAACCAGCGACTTCAACTCGCTTAACTCGTCGTCGTCCCATCGCGCGTCGGGCGCCCCCGAGAAATACCAGTCGCTTCCGTTATCCGCCACGATCATGCCGTACTTCTTCATGGCCCGGAGGATCACCTGGTTGTGCGCCGAGAACCCGGAGATGTCGAAACCCGCTTTCAACCGCACGCGCATCCCCATGGGCGGCAACGACGCGCTCGTGTTGTTGCTGGCATAGTGTCGCGCCGGGTACACGTAGGCCTTCCGGGATTGGCTCACGGTGAAGCGAATCGCGTGCTTGATCTCGCCCTGGCCAACAACCTCATCGTACCGCACCAGCCCAGGAAAGATGGGCAGCCCCGCCGCGTCTGCCGACGTCCAGCCCGCAGGACGCAGGTCGTTCGAGGTCAAGTCCCAGATCGCGCCCGAACCGGCTTCATATGGTTCCCCCGGCCGGTCCGGCGGGTAGACGGCGTACAGCTCATACAAGAACCAGTTGTCCCGGTCGATCATGATCATGTGCCGGTCGCCACTCGAGTTCGGCCCGCCTTCGATGGGCGTATTCGCCGTGATCGGATACGGCCCCGGATCGCTTTCATCCCAGTAGTCGAATTCAACCTGCTTCCCCGGCGTACTGCCCGACACCACGATGTACGGAATCCCGAACGGCCCCCCGTTCCAGTTGGCCCCAAAGTCGGGATGCAGATGGTCCCATCGTCCGATGCTGTTGATCAGCGTGTCCGAATTCGGGTCGACCGGCAGGGTATCGACGCGCGTGTTCCAAGGATTGTCCGGCGGAAAGACTTGCGCGCCATGAAGGTCGGCGTTCACGCCCAGATCGGGATAGCCCTCTTCACCTGGCGGTTCGGGATCGGTAGGAGGGTCTTGTGGCGGATTATCCGTGACACCAGGATCGTCCGGCGCCGGACAGCCCAATCCAACCACAACCAACAATAGCGCCAAAACAAGCGTGCGCCACCGTGCCATAGCCAATCCCCCTCCTGTGAGGTTGCACGGAGTCACACGATCCCGCCGAATTATACCATATGCTTCACGTGTCCTCGCTGGTTAAGGAACACGTTGATGCGATTGACTTTGCACTTCCGCTCGTCTACGGTCAATGCCGATCCGCGGGAAGGAGGCGCGCCATGTCAGATGAGACCAGCAAGGTCCCCGGTTGGCTCAAGGTGATCGCCATGGTCGTCGGTCCGGCGGCTGTCATGACGGCGGGTATCATGGGAGCGGGCTCCACAACGGCCCTTGTCCTCGCCGGGGCCTGGTTCCGCTACGACCTGCTCTGGGTCGCCATCATCACGCTGCCCTTCGTGGTCGTCTGTCTCGACTCCGGCGCCCGCGTCGGCGTCATGTCCGGACACAAAGGCATGCTCTCGGTGATTCGCGACGAGATTCATCCCGGCATCACCTGGTTCGTACTCGTGGTCATGGTCCTCTTCAACATCTTCGTGAACATGGGCCAGACCTCCGTCATGACGGATTCTTTTCTCGCCATGCTCGGCTACTACCCGCCCGTCGACGGCGATTCCGCGAAATACGCCGCGTTCTTCCGCAACGCCCAAATTGGCCTCTCGGTGTTCTTTCCCATCGCCATCCTCGCGCTGCTCCTGACAGGCGGCTATCAGCGCGCGCAGAAGCTTATGACGGGCCTCCTGTTTTTCATGTTCATCTGCTTCCTCATCGTGGCGCTGAAGGGATTTGTCGAACTCCCCGCGATTCTCGCCGGATTAATGCCACGCGTTCCCGCCGATCTTGCCGTCCCCGGCGCCGATCAAACGCGCGACGCCTTCTCCTCGCTCATGGGGATCGCCGGAGGCGCGCTCGCCGCCGCGCCCATACTCAGCTTCTCCTACTTCACGTCCGACGACAAGGCGAAGCCGGAAGACCTGCCGCGATACTTCTGGAAGGCCGTGATCTCGCTGGGGGTGATCTTTGGGCTCTACTCGACGCTGGTCCTCGTCGCGGGCGGCTACGCGCTCTATCCGCTCGAAAACCACGCCAACATCGACAAGGTCTACCAGGCCGGCCAGGTGCTGACTCACGCCATGCCGTACGCGCTCGCGGCTCTTGGGCCGAAGTTGTTCGCGGCGGGATTGTTCGCCTGCGGGCTGACCACCCTCGTCGTCGTCGCCCAATTGATGTGCTATTTCTGCCTCGACGCCGCCCGCATGGACTGGAGCTACCGTGAAGGCAACCGGCCCTTCAAAGTCCTGCTGGCGCTCTGGATCTTCGTGCCGGCCGTCATCGCGCCCTTCTGGCAGTTCCCGGCGCTGCTGAAGATCTTGCTCTTGATGGGTCTGAACGCGGTGATCGTCCCCCTGGCCATCGCCATCATCCTCTACCTCATCAACAAGCGATCGCTCATGCACGATTACAAAGCCAACCTTGGACGCAACACCTTCCTCGTGGCAAGCCTGCTCTTCTCCCTAGCTTTGGCAGGCTACAAGATGGCTGGACCGTCCGGTTACGTGTGGTCGCTGCTCGATTCGATCCGTTAGCGCAGTGCGGCTGTCGGGGCTACCCGATACGACATCCCCCTCAGTCCCCCTTCGAAGGGGTGCAGTTCTTGCAGTACCGCTCGAAATGCACGCAGCGTCAAGGCGCAT
>BTVY01000044.1:0-63233 GCA_045863335.1 Candidatus Hydrogenedentota bacterium | reverse complement strand
CGATACCGATACCGATACCGATAGCGATAGCGATTACAGTGGCAATACCGCCGCTATTGATGCACAATGAGTTACGGAGAACCCAGCGTCCGGAGCAATTAAATCTCCCGGCAAACCTCGCGCAAGGACGGCAATCCCCCCTTTTGAATTTCGGTCATTCGAATTTGCTTCGGATTTCGGATTTGGCTTCCGCCGACGCCCAACGTGGGTCCTACGGCATCCTAACCCCCGAGCCCCATTTGCCTTCCTTGGAACTTCATCGCCACTCGGTGTATAACATAAGGACCGCCAGAAAACGGGATGCGGACCGTTTACGGCGTGAAAATCGTGGGTGTGGGTTCTGCCACTTGAGCCGATGCAGGGACATTTCCATACCCCGCCATTCCGATTCTGCCAACGAGGCGCCTTGGGAGACGTTCATGAAGGGTTCAACACGAGCAGCACTCTATTGCGCGATGGTCCTGTTCACCATCGTATCCATGTGGACCACCTACAAGAGTCTGAGCGACTCCATCCTTCCGGGCCCCGCGTTTGACATTCCCCTGGGCGGCGGCATGGTCTGGGAGGACTGCGCCACCATGGCCCTGCTCCTCTCCGTGGCCATCGGTTTGATGCTGTTCGGCCTGAAGTTGGCCATTATCGACGGCCAAAAGCGCCTGAGTGTCATGGGCATCCTCGGCCTTACCATCATTGCCTTTATTTCGATCTGCTTTAACATGGACGTGCTGTATCGCACTGCTGACAAGGAGTTCTTCCTGCGGCAGTCCGACCAGAACATGCGGAGCGTCTACGAGACCTATCTGGCGGACGTGCAGGCGAAACTGGGCACGCGCAGAGAGGAGCTTCTCAAGCTGGTCGCCAAACAGGAGGGCGAGCTGGAGTCGGAGATTCGCGGTTTGCGTGAGCGGCCGGCGGGGTACGGCTCTGAGGCGCGCAAGGAAGACTACGAGCTGACGCTGCTGACCAAGGAGGCGGAAGTCGAGATTGAGTCCATCAACGAAGCCCTTGCCACCAAAAAGGAAGCAGACGCGCTTCTCGCTTCGACCCAGATCACCGATCTCGCCGATATCCACCACTTGCAGGAGCAATTGCGCGTAAAGGTGAAGGATCTGGGTGCGCAGGCCGGCGTGGCGCTTCCTCCTGTGGTGAAGCAGGATATGCCGTTCATGATGGTGTTCGAAAAGCTTTTCGACTTTCGGAACGTCGGCCCCATGGAGGTGCTGATTCTCTTCCTGGCGTTCCTGCTGGACTTGGGGGACATCATCGGATACAGCCTGATCCCCAACAAGGCGCCCCGCTCCGTTGCGCGGCCTGCGTGGGCTACGTCGCCCGCGCACCTTTCCGAGGGGCCGGAGTTCGTGCGGAACTCGCCGGAGCCGGCATATTTGGAAAGCAACGGTGATCCGCTTGGGCATCGCGATCGGGAGTTGCTGCCTTCGTCGGCAAGGGGTGAGGAAGCTTCGGTGCCCGTCGCGCGGTTCTCCGGGGAACGGCGCAGACGGCCCTTCCGGTTCCGGCGCCGGTAGCCCCACGCGCGCAGTTTGTCCTCCGGACTAGGCGATTCCATGGATTTTCCGGCCGACCGGTCCATCGTACCCGTTGGTCGACTTGAAGGGTTCAAACTCGCCTGCCACTGCGAAGGACTTGGTCCGCTCCAGTAGCGCGACTTGCTCTTCCTCGTTCATGGGCTCGAATGACTGCGCCAACTCAACGTTCTGGTGCAGGATGTCCCGTGAACTCATGCCAGATACGAGCGTCGCAATGGGCTGGCTCCACGCGAATCGCAAGGCTTCCTTCGGTTCGACGACGTTCGCGCGCAGGATGTGGCCCCCGCCCATGGTTTTCATCGCGATGGGAGCGATTCCCCTTTCGTTCAAGATGGGCAGGATTTCGTTGATGAAGCTCCGGTAATGGGGGTCCATTACGTTCACCGGCATCTGCACCGCGTCCCACTTGTAGTCGTGGTCGAGCATCTTCTTGAAGATAGCGGGATCCTTGTGCCCCGTGAATCCGATGTAGCGCACCTTGCCCTGCTGCTTCGCTTCGTCGGCGGCCTCGATGGCGCCGCCTTTGCTGAAGATCATGTCCGGGTCGTCGTCATACACGACCTCGTGAAACTGCCACAGGTCAATCACATCCGTCTCGAGCCGGCGCAGACTGTCTTCCAGGTGCTCCATGGCCATGGCTTTCTCACTGCGGCCATGATGCTTCGTCATCAGGAAGGCCTTGTTGCGATAGCCGTCGCGAAGGGCGCGGCCCATGAGTTCTTCCGCGCGGCCCCCGTGGTACTCCCAGGCGTTGTCGAGAAACGTGGCACCCAGGTCAATCGCTTCGCGAATGAAATCGACGGATTCCTGATCGTCTTTGATCTGGCCGATGGCATGGCCGCCCACGCCGAGCGCGGAGACTTTCTCCCCCGTGTTTCCAAAGTCGCGCATGGGCATCTCACCATTGGCAACGGCGGTCCATGCGGAAGGCGCGAGACTGGCAATAGTAACGCCGGCTGCGGTTTGCTGGATGAACTCGCGGCGGGTGCTGCGTCGACTATCTCTAGGCATAGGTGCACTCCTTTCTCGAACGTCACGAGACGGTAGGACCACGGCTTTCCAAAGGACTGGCACGATCAGTATGGGATAGCCGGGAGCGGGCGGTCAATCCGGGCTCGGGCAGAACGCGGACTTACGCGGTTTCGGCCGCGCGATTTCCCTGAAGGAGTGGCGCATCCATCAGTCCGAAAAGCATATCCGCTTCGGCAACGATGGAGTCGCCTATCTTGGCGCAGGCGCGGACCTTGCACGCATTGCGCCGCATCTGGGTCATTTCGGCTTCGAGAATGAGTTGATCGCCGGGCACGACGGTGCGCCGGAACTTGGCGCGGTCGATGCCGAGGAAAATGGCAACCTTACCGGGCAAGGCGTTGTCGTGAAAAATCAGCACCGAACTTACCTGCGCCATGCTTTCGATAATGAGCACGCCGGGCATCACCGGCATGGAGGGCCAGTGGCCCTGAAAGAACGGCTCGTTAACGGTGACGTTCTTGATTCCGACGACCCGCTCGAAGGGCACATAGGAGAGGATTCGGTCGACGAGGAGGAAGGGGAAGCGGTGCGGGAGCACCTTCATGATCATGTTCACGTCCAGCACAGACGGCATCCTGGTGACGGAAGCCGAGTCGTCGCGTTTGGCGCGGCCGTTGAGCAAGCTCTTCTTTACTTCCTGCCCGAACTTCACGTGCGATGCGTGGCCCGACTTGACACCGATCACGTGGCCCTTGACGGGGCGGCCCAACAGATACATGTCCCCCAGGAGGTCGAGGATCTTGTGGCGGACGAATTCGTCGGGGAATCGCAGGTCTTCGTTGAGGATGGACTCATCGCCGATGGCGACCGCATTCTCCAGGCTGACGCCCTTGATGAGGCCCTGTTCCTGGAGCATCTTGGCGTCGCGCAAGAACCCGAAGGTACGGGCGGGCGCGATGTCCTTCGCAAAGGTCTCCGGCGTGATGACGAAGGAAGCGTACTGCGTGCCGATGGCGACGTGGTCGAAGGCGATCGTCATGGTAATGCGAAGTTCATCCGACGGCAGAACGCTGAGCGTCACGTCGTCGTTCTTGTAGTAGACGGGCTGCTTGATCTGGATGAACTTGCGCTCCGCATCCTGTTCGACCACGCCCGCCTTCTGGAGCGTGTTCATGAAGGGCACAGAGCTACCGTCGCCGACCGGTGTTTCGCTCGCGTCGACCTCGATGTTGAGGTTATCCACGCCCAGCCCGGCGATGGCGGCGAGAACGTGTTCCACCGTGTGGACCTTCACCCCGTTGATGCCGATCGTGGTGCCATAGGTGACATCGACGACGTTGTCCACGTCCGCCTTAATGGCGGGCTTATCCGGAAGGTCGATCCGGTGAAAGGTGATGCCGCTGTTGGGCGGCGCCGGTTTGAACGTGATCGTCGTAAGGTTTCCGGTGTGTAGTCCGATTCCGGAAAAAGACGCTTCTTTAGCGATCGTCTTCTGGTTTTCCATTCAAAAGGCCTTCCAATTGCGCGCAGCGCTCCTCGAGAGACTTGAGGCGGCGAAGCGCCTCGGGAAGCTGGCGCAGGGCACCTTGCATGCGGCGCCCTCGTTCAATTTCCAACGCGGGGTATCCAAATACAACCGCGCCTGCCGGCATCGACTTCGTAACCCCGCTATATGCGGCAACGACTACCCCGTCGGCGAGTTCGATGTGACCGGCAACGCCGGACCCAGCCCCAATCGTAACATTGTTGCCGAGTACGGTGCTTCCTGCGATCCCCGCATTTCCGCATATAATGCAATTCGTACCGATTCGTACATTGTGTCCGATCTGTACGAGGTTGTCAATTTTCGTACCATCCCCAATGACCGTAACGCCGAAGGTCGCCCGGTCGATAGCGGTATTGGCGCCAATCTCCACGTCATCTCCGACGTTCACGGTACCCACTTGGGGGATCTTAATCTGCCGTTTCCCATGTTGGGCAAAGCCGAACCCGTCAGAACCGATTACAGCCCCGCTGTGGATCACGCACCGGGCACCCACGGTAACCCTTTCGCGCACCGTTACATTGGGATACAGCACCGAACCCGGACCGATACGGGAACCCCTCCCAATGAAACAGCCAGAATGCAAGCTCACGGAATCGCCTATCGTTGCACCGTCCTCGATGACCACGTTGGGTCCGATGGCCGCGCCGACGCCAATTTTCGCCGTCGGCGCGATCCACGCGGTCGGATCCGTTCCGGCCAATACGGCTTGCTGTTCCGACTGCACCTCCAGGAGGATGGCGAGCATCGCCTGGCGCGGATCGTCGACCTGGATCAGCGGTTTGCCTGCGACAGAAACATCGCGGGAGACCACGACCGCGGTTGCGGACGTCGTTTCCAGGTAGGGAAGGTACTTCCGGTCCGAAACGAAGGTTAACTCGCCGCTCACGGCCTCCCGAATCCCGTTCAGGCCTGTGATACGAACGGAACTGTCCCCGACCACGGTGCCTTTAACGAGGGCCGCGATCTCACCGAGGGTAGCGTTCATTCACTGCTGCTCCGGTGGTGATTGGGGAAGCCGGCGAAACCTATCGAACTGCACGTTTTGCTGACTACTGGCTCTGACCGTTCAGCCGGGCAATCACGCGAGACGTAATGTCAATCGTTTCGCTATAGTATAGCACGGACGTGGGGCTCTTGGAATCGGCCTCAAAAATCAGGTGGTAGTTCTCGTTCGCGCCGATTTGGTTCACCGCCGCGTCGATATCTTCCATCATGCGCGCAAAGAACTTGCGGGACTTACTGTCGATCTCGCCTTGGAGCCGCTTGAACTCGGTTTGGTACTTGCGATAGTCGCTTTCAATCTTGTCGCGAAGCTGCTGCTGCTGTTCCTCGGACATGCTGGAGGCCTGGCTTTCCAGGCGATCCTTGTCCGCGGTAATGGTATTGGAAAGCGAATCGATCTGATCCTGGAGTTGCTTCTTCTCGGATTCGAGTTCGGCCCACTCGCGCTTCTGCTTCTCGTAGTTGTCGAAAACCTCTTTCCGGTCGACCACCGCGATCTTGTATTGGGTGGTACTGGCGCCGCTCCCGCTCTCTTGAGCGACAGCCCACACGGGCACGATTAAGGAAAGCAAGAGCATCATTTTCAAAGACTTGACCGCCATATTCACGTTCCCTATTCCCCTAAAGTTTCGTTCGGTTTGAACCCGCGCCAGATGTGTGCGTTACCGCCTCGTTTCCTGAATGAAATGGTTTCCGGCGGGACAAGGACGGAGTATACCACCAGTGAAATGCCGGTGCAAGATGCCGGATTACCGCTCATACGCTGATTCGTTTAGAACCGGAATCCACCTTGCAAGTGGAATCGACCGGAACCCTGGTCCTCATCCGCGTTGAGCGGTACGCCGTAGTCCAGACGAATCGGTCCCATTCGGGGGATATCGAATCCTATACCGATACCGGCGGAGTAGCGCATGTCTCCAAACCCGAAGTCGCTCGGCTCGAGCCAGACACCGCCGGCATCGATGAAGCCGTACAAGCGGAAGAACTTGCTTGCTTTGTACTTGACCTCGATGTTGTTCACGAGCCGCAATTCGCCACCCACGGATTCGTCGTCGCCGATGAAGCCGTAGCGCGGGCGCTTGGGGCCGATGTCGCGGGAATCATAACCGCGGACCGTGGACGTGCCGCCGGCGAAGTATCGGTCAGACAGCGGAATCACGTCCGAGTCTCCGAAGGGGAATCCGACGCCCTGCCGCGAACGATAGGAAAGCACCCACTTTGACTCTTCGTCGAGCGACCAGAACCACGTGGAATCGTGATCCAGCTTCCAGAAGTTGTTGTCACCGCCGATGCCCGCCAATTCCAACTGAAGGTCGTGGCTCGAGCCGGAGGACGGGTCGCGGCGCGAGTCGGTCGTGTTGCGGTTGATGCCCCAGATGGTGCTGATCGTGACGTCCCCGCCGATGTACGGGTGGTAGGCGCTGAAGGGCCCGGTGCCCAGATCGCTGTAGTTGATGCTCCGGTAACTGAGCGCCGTGCGGGCTGTGACGTAAGGTGAAAGGACCTTACCCAAGCGAATCTGTGCGCCCTGGGATTCTTGCGTATAGTCGGAACCGCCTTCGTATTCGTACGATTCATCGAACAGGTCGACGCCGAATACGATGGGATACCCCAGGAACTCGGGGTCGGTAAAGCTCAAGTTGTACTCGGTGCGGCGCTGCCCAATGTTCAAGCGGATGCGGAACTGCTGGCCGCCGCCGCTGAAGGACGGCCAGTTCGTGATGTCGAAGTTATCGAAGCGCAGTTCGGTATATCCGCCGAACCCGTCGTCCGTGCTATAGCCGGCGCCGAAGTTCCAGAACCCGGTGCGGCCCTCTTCCACGTCAATCAGAAGGTTCGCGAAACGGTCGTCATCCTCGACTTCTTCCATGGACATGCGGATGGCATCATAGTATTCGGTGCTCTCGAGACGCCGCTTGCTGGCTTCGAGCAACGCGCCGTCAAACCGCTCACCCGGTACCACGAAAATCTCGCGCCGGACCACCTCATCGCGTGTGACGTCATTGCCGGTAATCTTGATCTCGCGAACGTACTTGAGGTCGCCTTCCTCAACGCGGTGGACGATGTGGGTGGTTTTCGAATCGCGATCCAGGGTGACTTGAGGAGTAACCGCGGCATTGATGTAACCGCTGTCGGCATAGCCCTTGGATACCAGCTGGGCGTCTGCTTCCACCTGGCCTTTGTTGTGGACGTCGCCGGCCTGGACTTCAAGCAATCCCACGATTTCGTCGTCGTCAAATACCTCGTTATTAGCGGTTTCGAGCGTGCCGACCGTGTACTCGGGCCCTTCCTGGACCTGAATCGTGATATCGAGGCCTTTTCCGCTCTCCGAGTAGGCGAGTTCGGTGCCGGCGACGGCGGCTTCAAGCCGCCCATGATTGCCGTACTTGTCGAGCACGCCTTCCAAATCCGCCTCCAACTTGTCTTCATCGTACTTCCCGCCGATAAACCACCAACGGCGTTTCGTCTGCATTCCCTTACGAAGCTGACGATCGGACAAGGCATCGTTGCCTTCAAAGGCGATGGAGCGGATGCGGGCCTTCTTGCCTTCATCAATCACGTACGTGATACGGACCCGCGAAGGCCCGACTTCTTCTACCACGATATCGACGGTGGTGTTCGCGATGCCCTTGGATTGATAGAGATTGAGGACGGCGTCGCGCTCCTCGTTGTATCCATCCTCCAGGAAGGTGTCGCCTTCGCGCCACTCCAGGACGCCGCGGATGGCGCGGTCGCGCACCTTGTCATTCCCGATAATCTTGATCTCGGAAATGACCCGTTTCTCTTCCACGATGTAGGTCAGGACGACTTCGTCACCGCTGAGGGCGGCGTCTGCCTTGATAGAAGAAAAGAAGGTGGTGTCGTAGAGGCGGCGAATGTCGCGCGAAATCGCCACCTGGTTGTAGGTTTGACCCGGTTGGACCTCGAGCTGCGAGCGGATAAGCTGTTCGCTAACCCGCTCCAGGCCGTCAATCCGGACCTCCCGGATTGTCTTCCCCTCGAATTGCTGGGCGAATACGGGCACTGCCATCACCAGAACGAGCAGCGCCATCAGGAGGTTCTTGTGAGTGATCAATTAGTCACACCTTCCGCTACGGGCATAACCGGTTCAAAAACGAGTTTTTCTTCCTCGTCCGACGGCCGGACGTTTATCTGCATACCAGGCGCGAAGAGCCCCTTCAGAAGCGATTCGGACAAGGGATCCTCGATGTGCTGCTGCACAGCCCGTCGCAAGGGCCGAGCCCCATACTGCTCGTCGCTACCGATCCGAACGATGAACTCCTTGGCCTCATCGCTCAGGGTCAGATTGTAGCCCTTTTCCCCGACGCGTTCTATCACTTCGGCCACGTGAATGTCAACAATCCGCACCAGTTCCTCGTGGGTAAGGCGGTGGAATACGACGACTTCGTCCACGCGGTTCAAGAATTCGGGGTTGAACACTTTCTTCACTTCGTCCATGACCCGCGACTTCATCTCCCGGTACTCGTCTTCCCGGGAATCGCGCTGGAAGCCGACCTGAACCGAACGCCCGATACGGCGGGCGCCGATATTGCTCGTCATGACGATGACCGTGTTCCGGAAATCGACCTTGCGTCCGGTCGAGTCCGTCATGTGACCATCTTCCAGCACCTGGAGCAGCACGTTGAACACGTCCGGATGGGCTTTCTCGATCTCGTCGAAGAGCACGACTGAGTAGGGCCGACGCCGGACCTGTTCGGTCAGTTGCCCGCCCTCGTTGTAGCCCACGTATCCGGGAGGCGCGCCCGCCAGACGGGACACGGCGAACTTCTCCATGTATTCGGACATGTCGATGGTGATGAGCGCGTCTTCGTTGCCGAACAGGAAGGAAGCCAGCGACTTCGCTAGGAGCGTCTTACCGACGCCCGTCGGACCGAGGAACAGGAACGACCCCACGGGCCGGCCCGTATTGCGAAGCCCGGCGCGGGACCGCTGGATGGCCCGCGTGATGGCGTCGATGGCCGATTCCTGGCCGATGACGGACTTGTGCAACTCGTCGCGCATGCGGAGCAGTCGGGTGGATTCCGATTCTTCCAGCTTCGTCAGCGGAACGCCGGTCCACTTGGACACGATATAGGCAATCTCCTCTTCGCCGACGACCGTCTCGGCGGAATCGCGCTTCTTCTCCCAGTCCCGCTTTTTCTCTTCGAGTTCGGCGATGAGATTGCGCTCTTTGTCGCGCAGGCTCGCCGCGCGCTCGTATTCCTGCCGCCGGATTGCGGCTTCTTTCTCATGGGTGACTTTCTCGATCTGCTGCTCGATATCCTTCAATTCCAGCGGACGGGTCGTAATCTGAAGGCGCGCGCGGCTGCCCGCCTCGTCGATAACGTCGACTGCCTTGTCCGGCAGATAACGGTCGGTGATGTACTGATTCGACAGCTTGGCCGCGGCGACAATTGCTTCATCCGAGAATTTCACGCGGTGGTGCGCCTCGTATTTGTCCCGCAGCCCTTGAATAATCTCGACGGTCTGGTCAACCGACGGAGCATCGACCATGATGGTCTGGAAGCGGCGCGCCAAGGCGGCGTCTTTCTCGATGTGTTTGCGGTATTCGTCCAGCGTTGTCGCGCCGATGCACTGCAACTCGCCGCGCGCAAGGGACGGTTTCAGCATGTTGGCCGCGTCTACCGCGCCTTCCGCGGCGCCCGCGCCGACGATGGTGTGCAATTCGTCAATGAACAGGATGATGTTGTCGGCACGGCGGATTTCTTTCATCACCGACTTGAGCCGTTCCTCGAACTGGCCGCGATACTTGGTTCCCGCGACGACACCGGCCAGGTCCAGCGTCAACACGCGGCGATTCAGCAGGAGGTCGGGCACATCGCCATTGACGATGGCCTGGGCTAGACCCTCGACGATAGCGGTCTTGCCGACGCCTGCCTCGCCAATGAGAACGGGGTTATTCTTCGTGCGGCGGCTCAAGACCTGAATCACCCGTTCGATCTCGGCCTCGCGGCCGATGACGGGGTCCAGCTTGTCTTCCTGCGCAAGGGCCGTCAGGTCACGGCCGAAGGTGTCCAACGCCGGAGTCTGACTCTTCTTGCCCGAGCTTGCTTGAGGTCCTGGTTTTCCTTGATCGCCCAACAATCGGATTACCTCCGCTTGGATACGTTCCAGATCGACCTTCATGTCCTGCAGGACCTTTGCGGCGATTCCTTCGCCTTCTTTCACGAGGCCCAAGAGGATATGTTCGGTGCCGATGTAGCTATGGTTGAAGCGGCGCGCTTCTTCCACCGCGAGTTCCAAGACTTTCTTGGCGCGCGGCGTGAATGCGATCTCCTCGCCGGACACAACGGCGCTGCCTTTTTGAACTTGCTGCTCGATTTCCAGCGATAACGACTCTATATCAACGCCCAAGTTTTCGAGCGCCCGGGCTGCGATACCGTCCGGCTCCCGGCATAGTCCCAGCAGGATGTGCTCGGTACGGACGTATTCACTGCCGAGGCGAGTCGCCTCCTCGCGCGCCGCGCTGACTACATGTTTCGCTCGTTCCGTAAATCGTTCCCACATAATATGATTCCACCTTCAATGCGCTATGATTCGTATAAGGGTGCGCCCGCTGCACGGCGGGATTTGCCAGTTTGCCTGATTGCCGACCATCTCGTGGACGGCACAGCCGATTCGGTCACTGCACTTAGTATTGTGCTTGAACGGCTTTCCGAAGTCCACCTTTGCAGGGTTCGCAAATTGGCCCGGATCCGACTGTGCCTGGATAGGGCCAGCTTCCACACGCTCCACTGCGAGTCCTCGAGCGGCCCTACGAAAACCGCTGCCGGAACAGATTGGCCCGGGCGGTGCTCAGCGCAAAGTGGTCCGATGCTTCACCGAGCCGGGATTCGAGGTGCGCCGTCTGCGCAAGTACGAGGAGTTCGTTCAACTGTTGGACCGAAAAGCTCTCGACTTGCCCGGTCGCCAAACCGAGCCGAAGCGCCGACAACAGGTCCAGTGCCTCTTGGAACTCGAGCACCCGTGCCCCCCGCGCGATGCCCAGCGCCCGGCCGACACGATCGGCCAAGGCCGGCAAGGATTCCTCCTTCATGATGGTAGCGCGAGCGCTCCGTTCCTGCGCGACGGCATCGCCAATGGTCGTGCGGAAATGGTAAACAATTTCCTCTTCGGAACGGCCCAGGGCCCCACGATTCGCAACGACATAGAGATATCCGGGCGCCCCGCCAATCTCGCCGAACGCGCCCGTTAACGAATGGTGATTGCCGCGAACGCTTTGCTCCAGCGGCATGATTCGGCCCGCCGATGTCAGACCTGGCAAATGGATGAGGCTCGCGACACGCAGCCCAGTGCCTAATTCGTCAAGTGAGGACGATAGGTACCCGCGCTTTTCATCGAATGAGAAATCCAGCGTCAACGCGAGCGCATCATCCGCTTCGGACGCGCGTGTCCACACATCTTGCGGTTTCAGGCCTGGCGCCAGGACGGTGATTCGGACGTGGTCCCGCTCGTTGACCATGACGCTCAGGCACTGATCGTCGCTGATGAAGACGCCTCGAGGACCTTGGCCCTCCGCCATCCACGGCGTCATGAGGTGCCGTTCCGTGAGCAAACGCGTCTCTTGGAGGCTCAATTCCGACAAGGGGTAATACTGACCGTTCGAAAACACGTCAGATTGATCGAACGCCGAAAGCATGCGCTCCTCGACCGCCGCCTTTTCATCTTCCGAGCAGCGTTCGGGGAACGGGAAATCCGCCAGATTGCGGACCAGCGAGGCGCGGGTGTGGATGACGCAGTCTTCTTCCGGTCCACTCTGGCCTACCCAGCCTGCCGGCCTGTTCAAGAACGTCTTAAGCATGACTCGTCTGCGATCCTCGCTTTACGGCGTCGTCGGCACGGAGCGACTCTTCCAGGGAACGAATCTCGTCGCGCAGGCTTGCGGCTTGTTCGTAATCCTCGGTCTTGAGTGCGCTGCGCAACAAGGCTCGTTTGGTTTGGAGATGGGCGCGCTTCTGCTCCCGGACGTCGTCCCGGTGAGGCACTTTTCCCCGGTGCCGCAGCGCGACGTGCATGCCCCGCAGCAGGGGCTCGAGTTGATCCTCGAACGAAATGTAGCAGGCGCAGCAGCCCACGCGGCCGGATTCGACCACGTCCTGCCACTCGATCCCGCAAGCCCGGCAGGTTCGCTGGGCCACCGGTGACGGGGCTGCTCCGGCGGGGATGTGGCGCAGGGTTGGCGTAGGCGCCGCTCCGGAAAGCTCGAATCCTGACGCGCCCTCCGCTTGCTGTTTGGCCATGCAGTCGGCGCAAAGGTGTTGTTCGGATACCTTTCCGTCGACGACTTCAGCGTAACGCATGGTCGCGAGGCTTTTGTGACAGCGTTGGCAGAGCATTTTGACCTCTTCTTAAGTATATCATCCCGCGCGACTTCGTTCCATTTCACGGGGCCGAAACGGGTTTTTAGAGTTTCACCAAGCCGGTTCCATTGTCGCAAGGGCTACCATTTGACATCAAGCCGGGAAGCTGTGGTCCGTTGATTTCCTCTATACGTACCACTAGCATGACTCCAGGTAACAACATGTGACGCGGATACTTGATTCCGCATTCACTTCGGGGGGTCGCACGTGCGCGTTTCTGTGAGTTTCCTTTCAGTTTTCCTTCTCGCAACCGTCAACACCGCCCATGCGGAACCGGCTCCTGCGCGGGTCTGGGAATTTGCGACCAAAGGCAAGATCTACGCGGCGCCGGTGTTGGTGGACCTCAACGGGGACGGCCCGCTCGAAGTCATCATCGCCGCGTCGCAGGAACGCCGCCTCTATTGTCTGGATCACGATGGCCGCGTTCGTTGGGCTGTAGACGTTCACGGGAAGACGCCAGGTGGGCTGCAGTCCACTCCTTCCGCGGCCGACTTCGACGGAGACGGCAAACTCGAAGTATTCGCCGTTTCCCGAGACGGTATCATTCTCTGCATCTCATCCGAAGGCCGAATCATCTGGATGCAGGATCTGGGTGACCGCATGGACTATACGGGCCCTGTCGTCGCGGACATAAACGGTGACGGTCGCATGGAGATTGTCTTTGGTTCCGAAAGCGGCACGTTGTACTGCCTGGACGATGCGGGAGCGATCTTGTGGCGGTACCAAAGCGAGGGCGCGGTCCGCGGGATTCCGGCTATCGCGCACCATCCTCCGTCCGGCACGATGCGTGTGTTCGCCACCTTTGGAGGTGGCCGCGAAGCGTGCCTCACCAGCGACGGTGATGTGGCCTGGTACTTCGATGCGCCCAACCCGAAAAAGGAGCGATGGAGTAACCCCGCGGTCGGCGACTTGAACGGCGATGGAGTTCTCGAAGTTGTGACGACCACCCACGACTTTCAAATCATCGCGCGCGACGCGTTCTCGGGCGCTGAAACGTGGCGCTGGAAGGGTGAACATCGCATCGACCAAACCACGAGCGTCGCCCTCGTTGATTTCGACGGCACAGGCAGGCTCGATGTCGTGTGCGCCGACGGCAGCGGCCAAGGCGGGCCCGGTTTCGTCTATCGCCTGCGCGACGGGCAACCGATCTGGACGGCCGACGTGGGCGGAAGCGTCGTACAGGGGCCGAGCGTGGGCGATGTGGATGGCGACGGCGAACTGGAGATCCTCGTCTGTTCGCGGTCGCAGCGGCTCCTCTGCCTGTCAGCGGATGGACAGATCGAATGGACCGTGCCCTTCTCCACGGAGATTATCACGACGCCTGCAATCGGCGATCTCGATGGTGATGGGACCGTGGAGATCGTCGTGTCCAGCAAGGACCGGTCGGTCTATTGTTTCACCTTGGGCGGAGCGGCCGACGACGCGCTATTACCGTGGCCTATGATGAATCACGATCCGCAACTTTCAGGCAACGCGGCTGGGGCGCCATTCCGCGGCACCGCCGCTTCATCACCCGCGGCTCTGCCGGAAGTGTTGACTGTTGAGGACGCCGGCCCCTTGCATCTCGGTGTCAACATCACCGAGTTCTCATTCGCGAACGCGAGTGCGCAGCCACGGCGTCTACTGGCCGTGGTCGAAGTGGGACGGCCCGACGGCTCACTGCTCACGCACACGGTCACCGGCCGAAGGGAGCCTTACGAGTCCACCGCCGGCCGTTTCGAATGGCCCGCCGATCGTGGCGGGGTATACGCCGTGCGCGCCCGGCTCACGGATCTGGGGACGGGAACCGTGCTCGCGGAGACCCAGCAGGACGCAATGTTGACGCCACTCGAAGCGGAACAGACTCAGTTGAAGCGTCTGGACGAAGAGACCAGGAGCCTCTTGCAGCGGCTCGCCGATGGTCCCCTGCGTTCGCGAGCGCAGTCCGCTTTGGAGACTGCGCTGCGGTCGGCGGCGGAATCCATTACTCATGCCGCAGGTGTTGTAAAGGGAAGTTCCGGCCCCGAACAAGACGCGGCGCTGTCAGCGGTAAGGGACTCCCTTCAAAACTTGGAGCACGAAATCGCGCGGCTCCGCGCCGCTACCGGCACCGCGAATGCCGCTGAATTCGCCGCGATTCCGCAGACTTCGCTGCGGAAGATCTTCCGCGACGAACCGTTGTTGACGGATTCCCCGGCCCCGGAAGCCGTTGTTTCGCTCGCGCGGAACGAATATGAGGGCATCCAACTCGCCATCGTCCCGCTGTGGATGGACCTCGGCAACGTTCACGTAAGCGTGAGCGATTTGGCGAATACCGATTCGAATGCCACGATTCCGGCAACCCATCTTGCCGTGAACCGGGTCGGGTATGTGACGATCGGCCCCAGCGAATACTCGTGGTATGTGGAAAAGCAGGGCGACTACCCGGACGTGCTCTTCTCCAACGAGCCCTTCGATATCCCCGCAAGCCAAGATGCGCAGCCTTACTTAATCACGGTGCATGCCACGGCGGAGACGGCAACCGGGGAGTATGCCGGCACGATTCGTATAACCGCGGATGGCGCTGCGCCGCTCGAGGTACCGTTGCGGGTTCGCGTGTGGGATTTTGCCCTCAGCGATGAGACCCACCTGAAGACGTCGCTGTGGATGAACGAAGGACAGATTGCGTCGTTCTACAAACTCCCGGATGGCCTCCCCTTCGACCTGCGCAAGCGCTGGTACGACTATCACCTCGAGCGTCGTATCAGTCCCATCAAAGATTTCCCGCTCGGTGGTGGCGATCGGATTGAGGACTTCGAGTACATGATCGACCATGGCATGAACGCCTTCTTCCTGCCGCTGCCGGGCCACCTGCCGGAAGAGAAGAGGCCTCGATTTGCCGAGCGGCTGCTGGAGACCGAAGCCATCCTCGAGTCGAAGGGGTGGAAAGACCTCGCCTACCTCTACACCCGAGACGAGTTGTCGGTCATGGGCCGCCCGGAAATTCCGGACGCGGTCGAGTTCAGCCAATGGGTTCACACGATCGTCCCCGAGATTCCGCGCCTTCAAACCAGCCCCCCAGAGCACGCCCTGCTCGGGGTCGCGGATGTGTGGTGTCCGCTCATCGACCACTTCGATCCCGCCATGCTGAAGGACCGCATGGCGCAAGGCGACCGGCTCTGGTTCTACACGGTTTGGGGCCGGCCCGGAATCATGATCGAATTCCCGGCGACGGATTACCGCATCATGTTCTGGCAATGCTGGAAGTACGGCGCGGAAGGCTTCCTCTACTGGGGCACGACGCACTGGGCTCTCAACATGACCACCGACCAACGGTGGCCGGAGATCCCGTGGAAGCCTTGGAACTCGCAGCCCGGCCACAACGGCTGCGGCTACCTCCTGTATCCGGGACCCGACAGCGAACCGCTGGGCTCGCTCCGCTTTGAAATCGTGCGGGACGGCATCGAAGATTACGAGTACTTCTGGATGCTGCGCGATCTGGTTGAGAGTGCGGGAGACGCGTTAGACGAGGATTTGCGGTCGCGGGTTGAGAAGATTCTCGCGGTCGATCCCACCGTCGTCGTGGACAACAAGACCTTCACAGACGATCCGGCCGCGCTCTTCGATGCACGGGCGGAACTAGCCGGTGCCATCGAGGCGGTTTCAAAAACAATAAAACCGTGAATTTCCTGGGCCGCCAGACCTTGAATAGCAGCTAGCTGTCTTAATTGAACCGAATAAGGTCAGTATACTTGCCTTATTCCGTCGGTTTTAGGAAGGTACACTAACCTCAAAACGAAGGTGCATACGAAATATGCGATGTCATTTTGTCGTCTACGGTCTTGCGCTACTGGGCTTCCTGACCCCTGGTGCGGCGTTCGCTGATGAGTTGTCCTCGCTCGATCCGGAAGGAGTCTTCGACAAACTCGACCTGAGTGACGACGCCATGCGCCCCGTGGCGACGGCCCTGGCTGACGGCGGCGAGGATGCTGCGCTGACGGCCCTTCGCGAACACTACCGGGAGAAATACCCGTTGCCCGTCGACGAGTCGGGGCTTAAGGAAAGCACGAAACAGGAAGCGGACGACGTCGTCAACCACATCTTCCAATGGGGTCCCTACGAGAAGGCGGACTATGGCGACGACATGGACTGGGCCTGGGACCCGCGCGGGGATATCGAGTGGGTTGCCGCGGTGTACCGGTTTCACTGGGCGGATGCCCTGGTTTCCGCCTATCTCGCGACGCGCGACGAGAAATACGCGCAAGCCTTCGTAGAACTGACGACAGATTGGATTGCCAAGCATCCCCTTGAAGAACGAAACGTCGCCCACCCCGTATACACGAACTGGCAGGGCTATCCCTGGCTGGACATTCAGACGGGCATCCGGGCGTCGCGGCTCTGCATGGCCTTTCCCGTCATGGTTCATGCCGAGGCGTTCACGCCGGAATTCCTCGGCGTCTTTCTCGCCAGCATGTACGACCATCAGAAGAAGACTGAGTTGGAGCCCATGGGGAAAATCCACAACAAGGCGATCTTCGAGCAGCGCGGATTTGTGAATATTGCGTCGACCTTCCCCGAGTTCAAGGAATCGCGCGGTTGGATGGGGCTTGCGCTCGAACGGGCGCGCGAGAATCTGCTGGCCCAAACCACCGCGGACGGCGTCCAGCGGGAATGGTCCGGCGGATACCATCGCGGGGTCATGCGCGACGCGGTCGAGATTATGGAGAAGATGGAGCCCTTCGGCATTCCGATTCCCGAGGACTATCGCGAACGGGTGCGGCTCATGCACGAATACCTCTTCGCCATGGCCACGCCGGATCTTGGCTTCACCATGTTTGGCGACACGAGCCGCACCTATCCCACCCCGGACCGGCGCGCATCGATGGACCTGTACTCGACACTCATCAACGCGTCGGAGACGCTGGACGATCCCAAGTACGCGGCGCGGGCGACGCTGGATCGCGACAAGCTGCCGCAACAGACGAGCTACGCGTTCCCCGAAGCGGGCATGTATTTCCTGCGCAACCAATGGGGGACGGAGCAAACCTATTTCGCGTTGCACTGTTCGCCGCCGGCGATCAGCGGTCACGATCATCCGGACAACGGGACCTTCGAGCTCTATGCCAACGGCCGCTGGTTCATCACCGACAGCGGGTATTACACCTACGGCCATGACCCGGAAGCCCGCGACTGGCATCGGCAGACCCGCGTCCACAACACGCTCACGGTCGACGGAAAAGTCACGGCCGTCGATGGGCGACTTGTCGCGTGGGCCGACGAACCTGAATTCGATGCCGTATGCGTGGAGAACAACTCCTACGAGGGTATTACCCACCGGCGGACGGTGTGGTTCGTTGATCACCGTTTCCTCGTCTTGTACGACGAGGCGTTGGGCGACGTAGACGGAACAGTCGAGGTGCACTATCAATTGGCGCCCGGAGATGTGGAAGTCGACAGGGCACGAAAACGTGTGCGCACCAAATTCGACGATGCAAACATCCTCATCTGGATGGACGAAAACGCTCCGGTCACACTCGATTCCAGCGACGGCTGGATGGGCTGGTACTACGGCAAGCGCGAACCGCGTACTTCCGTGCGTTACGCCTTCACTGGCGAAGGTCCCGCGCGGTTCGTGACTGCGCTCGTTCCGTTTAGCGGAGAAGCTGTTCCCGAGGGATTGAGCGCGCACGAGTTGGACATTGCGGAAGCGGATTCCGCGTTCGAAGTGAGCCTGCCGAACGCAACATGGCAGGTCGGTCGAAGCGGAGCTTCACTTTGGTGCAGACCGGGTCACGGTTAAAAGGAGAACAGGCGTCCCGCCTGTTCATGGTTCACGGGCGAGACGCCCGTGCCCCTTGATAGAACTTATGGAGAAACGTATGCGCTTCCTGCCCCTACTCATCCTCGCGACGCTCGCCGCGTCGGCTCAAGATCCCATCGTCGTGGATTCCACGAAGCAGCTCTTTCTCGACGACCACCTCATCGCGCGCATGGACAACGTCACGTGGACGATCCAGCCGGTCACGAAGAGCGAACACAACCCGATCCTGTGGCCGACCGAAGCGTGGGAAGGCAAGGTGGCTATCGTGTACGGCTCGGTCTTGCGCGACGGCGATCGCTATCGCATGTGGTATCACGGCGGTTCGGGCGTGAGTTATGCCGAGAGCGAGGACGGCATCGCCTGGACCAAGCCGGCCCAGGGCTTGCACGAAATCGATGGGAACGACACGAACGTCCTCATCGACCGCAACGCCGCAGAGGGCGCGCCGAACTACCTCCCCTATTTCTACGAACTCTTCGGCGTGCACAAGGACGAGAACGCGGACGATCCCAACGCCCGCTACGTCATGGGCTATCTCAGCATCGAACGCGATTATTCGGGACCCAGCGAAGACCCGTTCCACGGCGGGCAGCGGCGTGGGCTCGGAGTAAAGACGAGTCCGGACGGCATCCATTGGACCCTGGCCAATAGTTGGGCCACCGAGGCCATCTGCGACGGCGGCACCTATTGGATGGTGGACCCGGCGACCAACAATTACGTCCTCTTTGGTCGCACCAAATTCACGCCGCCGGACCTGCTGGCCGCGTGGGGAAGCGATCCCTGGGTGGAGCAATACTACTGGGGCCGGGCCGCAGCGCGGGTCGAGTCGCCCGATTTTCTGGACTGGAGTTTCACCGCACCGGCAACGGCGCCCGTCGTCATGACGGCCGATGCGAACGATCCGCCCGGCACGGAAATCTATTCAATGAACGTGTTCCCCTACGAGGGACTGTACATCGGCCTCGTCCAGATGTTCTACAACCGCGAGGACGCCTGCTACCTTGACATCCAGCTTGCCGTGAGCCGGGACGGCGCATCCTTCACGCGCGTCGGCGACCGGACGCCCTTCATTCCGGTGGGTCCCGTGGGCGAATGGGATCGCTTCAACACCTCCGTGGCGAACAATCCTCCCATTCGCGTCGGAGACGATCTCCGCTTCTACTTCGGTGGACGCACGTATCGCCACAGCCCCTACCAAGGCGACGACAAGGGCGAACCCGGAGGCGGTATCGGTTTTGGAACGATCGCGTTGGACCGGTTTGTGTCCTTGGACGCCCCATCTTCCGGCGGCGTCGTGGAGACGCAGCCCGTTCGCTTGGCAAGCAGCGACCTTCGCCTGAACCTCGAAAGCCGTTTCGGCGAGGTCCTAGTCGAACTGATCGACCCGGACACCGGCGAGACGCTCGCGCGCTCCGGGCCGGTCACGGAAGATTCGCTCGACGCGGCCGTCCAATGGGAAGACGGCACGACCCTGCCGGACCGTCCCGTAAGGATCCGGTTCACCCTCAAGAACGCGCGGTTATATGCGTTCTGGGCGGGGAATGGCACTCGATAGCCGACAACCAAACGCTGGTGGCCGGGACCGACGAATCGAGAAGTTAATCTGGGGAAGGTTCGCCCGCTCGGTTGCGCGACGCGGGAATGCGCATTGCAGAGGCTTTCTCTTGAATGAAGCGGATCTTCTCCTCAGATGCCATAGCCGACATCTCCCGGCTCAGCTCCTCACGCAGCTTGCGCATCAGCTTTACCGAATCGAATGTCTTAGTCTTCATCTTTCCAGATCTCCAACGGCGCCCGAATCTCCAATTGATTCTACCCCAATTCCGAATTGACCGCATTGAAAGCCCGAATGCGATCCAAGTTGACGATATGCTTGAAGTTCCAACTGACCAGCACATCCACACGGGCAACCGTTGCTATTGCAATATGTTGGGCATCTAACCGCATGCGACGAGGAACGGCTTTTCCGAGTATGTACGCGTCCGCCAGTTCTTCGGCCTCATTGCTCTGACGTACGTATTCCACAGAAAAATCCGGCAAGCCCTCGACTATCGCCTGCACTGAAGGAGGGGCTCCAGCCAGTTCCGCTAACGTAATATCGGATAAGACGGCAACTGCATCGCCACGCCGAAAACGGTCAAAAAGTTGAACAGAACCGTCGCGGAATTCATCGTCAAGACATCCCCCGACGACTGATGTGTCCACATAGATTCGCATGTGCTTATTCACTTGAGATACTCAGCAATCGTAGACATTCGCAACAACTCAGCCGATTGGCATGGGGATGCCGGATTGTGCTTGAAGAACACTCTGCGCCAATCGGCTAAACTCTTTCCACTTTCCACTATTGCTTCTCTGCCGTCTTTTCCGACTGAAAAGTTTCGTAACAGTCTTTCTTCTCACGCTTCGTCGTCGCATGGAAATGACATGTCTGAAAACGCGTGAGCGCGTCTCCTTCCCAGAAAGCTATCGCGGGAACTCGATTTGTCGAATACGGAACCCGGCTAATGCGTTTGATTCTCTGCATGGTCCCCTCCTTTTCATCTCACAATCCCCGGTTCGGCTAACGTGCATTTCCTCTCAACGAAATCACTTCAGGCAGAGCCTTCGCTACGGATTCTTGTCCTCGGCCAATTCGTCGAGGTATTCGTTCAGGCATCCCTTCTTGCCGCTCAGTGTCGTCTGCTCGTTCAGACAGGATTTGTAACGATTCTGCGGCGACTCGGGCAAGACGGCCGAGGCAGGGATGCTGCGTCTCCCGTCGCTACGTCGGCTCACACATTTGATAGCAGGCACGATGATACCCTCCCAAGCTTTAGCCCGATTGCCGCCTCTCCGCCGGATGGCGGAGAGGCGGCAATACGGAGATTTAATGACGCGTCGTGACCAGTTGCCGTGTGGGGACCCATTCCTCAGCGCGTTCTCCGCAATTGGGCTAAGGCTGCCGTAGTAGCCGGCCTCTTAGTCCTCCCCGCAACGGCCGGTTAGATGCGAACCCATCAATCGTCTATCCTCTATTGCTTTTCAGCGGCCTTTTCCGACTGAAAAGTCTCGTAACAGTCTTTCTTCTCGCTCTTCGTCGTCGCATAGAAGTGGCAAGTCTGGAAGTGTGAGAGCGCGTTTCCTTCCCAGGAAGCGATCGCGGGAATTCGATTTGTCGAATACGGAACCCGGGTAATACGCTTCATTCTTTGCATGGTCCCCACCGTCTCCTAACGGAATTTCTCGACCGAAACGCGGGTCTCGCTCAACTAGATCGATCGCGGTCAGTCTCCACTAAGAATTCTTGTCCTCGGATAGTTCGTCGAGGTATTCGCTCTGGCAACCCTTCTTGCCGCTCAGCGTCGTCTGTGCGTTCAGACAGGATTTGTAACGATTCTGCGGCGACTCGGGCAAGACGGCCGAGGCAGGGATGCGGCGTCTCCCGTCGCAACGCCGACTCACGCATTTGATAGTAGGCACGAGGATACCCTCCCAAAGTTAGCCATTGCCGCCTCTCGGCCGGATGACGAAAAGGCAGCAATCGCGGGAACCCAATGCCGCAAGCAATGGAACGGCTTTCATGTGGAACTTCGCGTGACTATCCCTCCAACGGAGGGTTCTCAAGATAGTCGCAGTAGCACTGCTTCTTGCCAGTCACCCATGCCGACGGCTTGAGAAGGCACGCTATCCAGTATTCCCACGGTTCCACTACGCGTACCGCTGGCATTGGTATCGAAGTCGACAGAAATGACACTCGGCTAATACGTTTGATTCGTTGCATGGTCCCCCTCCTTCTCCTAACACGCTATCTTGTCCGAAACGTGGGTCCTGCTCGACGAAATCGATCACGGACGGTCTCCGCTACGGGTTCTTTTCGTCCGCCAACTCATCAATATAGTCACTAAGACATCCCTTCTTGCCGGTCAACGTACTCTGCTCGGTGAGACACATCTTATAGCGGAAACGGGGTGTCTCAGCAGTAAACGCCGAGGCAGGGATGTGGCGTCTCCCGTCACGGCGACGACTCACGCATCTGATAGCAGGCACAATGATACCCTTCCACCGTTTCGCCCGATTTCCACCTCCCCCCTATGATGAAGAGGCGGCACTCGGCGAATCTGTTCCAGAATCTCGCGACCGCAGGGCTACAGTTGGCTCTTATCCGAAAGCGCAACCATATAGTCGACGAAGCAACCCACTTTTCCGCCGAGCGTGGTCTGCTCTTCGAGACACGCCTTGTACCGTTCCGAATCAGTTTCCGGGAGATAAGCCCTGGCGGGTATGCGTTCTTCATTGAAGGGAACTCGGCTTATGGATCGGATTCTCGACATGTAAACACCCCTTTCGCGTTGCGCCATGCGCGCAACCCGTGGATTCAACCAATCTCGACACCCCCCACAATCCGCGGTCCTACTTGTCTTGGGCCTTCTCCTGCAAGAACGTGCGGTAACACGAGGCGAGACCGCCCAAGGTCGTCTGCTCGCTTTCGCAGTCCTTGTAACGCTCCTTCGGCGTCTCCGCTTGAAAAGCGCGCGCGGGAATGAGGCGCCTCCCGTCGCGACGCCGGCTCACGCATTTGATAGCAGACACGATGATACCCTCCCAACGTTTCGCCCGATTGCCGCCTCCCCGCCGGATAACGGAGAGGCGGCATCACGGACGCCTTAGTACTCACGGCCTGTAATCAGCGCCAAGGCACTTGGCGTCGATTGGAGTCACCGCGAATTCTGCGCCACTGATTCACCGGGCGTGCGGCTTACTCTTCCTCGCTGGCGGCCGACTCCCGAAAGGCCTCGTAACAAGCCTTCTTACCCTCAGGTGAACCTTTCTCCTGGACCACGCAGGCCTTGTACTCCTCCCACGGCGCAGTCACCCGAAATGCAGCTCGGGGAAACGCGCGCGTCGCCATCTTCCGTTGTCTGCCAATCGTCCGGATTCTACACATTCAGGGTACCTCTCGAAATTTGCCGCCGGTGTCCGCTCTGTGAATTCAGCTTTGGAAAAACGGGCGCACAAGGCACTATTGTTGTTTCTCGGATTTCTCTGACTGATAGGTCTCGTAGCATTCCTTCTTCCCGCTGACCGTGGTTTGATGCGAGTGACATTCCTTGAAATGGGTGACGGCATTCCCTAGCCAGATCACTTCAGCGGGCCTCGGAAGGGTCACTAACGAGAAATGATTCACTCGATTGAATCTCCGCATTTCTGATACTCCCACTTTCGACCGTGATTGCCATCCTCGTCCTCAAAGCGAAGAAAGTAGCGCGCTCTATTCCTCCTTCGTCATCTGGTATTCATCGAAGCATTCCTTCTTTCCGGCCAGCGACGTTTGCTCCGTGAGACACAGTTTGAAGCGCTCATGGTCTGACTGTGGAAGCAAGGCGCTCGCCGGCGCGGAGCATCTCAAACGTGGCTCTCGGGTCATCGCGTGAATCTTAGGCATATTTCTCCCCTTTGGTCCCAAACTGCCCGGAAAGCGATTTACCTCAACAATACAAATCCAAGTCAACCGTTTTGGCGGAATGGCCCACTACGGATTCTTGTCCTCGGCCAAATCGTCGAGGTATTCGTTCAGGCATCCCTTCTTGCCGCTCAGCGTACTCTGCGCGTTTACGCAATCCTTGTAGCGGCCCCAGTCCGATCGTGGCAGCGCCGATGCAGCCAAGATGGGGTGTGATGCTACTGGTTCACGAGTTACAGCACTGATTCTGTTCATGGATTCACTCCCTTGCGAAGCCAATCTACAATCCGGCTTGCATGTTTAAGAAGTCTAGTCTAGTGGCAACAACGTTTACCTAGTCAATTGCAACTGCCGCACCTGCGCTCTGGATATTGTTGATTTGAGCTGTGGTCATGCCGAGATTGTCTGCCGCATCCAGAAGCAATTGGAAAAAGTCGTGGTACCCAAGATTAGTCGGCATCAACTGAACGGCTTCCCAGTAGAGGTTTCGAACTACTGTTTCACCCATACCGTTGATCGTTTCTCCGTTGAAAGTATCGCCATCGGTTAGCAAGTAGGCGAGCTTGTTGCCTACGCCGCTATTCGTGTGCACAAAGATGTCATTGGCTTCCCACCACTCCTCGTCGGTTAACGGTCCAGACGGGAAGAAATACCAATATGTCCCCTGATATCTGTCAGGATGATCCTTGGCTGGCGGATTCTTCATATTCCGGAAGACACCCGTGGCGGTCGTCTCACCCACCTTCCACTTCTTGGCAGCTTGGTCATTCCCCAATACAGGGCACGACCAATCCACGAATTCACCCCACATATCGGCAAGGGTTTCGTGCAGAGTCCCAGATTCCAATACGTAGCTGAGTTCCGCGATATGCCAAAGAACACCATGAGTAAATTCGTGACCAACCAAATCATCCGAAACTGCGAACCCGTTGGTCCCGAACTTCATAAGATCATCGTCGAACGAATAGAACGCATTAGGTTCGAGTTGCCATCGCATGTACGAGTAAATCGTACCTCCGACACCATCCATGGCATCCCAGGCGTGATTGTCATTGAAGTAGTCGTATGTATATCCCAGGATGTCCCAATGGGCATTGAAATCGACGAAATGGATTGTCTGAAAAATGGTCACAGGACCGCTGGCTTCCGTGCGGCGCAGCGTTGCGTAAGGTATGCCCGGATCGCCGTCCAACTTGTTGTCGTACAAGCGCCGGTTGATGGCATGCGCGGCCAGCGGGTTGACGTGAGTAAGTTCGCCAGTATCGGCGGCTACGAACACCTGGACTGGGCTCATAATCCCTTCCGTGTCGCGGACTTTGAAGGCCCATACCAACGCGTTTTCTCCGGGGGCGCCGATCACGTGGGGCGCGTAAATGAGAACTTGCCCCTCGTCGGAGAACTCGACCACCGACGCGTTGGCGCGGGCGAGGTGTTCTTGCGCGGTTTCGGCGTCGATCTCGCCGGATTCGAGGGCGTCGGCGATGTCGGCTTCGTAGTCTTCCCGGGCCTTTTCCAGGAGCCGGTTTGCCGCAGCACGTGCAAATTCGGACGCGGCGGGCCGGTCCAGACCGGGCACCGTGGCGGACGGGTCGCTGTCGAACGCGGCGGTATCGGTCATGATGTCGGACAGGAAGGATTTGACGGTTCCTTCGGGCTGGAGTTGCATGACGATCTCCGCGCCGTGGACGGGGATTCCGTCATACTGCTGCCGGACGCGGACATAGGACCGTTCCGGCGTAGTGGAGATGGCGTGGACCTTGAGTCCAACGCGGCCGCTGGCGATGCCCAGCGCTTGGGCGTGGGTTTCGACGAAGGCCAGGGCCCGCTGCTCTTTTCCGTCCTCCGGCGACACGCCCGCGACGGCCATGGACCGGCCTCGCGGAGCGGCCACGTGGGTTACCACGCCTCGCTCGTCCACCGATACCCGTGGCGACTCGTCCGCGGGGAGCCCGCCCATGCTTTCGATAAGTGATGACGCGATCATCGCGTCTGCGGGCTCCAATTCACCAGCCGAAACCGGCGACAGGAGCGTGAGCACGCCCATTCCAGCGAGGGCGCACCGGACTAGATAATTGCCATGCCCCCCCCTTGAACGCCATTATTCTCATTTCGATTTCCCCTTTTTCCCAGTTTGGTCATTTGACTTACAACCCTACTGCATGCGGACTCCCGATTCAAGTGACAGGGGAACACTACCACGGCATCACACATTCTGTCAATGGGTGTGTTATTTATGGCATTCACGAGGCCGGTTTGGCGCCTTTGGAGTGCGAGGGCTTGCCCTCGCTATTTGGTTCGATCGCACGCCATTGCCAATCCTTCTGCGTTGCGGACCAGTGACACTTTATAATCGGCGAGGGCAAGCCCTCGCACTCCATAGAACTTTGGTTACGCGGGCTGAATTTGCCGGTCCTTTGCCTTCGCGCGGCCGTGGTGTACAATGACTCCGGCGAAAAATCGGAGGTCTTGGTTATGCGATGGATAAATCGGCGTGACTTTATGAAGCGGTCCGCGGGCTGTGTGGCGACGGGCCTTGCGATGGCGGGGCTTACGTCCATGCCCGCACGGGCGGCGGGTCCGTTTACGGCCACCGGCAAGCGAACGCTAGGCAAGACCGGCATCCAGTGTTCCTTGCTAGGCATGGGCACGGGCACGAAGGCGTGGAACGGGAGTTCGGCGCAGAACCGACAAGGCCGCGAGGCGTTTGTATCGCTGATTGAACACGCGTATGCCTCGGGAGTTCGCTATTTTGATCTCGCCGATATGTACGGCGCGCATGACTACATGAAAGAGGCGATGAAGAACACCGTGCAGCGGGAAGAGGTCATGCTGCTGACCAAGACGGTCGCCCGGGAGCCCAGCCTCATCCGGGCAGACCTGGAGCGTTTCCGCCAGGAACTTGATACCCCGTATATGGACATCTGCCTCCTCCATTGCATGACGGACGGCGGGTGGACGGAAACGATGAAGGCCTGCATGGACGAAATGGCGGAAGCCAAGGCGAAGGGCTACATCCGCGCCCACGGCGTTTCCTGCCACAATCTGGATGCGATGAAGGTCGCGGCGGAGTCGGAGTGGGTGGACGTGATGCTCGCGCGAATCAACCCCTTTGGCGTGAAGATGGACGGCACGCCGGAAGAAGTGGCGGCCGTGTTGCAGACGGCTCACGACAATGGCAAGGGCATTCTGGGCATGAAGATCGCCGGCGAGGGCGAGACCGCGGACCGCATCCCGGAATCGCTGAAGTTCGTACTGGGCCTTGGGTGTGTCGACGCAATGACTATTGGCGTGCTCGACCCGAAAGAGGTTGACGCGAACGTCGAGCACATCGCCGCCGTGCCGGCCTGAGTTCCACAGTTGCCGTCGCGTTGGGGAGGGGCCTGTCTTGATTGCGGGCGGAGGGCACGCTATTGTTGACGCTGCCCTCAGGAACTTTTCCAGAGAATTGCAGATAAAGTATGATGCAAAGCACCCCGCGTCCCAACTTTCGGGGGTCGGGTTTTGAAAGGGGACTCCAAATGCAGCGACGCGCTGGTTTTCCGATTCGGGGCAAACTTCTTGCCGTGGGCTTGTCCCTCGCTTCCACGATGCTCGTTTGCGGATGTCAGACGAGCAATCCCTTCGCGAAATCTTCCACCCCGCCGCCCGCGGAATTGATGGAAGACAGCGCCACCGCCCCGCCGACAGCGTCCGACGTACCGCCGCCAGAGCCGGGGCTTCCCTTGTCGGCGTCGCAACGGTTTGCGGATGTCCCGCTGCCCCAGGGGGTGACGGAAGATTTCGAGAAGACATTCGTATACGAAGACGCGAGCATTCAGATTGGCCGCATGGTATACACGACTAAAGCTTCCGTAAGCGAACTGGCACAATTCTACATTCGGGAATGCCCGACGGCGGACTGGAAGCTGCAGAACGTTATCCAGGCGGATGGGGCCGATCTGCTCTTTCTCAAAGCGAACAAACGCCTGAAAGTCACGGTGCGGGATTTGGGGATCACGAAGGGACGTCAACTCATTTTGACGGTTACGCCAGAAGGTAGTCTATGACCGCTGGGCGAAAGCGCGCCCCCTGGTTGGCGGGCGTCGCACTTGCAGTACTCGCGTTGACGGGCCTCGGGGGCGCGGGGTGTGGACGGGAGCTTCCGGTCGAGATCCCGGAGATACCCGGCTTGACCGGTCCCCGGATGAGCGACGAGGAGCAAGTCGTCGAAGTGCTTAACGACGTCCATCGGGGGATGCAATCGCGGAAGATCTACAAGGTGCTTGCCCACGTGTCCCGCTCCTATGCCGATGCGGAAGGGCGGGATTACAACGCGATGCAACGATATCTGAACGACTTGTTCAGAGACTACAAAGAGATCACGATCACTCGGGTCCAGCCGCAGGTCTACGTCGAAGGGAATCAGGCGCGCGCAGTAGAGACCTTCGGAACCCGGGCCGAACCCTTCAACACCAATGAAAACCCGCCCATCATCCTCCAAGGCCAGATGAACGTCTATCTGGAGAAGATTGGGAATACGTGGCAAATCGTCGAATGGGGGCGGATGCTGTAGTTCCGCCACCAACCGGCCTGTGTTGGAAGCTTGCCACGCACCGTACTTTTCTGGCAATATTCGCTATTCCCAGACCCTTGTGGACCGGGTAATCTCAAGTGTTAATGAGTTGAACCATCTGGAGTGTGTGCATTTCATGGCAGCGGTGAAGACCCAGAAGAAGGGCAAGTCCCTGTTTGACGACCAACCCAAGTCCCAGGGCGATTTGTCGGCACTGGTGGAGCAGTTCAAAGAGAATCCTGCGCTTTACATTGGCGCCGCGGCCTTCATTGCCCTATGCCTCGTAGCGGGTTTGCTGTACCGCGCCCATAGGAACTCGGTTGAGCGCGACTTGTACACCTCCTACGCGCAAGCCCTGCGAGAGCAGGACCCGGCCGAACGCCTTGCCGCGCTCGAACCGCTCCTCGAGTCGAATGGCCCAGAGGATGTTATGGCGGAACTGGCCTACGTCACTGCCGAAACCGCCTACTGGGCGCAGGACTCGGAAAAAGCGAAAGCGCTTTTTGAGCGCGTAAAGACCGAATACCCAGAGTCGCCGTATGTACCGGACGCGGCGGAGGGGTTGGGATACATAGCGGAAGATAATAGTGATTTCGACGCTGCGTTGAACGCGTACAAGGAAATCGAACAGTTGTGGCCCACGAGCTTCACCGCACGACGCCAACCCCTCAATGTGGCCCGCGTGCAGGAGAAACTGGGAGATCTCGAGGCGGCCATCCAATCCTACCGGGAGCAGACGACCGTCTTTCCCGAGTCCAACGTCGCGCGTGAAGCCCAGGCCGCGTTGGATCGTCTGGGTAAGTCGAATCCCGAACTGTTCACTCCGGCCGAAGTGGAACCCTCGGAAATGGTGG
Organism: Candidatus Hydrogenedentota bacterium; assembly: GCA_045863335.1. Taxonomy (GTDB): domain Bacteria; phylum Hydrogenedentota; class Hydrogenedentia; order Hydrogenedentales; family SLHB01; genus JAHDWY01. The sequence continues at coordinate 34,156 of BTVY01000044.1, read as the reverse complement.
AGGTCGACATCCCGGCCCTCGATAGTCAGCCCGCGTTGGAAACCGCTCCCCCGGCAGAGAACGCGCCCGCCCTCGAACTGAAATTGGACGCGCCATCTTCCGACTCGACGGAGGAAGCGATGGAACATCCCTCCGAAGCGCCGGCATCGGAAGTGCTTCCTGAGGCGCCGGCGGAGACCCCCTAATTCGACGTTTCCGCGTTCGCTCCAGATGGAGCATTGCGGGAGATGAAGGGGGTGTCTTGAATGGCTACCATCTGGAGGACTCCATGACGAAGCCCTATTTGTCCGTGTCCGTTTTCGCCGTCGTCCTCGGAGTGTTTGGCGTTAATGGCGCGACGCCGCCGCCCCCGCTCTCCAACGTCGTCCCCCCAATTGAAAGCACGGAACACCTTGTCCGCAACCCGGAAAAGGACGGTGCGCACAACCTGCCTATCGTGGTACCGCCCTTCGAGGAACACGTGCGCGATTTTCACGCGGCCGGTCCCGGCGATGGAGTGTTGGCACTTGGTCTGGAGGCGGACGGCACTCTGCACGCGATCTCGCCTTCGGCACAGTTCGTGCAGGGTATCGATGGCGCTTGGTCGACAACCCGCGAGGCTCCCTCACCCTCCAGCGCAATCGAGGCGCGAGCCCAACTTCAACACGAACTCGGTCAAATACCACGCGCCGATTGGAAGCGGCTGCGCGCCCTCCTGAGGAAGCGGGACATCACCGCCTATGCGTTTCAGGGCGATACGCTCTGGTTCGCCGATTCCCTTGGCCTTTACCGGGCGGAGCGAGACTCCAAACCCGAGCGGCACCCCCGCTACGGAATTGACGGTCCAGCGTCCACGCACATCACCGGCCTCGCATTTGATTCACAAGGCACGCTGTGGGCCGGCACCGCGAGCGGCCTGAGCCTGCGCCGTCACGACGGGTCGTGGACCACGCTGCGCGGCAAGGATGGATTGCCCATTGAAGAAATCACTGCGATCGCCGTCGACGGCAGCGATCGGCTCTGGATTGGCACGGAACATGGCCTTGTCCACTACCGGCCTTACGAGCCGGGACGCCAATGGTTCTACCGCGCGGGAGGACGATATCTGCCTGGCGACCAGGTAAGCGACGTCGTCTGTTCGGCGGACGGCAAGACGGTATTCACGTGGACGAATGCGGGTCTGGGGCGCCTCGATGCGGTGACGACAACGCTGCTGGAACGCGCGCAGACCATCGAGCGCCTCGTTAACGAACGGCACCGTCGACTGGGTCTGGTCGCGGAATGTACGCTCAACGACGCGATCAATCCGACAAGCCACACCATCAGCGACATCGACAATGACGGCCTGTGGACCGCCTACCACGTTGCCGCCATGTCCCTTTGCTTCGGCGCAACCGGTGATCCCGCAGCCAAGGAATCGGCACGAACCGGGATGCACGCCCTGTATATGTTGCAGGATGCGTCCGGCATCCCCGGCCTCGTCGCGCGTAGCGTGCTGCCGCCCGAACTTGGGAAGGAAAAAGACACGGATAAGCCCGAAGACAAGCGCCAGTGGCGTCCCACGCCGGACGGCACGATGTATTGGAAGAGTGACACGTCGAGCGACGAAATCGACGGGCACTATCTCGCCTTTTACACGTACTACGAGCACATTGCCCAACACGATCCGGAAGAGAAAGCACGTATTGTCGAACAAGTCCGGGAAGTCACCGACTACATCGTGGACAACAATTACCAGTTGATCGACTGGGACGGTGAACGCACGCGCTGGGGCTTCTGGAATCCGGAAGCGCTGAACGAAACGCGGGACAACTATCTGGAACACGGCCTGAATGCCTTGCAGATTCTATCGTTTCTGAAGGTTGCTCACTATGTGACGGGTGATGAGAAGTACGACACCCACTACCGCAAACTCATCTACGAGCACCGCTATCTCGATAACGTGCTGCTCTCCAAGAAACTCTTCCCCGACTCCTACAACCATTCCGACGATCAACTGGGTTATGTGGCGTGGTATCCCATCCTCCAATTGGAGAAGGACCCGGTTCTCGCCGAAGCGCTCCATCTGGGCCAGCGCCGGCACTACTTCGTGGTGGCCCCGAAGCGGCCGAGTTTCTACGCGTTCGTCCATGCAACCATCGCGCCCAACGAAACGGATTTGGAATCCGCCATCGAACAGCTCAAACGGATCCCGACGGACCGGCGGGTTTGGGGAGTGAAGAACAGCATCCGGGACGACGTCCACTTCGCGGCCCGGCCTAACCGGTTCGGCCGGCCCGTGCTGGATAGCGTGCTCCCGGTGGACGAACGGGTGTTCGAGAAGTGGAACAAGGACCCCTACGAGCCGGACAGAGAGGGGGAGGGATTGTATGAGGATGACGGAGCCGCCTACCTGTTGCCGTACTGGATGGGCCGTTATCATGGGCTTATCACCGAGCAACCTTAAGCATCCGATCCCGGAAATGGCGGCTCGCGAACGGCGCCCTATGATATGGGGCATCGTACAAACCGCATATCGCAGATTGGAATAGACCATGCGAAAAGTCGTGAGTATCGCCTTTTTTCTCTGCGTTGCCGCTATATTGTCCGCCGCCGGAGAGCTTCCCCTTCCGCCGCCCAAGAACGGAGACGTGTATGTGGCCGCCCACCGCGGCGCCCATCAGGGCATTCCGGAAAACACACTGGCCGCATATCAGCGGGCCATCGATTTGGGCGCGGATTTCGTCGAGATTGACGTGCGCACGACAAAGGATGGCAAGTTCGTTTCTGTTCACAACAGCACCATCGATGCCTACGCGCCGGGCCAGACGGGCAAGGTCGCGGAGATGACGCTTGAAGAGCTGCGCACACTGGATATCGGCAGTCGCGTCGGTCCGGAGTGGGCGGGAGAAAAGATCCCGACGTTCGAAGATATCCTCGACTTGTGTAAAGGCAAGATCGGCATCTATCTCGACCTGAAGGACGCGCCCGTGAAGCCGCTGGCGGAGGCCATCATGGCGCGGGGAATGGCGCACGATGTTCTCTGGTACGCGAGCCCGGAGGAGCTACGCGAACTAAAGGAAGTCTGTCCGGAATGCATCGAGATGCCGGACCCAGGCCCGGAAGAGAACTTGGCGGCGCTGCTGAAGGAAGCCGAACCTCGTGTCGTCGCTTCCGTATGGCGTTTCTACTCGCCGTCGTTCGTCAAGGCCTGTCATGACGCCGGCGCCATCGTGATGGTGGATGAAAGCGACCCTTCCTGCTGGGAAGACGCGATTGCCTGGGGCAGCGACGGCATCCAGACGGATCATCCCGAAGAGTTGATCGCGTTTCTCAAGACGCGCAACGCTACGGCCGCAGAGAAGAACTGAATCGTATCGCGAGTCACTTGGCCGCGCTGGTTGCAGGTTCCGGCTTCAGCGGTAACTCCTGTTGCACGGATTCCGGCCGCTTCTCCCATCCGATGAAAAACATCAACAGCGGGGGAATGAGAAACACCGTGAAAATGGTCGACAACGCCAAGCCGCCCAAGACGACACTTCCCAGGCCACGGTAAAGTTCCGAACCCGGCCCCGGCCACAAGACCAGTGGCAGCATGCCGAACACAGACGTAGACGCGCTCATGTAGATGGGCCGGAGGCGCGTCTTGGTCGCGTCCATGATCGCCTCTTTGTAGTCCATCCCGTCCACGCGAACATTGTTGAGAGACTGGTACACGATGAGGATGGCGTTGTTCACAACGACGCCGATGAGGATAACGAATCCCAGCATCGTGAGGATATCGAGCTGTTGCGGCGCGACGAAGGTATTGACGAGTTTCAGTCCGATCAGCCCCCCCGCGCTGGCCAGCGGGATTGTGAACATGATAACGAAGGGGTAAACGAAGTTCCCGAACAAGGCCGACATAAGCAAGTAAATGATGGCCGCGGCTAGGACGAAATTCATCTGCAGAGCCCTCCGCGTTTCGGTGAGCCGGTCGGCGGTCCCGCTCATGCCGATGTCTACATTGTCCAAAAGGCCCTTCTCCCGCAGCGCGGGTACGATCTCGGTATCGATAATTTCCATGGCCTCTTGAATGGTGATCGAGTATGGCGGCGTCACCTGAAGCGAGACTGTCCGGTTCCGTTCGAGATGGCGTATCTGCGTGAGACCCGTCGTCTTCTCCATCGTCGCGAGAGACGACACCGGCACGGACTCTCCGGTCGGCGTCGCCATGAGCGCGCTATAGAGTTCTTCAGGCGTTTGTATCTCTGACTCGGCAGTCTTCACGATAAGGTCGATCTTCTTCTCGCCTTCTTGCTTGAAGTCGCCGATGTCCCGGCCATCCATGAGCACGTCGATCCCCACGCCGAACTGCCGCGCATTCATACCGACCGTGCGCAGCCGTTCGCGGTCGGGGATGAAATTCGCTTCCGGAAACAGCAAGTCCAATGACGGCACGGGGCGCACCTGCACCTCGGGTATGCTCTCGCGGATCATGCCGAACATGGCCCCGCCCACGCCGACCAGTTCTTCAATGCTGCCTCCGCTGATGTCGACCGTGATCGTGCGCCCTTCACCCAAGCCGGTCTGGAAGATGCTCGCCTGATTCGTGATGGCGAATACGCCCGGAATGTCCGCGAGCGCCCTCTGGCACAGCGGAATGAGTTCTTTGGTCCGCGCCTGGTTCGCGCTGACGATTCCGAGAATCAACGCCTGCTGGCGGCCGACGTAGAATCCATTGCGTATGCCGGGATACCCTTCATAGCCCGGCTCGTAGTACGGTTCGAAGAAGGCAAACAGATCTTCGCCGATTTTCTGCCGCTCTTCGAAAGAAAGCCCCGGCGGGGGGATTAAGACATTGATGATCAAGTCGCGGTTGCCTTGGGGCAGATACTCCATCTTGGGCGTCATGTAGTAGGCGGCAATCACGGCGCCCAGGGATAGAATCACGATGGTCGCGAGACGGGTCACCACGTTTCGCATGATCAGGCCCAGCGTGCCCATGAATGCCGCGCTCGATGCAGCGCCAATACGGCGCAAGATCCTTCGCGCTGCTTTGGTTGCGCCCTCGTTGCCCTTGCCGATGTTGAGCGCGTAGAGCTTCTTGGAAAACATCGGGATAACCGTTACGGAGACGATCAAGCTCAAGGTCACCGCGCACGACACGGCGATGGCGATGTCTTTGAACAACTGCCCCGCTTCGTCTTCCAGAAATACCACGGGCAAAAAAACCGCAACAGTTGTCAGCGACGACGCCAGCACGGCGCCCCAGACCTCCCGCGCGCCGTCGTACGCGGCATCCCCGGGGTTCTTGCCCATCCTGCGGTGGCGGTCGATGTTCTCAAGCACCACGATGGCGTTGTCCACGAGCATGCCGACGGCGAAAGCAATGCCCGCAAGGCTCACAACATTTAAAGTACTGCCCGCGGCGCGCATGAGGATGAAGGTGCCGATGATGCTGATGGGAATGGACGTGGACACGACGATCGTCGGCGTGATGCTGCGCAGGAAGATGAGCAGCACAATCACCGCGAGCACGCCGCCGATGGCAATATTCTGTTTGAGAAGATCTATCGCACCGCGGATGTACGGCCGCTGCTCGTTGACGAGGTCGAGGTAGACGTTCTCGTTTTTCAGCTTCCCCTCATTCAGTTGATTGATGACCACCTCGATGGCGTCGGTCAATTCGAGCACATTGGCGTTGGGTTCGGGCCGCACGCCAATGGAGATCCCCTTCCTGCCATTGCTGATCATAGGCGTTTCGAGCTTCTGAAACCCGAACTCGACGGTGGCCAGGTCGCCCACGCGCACGTCGCGCTGCCCGTCCGACAACACGATCACATTCTCGATGTCCTCGGTGGAACGGTACTCCGCCACCGTGCGCACGCGGTAGTCGCGCCGGCCCACTTCGAGGTTACCGGCGGAGATATTGGCGTTCTCGTTGCGCAGGGCGTTGACCACCGCGTCAATAGTCAAACCGTGGGCCGCGAGCTTCCGGGGATCCACCTTGACATGCATTTCGGACTCGATGCCGCCGCCGATGAAGAGGTCCGCCACGCCATCCACGCGCTCCAGATACTGGCGCACGTCGTTCTCGAGATACGTGCGGTACGAATAGGGATCGCGAGGATTGTCTTCCCGGGTTTTCAACACGATCCACATGACGGGCGAAGTCTGCGCGCCGGAGGCGTTCAAGATGGGCTTGTCCACGTTCTCGGGATACTCAGGCACCTCCGCGAGCTTATTGGAAACGCGGAGCAGGGCGTTGTCGATATCGGTCCCGATGTCGAAGCGCAACGTCACTTCGCTGCGGCCGTTCGACGATTCGCTCTCCATTTCGTACAGATTGGGGATGCCCTTGAGGACCTTCTCCTGCTCCTCTACGACGTCGCGTTCGATCTCGTACGGAGTTGAACCCGGCCACACCGTCGATACGGTGATCACCGGGCGCTCCACATTGGGACTCAGTTGTATTGGGATGGACTGCAGCGATATCAGCCCGAAGAGGGCGATAAGAATGACGCCCACCAGAACGGTCACTGGATTTCGGATGGAGAATCGAATGATATCCATGGATTCAAAAACTCACGGTAGCTTACGGCTGAATGATCGTTACGGGTTGACTGTCGCGAAGCCGCTCGTTGCCTTTGGTAACGACCTGCATTCCCGGAGTAAGACCTTCGGCGGCAACGCCAACTTGCGACCCGGTGTATCCGAGGATCTTTACGGACATCCGCATGGCAGCATTATCCTGGACCACAAACAAAACGTACTCGTTCCCGTTCAGGATCACCGCGTCGCGGGGCACCATGGTGCACGTAGTTTCTTCCCCACTCGGAAGCCGCACGTCCGCCGACATGAACTCCAGGAGCCCTTCCACGTCCGTCACGCGGATCTTGATCGGAAACGTGCGCATTGTGCTGTCGCCGCGGGGGATTATGCTTGCGACCGTGCCCGTCAAGGACCGGCCTGCCACGTTCATGTCCACGGTCATACCGTCGCGAACCCACTGAAGATCTTCTTCCGGCGCGTTGACGATTACGTCGAATAAATCATCGCGGGCAAAGACGGCAATAGCGTCACCTTCACGTTTCCACTCGCCCAGTTCCGCCATGCGGTCGACGATCACGCCGTTGAACGGGGCGTGAATCGTCTTCTTCGCTATCGTGCGCTCGAGCCGCGCCACTTCCGCTTTCGCGGCGTCCACGCGATGGGCAATGGATTCGACGGTAAACCGGATGTCGTCATACTCCTGTGGCGTGGTGACTTCATCCGCGAGCAGGGTCTTGGCGCGTTCCAGGCGAGCCTCTTCCTGATCCAGTTGCGCGCCGTATTGCTGCACGAGCGCCTTGGCGGCATCCAGCTCCGCATCGAGCAATACGTGGTCCAGTTGCACCAGGGGCTTGCCGGCATCGATGTGCTGCCCTTCCTCGAAACGGACTTCCTCCACGATGCCGTCGACTTCGGTCGCCAGATTGGAGACTTCCTTGAAAAACACCGTGCCCTTGTGGACCGCGGTCGGTGTCAGCAGTCCCTCCTCCACGTCAGCAACGGTGACTTTGGCCGGGGGGGGACCCTGCGCCACCACGCTCAGACATAGCACTACATAAAAAAACCAAAACCCCGCGATTGCTCTCATACGGTACAACGTACTCCATCGGCTTCTGGGAAACAGCTCGTCCCGCAGCTAAAAACGGGCCAAATATGCGGGCGCATGGTAACAGATGAGAATTGCCGGTTCACAGCGGCGTCCGTGCGCCCGATGAAGGGGAACACCATTTCGCCACGGCGGATTCCTGGCACTTCACGCCAGGCACTTTAGGAACGCTTCTTCGGCAACGGTCCGGTACACGCCCTTTCTACGGATTACCCCGATCGACACTTCGGGAAGGCCCGGCACGGCGACGGTATCCAGAGCCTGGTCCTGAGGTGTGATTACGGTTTTTGGCAGGAAGGAGACGCCCACGCCCTCCGCAACGTATCGCTTGATAACCTCAAAACTTCCGGTGTCCAGAACGACTTGGGGTTCGAATCCTGTTGCCCGGAAGTGGTCCCGCAGGAGCGTCCCAGTGCGGGTTTGGGCGTCCAGCAACAAGAATTGCTCATCGCGCAGATCAGCCAATTCGACCCGGCGGCGCCGTCGAAGCGCGTGCCCCGGCGGCAATACGAGCACGAGTTGCTGCCGGAACAGTTCGCGCTCTTCCAGGTTCGCCTTGCCGGTGGGTAGCGTGACAATTCCCAAATCCAGCTCGGCGCGGGCCACTTGGTCGGCGATTGCCGACGTGGACCGGTTCACGATGGTCAGCCGGGTATACGGCATCGCTTCAGCAAAGCGCCGGATCACGGGAGGCAGGACATACAGGGCCGTCGTGTCGCTGGTGCCCAAACGAAGTTCGCGCACGCGGGTCTCGTCAAACTCGCTCATTTCCCGCTGAAGCGACTCCATGTCGCCCAGCAGGGCGCAGGCTCGCTCGTATAATCGTTTACCCGCAGGCGTAGGTTGGCAGGTCCGGCGGTCCAGCAGCGGGTGTCCCAGCTCGCGCTCCAAAGCCTTAAGCTGATGGCTCACAGCGGGTTGCGAGCGATTCACCCGTTCCGCCGCCACCCGGAAACTTCCGGATTCGACCAAAGCCCGAAACTGCCGCAATGCTTCCAGTGTCATCATCAGCTCCATTCATTTTTTGAATCAATCTTATCATAACATTTCATTTGTCTAATGCCTACGGCATGCCGTATCGTGGGGGCGTATCCAACCTGCGTTTGTGGAGTGTGCCATGACTACCGAAAAGAAGGGCCTCAGCTATCGGGACGCCGGCGTCAATATTGATGCCGCGGACGAAGCCGTGCGGCAAATCAAGGACCTCGTTAATAAGACCTTCGACGACCGGGTCCTTTGTGACATCGGGACCTTTGGGGCCATGTACAGCCTCGACCTGAAAGGCCTGGAAGATCCAGTAATGGTATCCAGCGTCGACGGCGTCGGCACCAAGCTGAAGATCGCGTTCATGACCGGCAAGCATGACACCATCGGCATCGACCTGGTGTCCCATTGCGTCAACGATATTCTCGTTCAGGGCGCCCGCCCACTTTTCTTCCTCGACTACCTTGCCTTCGGCGCCCTCGAACCCGACGTCGTCGTCGCGGTCATTCGCGGGTTGACGGCGGGGTGCCGCTACGCGGGTTGCGCGCTCATCGGCGGCGAAACGGCCGAGATGCCGGGGATGTACTACGCGGGCGAATACGACATCTCGGGGACGATTGTCGGGATCGTCGATCGCAAGAAGATTATCGACGGCACGCGGATCATCCCCGGCGACGTCATCATCGGACTGAAGTCCACCGGGCTCCACACGAACGGATACAGTTTGGCCCGCAAGATTTGCTTCGAAGTCGCGGGGCTTACCTGCGACGACGCCATGCCGGGCGTGGGCCGTACGGTGGGCGAAGCCTTGCTGGAACCCCACAAGAGTTACGCGACGCTGGTTCGTATTCTCATGAAGATCGTCGACGTGAAAGGCATGGCTCATATCACCGGCGGCGGGATTACCGACAACTTGCCACGAGCGCTACCCAAGAACTTGGGCGCGGAGATCAATCTTGATACCTGGGAGGCGCTTCCCGTGTTTCGTTTTCTTCAGGAGCAGGGCGGCGTCGAAGAACGTGAGATGCTACGCACCTTCAACATGGGCATGGGCTACCTGATTGTGGTCGGCAAAGAGGACGAAGAAAAGGCACTCCGCGCGCTCAGCCAGGCCGGCAGCGATGGGACCGTCATCGGGCGCGTGGTCGAAGGCAAGACGGGCGTGCATTACACGGGGAGCGTGCGCTATGCCGCTGGCGAGTAGCACTCCCGCATTGGAGACATCCCACCGCATCGAAGTCGGCATGCGGAAAGACCTCGCCGATCCCGCGGGCGCTGCCGTGCGCTCGCAATTGGCCGAGGATTTGGATATCCACGTGGATCGCGTCCGCGTAATTGACGTTTACACGATTCACGCCGGCCTCGCCGAGCACGAACTCGACAAGGTTCGAACTGAGCTATTCACCGATCCCGTAATCCAGGAATCGGTCTTGAACGGTTCTCTCGTGAATGAATGCGATTTTGTCATCGAGGTTGGATTCCGGCCCGGCGTGACGGACAACGTGGGCAAGAGTTCCGCGGAAGGCATCGCAGATACCCTGGGCCGGGCGCTGGAACCGGGAGAAGCGGTCTACAAATCCACACTGTACGCCGTCTCCGGAGACGTTTCCCGGGAAACGTGCGAGCGCATGGCGCGCGATCTACTTGCCAACGAACTCATTCAACGCTGGGTCGTAAAGTCGAAGGACGAACTCGCTGGGCTTTCCGGCCAATCGCTTCTCGGTCTCCCGATCGTTACAGACCGAAGCTCGGTGGAAGTCGCGACCGTCCATCTCGATCTCGCCGACGATCAATTGCTCGCGTTGAGCCGCGACCGCATGCTCGCGCTCGATCTGCCGGAGTTGAAGGCGATTCAGGCCTATTACGCGAATCCGGAGGTGCGGAAGGCGCGAGAGGCGCAGGGTCTGCCGGAGCGGCCCACCGACATCGAACTGGAAATCCTGGCGCAGACGTGGTCCGAACACTGCAAACACAAGATCTTCAATGCCGCCATTGAGTTTGTCGACAGCGACGGATCGGTCAAGACGATCGACAGTCTGTTTAAGACATACGTGAAAGCGACCACCGACGATGTGGCCAAGCGCGTCGATTGGCTGGTCAGTGTGTTTCACGACAACGCCGGTATCATCAAATTCGACGAGAACTGGAACTTTGCCCTGAAAGCGGAAACCCACAACAGCCCGTCCGCGCTCGATCCGTACGGCGGCGCGATTACGGGCATCGTCGGCGTCAATCGCGACGTGCTCGGCGCGGGCCTTGGGTGCCGTTGTATCTTTAATACCGACGTATTCTGCTTCGCTTCGCCTTATCACGACGGCGAGATACCGCCGCGGCTGATGCATCCGCGGCGCGTCCTGCGGGGCGTGCACCAAGGCGTCAAGGACGGCGGCAACCAAAGCGGCATCCCCGACATCAACGGCGCCATTGTCTTTCACGAGCGATTCCTTGGCAAACCCCTCGTGTTTTGCGGCACGGGCGGCATCATTCCTGCCGAGGTGGCCGGCAGACCCAGTCACGAAAAAGCCGCGCGACCCGGCGACCGCATCGTCATGTGCGGCGGCCGCATCGGGAAAGACGGCATTCACGGCGCGACGTTCTCGTCGGAGGAACTGCACGAAGGTTCGCCCGCCACGGCGGTGCAGATCGGCGACGCCATTACGCAGAAGAAGATGGCAGACTTCCTCATGGAGGCGCGGGACCTCGGACTGTTCAATTGCATCACCGACAACGGCGCGGGCGGTTTGTCGTCCAGCATCGGCGAAATGGCAAAGGAACCGGGCGGCGCGGAGGTTCATCTGGATTTGGCTCCGCTCAAGTACCCCGGCCTGGCACCCTGGGAGATCTTCCTGTCCGAAGCGCAGGAGCGCATGACGCTTTCGGTGCCGCCGGAGAAGGTCGAATCCTTCATGGATCTCGCGCGTCGGCGCGAGGTCGAGGCCACAGTCGTGGGCACGTTCACGGCGACGGGACGCCTCGAGTGCCACTACGAAGGCAAGCTCATCGGCGCGCTCGACATGGACTTCCTCCACAATGGCGTGCCCAAGATGCAGTTGAAGGCGGTCTGGAATCCGCCCGCGTTGAAGCCGGAGGTGGTCGTTAAGGACAGCGATCTCATCTCCGATCTCAAAGCGGTGCTCGGCTCGCTCAACGTGTGCAGCAAAGAAACCTTCGTGCGCATGTACGACCACGAAGTGCTGGCGCAGAGCGTATTGAAACAGTTCCAGGGCATCGGTCACGACGGACCTGGCGATGCGGGCGTCATTCGGCCCGTTCCGGAATCCAACCGCGGCATCGCAGTGGCCTGCGGCATCGTGCCCAAGTACAGCGACATCGACACCTACGCCATGATGGCCTGTGCCATCGACGAGGCTGTACGCAATCTGATCGCCGTTGGCGCGGAGCTGGGCACCATCGCGGGACTCGACAACTTCTGTTGGCCCGACCCCGTGCAGAGCGAAAAGACACCTGACGGCGAATATAAACTCGCGCAGTTGGTGCGCTGTTGCCAGGCCCTTTACGACGTGTGTACCGCCTATGACATCCCTTTGATCAGCGGCAAAGACAGCATGAAGAACGACTACAAGATCGGCGACACCAAGATCTCGATCCCGCCGACGGTTCTCTTCACGGCCGCTGCCGTCTTGAAGGACGTCAACAAGGTCATCTCCATGGACGTCAAGACGCCCGGCGATCTCGTGTACGTGGTGGGCGAGACCAAAAACGAGTTGGGCGGCAGCGAGTATCTTGCCTTGCGCGGCCAACTTGGCACGAACGTGCCCACTGTCGATCCCAAGGCGGCGCGGAAACTCTACGCGGCGCTCTCTTCCGCCATCGTAGAAGGTTTCGTGGCCTCCTGCCACGACTGTTCCGACGGCGGTTTGGGTGTGGCCTTGGCCGAATCGGCCTTCGCAGGCGGCTTCGGCATGCAGCTCGATCTCAAGCCCCTGGGACTCGAAAGCAACGTGGTTGCGTTGTTCAGCGAATCCCAGAGCCGCTTTGTGGTGACGGTCCCAAAGAAGCACGCCCCCGCATTCGAATCGACCATGAGCGGTCTTCCGCACACGCGCCTCGGTGTTGTCATCCCGGAAACGCTCTTCCGAATCAAAGGTCAAGACGGATTCGAGGACGAGGCATCCCTGGTCGATCTCAAAGAAGCATGGCAGCGGCCACTCCGCTGGTAATCGGAAAGTGATCCTACGGTGTCAAGCAAAACCATTCATGCGCTGGTCCTGACGGGATTCGGCATCAACTGCGACAACGAGACCGCCCATGCCTTGAATATTGCGGGCGCGACTGCGGAGCGCGTTCATCTCAATGACGTGCGCGAAGATCCCAAGCGCCTCGAGCGCTATCAGATCCTCGCGGTGCCGGGAGGTTTCTCCTTTGGCGACGATGTGGCCTCGGGAAAGATCCTTGCGAACCGGTTGCGCTATGCGTTGGGCGAACATCTGCGGCAATTTGTCGCGGACGGCAAACTCGTCATCGGCATCTGCAATGGATTCCAGGTGCTGGTCAAGATGGGAATGCTGCCCATGTTCGACGGCGATTTCCGGCAGGACGTGACGCTCACCCACAACGATTCCGGCCGCTTCGAGGACCGCTGGGTCTCGCTGAAGACCGACCCGAACACGAAATGCGTGTGGCTAAACGGCGTCACGCGCCTGGAACTGCCGATCCGACACGGCGAAGGGAAGTTCATCGCGCGCGACGCTGCCGTGCTGGACGCCTTGAAAACCGGCGGCCACATCGCGCTGCGCTATTGCCGCCGCGACGGCTCCCCTGCCCACGGCGAATTCCCCGGCAATCCCAACGGATCCCAAGACGATATCGCGGGCATCTGCGACGCTACCGGCCGCATCTTCGGCCTCATGCCCCACCCCGAAGCCAACATTGTCCGCCAGCATCACCCCCGCTGGTACCGCGAAAACCTCCCCGAAGAAGGCGCCGGCCTGCCGGTCTTCCGGAACGCCGTCGCCTACGCGCGGGAGCATCTGTAGAAGCCGAATCGTAGTGCCGCGCTCGACGAGCGCGGCATTCCCTTCCACGCAGCCCGTGACTTCACAACATCCGCTGCACTGTCTCATCGAAGACCTCGCGCGGTCATCGACCGAGCGAGTACGGGCAGGCGAGTCATCAGGGCTTACTCGGCCGGCCGCACCGGCAGCAGGACCGCGCTGGGGTGCTCGGCATCCATGTACACCGTATTGACCGCCTTCCGCAGTTCGCCGCCTTCGGAAGGAAAATCCTCGCCGGTGTTGGGGTTGATCTCGAAGGCGGGGAAATTGCTGCTGGACACGTGAAGGCCGATGCGGTGGCCTTTGTTGACGATGAGGCTGATAGACCAGAGATCGATTTCGAGTTCGCCGACCTTTCCGGGTTCCAAAGGATCCGCTTTGTCAAAACCATTCCGGAACTTCACACGTTGGATGCCATCCAGCATCTGCATGGCGCGGCCATCTGGATAGATGTCGAGCAGCTTCGCGGTGAAATCCGTGTCCGGAGCGTCAGTTGAAACGAACAAGCGCACCTTCACCCGTCCCGTGATCTCGATCGGCGTTTCCAGCGGTTCGGTCGCGAATGCGATTACATCCGGGCGTTCCGCCAGGTCGCTTTGATCGAAGGAACCCGCCGGCAAGATCAGATTCGTCCCGCCCCGGGTCGGACAGGGGTCCGCGGGGTCATACGTGAAGGTAACCGGCTTTGCCTTCTGCTCTTCCCAAGCCAGCTGGCCGTCGCCCGCGAGATACAGCGGAGTCTCGGCCGTTTCGAAAGGCGGCCAGTCGTCCGCGGTGCGCCATTCGTTGCCCGGTGCATCGGGGTCGGAGGTATCGCCGACCGTGTAGTACTGGACGGCCGGGCCCTCGACAAGATCCGATTCGGTACCTTGTAGCCAGTGTCCAAGAAACTCGAGGGACGCGCCGTTCATGTCAAACTTGTTGTTGTCGAGCAACGGCAATTCCCCCACCTTATTGTCCGGCGCGCCGCCGTGTGTCCACGCGCCCATGACCAGGCGCTGATTCCCTTTGGCGTCCTCGCCACCGTGGTGCAGTCGCGACACGAACGCGTCGATGGTCCCCTGGGAGAAGATGTCCCACCATCCACCGATGTGCAGGGCAGGCGCCGTGGCTTGCGCCGCGCGGGCGTCGGAATCGAACCCTTTCCAGAACGCGTCGTCCGTCGGATGCGACTTCCACACCGGCACGATGTGCGATGAATTGTTAGCGGCGGTCCATCCTTCAATCATATTCTTCCGGAAAACGCCGCCGCGATACGACATTTGCCCGTAGAAATCGCCGGACCCCACCCAAACCGCCTGAGCGTCCAGCTTGACGCCCGTACCGCTCAGCAAGTACTGGGTCACGCCGAGAGCCGACATGCCGAAGGTGCCGACCTCGCCGTTGCACCAATCCTGCTCGCGAATCCACAGGACCGTATCCTCTCCGTCTTCGTGCTCGCCCCAGCCGTCATCTTGAAAAACGCGGTCTTCGCCTTCGCTATCGCCGCGCCCGCGATTGTCTTGGATGACGAAGACCATGCCCTTCGCCGTGAGAACGGCCCCAAAGCCCGCGCCCATCTTCCGGGGATAGTACGTTCGTGCCAACACGACGGGGAAGGGTCCATCGCCTTCGGGTCGGTAGATATCGGTGGCGAGCTTCGTGCCGTCGCGCATCGCCACCGTGACCGATTCCGGTTGTGGGGCCTGCCCAAAGGCGGACACCGCGAGGAGTCCAAGGACAAGTGAGAGCGCGCTGCGGTATTTCTGTGCCATGAGCAAAGCCTCCAATCGAGTTCCCCAGTATGCAAAACGAGGCGGCACGCGGTGCCGCCTCGTTGAATCCGCAATCCAATTCCGACGCTACGGCTCGATGTTCAGCGCTCGTAGCTCTTCGAGTTCTTCCTGGAACTGATCTTCCACCAGATGCCGCAACGCGGCATCATCTACCGCTTCCGCCGCGGCAGCCGCTTCTGCACGAACGGCGCTCATGGCGCCAAGCCCGCTCAGGCTTCCGGCGTTCGACACCACGTTCCGCTGCAGTTCGTTAATCTGCTCGGTGGCGCGCAGCAACCCGGCGCGCGCCAATCGCGCCTCGTTCGCAAACTCGTCGGAGACGCCGCTATAGGTGTCCCGGGCTTGCCGCAGGAGTCTCAATGCTTCCGTATTTTCCTTCTTGAATACCAGTTGATCCGCCTGCCGGAGAAGATCATCGGCTTGACCGATCGCTTGCCGGGCCTCCTCCTGCCGTGCGTCTCGCGCCGCAATCATCCCTTCGGCTTCGAGTTTTTTCGACTGGGCCGTAGGGTGAAGCATATCGGCTTCCAACGCGTCGTTGTACGCTTCCAGGGCCGCCTCAAGTTCCTCGTCCGCGAGGGCCTCATCGCCACGGCGCACATAGTAGTCGGCGATGCGTTCGATCACGTCGCGCCGGGACGGAGCTTCCGCGAGGACGGCCTTGTATTCGACCATGGCCCGCTCAAACTTCTCCGCGTCGTAGAACATGTCGCCGATCTGCTTTTGCAGGTCGACGGTCGTCACACCAAGATCCATGAGCTTGTTGTACGCGGCGTCGGTTTCTGCGTCGTTATCACGGGAGATGTAGAACTCGATGGCGTCGAGGATGTACTCCCGAATCTCGCTTTGCGAGATATTCGCCACGGTAACTTGCCCACGAAGCACAGTCTGAAACACGTCGGCCACGGCGTTCACGGACCGGCTCGCATCTTCGGAAAGGGCCGTACCGGCGACGCCCGCGAAGCCCACCCCCGCCTTGTAGTCTTCGATAATCAGGTCTTCCCTTGCCTGGGCCGCGGCAATGATATCGCCGAAGTAGGCCGACGGCGCCACCCGCACGCGCGGCTTACTCTGAAAGGGAACTTGCTCGATGTTCGCGTCCACGTCCGCGTGGTACCGCTCACGATACGTCGGGTTCGCATTGTACAGGGGCGCGGTGACATCTGCCACCAGTGAACCCAGCACGCCGAGCCGGTACGCGAAATAGGGATCCACCCGCGAACCCCGCACCGCCTGGAGAAGGTACATCTGAGACTCGATCGCGTTTAGCGCGTTGATCTCCGCGCCCGGAACCAGTGACGCCCGGCTCTCAAGCGCAACGCCGGCCCCGCGGCGAATGTCTTTGTCGAGATTAGCCAGGGGCACACCGGTCTCTTTGGAGATGAGTCGAGAGGCCGTGGTCACGATCGCAACACTGGCCTTTGGACCCCAGGCGTTTGCGAGCGGTGCCAGGCAAAGAGTCAGCCCTGCGACGAGCAGTACGAATCGAAACCACTTCATGTGAAATCTCCCTGCATATGCGTCTATACGGAAGCGCTCGTTGGTGGCACCTCGGACTGTCCGGACTGCTTCAATTGCTCGATAAGCCCTTGAACGGCGGAAGCGCCAACGCCAGGATCTTCCGGATCAACAAGATCGAGATAGCGCTGCAACTCGCGCACGCCTTCAGATATGTTCCCGCGCTGAACCTGCAGCAGCCCGTTCTCCAGATGCACCGGCGGGTAATTTGGATCGCACTTGCCCGCGGCGCGGAATGCGTCCATCGCGGTATCCGTATCGCCAAGCGCAACATGCACCCGCCCACGCACGGTCTGGAATTCGGCGCAGGCCGTGCCCTCAAGATTCACCGACACCCGGTTCAGCGCTTCCAACGCACGATCCGGCTCCTGATTCTCGAGGCGAATGCGCGCCAACTGGATCGCGGCCTTGGTCGCAAACGGGCTCGAGGTACGCGACAATTCGTCGAAGGCCTCGCTGGCGCCCGGAGTCAACCCCTGCTCCGCGAGACAGATCGCGTGAAAATAAACGGTCACCGGATCGTCGGCGCCGTTTTCCCGCGCCTGGCTGAAAAACACACGCGCCTCGGGCGTCTTGCCTTCCTTCATCGCCAACAGGCCTAACCTCGTCAATGACTCGTTCTCCAACGCGGTCCCCTGCTGGATGGCCGTGCGAAGCTGCTCGGCGGCTTCCGAGTCGTTACCGCGAAGCCCGGAGAGATGACCCAACGCAGCGAGAATATCCCCGCCTTCCGGATTTGCCGACAAGGCCGACTTCAACTGTTGTTCCGCGTCGGGATACTGCTTGTCCAGAGCCAGACCCACGCCAAGGTCTGCCGCCACTTCGGTATCGGTGGGCGCATACTCAAGGGACCGCCGCAAGGCGTCCACTTGCCCCAAATAGTCTCCCTGGGTGCCGCGCGCCAAGCCCAACAGATGCAGGGCTTCTGCGTCCGTGGGGTCATGTTCCACCATGGCTTCCAGCACTTGGATCTGTTCGCCACGGCTCGCGTCGCCCCCCAGTTCGCCATAGCTCATTACGGCGAACAGGCCCGACTGGCGATTGGCCGGGTCCGCATCGAGCGCGGCTTCAAAGGCCTGCGCCGCAGGCTGGTAGTTGCCCATCCCGTAGAACAAACGCCCCAAGGCAAACTGCGCCCGGGCATCGTCCGGGTTTTTGGAAACGTGAACTTCCAGGAGGCTAATCGCTTCTGTGCTCCGGCCGGCTGCGTCGAGTTTCTGAGCCCGCGCCACAGGATCGCGCGTCAGCAGAACGATCGCAACAATGCCGAGGATGACGATGATCACGGCCGCGATAACCGCGATGATCATCGTGGCCGGACTTCGCGGTTCGGCGGCCACCGCCTTCTTGCGCTCTTCGGCGATCTTCTGTCCCGTCAGGAGGTTGGTGCCGCAGGCCACGCAGATAATGTCGCCGTCGCGCACCAAGGCGCCGCAGGAGGGGCAAGTCTGGCTGGCCCCCGAGGTTTTCCGCTGGGGTCCGCCGCCCTGCTTCTTCAGGAATCCCCCGCAGTGCACGCAACTGTCGAGTTGGGGATCCGTCAGCTTTCCGCAGTACGGACAGTTAATCATCGTAGCCACGATTTCCACCTCATATGGTTTTCGGGCGTTCGCACGCCCCCAAAGACACCCGACTCTGCTCTACCCTCTGCCGTGGAAGATCCCAGGTTATCCCTCCCCCGGGAATGGGCCACCACAACTGGAGCAGACCCTTGCGTCAAGTGAGTTCCTCGTGCCGCAACTTGGACATTTCTTGCGCAAGAGAGACGGGATCACCACGACGGCGATCACTGCGATAACACCCAGCATGACGGCGAGATAGGTAAACCCTGGCATCCCGATTCGCTCCATGCCGCAGGGCGCAGCCCTGTCGCAAGTACTCTTGCCCAATCATTATACCTCAAATTCTAGACATGCGCAGGGAACCTGTCAAGAAATTATACGGGACTACGCTGAAACTGCCACGCGCGCTCCAAAGTGGGACAGCGCCGTTATCTGACCAGGTTTCGTCACTGCTTTGGATTCGTGGCACGGAATATCCCTTGCTACAATGACGGAGCTTTGCCTTGGCTATCCCTTTAGGAGCGAATATGATTCTGAATTTGTCGAGGACTCTTTTCGGTTTGGGCATCTGCATGGCCGGTTTGGCCGCTAGCCCAAACGCGGTAGACCATCCGTCCGTTCGCGAGATTGTGATCTTCGACGGAGAAGCCGGCTGGGAGCACGAGGGTGTGCTGTACCGGCTTGCTTGCGGGGCGTCGGTGCGGGAAGCGCCGAACGGCGATCTGCTCTGTTGGTGGCTGTCGGGCGGCGATTCGGAACCGTCCACAGACAACAACGTGCTGATGGCGCGGTCGACGGACCGGGGCAAGACGTGGAGTGAACCGGAGATCTTCATCGCCGCGGGGGAGATGGCCGGGGCCTGCACCGCCATCTGGCCGACGAGCGACGGGCGCCTCATTGCCTTCGCCGCCCAATGGCCCGCGGAGAAGGAATATACGCAGTGGTTCTACACGCGCAGAGTCTCCACGGATAACGGGCACACCTGGGGACCGCCGGACCCTTTCGTCGTCCACGACACCCACGCCGCCGTCGGCGGACCCATCCAACTCGCAAACGGCGAGTACGTCTTCGCGGGCTCGTTCTTTGACCAGCGGGAGACCCCGTTGACGGGCTCAGTGTGGGATCTGCTCAACGCGAAAACCGAAGCCGAAGCCCTCGCCGTGCCGCCCGCGAACGGCGACCCCGGCATGCCCAGCAAGTTCCTGCGCTTCTTACACGGGACGAGCGTCTACATCACGCCCAACGAAGATGGCACTGGGCTGACCGAGTACGGGCGCATCGCGAACCGTCCGCTGGGTCTCCTCGAACCCACCTGCGTGCAACTCAAGGACGGCCGCATCGTCATGCTCATGCGGGCGGAAAACGCGGGCTATCTCTGGCGCGCGGAAAGCAGCGACAACGGCCGCACCTGGACGGACGCCTGGGAGACGGACATCCCCAACCCGACCTCGTCCATCCAACTGCTCCGCCTCGACGACTCCCGCATCGCCCTCCTCCACAACGCCTGCGGCGAACGCGGCAAGATGATTCAACGCGACCCGCTCTCCCTCTGGATCAGCGACGACGAACTCGCCACCTGGTCCATTAAAGCCGATCTCCTCCACGGCGGCTGGCTCGCCTACCCCAACGGCATCGTCCTCGACGGCACCCTCATCTTCGTCTACGACCGCAACCGCAGGCAAGTGCGGTTTGTGGAGGTGGCGTTGGAAAGGATATAAGAACTTCGGGTCGGGATTGCGAGCAGCACAAATGACCGGTGACGGGGCAAAAGTATACTATTATTGCGTAAACTGTGCCGTCTCGGCTTTCGGAATGACGATTCGGAGGCGTGATCATGAATGAGAAAGACCCTCTACTGACGGTTCGCTTCGAAGGTAAAGCGGTTGGGCCCGGGAGAATACCCGTAGCACACCTTCTACGTTTTCTGGAGAATCTCGGAAAAGCCCTGCAACGAACAGGGCGAGTACTTACAGGGGAAACCGACAGTGTTCGACGGGGACCGCAACCCCGGAGCATCAAGGAAGAAGTAGCTCTCGACCTTGTGCTTTTAACACATGGAAGCCCATCCGCCGTGTTGGGTTTCGAGCGACGACAGATTGGGGCATCCCTGCCGGGCGTTGACTTCGGAATCGAGATTCTAGAGAAAGCAATGGCGGGGCTGGCTACAGCTCAAGACTCCAGTGAGTCAATGCCTGCAGGCTTCGACACGGGCGTCTTGATGGCTTGGCGCGATGCTGGGACACTCTTTTCACAAGGAATCGAGAGGATTGAGTTCACATTGAATCATCGTGAAAGACCGTTAACAGCCGCATACACGTCAACGGGTTTCGCGCGCATTCAGGAACGCATCAAAGGACCGCAGACAAATATCCGGACCATCGAGGGTCGATTGCTCATGGCGGACTTCAAAGTGCATGGCACGCGCTGCCGGGTGCATCCATCGGTCGGCGATCCAGTGCTCTGTCTATTTGATGAAGAGCAAAAGGACGAGGTGTTGGAAGACATCCTGCACTACGTGCGCGTCGTGGGTGAAGCAAAGGAAGACCCGGTGACAGGGAAAATATCCAGCATCAAGATTCACGACATCGAGCGCTTAGAAGAGTACGAGGGGGAAGCCACCGAACTCTTGCCGCAGGGCACACCACTCTCACTGAGTTTCTGGGACTCACCCACCCTTGACGAATTGTTGCAAGCGCAAGACGTGAAGCCAGTGACTGATGTTAACACGCTGCTCGGTGGCTGGCCAGGGGATTCGGACGACGGTTTCGAGGAAGAGATACTCCGAATCCGTCACTCGGGGGTCGTGGGGGATTGATGTAAATGGATTCCCAAAAAGTGATGTTGGATACGA
Source organism: Candidatus Hydrogenedentota bacterium (assembly GCA_045863335.1). Lineage (GTDB taxonomy): Bacteria > Hydrogenedentota > Hydrogenedentia > Hydrogenedentales > SLHB01 > JAHDWY01. The sequence goes on along the minus strand of BTVY01000044.1, from coordinate 12,854 downwards.
ACATTATTTCGTATCTGCTCAAGAACAGCGATTTCGCACTTCCGTACTTGCGCCATTTCAGCGGGAAGTTTCTCTTTCTGTCCTTTATCAGTGTCGGAGAGATTTTTCTCTGGGCAGAGACCGCGAATTGGGGACAGAGGCGCCACGCAGAAATGGAAGAGAAGCTTCGAAACTACATCGTGGTACCCTACGATCACGAGATAGCTCGGACGTACGCGCGAATCGCTTCGGAGCGAAGACGCAATGGCCTGCCGATTTCACTACATGACGCTTGGATTGCAGCCTGCGCTGTCCGGCATGGTGTTCCATTGGTGACGCACAACGCGAAGGACTTCGTGGGTATCACTTCCTTGGAGGTCATCACGGAAGGATAACAGCGGTCGGCGACAGCCCATTGAGATCATTTGAAGCGGGTCGAGCGACACAACTTGAAACTCAAGGAAGACAGATGAAGGACTACCACATCAACATCTTCTACTCGGATGAAGACGACGGGTACATCGCCGATATACCGGATTTGGAGGCGTGTTCGGCCTTTGGACCGACGCCAGAGAAGGCGTTGGAGGAAGTCCAGATGGCCAAAGCGCTTTGGCTGCAGACGGCTCGCGCGGAGGGGAAGCCCGTTCCGCCGCCGAAGTATCAGCCCGTCATCTATCAAGCCGTGCGAGTTTGACGAGACCAACTCTCGAGCCGCTGAAATGACGCATCAATGATCTGGCACATCGATCGCTTGCGACGCACGCCATCGAGATTCTCGCAATCGGGACGCGCTGTTCCGCAGGGTGTGGGCGCAGTTGTCATCATCGGACTATGCAACATTCTCATCGCGTTCTTCCTCGGGCCTGTCACGCAGCCACAGGAGTTCGCTCCGCTGACGCGCACCATCGAATTCAATGGCGCCGAGCGGACCTACTACGTTTCCTTGCCGAGAGATTTCGATCAGGAGACGAAATATTGGCCATTGGTCGTCGTGCATGGGGGCGGCGGCAACGCGCGGGAGAATCCCAAAGCGATTGCGATGCGGCGCCTCGCCGATGACGCGGGGCTGCCCGCGCTGCTGATCCTGCCGGAGTTCATCACTGACGACAAGCAGGTGAGCCGCTTTCCCGCGCTGGGTGAAGATGCGTTTCTCAAGGCGGTGCTGGCGGACGTTCGGACCGCGTACAAACTGCACGAGAAAATCCTGTTGAACGGGTATTCCATGGGCGGACAGTTTGCCCATCGATTCGCCTTGGCCAATCCCGATATGGTGCTGGCCTGCGCGCCCTTCGCGGCGGGAACGTGGACCACGCCGGACGGACGGCTGTTGATCGAGGAATACGGCGAGGTAAGGGACCCGAAAGCCTTTCTCTCCAATTCCGAGAACGCGACGAAGATCCCGGAACGGTTGCGCGACCTGTTCGACGCCCGGACAGCCGACGTCGCGGGACTCCCCGCGGCCGAAGGGGCGAACGCCGTTCCATTTCTTGTCATGTGCGGCACGCTGGATACACGGTTCAGTATCGCGCAAGCATTCGCCGAGAGCCTGCAGGAATCGGGGTTCGCTGTCGAGACCGCTTGGCCGGAAACCCCGCATGGTTCGAGTTCTTCGGAGTACGCCGCCGAATTCGAAAAGTATCCGGAACATGCCGTACAGTTCTTCCTGAAACATACCGGGAGGGTCTCATCATGACGCAGACGGTATCACGCAGGCAGTTCATGAAACGCAGTAGCCTGGCCGCGGGGGCGGCTTGGGTGGGGCCGCAGGTGGTGCCGTCGAGCGTGTTGGGGTTGGGAGATACGACGGCGCCGAGCGAGCGCATCGTGATGGCGGGCATCGGCACGGGGGGCATGGGCACGCTGGACATCGTGAACTTCACGGCCCACAGCGATGTGCAGTTCATTACGTTGTGCGACGCGGGCACGTTCCGCATGGAGCGCGCGAAGAAACACGTGGACGATACCTATGGCAACACGGATTGCACGTTGTCGCAGGACTGGCGCGAGGTCATCGCGCGGGACGATATCGACGCGGTGCTCATCGCCACGCCGGACCATTGGCACGCGCTCATCTCGGTCGAAGCAGCGAAGGCGGGCAAGGATCTCTATTGCGAGAAACCCATCTCGCTGACGGTCGCCGAAGGGCGGCTGGTGGTGGAGGCGATGAAGAAGTACAACGTCGTCTACCAAAGCGGCACGCAACGGCGGAGCATCCCGTGCTTCCGGTTTGCGGTGGACACCGCGCGCAGTGGCAAGCTCGGCGAAATCCACACCATCCACACGAACCTGTCCATCGGGCGAGACTGGGAATCGCCGGCGGAACAGCCCGTGCCGGAAGGGTTCGATTACGAGATGTGGCTCGGCCCGGCGCCCTCTGCGCCCTACACGGAGCGGCGCTGTTTCGGATCGTTCCGGTGGATCTACGACTATTCCGGCGGCCAGTTGACGGATATCGGCGCGCACTTCAACGACCTCGCGCAATGGGGTAACGACTCGGAACTGACGGGCCCGCTCGACTACGAGGGCTGGGCGGTCTGGCCGCAGAAGGGCAGCCTGTTCAACGCGTCCGTGTATCACGGCATCACGTGCACCTACGCGAACGGCGTGCGGCTCATCATGCACGATCACGATCCGCGCGCGGTGAAGTTCGAGGGGACCGAAGGCTGGATCAGCGTGGACGATTTCGGGAACGTGAAGGCGGAACCGGCGTCGTTGCTGGAAGGCGCGGATTTCGCCCAGGAGGATTACGCCCACTGGAATCCGCACCACCGGAACTTCCTGGATTGCGTACGCTCGCGGGAACAATGCATCGCCCCGCCGGAAATCGCGCACCGGTCGACGACCATCTGCCACATCGGGAACATCTGCCTGCGTCTCAACCGGCCGTTGCGGTGGAACCCTGGCGAGGAACGCTTCGAGAACGACGACGAAGCGAACGCGATGCTAGCTAGGCCCATGCGGGAACCGTGGAAGATTGAAATCTGAGGATCGTCCACCGATTGCACCGATTTCACCGATTGAAGACGGGGATCGTCCGCAGATGGCGCAGATTTGCGCGGATAAAAGTAAGGATTCCGCCAGTAAGTGCTACAGAAATGGATTGAGAACCTTGACACCCGCCCGGCGAAAGTCACTTTCGTTACGCGTTGCCACTATAAGGTCGTGAGACAACGCCGTCGCAGCGATCATGCTGTCCAAAAGGGGTAGCGTTTGCCCTTTGCGGCGGAGCGAGGCGACCAGTTCCGACCAGCGGGCACTAACAGCGTGATCCCATGGAATGCACTCAATCGTGCGCAGCAACTCGTCAAACCACTCCGTCAAATTCGTCCGCTTGCGACCATGAGGGAGCAAAAGTATTCCGATTCGAATCTCGCCCAAAATGATGGGATCTACCGCGAAATTCCGCTCATTGGCGGACAGCCATTCGACGATTTGTGGATTCGGATCAATCCGGGTCGGTTCACTGAGCACGTTCGCGTCAACGAGATAGGTCATTCGATATCTAATGATCGGATGTCATCCGTCGTTTCACTTCGGTCCGCGGACACGAACCAGTCCTTCACCGGACAAGCCAACAGGAGGTCCATAAGTCCTTCGTTTCGAGGGGGCGTCTTCCGTCGTAGGACATACTCGCCCCGCTTGATACGTTCTATCTCGAATTCCTGTCCGGTCTCAATTTGGTCTTCACGACGGAACTCGACGGGCATCACAATTTGCCCTTTGCTGGAGATGGTAGTCTTCATAGAGGTAAGATACCATCTTACCCCGAGACTGTCAAGGCGATTTCACCTTGGGCGAGGACGCCCAAGCCACCTGGACGGGCAACACGTGGCGCCGAGAGGTGAAAGGAATTCAAATGGGTGCGCCGTTTTGTGCATCCGCCATTTTGAACATTAGAATTTGTTTCGGATTTCGTGCTTCGGATTTCGAATTTTGTTCGTCCCCTACACTCCCTCGGTGCCGTAGACCTCGCTGAGGATGGGGTCGAGTTCCCGAAGGAGCTTTCCGCCGTCGCCGGTATAGCTGGAGCCGTGCATGATGGCCAACGTCTTCGGTTCGAGGGCGGCGAGTTCGCCGAGCAAGCGCCGGGTGTGGCGCGTGTAGGGCAGGTATTCCATCAGGGGCCCGGCCTGGTAGTGCATCATGGCGTCGCGCGTGCGGCCGAGCACGTCGTCCGAATTCGTGACCGCCTCGCGCTCGCCGGTCTGATGAAAGAGGTCCGAGCAGAAGAGGACGCCCTGCGACTCTTCAAACAGCGCGCCCGCGTCCCAGCCGTGGGGCAGGTGCGGCGTGGGCTGAAAGCGGAACCGGTACTTGCCGGTCTCCAACACATCCCCCTTCGCCAAGCCCTGGGGCGGCCGGTCGGAGAAATCGCTGAGGTTCACCATGGCGCCGACCACGCTGCACGCGGGCACGGCATTCGGCGCGGCTTCGAGCCAATGGTTCAAGGCGCCGCACTCGTCGACTTCAAAATGGCTCCAACTGATCCAACGCAGCGTCTTCGGATCGATGAGCTGTGCGACGGCCTCGTGCAAATCGGGAAACATGCGCCGCATGCCGGCGTGATACAGGAGCGGTTCCTCGTCGCGCACAAGGAAGTGGTTGAACTGCAAGTCGAAGTCTTTGACGTAGACACTGATGCGGAACACATCCGGCGCGATTTCATTGATGTTTGCCATTGATCTTCCTTCCACCGTGCAGCCTTGAATTGAGTTTTTCCTGCGTCGATTTGGTTACCGCGCGATAGCGGACTGATTCATACGCTCCATTCCGGCCTTGAGCGCCGCGGCGGCCGGAATCGCGCGATCGTTACGCGCCTGCGTATCGCCTTCACCCTCACCGAGCAAGGCCTCTGCAAAATATCCTGGTTGCAGCACCCAGGAAGTGCCCAGATAGCCCAGCATCCGGTCCGTCGCGTCGCGTTGGGCACATTCAAGCAATGCCAAGGTCGCCTCGGTACTCTTGTAGCTCGCAGACCAGACCCGGAACCCCTTTTCTTGAAACAAGCGCACCGACGGATAGTCGGGTTGGACGCTGTAGTGCCAGTCGCAGATTACGATGTCCGTGGGGATAAGGTCAATGGCCGGGGCCGTACCCTTGTCGCTGGCTTCCCAACCGTTGCCCATATTCTCCACGGACGCATCAAGGAGCCGGTCACCCCACATCAGCATGGTCCAGCCTCGCCGCTCGACCACGTGGCCGTGCAGATCGTTCACGGCCTTGGCAAACAGTTCGGCCGGGTCCTTCCCCGCGCAGCGAGGACACTTCGGACTTCCAATCACGAGCACTTCGTCCATGCCCACATGCAGCGCGTCCGCTTCGAAGGCTTCGACGATCTCGTCGAGCAGGTCGAACACAATCTCGTTCACGCCCGGATGCAGTGGGCACCAGCTTTTCAGCAGTTTAGGGCGTTCCGATTCGGGCACATCCGGGACCTCTTCCATTTCCGGATGATTTGCTACGAGGGGAAAAACAAGATTCTGTTTCGCCCAGGATTGATGGCCCAGACAGTTGAACTGCGGGATGAGCCGGATGCCGTTGGCGCGGCAGTGGGCCGCCAGGTCGCGCGCCGCCGCCTTCGTCGCGATCTTGTCGAACTGCATGTCCGGATGCGATTCAAACTCGAAGTTGTAGCCGACTTCATAGACCAGGGTATTCACGCCGAGCGGAACCAGGACCTCCGTGATCGCCCGTTTGAGCGCGGGCAGTCCCTCTTCACCACCCGCGATTCCCCAAGCCATGACATGAACCCCGCGCCACGGCTCTTCCACTTCGTCCGCGATAACGATGCTCGGCGCGAACAAAGCTGTCGTCAGAATTGCAGCTCTCACTCCCCCATTTCGTATCATGTGCCTCTCCTTCCAAATCTCTAGTTGTCCGGTTCAATCCGCTTCCCGAAACTCATTCGATCCTCTTCGGAGAAACCAGTGCGTTCGTAATACGCGGCTGCGTCGGGGTTGTCTCGCCGCACCTGCAGGTTCACTTTTGGACATCCCAATTCGCGCAACCGCTGCTCCGCCTCTTTCATGATTCCGCGCGCATACCCCCGCCGGCGGAACCCCGGATCCACGCCGAGGTAATACACCCACCCACGGTGTCCATCATACCCCGCCATCACCGTGGCGACCACTCTGCCGTCGATGGTACCGACGAGGAACAACTCTGGCTGTACTTTCATCTTGCGCGCGATGTCTTTTCGGGGATCGTTCCACGGGCGGAGCAGTCCGCAGCGCGACCACAGTTCAATCACGGCGTCCTCATCGGCATCTTCAAAAGGTCGAACGATCATCTGACAATCCTCCTCGATGCAGGTAGAGAATCGCGAATTTAATGCGAATAATCCGAGGATACCAGCTTTCACAACCCATTGATATGCATACGCATAAGGTGCCACCTCCGCAAAATCAGGGCAATTATCGGGAATTTCTCTGCTATAATACTTTCGAGGGGTGTTGCTATGCCCCACGATGCGTTCTGTTCTTTTTCGGATCGAACCGCAGGAATCAGAGACCGTGCGGAGGAATCCGGGTATGGTCATGTCGGTTTACAGAGGCCGGGGTAACACACGTCGCACAATTCGTTTGTTCGACCGCTATTATCACGCTATTTCGCTGTTTCCTTGCCGCGACCTAACCGCCACGATCAAGTCCCGGTTTTCCGCCCCAACGCCCGGGAGTTGATGCCATGGTTACGAGATTATTCGGTTGGTTTGCGCTCGTTTGCCTGGTACTTGCGTGCTCCTCATGTGGGTTCCATTCCAAGAATCACATGGTGCAATACCTAGGCAAGTCTGAGGACGAGATCGTTCAAATACTCGGCTCTCCGACGGGCTGGTGCGGCGGCCCGGCAGAGGGAGAAGACCCCGCCACCGCGGCGCCCAGACGCATCATGTACCGCATGGAAACCGCGACCTTGCCGGAACCGATAACGGGGTTGGACTTCGTCATGTCCAGTGACGGTTTCTGCCGGGAGGTTGCGGGCTTTACGCGGGGATTCGCCAGCCCCGAAGATCTGCTCGAAACGATCGGTCTACCCGGCAAGGACCTCGTCCGCACAGAGGAAGACGACACGGGGATCCGCTACGAAGCATCGGAAGCCAAGACGGTGCTGGTGTATAAACCCAACCGGGTGCCGGACCGGTATTCCGACTTCCTGGTCACTGGCTGAGCGCACCCACTCCCTGTTGCAAAGAACCAGTTGCAACGGTCCTACTCTCTACGTATAGTATGAAGGCAAATTCCGTTTTGATGCGGAACGATTCGGAATGACTTTGGGGCAAGTGCAAGGAAGAGAGGATAGGAACGTGCGCAAAACTGCAATTCTCACGGTGTGTGCTGCATTCGCGATTTCGGTGTTGGTTGGCGGGTGCGCCACCGGCGCCAAGGGGCCGTCTGACGAGGAACTCATTACGTCCACCTTGACCAACTGGAAAGCCGGCATGGAGGACAAGAACGTCGATTTGATTGAGATGGCGATCTCCGATGAGTTCAGTCACTACGAGTACGGCAACAAGGATCAGATGGTCAGTTTCCTGAGCGGCGCCTTCAACGATGGCACGCTGGACAGCGCGAAGGTCGCGCTGGAAACGGCCGAGACAAAGGTGGATGGCGACACAGCGAGTGTCTATCCCGTCGAATTGATGGCCTCCTTCGGCAGCGCCACGCTTGGTTTCACGCTGACGAAAGAAGCCGACGGCGTCTGGCGCGTCACGACCATGACGGTCGAAGGCGTGTAGTCGCGAGATAGTCGAAAGAACCTGAAGCCGCGAGGCCGAGTGTATCGGCCTCGCGGCTTTCTTATGCGATCATCTTACTTGCGCTGCGCGAGTAGCCATGCGATGGCATCGGCATCACCGTAGGCGCGATCCCAGGAATTGTGGTCGACTTCCGAATACTCCGTGTACCGGACTTCGCCGCCCGCGGCCTTCACGGCTTCCACCATGGAGCGCGATTCGTCGGCGGACACAACGCTGTCGACTGGGCCGTGAAATACCCAGATGGGTACCTTGGCGAGAGTGGGCGCGTCTTCTTCCTGTCCGCCGCCGCAGATCGGCATGAGCCCGGCGAAGGTGTCTGCGTGCAGCGCGCCGTAGGCCCAGGTGCCGAAGCCTCCCATGGAAAGCCCGGTCAGCAGCATGCGTGCGTCGTCGATCCGGTAGTCGGCCTTGGCGGCCTGAATCGCCGCATCGATGTGGTCGAAGGCACTGGTCCAGATCTTGTCCTTCGGACATTGGGGCATGACGACGATGCAGGGGTACCAATCTTTGTGACGCCGAATCGACGTTCCTATGCCGACCTCGGACTGGATGAGGCCGTCGCTCCCCCGCTCTCCCATGCCATGAAGAAATACGACCAACGGCCATTCCTTCGCGGGCGTGTAGTCCTCGGGAACGTAGACCACGTAGGTACGGGCGACGCCACCTACATCCATCGTCTTTGTAATGAACCCCTTGGGGCTTTCGCCGGTTCCGCCGGTGGTCGCACATCCCGTGACGAGGATCGCACTGATCGCGACGACGGGGAACATCCACTTTCTGATCATACCCAGTTTTCCTTTCCTGCGTGCGCATTCCACGCGCGACATCTTCGGCATTCTGCGCGCGGGATGCAACTATTAACTCGCGCCGCGGATGCGGTACCATGGACTTTTCGCAGCGAGAATTGAGGGGAGCCGACTCATGTTGTTATGCGCGTTGTTGATGACGATGGGACAGATCCGCGTGGAAGCCCCGGCCTTCAGCCAGGCGTGGCAGAGCGCACCGGCGCGATACGAAGTAGGCGCTGACGTATTGACCGCGACAGTCTTCGATGAAGCGACCAGCGAACAGATTCGGGCGAAGGTCCAACAGCACCGCGACAAGCGGTACGTGTATTGGAACCGCATCGATGATGCCACGCAACCGCATGTGTACCGCATCGTGCCGAATCCTGACGCGCCTCAGGCGCCGCCCGTGTTTGTGGGTGCGGAGGACATGCTCGACTATGGGCACAGCAGCGTCGTGACGGATCTCGGGTTTGGACTTTGGTCCCACGTCTCCCCCGTTGATTGGGATGGAGACGGCGACTGGGACCTCGTGCTGAGTTGCCCCGACGTGCCCCAGAGCGGCACCTACGTGTATCTGCAAAACCGGAGCGGTGTCTTTGAGCGGGGCGAACGGCTAGGCGACGGCGTGTGGATGGGCGTGCTGGGCGATGTCAATGGTGATGGCAAGCTCGACATGATGGCGGGCAATGACTACTACGACGACATTCGCGCCAACGGCATGAGCAAGAAGATGGAAGGTCCCGTCAAACAACCCAAAGAGAAGCTTCGGAACTTCCAGACGCGCATGGTGGACTGGGACGGCGACGGGTTGCTCGACATCATCGGCGCGTCGAACGACTGGGAAGAGTACGGTTGGGACCAGGCCTACGACGAAACCGGAAACTGGACGAACGGACCCCTGCACGGCTACGTGCATTTCTTCAAGAATATCGGCACCGCGGAAGAACCGAAGTTCGCCGAGGGCGTCCGGCTGGAAGCCGACGACACGCCCATTGACGTGTATGGTCAGCCAGGACCCTGCATCGCCGACTTCGATGCCGACGGCGATCTGGATTTGATCTGCGGCGAGTTCCGCGATGAGTTCACGTATTTTGAAAACGTGGGCACGCGCACCGTGCCGCGTCTCGCCGCGCCGCGTCCGGTCATGACAGCGAATGGCAAGTTGCACGTCGATCTCTGCATGTTCGTCGCTATCGAGTGCGACTGGAATATGGACGGACTACCGGACCTCGTTATCGGGCCGGAAGACGGGCGCGTGAGCGTGTGCCTGAACCGCGGGATGTCGCGGGGCGCGCCGCACTTCAGCGACGAGCGGTTTTTGAAAGAGTTGAACCCGGCGATTAAGTCCGGCGGACTGGTGACGCCGTGGATTCACCCGGAAACGCGGGACCTCTATTGCGGCAACACGGCCGGGTACATCGAACTGTTCCGCTGGACCAACGGCGAGTACCGGGAAGGCCGCGACCTCTCGATCATGAACACGCCTTTCCGCATCACGGCGGGATACAACGGCAGCATTCAGGGTCCAGCCGAGGAAAAGTGGGGCTACACCGTGCCGGTGCTCGGGGACATTACGGGCGACGGCAATCTGGATGTGATTTACAACTCCATCATCGGCCGCATCGAATACTTTGAAATCGCGGACGACCGCGGCGGCATCACCGCGCCGCAGCGGGTCGAGGTGATGTGGCCGGAGGAGCCGAAGTATCCCGCGTGGAACTGGTGGAAACCCGGGCCGACCGATCTCGTGGTGCAATGGCGGACGCGTCCGCAAGCCATGGACTGGGACAAGGACGGCAATACCGACCTTATCCTTGTGGACCACGAAGGATACCTGTCGCTGTTCCGGTCGCTGGGCGGGCCGAAGTTCGCGCCCGGCGATCGCATCTTCAAGGGCGAGGATGGTCAGCCCCTGCGCCTGAATGAAAACGAAGGCGGCAAGAGCGGCCGCGCGAAGATCCACCTCGTCGATTGGGACGGCGACGGCGATATGGACCTCATCCGCAACACGCAAAACACGGGCTGGTTTGAGAACACCGGCGGCGAGGCCTTCGTGTGGCGTGGCGATTTCCCCGGGCGCAAACTCGCGGGCCACACGACGGCCGCGCAAGCCTACGATTGGAACGGCGACGAGAAACTCGACCTCATCGTCGGCGCGGAAGACGGGCACATCTACTGCTACCACCGCGCCGCGCTGGAAGAGTTCGACAAGATCGACGCGAAGGCGTTGTAGGAGACGATGGATGAACCGAATGTTGAATGCACTGACCTTGAGCTTCCTTGTCGCTTCGTTCGCGTACGGCCAGACGGACGCGCTTAAACTCGGCCAAGGCGGGCAGGGTCCCTGGTGGATGCAGGAGACGGCGTTAACCGAAACCGGCGAGCTTCGCCTCGACGCAAAGCCGTGGTGGGAAAAGGCAACCAAGCTGGAGGTGGGCGAATCGTTCGAGGTCGATGAGGGCAAGGGTATGGTCCGGCGCGAGACGTTCGAGGATCGCGGCGGCAAACCGCAAGACGCCATCGTCTGGGTCATCGATGACGACGAGGACGGCAGCGTGTCGGAGGGCGGCGATCGCGATTCGGATTGTTACGTCGCGGACTACGGCCGGGACGGGACGGTGGATCGCATGGTCGACTACATCGACGCGGACGGCGACAACGATCCCGACGAGATGGATATCCGCTACTTCGTCGACAGCGAGCTACGTTACAGCTGGTTCGGCATGGATCTCGACGACGACAGCAGCATGTGGAGCCTGAGCGGCTACGAGTACGGCGGGCCGAGCTTCTTCGAAAGCGACCCTTACGGTGACAGCATGATCTACATGAACAAGCTCAACACGGAGACCGGCGGCTGGTTGCCCATTTCGGAATGCCCCTTCGCGTTCTACGATACGGACGGCGACGGCCAGAGCGAGACGGTGGTACGGTGCAGCGCGGTGCCGATCAGCTACGACACGGACGTGGACCCGGATTACGCGAACGATTACAGCCATTTCGCCGCGCCGTGGAATCCGGCGCTGCGGCATATGGGCATCGTGAACGTGCGATACGGGTTCGATATCGACAAGGGCAGTTCCGGCGAGTCGCCGTTGCACTACGACTTCGGTTTCAATCTCGTCGGTGCCGCGCCCTACGAGTATCCCGGCATGGAACACGTGAACGCGAAGCGCCGTCCGCCCCAGGCGACCGTCGTCACGCCGTGGGCCGATCTTCGTGCCATTTGCGACGCCTACGATGCGAAGGAGACGGGCTTCAGTTGGCATGAGGAGAGCGACGACACCATCGACATCGGCTACGGCGAGAACAGCGACGAGGATCGCCGGTGGGAGGGCGTCTTCTGGACCTGGGAACGGCGCTTCATGGAGAACACCGGCGGGCCGGGTCAGAAGTGGAACGTGCGCCGCGAATACAGCACGACGCCCGCGAACGCGCGCGAGCTTTATTACAGTCCCATCGACCGCCGCATCCATCTCAAGCATGGGCAGGAAGGCTGGATGCAGGTGGGGCATTTCGCGGGGCTCGGCGCGCTCGGCGAGATCCGGACTTTTGACACCGACGGCGACGGCTATGTCGACCGGTGGGAGTACGACTTCGGCGACTGGCATCGCGTGGCGCAAGTAATCGATGAACGCGCGGAAGATCTCGCGTGGGACTTCGATGCGTTAAGCGACCGGTATGTGAACGAGATCGTGCCCGAGGCGAACGCTGCGAACCGACGTTTCATGGAAGCCATGGCTTCGCGACGCGAGTACAGCGGCGATCCGAAGCTGGTCGAAGCAGCCAACGCCCAGCCCGGGAACTTCCAGCGCTACGCGCAAGACATCCTGCGCGAATTGCAGTACGCGGATTTCTACACCTACTGGTCCGGCATCGTGGATCGGGCTATCGCGGATCAGCCAATGGACGACTTAAGGCAACTGGATTCCGAAGCGCGCGCGTCGGAACGGACCTCGCAGACCGCGTGGGATTTGCGCCGGTTGCTGTCGCGGATCGACATTCTCTACGGCAGAGGCGAGTTGGATGCCGCCGCGAAGCTGATCGAAGATTCCGAGGACACGTTTCGTATACCGAAAGCCGCTGGAGAGTAGTGCGCGCGTCGCCGGAGATCGGCGGATTGCCCCTGTCTCAATTTCGGTAGGGAGATGAGGAACACCCCCTTGATCCCCCTTCAAAGGGGGAATTACGTTGCGCTGAGATCACTGGTTCGGTTGATTCGCGGACCTTCGGGCGAGATCATGCGCATCCCCGCAGCGCAACGCTTTGCGTTGCTCACAATTCCCCCTTTGAAGGGGTGCAGTTCTGTGAGTACCGCTTCATGCGGCGTTTTC
>BTVY01000043.1:0-65681 GCA_045863335.1 Candidatus Hydrogenedentota bacterium | reverse complement strand
TAGCACCACCCGGCGGGGAAGCCACCTAGATGATTATCAGTCACCATTTTCCTTCGCTACGCACCGGCTATCTTCTCGGCAATCCAGAAGAAAAATGGTGACTGTCCCTATTTTTGCAGCAATCTGACTACGCGAACAACTCCATTACCGGTTCGCCGAGGCCGTCCTTCGTGACATAGAAGGGACGTCGCTCAATCTCGTAGCCGTGATTAGCGGGAATGCCCATGGCGCGATAGAGCGTCGTGTGCAGTTGCATCGTGTTGATGGGGTTCGTGATCGCTTTGCACGGACGCTCGTCAGCAGTCTCCCCGTAGGCGAACCCTTTCTTCATCCCCCCGCCGAAAAGCAGCACCGAACCCGCCGCCGTGAAATGCCGGTGCATGCCGTAGTGCTTCAACTCCGTCATGACTGCAGGCACCTCGACCTGGTCAGGCACTTTCTTCTCCGGCTTGCCTTCGGTCAACATGTCGCGGCTGAACTCGCTGGCAAGCACGATAAGCGTCCGGTCGAGCAACCCGCGCGCCTCGAGATCGAGCACCAGTTGCGCAATCGGCGCGTCGATCATCTTCTTCAACTCGACCAGCCGCGTGTGCCCGTCCTCGTGGGTATCCCAATACTTGAACGGAATGTACTCGCTGGTGACCTCGATAAAGCGCGCGCCCGATTCACACAATCGCCTCGCCAACAAACAGCCCAAACCGAAGCGTCCGCCTTGGTTGTAGATGTCGTAGATCTCTTTCGGTTCCTGCGACAAATCAAACGCCTTCGCCGCGGGCGAGGTCAGCAACCGGTGTGCGCTGTCCATGGATCGAAGCATCGATTCTTTCTGGTAGTCGCTGCCGTATTCGCTGACCGGACTCTGCTCCAGCAATTTTTTGTACAGGCTATTGCGATTGACGAACCGCGATTGCGTCATTCCCGCGGGCGGCTGCACGCTGGCCTGCGCGTCTTCGGGGTTGGGCACGAAGAAGGGGCCATACTCGTTGCCCAGGAATCCCGCCGTATGGAAGGCCTTCAGTTCTTCGGCCTCTCCTTGGTCGAAGCGTTGGCCGATGTCGATAAATGCCGGAACATCCGGGTTGAGCGGCCCAAGCGTCTTTGCAATCCACGCCCCGATGTGCGGCGCGGCCACCGACAAGGGCGGCTCGTAGCCGGTATGCCAGTGGTATTGATGACGCGAATGCAGGATGTGCCCGAGGTCCGCCGCCTGGTAGGTGCGGATCAGCGTCCCGCGATCCATGACGGAGCCAATCTTCTCGAGCCCCTCGGAGAACTTGATATTGTCGACCACGGTATCAATGGACGGAAACGTGCTGAGCACGGCATCGGCCGCAAGACCGGACTCGTACGGGGTGTAGCGCTTGGGATCGAAGGTTTCGGTGTGCGCCATGCCGCCACCCATCCACAGCACGATCATCGTGTCCGCCGTCGGCGCGATCTGTTCCCGCACCTCTTCGGCACGCACCTCACGCGGATAGCCCGCCGCCAACGCGCCGAGCGTGGCCGCACTCGCAGTCTTCAAGAACTCACGACGATTCCAGGTCACGGGGGTCATAGTGTCACCTCTGTCTCGTTTCCGTTTGCCCTGCAGTAGCCGGGGCGTTACCCCGGCGGCGTATCCTTAGTATATCAGTTGGAACTCCGGCTGCATCGCCATGGCCCACAAGAAGTCCTGAACGCCCTCTGGAGTCGCGGGCGAACCAATCACCTCCGCCGCCGCGGTGACTTCCGCCTCCGACGCATCTCGTTGCAGCGCATGCTTGTACACCCGGTTCACCAACTCCGGTGCCGGCGGCGCTTCGCCTTCCAGCAGCTTCGCCGCGCCCCGTTCGAGCTGGGTCGTCAGGGTCTGCCCATTCGTCAGTTCGACCGCCTCCAACGCCGTGGCGATAGACTGACGGCGCGTCACCACTTGCTCGCGGTTCGGACGTCCCATGGCGCGGGTAAGCGGATCCGAATTCACACGCCAGGCGCGGATCTGCGGCGGCGGCGGTTCCCCGTCCTTCTTCACAGGAGGCGGCGGGGTCTGAAACTGGGGATTCTCCTGCCACGCGCCCGTAACAGACGCCAACGTATCCAGAAACATCTCCGCCGTCATCCGCTTCACTTCCGGACCTCGGAAGACATACGGGTCCGGCGAGTCCGGCGGCGTATCCTGCGCGGGCAGACGATAGGCCTGTGACGTCAGGATCACCTTCATCGTGTGCTTCAAGTCGTAGCCGTGATCGATGAAGTCGTTGGACAACCAATCGAGCAGGTCCGCGTTCCACGGCTCGTTTTCGATCACATCAACAGGCTCGACCAGACCACGCCCCATGAACCTCGCCCAAAGACGATTCACGATGGTCCGCGAAAAGAATCCGTTGTCTTCACTCGTAATGATCTTCGCGAGTTGCGCGCGCCTGCCTTCCACGGATCGATCCGCGTCGATCTCCCCCACCTCCGGCCAGAGAAACTGCACCTTCGCGGTTTCACCCTGTGGCACGTCGCACCGCACCAATTCGAGTGCGCCGTCGGAAAACACACTCGCCATGCCATAGGCATCCGTCAGTTTCCAGCGGTCCACGAAGCTGTCGTGACACGACGCGCACTTGAGGTTCACGCCGAGGAACACCTGCGAAACGCTCTGCGCCGCCTGCATGGGCGGCACCATCACGGCCGCCGTCACGCCGCGCCAGATGATCCCCTTCACGAATCCCTGGCTCTCCTCCGAAGGGTTCACAAGTTGCGTAACAAACTGGTCATACGGCATGTTGTTGTACAGCGCGTCGAACAGCCATGGCGTGATCTGCTTGCGGCCGCCATCGATGTACCCGGTGCCTTGAAAATCGTTGCGAAGTGCGTCGTTCCAGAAGGTCATCCAGTTTTCGGCGTAGGCCAGCCGATCGTTCAACAACTGATCCACCAGCGCCGCGTACTTGTTGGGGTCCGTGTTGGCCACGAACGCGTCCAACGCGGCGGGTTCAGGCACGAGTCCCGTCACGTCCAGGTACGCGCGGCGCATGAACTGCGCATCGGACACCGGCTCCGCCGGCGTGACACTGTGCGCGGCGAAATACGGCGCAAGAAACCGGTCGATGGGATGGTCCGGCGCGCCTTCCTGCACGGGCGGCACTTCCGGATGACTCAACGCGACAGGCGCGACATACGTTGGCGTCGCGCCTTCTACGTCGTGCCAGGTCATCCCTTGGTCGATCCATGCGCGCAGTACGCCGACTTCTTCCTGCGTCAACTGGGGACCCTTCGGCGGCATCACCAGATCAGGGTCCAGTCCGGACACGAGATGAATGAGGTAGCTCTCCGCGCTGTTGCCTTCAACCACCGCCGGACCCGAGTCGCCGCCGGTCAGCAACTGCTCGCGGGAGTTCATCTGCAGGCCGCCGCGGCTCATGTCGCCGCCGTGGCATTGAAAACACCGCTCCGCGAGAAGAGGATGAATCTCCGTGTCGAAATCCACCGTATGTTTCGCGGGCGCGGGAAGTTGCGGCGCATCTTGCGCCTGCGCGACGGGAATGGCAAGCAGGATCGCGAACGCCGCGATCGTGCGCGTGAAAGACAGACTACTCCTCGCCAAGACTCCAACTCCTTGCAGCTATTCCACCTTGTCTATGTAACGCCGGAGAGGCGGGACCGAATTTCAGCCTCCCGCGGCAATCTTGGACATGCGCTCGGACAAGTCGCGCAGATAGGCCTCGTCGCCACCGCTCAACTCGGCCGTCACAAACCCTTCATACCCAATTTCGGAAAACGCCTTGCGCACTTCCGGCCAATCGATGCTGCCTTCCATCAGATTCGTCCATTCGCGCGTGTCGCGTTTGAAGTCCTTGAAGTGCACTTTCTTGATCCGCGGACCTAACGTGCGAATCCAGTCCTGCGGATAGCCGAAAGCCACGATGTTCCCCACATCGAAATAGGCCTGCACGAAGGGGCTGTCGAACTCGTCCACGTAACGCGCGAATTCCAGCGGACTCAGCAGAAAGTCGTTCCACACGTCTTCGACGGTGATCAAAACCCCCAACTCTTCCGCAACCGGAATCAGCGAACGAATATGTTTCTGCGACCGCTCCCAGGCTTCGATGTAACGTACGTTGGCCTTCACCACCGCCGGTACCAACAGCACATTGTCCGCGCCCATGACCTTCGCACAGTGCAGCGCGTGCTCCACTTCGGCCCGACCCTTCTCCTGGATCGCGGGATCGGGATCGGACAAGGGCGCGCCCCACCCGCCGTAAATGATGGAGTGAATCGGCACGCCCGCGTCACGCGCCTGCTGGCCGAGCACTTCGGCCTGAGCCAAATCTGCAATGGGACCGGACTCCAGACCGTCAAACCCGCAGTCCTTCGCCAATGCAAACTTGTCGGGGTCCGAAAGCTCCTTCGGCAGCATCCCCGTGATGATGGCCTTCTTGAACGGTGGATAGGCAGCATCCTGCCCCTGCGCAAGCGACGAAGAAAGCGCCGCAGCCCCCACGGCGATACTGGAAGTCATCAGAAAATCCCGGCGCGAAACGTTGCTCATACTGCACTCCTTGGATCCACCAGTACTCACTGCCAATCACGAACAGTGCGAATTCCCCCCAAGGGTACGTAGATCCCTCGCCCGATATCAAGAAATGTCAGGTCGTGGTTTCTCCGATATCCTCAGCCCAGAGTTCCGGGTATCGCCGCTGGAACTCCTGCATCAGGCCAATGCACTCGGCGTCGTTGAGAATATCGACTTCCACTCCACGGGAGCGGAGCAGTTCCGTCTCGCCCTGAAACGTGGTCTCCTCACCGACGACAACCTTCGGGATCTTGTACAGCAGAATCGCGCCGGTGCACATGCTGCACGGCGAGAGGGTCGTGTAGAGCACGCTTTCCCGGTAAACCCGCGCCGGTTGACGGCCCGCATTCTCCAACGCATCCATCTCGCCGTGGAGAATCGCGCTCCCCCGCTGGTGGCGGCGATTGTGACCCCGGCCGATAATCTGTCCGTTGTGGACGATTACCGATCCGATGGGAATGCCGCCCTCGGCAAGCCCCTTCCGCGCCTCCTCAACCGCTGCCGCGAAAAATGCATCCATGACCAAGTTCCTTCCCGAATTCCTCTGTGCTTACGAAGATGCAGACGTATGCCTTCCGCTGTACCCGTACTTAGTAGCCACTTCTGTGTGCGGACTGCTCCGACCGCTCGTGGTATAATAGCGCCAAGAAACGACAGACGTTCTCTTTGGAGTCATTGTAGATGAAGACGTATACAGCAGTCATCGAGGTTTGTGCCGACACCGGTCTGTATGTCGGGCACGTGCCTGGCTTCCCGGGTGCTCACAGTCAGGCTGAAACCTTGGACGAGTTGCGCGGCAATCTTGAGGAAGTGTTGTCCATGCTTACTGAGAAAGGAGAGCCCAAGCTGCAAACGCAGTTTGTCGGAATCCAAACGATCACGGTACACTGACTTGCCGCGAATTCCCATCCTCAAACCGCGTGAGGTCATCCGTCTCCTGCAAAGAAAGGGTTTTGCAAAAGTCCGTCAGCGCGGGTCTCACAAGCAATTCCGTCACACGGACGGGAGAGCCACAACAGTACCTGTTCACGCCGGCCGCGACATTTCTCCCATCATCCTGCGCCAAATCGCCAAAGACATTGGGCTGACTGTCGAAGAATTACTGGCGGATTCAGACCAGGCGCAGAGCGAGTAACCGTTACGGATTCATTCTGCGCCCGGCAATTCCCGCTCGATCTCTTCCACGCGATACCCGAATCCGGGTCCGTCGATCGTACCCAGCGCGACCTGTCCGTCACGGCGCTGATACAAGCCCGGATGTACCTTCGCCTCCGCCTCGGAGGCTTCCGGGTAGAACTGCATGGCGTTCGTCTCGACGCCCATGATCGTGCCCGCGTGGGCCGCGAGCAAGACGTGCGGCACTTGCGCCAGCATGGGGTTCGTCAGATCCTGCACCATGAGCGTCATGCCGTAGGCCTTGGCCCAGCAAAGGCTCAATAGCGCGCCCGTCTGCGTCTTGCAGGTCTTGAGCGCCACGCCGGTCCATCCCAACAAACGCCCAAGCCGCACCAGATGCCAGTCGTGCGCGCTTTCGTCCATAAAAAGCGGCTTGCGCGCGGACACGCTGTGTACATCGATTCGATGCCTTTCGAGGTCGTACGGAAACGGTTGTTCCACGTAGAGAATCATCCCGTAAATTCGCGGATGCGCGATGACCAACTGATCGAGGATGCCATTTACATATGCGGGATCGGTGACGGTGCAATTGAAGTCCGTTGTCAACCACTCGACGCCGTTTTCGATGGCGATCTCCCCCACCTTCACCAGCCGGGTATGATCCCACGCCGGATCGTTGCCGCGCAGTTTTACTTTCAAGCAGTTCAGTCCGTCCCGCTGAATCCAGTCGCGTAACAGCACGGGATAGCCGTCGTCCGGTTCGTCACCGGTCAATTCCGATTCATCCAGTGGATCCAGTCCACCCACGAGGTGCCAGGCCGGCAACGTGTCCACGCGCGGCATCACCAGAAAATCTTCGGGGTACAAGCCCGCGAAGGACACCTCCGCGCCTTCCGCCGGTTCGAGATAAGCGGACAAGTCCTGGTTCATGTATTCGGCGTTGTACGTCGAATACGTCGGCACGCCGTGCAACACGCCGTAGGCATCATGCACGGCAATATCAAACGCCGAACAACACACCAGCGCCGCCAGCCACGGCATCGGTTCGTCGCGCCCCTTGTTGGCCTCTTCCATTAATCCCTTCAACGGCCCTTCCTGAAACGCATGGCCTATCTCCATGGGATGACCCGACTCGCCCAGCGCGATCCACGCTTCCTTAAGCCGCACGCAAAACGCCTTCAGTGCCTCATGCCGCTCGTCATAGGACAATGCACTCGGCCACACCCACTGCACGCTCAGCGGCGTCTCCCCCCAACCATCCGCGCGCGCGCCATCGGCCCCCTCGACGGTGACCCGCACCCGCGCACAAGTCACATACGTGACCGTCTCCGTCCCGAACTTCAACGGCACCCGCGTGTACACGGGCAGAAAGTACAATGCCGCGTCCAAAACGCGGATATCGGTGTCTTTGGGCATCTTCTCCTCCTGCGTTAAATGCTATTCATGATAGCCAATGAAGTATAATACAAGCAGAAGCAATGGGACAGCGCGCGGCACATGCCGCGCTAAGCAGTCTCGTTGCGTTGCGTTGCGCGATCGATTACTGATGCGAGGTTTCCGAAGATGAGTAACGCCAAGTCCAAATCGTTCGACTGCGTAGCCTCCATGCGCCAGATCCGGGACCGGCTCAGCGAGGAGATCGCGGACTTGACATATGACGAGTTGACCGAGTGGCTCCGAAGGCACGAATATTCGGACCCAACTCTGCAGCGCCTCGCGAAAAAGGCAGCCCCGCATGATGGTGGCGCAGCCCCTAATCCGCGTTGGCGCTAGCGCAAACGACCCGCTACGACGGTAGCCGAGCGACTCGCATCACGCGTTCATCGCGCGATTGTAGCGACAACGTAATTACAGGAATCGTCGCAAGACCGGAACATTCGAGATATGGATCGGCAGAGTAAATTGACGGGATATACTCGCTTCGTTAGAATCCAACTCATGCCAGTCGTCAGCCGTTTCTTTGGACCGGATTTCAATTCCGTCAATCGGACAACGAGCCCTCCGCTCTCTTGGGAGGGCTGCAGACTACCGCCTTTAGGGTGGCTTGGCGCTTACCTATCCCGACAACGACAATGTCTTTGGCGAGGTTTGAGCAAGTGAAACGCAGTGGCCTTGCCAAGTATTCCAGACGTGATCGGCTGCGGCTGAGAGCTTTGGTTTTGGCCCGGCAGCACTTCGCCCGACTATCATTCGCCGACGCATCCAAAATTCAAGAGACCGATACTTTCCCTGTTGAAGTTTTGGGATCGATTTTCGATATCGAAGTCATCCCTCTAGAGAGAGAACAAGGTTACATTCATCTTGGGCTGACGATTTCCCGTGAAGGCTGGTGGTCAAATTATGCGTGCATGTTAAATACATCTGTAATCATACGTAAGGAATAGCGCGATAGATCCGCGCCTAGGCAATTCGAGAAATGCCTTGATAGATGGCTTTTTTTGTGATTGAAGAGTGGCGCTCTGAACACCTGGACGAGCTCATGGAAAATTGGAATCGCGCCCGGCAACGATTGCCGCTGGCATACATCGCCCCATTGGAGTAGGCAAATGATACTTCACATCGTCGAGGCGCGACACGAGCGCGACTACGTCATCTATCTGAAATTCAACGACGGAGCCGAAGGGTACGTCGATCTCTCGGATCAACTCTTTGGAGAGATGTTCGCACCATTGAAAGACAAGACCAGATTCAAGTCATTCAAGCTTGATCCGGAACTTGAAACAATCGTTTGGGAGAACGGTGCAGATTTCGCGCCGGAATTCCTGCATGAACGTCTGCTCGTGCCTTCTCAGCAAAGCCACTCAACTCCAGACCGAAGGTAACTTTATAGAGCCTATATCATGCAGATCCGAGTCTCCATCCCTGACGAGCTGCACGAAGCGGCAGAACGCGAGGCCGAAAAACTCGGCGTTTCTCGAAATCAATTCTTTCAACGAGCGCTGGAGGCCTATCTCAAGCAACCGGATGAGGATGCCATCACGAAATCATTGAATCGCGTATACTCTGACGATGATCCGGGACGACTTGATCCAGTTCTAAGCCGGATGCAGTGGTCAATGCTCAAGCTCCGACCCTGGTAGTCGCCGCAGAAGTTCTGCCGAAACTTCGGGTCACCCCACCCCCTTCAACTCCAGCTTCCGCAGTTCTTCCGACCACGCTTTGCGTTCTTCCTCGTCCACTTTCGGGTCGGGGAGCAGACTGCGGCGGGTGCAGTTGATGAGGGCCTGGAGCGTCTGGTAGCGGCGGGTGTCCTGGATCGCCGGCGGTAGGTGGTCGTGGATGATTTCGAGCACTTGCTCGAAGCTGAGCGCCTTGCCCGCGGCCGCGGACTTCGCGCGAAGTTCGGCGCGCAGCGATGCGAACGCAGCAGCGGAGTATCCCTTCGTCACGGTATCCAACGCGACAAAACGTTCCTCGCTGAGTTCGCCATCGAGACTCTTCTCAACCAACCATTCAAGGAACGCCTTGCGATCGTCGCCTTCCGGATCGAGCACGGGGATGATGAGATCGCCGACGCGCCCCGGCCTGCGAATGTCCGGCGACAACAGATGGATGCGCGCAGTCATGAGCAGCCAGATCACGCGGCCCCGCAAACGCGGGTCGGACATCATGGCCTGGATTTTCCCGGTCAAGCGCCGTTCGGTATCGTGAGCCTGGGGACCGATCGAGCCGAACTGTGTGTCGGCCTCGTCCACGAAGATGAGCACTTTCGATAGTGCATCCAGCACGCGGCGCAGCCGCTCAAAAATCACATCGGTCTGGCCAAACCACTGGCTGCGGATGTTCTTCAACACCAGCACGACCATGTCGAGTTCCGCCGCGACGGCCTCGAAGATAAAGGTCTTGCCGCCGCCGATGGGCCCCGCCACCGCCGCGCCGGACAACGCATCCTTCCCCTCCGAGCGGAACCGCGGCAGCAGTTCCTCGCCGAGGAATTTCTTTAAGGCCGAAAACCCTACAACATCCTCCAGCGTATGCTCCGGTTTCTTGAACTCGACAATGTCCTCGCCCAACTGGCTCTGGATGTACTCCTCCACCTTTGATACGACCTGCGCCCGCGTCAGTGGAGCGTTCTCGTGTTGCGCGCCTTTGAGCAACTGGACCAGGGCATGGATGGACAACCCCGCGGTGAACCGTGCCAGTTCGTCCGCATCGCTCCAGAGTTGGACGGGCCCCGCCTGCTTGCGCGTTTCCAGATACCACCCGATACAATGGCGCCGCACGGCTTCGTCCGGCGCGGGCACCGGTACTTCCAGCATCTGCGGCAAGCGCGCCACCCGATGGTTGATCAGCGACCGCGACTCGGCCAGCAACACGACACTGTCCTTGCCGTTCATGAAACCCGGGTCGCTGAACCAGTCGTGGCAGATGCTTACGCGATGGCGGTCCACATCGGAAAGCCGCGTGATCTCGCCTTCCGGCATGATCATGTCCGCCGCCTCGATAATGACGAGGAGATTCTGCTTGAGAAGGGGTTGGCCGTTCTGCTCGGTCCGCGAGCAAAGGCACATCTGGCGCAACAGTTCGAGCGCCACGGTTGGATTGCCCACGGCTGACTTAAAATTGGCGTCGTACGATGCCTTAATCGCCTCGTGCTCGATGGCGACCTTCGAACCCGATAACATGCGCTCGATGGCGATCTGGTTTGCATCGAGTCCGGACCGCCATTTCAGCCACGCATCGCGAACGCGGTCCGCATCGGTCTGCCGCGCGAATCGGATGGGACCGTTGAGTTCGTACACAATGAGTACGACATCGTCCACGTTCCAGTGGGCGGTGAGAAAGTCGAGGAGCGTCACATAATCCTGCGTGCCATCGGGACGGGCGAGACAGAACAAATCTTGAATGTTGCCCGTGAGCAACACGCTCCGCGACTGGCCGGAGTTCAGGATACGGCCCGCGGCCCTGAGAAAGGTGTAGTCTGGAGCTTTCAACGCAGGTACAACCGGCTATTCCGGCAACGCCGTCTTATCCGGCCCTTCCTGCACTTTGGTCGCAGCGGCCGTTTCGGTGGACTGGGCCAGCCCGATCAACTGGTCGAACTCAGTCGACGCCGACGTCTTCCGCGCGTACTCAAGGAATTCGGCTTCCTGCGACTTCGTGTTTGTACCCGCCAATTCCTTGGTCACCTTCGCCTCCGCCTTCACCTCCTGACGAAGCTGGCGGAGCCGTTGCAGTTCTTCAGCGGTGCCATCCTTCGCGATCCCCGCGATGGTTTCGGCGATCTCCTTTTCCTCGTTCGCGGTGATCAGGTCGGCAATGGTATCCGCCGCTTCGGACTTGAGCTTGTCCACTTCGCGAAGCAACTCCTGCAACTGGAGCTTATGCTCGGATACGCGCTTGCCATACTCCTCGATATCCCCTTCGAGTTCCGCAATCCGCGCCTGCTTCTCTTCCAGCGTTGACGAGAAATCGTTGTACGCGGACAGGCACTTCAGGTAGTCCTCGTTCGTCTTGATCTCTTCCATGGGCTTCCCGTCGGCCTGCATCTTCTCGACGGTCTGCTTGGCTTTGGCCAGCGCGCCCGCCTTCAAACGCTCCAATCGTTCGACCTCGTCGGTCAACGTGGAGATTTTGCCCATCTTCATTTCCCGTTGCGCAATGAGGCTGGAAAGCGCCTGCTTGTACGTGTGGATGCTCCGAGTCTTCTCTCGGACGATATCGTCAAACTTCGCCCGCACGACCTGGGGGTTCGTATCGAGCGTGCGCCGGGCCGAATCGATCTGCCCGGTCAACAGGTAACCAACCGCCCGAAACCATCTGCCAATCGCTCTAAACATAGCCGCGTGTCTCCTCCTCGGTCGCGTAAGGGCCAATATCCCTGACGCCATGAACCATACTAGCGCATCAACGCCAAGATTTTGAAATCCGTGGTGGGGCCAGTTCCGACCAGCAGAAACAGGGTTACACGGTGTGCCACTCGCCTTCTTCCCAGTACCAATGCAGTTCGATGGAGGGTTCCAGGATCCCCAGGCGGATGGCTGGATTCCAGAAGTATTTCATGTTGGCGGGCGCGTCGGGCTCGGCAAGATTGGTGTGCCCCTTCTGCTGAATGCCCAGCGTGGCGATGACGGGAACGTCGCAAAGGTCTTTCTCCAGAATCGTGTGCGCATATCCGGAATTCTGGCGCAACACGACGACCAGGGCAATCGTATCTTGGTTCTTCATCAAGAGGGCGTAGTCGAGTCTTCTGTTGCCATCAAAATCTGCCGCCAACGCCCAATGGACATCGGGGTTCTCCAACCATGCCTCGTCGTAGTCGCCCTCGCCCACCGCTTCGTACCCGGGCAGGTTCGCGGCAAGATAGGTCCGGACCGCCTTCGGAATCTTGGCGTTTTCGCGGGTGGGAATCGCAGCGCAGCCACAGCCGGATTTCTGCGCGTGAACGGCCGGCGTCAGCGCCACGCTCAAGATGACGATGCATACAATTGCCTGAAGGTATCCAGTTCGCCTGCCCATATTGCCTCGTAGTTTTTGGTCGATCATAGTATCCGCGGCCCGTGTGCACAGGTCAAGCCCCGCGCGGCAAAACTATCCTGACCCTTGCGGAGCATGACACGCCGTCCTCCATTGCGAAAGTTCGGCGGAGCACGTTAGAATTTGACCAGTCCCCCGCCGCCGGGTGAAGTTCGGTATCGGGTGAAGAAGAACAAGCCATAGTCAACTGAGGAGAAATCGGCATGGGTGACACGGGAAAGAAAGACAAAGGCAAACGAGAGCAACAAAAGAAGGCGCAGCATACGCCGAAGGAAAAGCGCAAACTGAAGAACGAAAAAAAGAAGAACCAGCCCAGCGCCGTCAAGTAAACTGAGGTAGGGCGGGATCGGTTCCCGCCTTCTTCATCCCCCGGTTCCCGTCCGCCACGTTCGCGAATATCGATCCTGCATTCAAAAAGCGGCGGGAATCATTCCCGACCTATTTGAAGCCAATTCATTCTGTCGCGCCAGTCTTTTAGATACTCTTCGCGCCACATGTTCACGGTCTTTGCGCCGGGATATTTGCCCTCGGCCAGTTCGGGATCCGTCGAATCGGTCCAGTAGTGGGGGCCGTGGTCCGTCTTCACATACTGGCCTCCCCAGTGCGCAGCCGTAGGATCCGCGGGGTCGCCGGCGAGCAGGTACAGCACCGACGGCGTGTCGCCCATCTTGATCGCGTCCAGCTTCTCGACCAGGAAGTCGCCGAGCGCGCCGTGCCCTCGCACATGGGCATCAAGGAATGTTTTGTTCCCCAAATCCCCGTCCTGTTTGCCGCCCACATACATACCGCGAAACGTCGTGTCAGATTCCACCCACCACAGGTCGGTGTGTTCGCGGAAGAGGTAATCACGGGCGGCGCGATCCATGTGCGTGTTCCAGGAGCCAATGGAATAAACGCGCAGCTTGTCCTTAATCTCCGGCGCGTCGTGCACCGCCTGCGCCACGTCGGTGATCGAACCCCAGACGATGACGTACAAAGGCCGCGGATCGCCCGCCTTCGCCCGTTCGACCATCCAACGCGATCCTTCCGTCGCTTGGCTGAAGCCTTCGGCAGGCGCCGCGTCAACCGCGCCCTGCTTCACCACGCCCCGCAACGCGTCCGCCGTCGGAAAGTCGGCGTGTTTGCTCAGGCTCGGAAAATCCTGCTCATACGCATCGAGAACAAGGTGGATATGCTCCGCCCGGCCCGCATGCGGCGGCGAGGAAATCAGTCCTTCCACATCGAACACATCGGCGTACATGAGGAAGTGCACCATGGACTGGTAGTCGTCGTTATCAGACCCGCCAATATCCGTCGACACGATGACCCGATACCGTTCCCCCGCCCAAGCGCCCCCGGCAGGTTCTCGCGATCCCTCAGCAGCATCGGCGCGCGTCGACGCGAGAACCAGAACAACGGAAAGTACTCCCGCAGCAATGAATGAACGATTCGCATGATTGCCGGTCATACAAAGACAACTCCTTCTTCCTCTGGGTCCGTATCCGACACAGGCGCAAGGAACTTTCGCATTGTCTCGTAAAAAAAGCTTAACCGTATTCTCCGCGTTCTTTTCGAATTTTGGGCATTCGAATTTGTTTCGGATTTCGTGCTTCGGATTTCGAATTTGGCTTCCGTCTATGGTGCCATAAGACCGCTCCCGCTGCACGTGATTGGGGTATACGCCGATTTGTCACACCACCTCATGACCGGTATACTGGCCCTTACTGGTCTAGGCTGGACAGCAGAGCGGATTTACTTGTCAGGAAACACTCTGCCTTATGCATGAATTGCATACCGTAACGGGCCGTTTGCGCGGCCTCGGGTTGAACGTTGCCTTATCA
Organism: Candidatus Hydrogenedentota bacterium; assembly: GCA_045863335.1. Taxonomy (GTDB): domain Bacteria; phylum Hydrogenedentota; class Hydrogenedentia; order Hydrogenedentales; family SLHB01; genus JAHDWY01. The sequence goes on along the minus strand of BTVY01000043.1, from coordinate 51,725 downwards.
ATTGGCTGCTGGTTCGCGGTAGTCTTCGTCCTTCTTTCTGCCAATTCCGCCAATGCCGAAGCGCCCGCTCCGAATTCTGACGCCTTTTTCGAGACTCACGTCCGGCCCATCCTCGCGACGAAATGTGTGAAGTGCCACGGCGAGTCGCGCCAGAAGAGCGGGCTCCGGCTCGATTCCCGCGAGGCCATGCTGCTCGGCGGCGACACCGGCGCGGCCGTGGTGCCGGGCGACGTGGATGCGAGTTTGATGGCGGAAGCCATCCGCTATGAAGGCCTGGAGATGCCGCCGGACGCGCCGCTTTCCGGCACGGAAGTCGAATACCTGACTGCCTGGATCGCGGCGGGCGCAACTTGGCCCGAGCACGGCGAACCCGTTCGTGAAGTGACCGACCTCATCACCGACGCGGACCGCGCTTGGTGGGCCTTTCAGCCCGTGGTCAAACCGGAGGTTCCCGCGCGCGACGGCGACACGTGGTCGCGCAACGCCATCGATCGCTTCGTCTATGCGCGGCTGCGCGACGCGGACATGACCCCAGCGCCACGCGCGACCAAAGAAAAGCTCGTTCGCCGCCTCTACTTCGACGTGGTAGGCATGCCGCCGACGCCTGCGGAAGTCGAGGCCTTCGTCAACGACCCCTCGCCGGACGCTTACGAAAACCTGGTCGATTCGCTGCTGGCTGATCCCCGTTACGGCGAACACTGGGCCCGCTTCTGGCTCGACCTCGTTCGCTACGCGGAGTCGGACGGGTGGAACAAGGACTCGTACCGTCCGCACATCTGGCGCTACCGCGACTACGTGGTGGATTCGTTCAACAGCGACAAGCCCTATCCCCAGTTCGTGCGCGAACAACTCGCGGGCGACGAGATGCCCGGCGACGATCCCGCGCAACTCGTGGCCACCGGTTTCCTGCGTCTCGGCATCTATGAGTACAACCAGCGCGACGCCAAGGGCCACTGGAACGACATCATGAACGAGACGACGGATGTCGCGGGCGACGTGTTCCTCGGACTCTCCATGGCGTGCAGCCGGTGTCACGACCACAAGTTCGATCCGATCCTGCAAAAGGACTACTTCCGCTTGCGCGCCTTCTTCGAACCCATCATCTGGCGGGACGATATCGTCGGCGCAACCGACGCGGAAAAGGCCACGTGGCAGCACCAGCAGACCGAGTGGGAAGCCGCGGCGGCGGACGTCCGCGCGCAACTCGACGCGTTGTGCAAACCCTACTACGACCGCAAATGGGACTCGACGGTCGACAAGTTCCCGCTCGACATCCAGGACTGCTTCCACACGCCCGTCGAGGAACGCAATTCCTGGGACCACCAGATGGCCTACCTCATCGGGCGTCAGTTTGAGGAAGAAGGCGAGCCTGCCCTCAAGAGCATGACAGCCGATGACAAGGCCGCCTACGACGCGCTCCTCGTGAAGCTCGCCGAGTTTGACAGCCTGAAACCCGAACCCTTGCCCGCATTAATGACCGCCGCGGATTTCCCGGGCGAGGTGTCGCCGACGGTCATTCCAGGCGACGCAACAAAGACGCCTATCCCGCCCGGCTTTCTCAAGGTGATGGAACCGCCCGGCGCTTCGGGCCTGGAACTTCCAGAGGTGCCGGACTCCACAGGCCGCCGCACGGCGCTCGCCGAATGGATCGCCGACGCGAACAATCCGCTCACCACGCGCGTCATCGTGAATCGCATCTGGCAACAGCATTTCGGACAAGGCATCGTGCTCACGGCCAGCGATTTCGGCCGCCTCGGCGAAAAGCCCACGCACCCCGAGTTGCTGGACTGGCTCACGGCCACCTTCATCGAAAACGGCTGGCACTTCAAACCCATCCACAAGATGATCCTCATGTCCGCCACGTGGCAGCAGTCGGCCATCCACCCCCGCGCCGCCGAGTATCAGGCGAAGGATCCCGCCGAAGAACTCCTCTGGCGCGCGCGCGTGCGCCGGCTCAAGGCGGAGCAGATCCGCGACGCCGTCCTCCTGGCCAGCGGCGAACTCGATTGCACCATCGGCGGTCCCAGTGTGGACGCGAACGAACCACGGCGCGCCCTCTATGTAAAAGTCTTCCGCAACTCGCCGAACGAACTCCTGCACGCCTTCGACGCCGCGGCGGGCCTAACGAGCGTGTCGCAACGCAATATCACGACGACGCCGCTGCAGGCCTTGCTGCTCATCAACGGCGAATACCCCCTTGCGCGGTCGGCCACCATGGCGGAGCGCATCGCGAACGGCGGATACGAAACCCGGGAACAGAAACTCGCGCAAGCCTTCCGCCTCACCTGGGGCCGCGAACCCACCTACCCCGAAATGGTCCGCGCGCGAAGTTTCGTGCGGGAGAATGTCGACGTAGCATGGCCGGAAATCGCACACGAGAAACTGACAGACCTGTGTCACGTCCTAATCAATTCCAGTGAATTTCTGTATATGGACTGAGAAACAAATCCGAAATCCGAATTTCGAAACAAATCCAAAATTCGAATGACCAAAACAGGAATAGAGGAATGCGCCCGCAGATGGCGCAGATTAGCGCAGATGAAGAAAAGATTCTAGCGGTCCACAGATTGCACAGATTTCCACCGAATTAAGAATTGCTAAGGACAACGGGCGTCCCGCCCGTTGCTTGCCCAAAGGATGAAAAACGGTCGAATTCGAGTACACGATAGGACTTCCAAATTCTGAACGTGAGTACCACAGAGTATGGAACCAGAAGAAAAGACAAGAGCCCAAGACTGGCTTGTATGTCTCACCCAAGGTTTTCATCCGGAACCTGTGTGGGGTACGGCTCCGAATCTCTTGGGCGAGGACGCCCAAGCCAGAAGAGTCCGCCAGCCCCGACGGCCATCGTCCCCAGCGGATACCGCCCGGACAGGATACAGGCCCGCGCGAAGCTCAGCCCCGAAGGGGCGAAAGATGGTAGCCCGGGGTGGAGCGAGGCACGAGCGGAACCCCGGGTACATGGACCCAAATACTCACCGAGCCCCGGACGGGGCGGTAGAGACATCGCATACGGACCAGGAGCGACGACGTGATTAACCAACCACATCACACCATCCCGGGCACGCGCCGGGAATTTCTGCAACGCACCGGCGCGGGATTCGGCGCGCTGGCATTGAGCTGGCTGCTCGGTCAGGACTCCGCGCAGGCCATCGCTCCCGTGTGGCCGCACCACCAGCCCCGCGCGAAGAGCGTCATCTTCCTCTTCATGGAAGGCGGCCCGAGCCATCTCGATCTCCTCGACCGCAAACCTCTCCTCAACGAACTCGCCGGGAAACCACTCCCGCCCAGTTTCGACGAACCCATCACCGCCATGGGCGAGAAAGGCGCGCCCCTCCTCGCCTCACCGCGGGAATGGAAACAATATGGCGAAAGCGGACTCTGGGCCTCGGACTGGATCCCCAACATCGGCGAATGCCTCGACGACATCGCGGTGATCCGCTCCTGTTGGACCAACGGCATCAACCACGCCGGCGGCGTATGCCAGATGAACACGTGCACCAACGTCGCGGGCCGCCCCTCCCTCGGCGCCTGGGTCAACTACGGCCTCGGCGCGGAAAACCAGAATCTCCCCTCCTTCGTCGTACTCTGCGACAACAAGGGCCGTCCCGTAAACGGTCCCCGCAACTGGGGCAGCGGGTTCATCCCCGCCTCGTACCAGGGCGTCCGCATCAGCGGCGGCGACGAGCCCATCCCGAATCTCGCCCTCCCCGAAGGCCACTCATCCGCCCGGCAGCAAGTGAAACTCGAACTCATCAACGCCTTCAACCGCGAACACGCGGAATCCCGCATGCAACAGAGCGAACTCGAAGCCCGTATCCGCAGCTACGAACTCGCCTTTCGCATGCAGGCCGAAGCGCCCACCGCCGTGGACATGGCCAACGAGTCCCCCGCCATCCAACAGTTATACGGCATCGATCAGGAAGAGACCGCCACCTTCGGACGGAACTGCCTGCTCGCGCGGCGGCTCGTGGAACGGGGCGTACGATTCGTCCAGCTCTACAGCGGCACCGGCAGCAAATGGGACTCCCATTCCCACATCGAAGACGAGCACGCGAAGCTCTGCCGTTCCATGGACAAGCCGGTCGCAGGCCTGCTAAAGGACCTCAAGCAGCGCGGTCTCCTCGACGAAACGCTCGTAGTTTGGGGCGGCGAGTTCGGGCGCACCCCCATGAGCGAGAAGGGCGATGGCCGCGATCACAACCCGACCGGATTCACCATGTGGATGGCGGGCGGCGGCGTGAAAGGCGGCCAAGTTATCGGCGCGACGGACGACCTCGGACTCTACGCGGTCGAGGACAAAATGCACGTCCACGACATCCACGCCTCCATCCTCTGGCTCCTCGGCCTCGACAACATGCAACTCACCTACGACCACCGCGGCCGCATGGAACGCCCCACCATCAACGAAGGCGCTTTCAATCCCAAACTCATCGGCGCATGATACGGCCAAGTGCGCATATCGCAGCGTACGCTTGGGCCTAACCTTAACAACGGCGACCGCGCAAACAATATTGAACCCCATCATGCGTTTAGAAGATTTGGGTTGGAACGATACCTTCGACCAGCAGTTTGAACCGCACCGGACCAACAGCCTCGAACCGGCGCGCGTCATCGAAGAGCAACGGGGCCAATACACCGTCCTGAGCGCTACGGCCGAATCACCCGCCGTACTCTCGGGACGCCTCCGCAACGCCGCCCTCACGCGCGAAGAACTACCCGCCGTCGGCGACTGGGTGGCCCTCCGCCCCCACGGCGACGGCCAACTCGCCGTGATCGACGCCGTCTTGCCGCGCCGAAGCGCATTCACACGCCGCGCCGCGGGCAACGTGTCCGAGGCGCAAGTCGTCGCGGCCAACGTCGATTTCGTGCTCCTGGTCTCCGGCCTCGACGGCGATTTCAATCCGCGCCGCATCGAACGCTACGTCACCCTCGCCTGGGAAAGTGGCGCCACGCCCGTCGTAATCCTCAACAAGTCCGACCTCTGCCCGGACGTTCCCTCCCGAATCTCCGAAGTGGAGTCCGTCGCCCCCGGCGTCGACACCATCGCCGTCAGCGCAGTTTCTGGCGAAGGCCTGGACGCCCTCCGCGCCCTCATGAAACCCGGCCGCACCCTCGCCCTGCTCGGTTCCTCCGGCGTCGGCAAGTCGACCCTCGTCAATGCTCTTCTCGGCCAAGGCCGCCAACGAACCAGCGCCGTCCGCGAAGACGACAGCCGCGGACGCCACACCACCACCCACCGCGAACTCATTCTCGCCCCGGGCGGCGGCATGGTCATCGACACCCCGGGCATGCGCGAACTCCAACTCCTCGCCGACGAGGATTCCCTCGACCGCGCCTTCGACGATGTGGCGCAACTCGCGGCCGCCTGCAAGTTCCGCGACTGCACCCACGAATCCGAACCTGGCTGCGCCGTCCGCGCCGCAGTGGACGACGGCCGCCTCGCCCCCGACCGTTGGGAGAGCTTCTTAAAGCTTCGCCGCGAACTCAACTACCTCGCCCGCAAACAAGACCGCCACCTCCAAGCCCAGGAACAAGCCAAATGGAAACGAATCAGCAAAGACATCCGAAGACTCTACAAAGACCGCTAACCGGAAAACCGTGAGTGTTCGACAAAGCACGGTGTGTCCGTGTGTGTCCGTGTGTGTCCGTGTAAGTCCGTGTGTGTCCGTGTGTGTCCGTGTAAGTCCGTGTTCTTCCTCCCGCCTCCAGCCTCCAGCCTCCAGCCTAACTTTGCAGCCCCGCCCGGCTTCTGCTACCGTATGCCCTCAGCATGACAACGAACCCCGCGCCATACGTTTCCATCCTCATCCCCGTGTACAACGAGGAAGAATCCCTGCGCCCCCTCCACGCCGAATTGCTCGACGCCCTGACCGGCCTCGGCGGCCGCGGCGGCGAGATCATCCTCGTCGATGACGGCAGCGAAGACGGCTCCTTTGACATCTGCCGCGAACTCCACGAGGCCCATCCCGGGACCACCCGCGTCATCCGCTTTCGCCGCAACTACGGCCAGACCGCCGCGTTGGCCGCCGGGTTCGCCGTCGCGCGCGGCGATGTCATGGTCCCCATGGACGCCGATCTCCAGAACGACCCCGCCGACATCCACGCCCTCCTCGCGAAACTCGAAGAGGGCTACGACGTCGTCAGCGGCTGGCGGAAATCCCGGCAGGACCGGCTTCTGTCGCGCCGGTTCCCGTCTATCGTGGCGAACCGGTTGATTTCCTGGAGCACCAGCGTCAAGCTCCACGACTACGGTTGCACGCTAAAGGCCTACCGCCGCGAGATTGCCGAACACCTGCAACTCTACGGCGAGATGCACCGCTTCCTCCCCGCACTTGCCCACTGGGCCGGCGCCCGCGTCACCGAGATCCCCGTGAACCATCGCCCCCGCAAGTTCGGCACCTCCAAATACGGCATCAGCCGCACGCTCCGCGTCATCCTCGACCTCATGACCGTCAAATTCCTGCTCTCCTACTCGACCAAGCCGATGCAAGTCTTCGGCCGCTTCGGCATCTACTCGCTGCTCGGCGGATTCGCCGCGGGTACCCTCTCCGTCGTCTTCAAAATCTTCCCGCCCCACCAGGACATGACCGACACCCCCTGGCTCTACCTCGCCATCCTGCTCATGCTGGGCGGCCTCCAACTCATCGGCATGGGCCTCCTCGGCGAAATCAACGTCCGCACCTACTACGAAAGCCAACGCAAAGCCACCTACACCGTCCGAGAAACCCTAGGCTTCCCCCCCGTAGGTCGGGAATAACTCCCGTCCAACCCATTCTCCGAAACCAGGCCCCCAACGACCACCCCAAATCGGAGCCCTCGACTACCCTGACCGGAACTGTAGCGTCCCGCCTTCCACGGCGGGCGCGTTTTCCTCGCACCTCCGCGGCTTCGAGTCTCGCCCGGCGTGGAAGCCGGGCGCTACAAAGCTTCTACCCACGACTCGCCATACCCCACGCTACGCCCAACGCGGTGGCCGGGGTCCTAAGGCAGCCCCGGATGGGGCGACTCAACTGTAGCCCCGGGTGGAGCGAGGCACGAGCGGAACCCCGGGTCAAGTGCCCACCACCACCGCACAGCCCCCGAATGGGGGCGGAAGAACCGCCACGCGCGCTGGCGTTTATCATTTTGACCACGAGTTGAGGAGGAACGACCAACCGGATGCGCAGAATGCAGGCGAGGACGCCTGCGCTACATCCGCCTACCGCGCGCCATCTCTCTGCCGAAATTCAATTCGTCTGTACGCACAAACCCCACTTCCTCCCCCTGGACGGGAATCATTCCCGTCCTACTTCCACGCACGCTCGCGCAACCCCCTGTTGACGCGCCGCTTAACGAATGTTCAGTAGGAATTCCGGAAATCCCTGCAAATCACTGCTGTCTAGGGGTAGACAAAATGCACCTTTTGGGATAGACTGCTCTTTGCAAGGTTGGCTGCATGGTGGCGGTAAACCAATTTTCTTGAAGAGCGCGTTCGCTGCAAGGGGCCGCCCATTCCCGAGTCAGGGGGGGATGGGTTCTCCACCGGGGCAGGTCGGGGCGACTCGGAACCGTAGCGCGATGTGTTCCTCAGGGCTTCCATGGGCCGTTCCTCGCATGGGTCAAGGTACGGATTCATTCTGTGGGTGTGTGAAGTAACAAAAGCCTGAGGAGACAAGCATCATGAAGCAATCAAGAAGTGGGTTTACCTTAATCGAATTGCTCGTCGTCATCGCAATCATCGGAATCCTGGCGGCAATCCTGCTGCCCGCACTGGCCCGCGCCCGCGAAGCCGCCCGCCGCGCCAGTTGCCAAAACAACCTCAAACAAATGGGCATCGTCTTCAAGATGTACGCGAATGAAAGCAAGGGGGAGAAATGGCCGCGTGCGCAAGGTCTTCAGATATACTACGCCGCCGGCCTTGACAAGGCGGACCTCGGAGGTGCGGCGTGCCAGGACAGTGCCAACGATGACTCCAATTTCACATTCAACGCCGCGGATGTTTATCCGGAGTACCTGACGGACTTTAACGTGAACAAGTGTCCCTCGGATCCGGATACAGATCTCCGGATTATCGCGGATGGCTGTCTGTACGCAGGCCTTCCTACAAATGGCGACGAGAGCTACCTGTACCTCGGATGGATTTTCGATCAGTCGGACGGCGATGATCCCACTACAGCAGCGATGAGCATAGGTAATGGAGCGTACGATATCCCGACTCAAGTATACCTTGCGTTCCTGCAGCTCGCACCTAAGGCCGTAGTCCCAACGGCAAGTGACTCACTAATAACTCTCGCCACCGGCGCGCCTCCAGCGGATCCGGTCGCCGCCGTAGAAGGACTTGACGAGCCGCTCGATGTTGGTGCGCCTTTCGGAACCGCGGGCGGAGATGAGATCGCACGATTCCGCGAAGGTGTCGAGCGCTATCTTATCACCGATATCAACAATCCCGCCGGTTCAGCAAAAGCGCAAAGTGAAATCCGTGTGATGTGGGACATTGTTAATATTGATCCGAACGGTGCCGGTGAATTCAATCACGTGCCGGGAGGAAGCAACGTCCTCTACATGGATGGCCACGTTAGCTTCGAGAAATACAGCCCCGACGGCGATTTTCCGATGAACCAGTATTTCGCCAACGCCGTCAAATGGATGGCTGGCTAATCCCGACACGCTCCAGCTCGGATTAAAGGCGGGCGGGAACCGGTACCACAGCGGTTCCCGCCCGCTCCTTCTTCAACTACCCTTCCAGCCCCCGATTCGAGGTGCCGAGGTGCCACGCGGCTTCCAGCCCATGATTCGAGGTGCCACGTGGCTTCCAGCCCGTGATTCGAGGTGCCACGTGGCTTCCAGCCCGTGATTCGAGGTGCCACGGCCTTCCAGGCCGTGATTCAACAAGTCATGGGCTTCCAGCCCATGACCCTCCCCACCCCTACTCACGGATTGTAGTAATCATCCGTGCGATGGCCGAATAACGAAAAGGTGCCTGCCCCTATTCTTCTTCTGAACCCCTTCCGCCTACCCCCCCGCCACCGGCGGCACAAACACCACCCGGTCGCCGTCGCACAGCGGATGCGCCCAATCAACAAACGAATCGTTGACGATAACCCGCATACGCGCGAGCGGCAGGCTGAACCCATGACGCGCGCGAAGCTCCTCATAGAGGTCCGCGGCAGTCGACGCGGCCGTGTCGAGGTTCTCCTCGTTCAGTCCCCGCTGCTCGCGGAGAATGGCGAAATAGTGGATGTGGATATTGCTCACGGCGACTCCGTCCTCGCCCCGCCGAGCGCCTGCCGCGCGGCCTCGTACTCGTGGGGATGGTTCACGTTGTCCAGTTCACCATGTTGCGGCGGCTCGATGCGTTCCGTGTCGGAGTTAATCAACACCTTGCGCGGACACTGATACCCCCGCGCAAGAAACCCGAGCATCCGGTGGATACTCTTCGGCTCGTAGATGGCGCAAAGCGGTTCCGGAAACCCATCGTTCGCGCTGACGTACGCCGTCGCCAATTTAAACGGATTCCGCGAATGGACGAGCGCGTCCAATGTCTCGTATTTCACGAAAGGCAAGTCACAGGCCAGTACCAGCCACGCCGCGCCGGGATCGAACCGCAGCGCCGAAAGAATTCCGCCCATGGGCCCCATATCGAGGAAGGCGTCCGGAATGCGCTCGTACTGCGCGAACGCCTCTTCCTGGTCCGCGCGGCAAGACACATACACCTGATCGCAGAACTGGCCCAGTATCTCATGGCAATGGGCCACCTGGGGCTTATCGTGGTAGCGGAGCGCCGACTTGTCCTGTCCCATGCGCGTGCTCCTGCCACCCGCCATGACCAGGCCGTAGAGGGGCACGCCGTCAATCACCTCGAAGAAATGCGCGTCGACCCGCGTCAGAATCGCCGGCATCTGGTCGAAGGTGTAGTACTCCGCGTCCGACGGCAGAATCGGACAGGCCTCCCGCGCGCCCACGTAGGCGATGACGTCGTCGTAGTCCTCGTCCAACTCGCCATCGCCCACGGCCACCAGCTTCGGCATGGCCGGATTCCCGGTCGATTCGACGAACACGAGGTCCACATCCATCAACGGCCGGGGACTGAGGTAATCATCGAGATGCTCGGGATACATGAGCCCATGTTGCCCGTCGCCCACGATGAGGCTGGCGCCCATCTGTTCGACGGTCTCAGCGGCCATCTGGGGATCGCGTTCCATGACGTGTCCGACCGTGTGCAGGGCCTCGAACCGGGCCGTCAGACTCGCGACAAGCGCGGCGCGAACCGCATCGTCGGGACCGCAGACGGCGATCTCGAAGGGATTGAACCCGTAGCCGGGCCGCGCCGGCCGATCGTGCGCCGAATGACTACACCCCATAGTCACTCTTCCCGCCCCGCTTTTCCACAAGCCGCACGTCCCTGATCGTAATATCATGAGACAACGCCTTGCACATATCGTACACCGTCAACGCGGCGACCGTCGCGCCCGTCAGGGCCTCCATCTCGACGCCGGTCTTGTGGGTCACGCTGGTCTCGCACTCGATCACCAACTCCTGCCGGTCGTTCGGCTCGATCGTGATGCGGCAGTTGTCGAGTCCAATCGGATGGCAGAAGGGAATCAGGTCGCTCGTCTTCTTCGCCGCCATGGTACCCGCAATGATCGCGGTCTGGAAGACAGGGCCCTTCTTGGACTGAATGTCGCCATCCCGCAATGCTTCCCAAACGGCGTCCGGCAGCGCGACGACCGCCCGCGCCCGCGCGCTGCGCCGCGTCGGACTCTTCTCCCCCACATCCACCATCCGGGGCTGATTGTTCTCATCAATGTGCGATAGCATGAAAGTCCCTGGCTCCGATCCAAATCCGAAATCCGAAACTCGAAATCCGAAACAAACTCAAAATCCTAAGCACGAACAACGCAAAACCACGGTGTCACCACCAACGTTCGGTATATCCACCCTGTCTCCTGCCAAGCTTAGATTTCCGCCTTACCAGCAACGTCGGCTCAAACCGCGCTCACAGGGTGTATGGGTCGGTGTCCGTCCGTGTCCGTCCGTGCAGGTCCGTGTGAATTCCTCCAGCCTCCAGTCTCCAGTCTCATCCTCCAATATGATACATCTCAACCTTCTGATTCGCGCCGTTGCCCGTCCCCGCGCTCTTTCTCGTCTCGGAATATCGATCTGCCCGGCCGCTCCAGATTCCGCGAATCAGATCTTCCAACGTACCATCATCCGCGCCTTCGCGCAGGGGCGCACGCAGGTCATGGCCTTCCTTCGCGAATAGACAGAGGAACAACTTGCCGTCAGCGGACAGACGCGCCCGCGTACACCCGCCGCAGAACGGCGCCGTCACGGACGATATAAATCCGATTTCCCCCGCGCCATCTACATACCGGTACCGCTCCGCCACTTCACCGGGATAGTCCCGGTCGACGGGTTCCACGGGGAACTTCTCGGCGATACGCCCAAGCACTTCCGCCGAAGGCACCACATCGGTCCGCCGCCAATCATTCAGCGTGCCCACGTCCATGTATTCGATGAACCGCACGATGTGCCCCGTGCCCCGGAAATGTTCCGCGAGGCCGGCCGCGGTATGGTCGTTTACGCCGCGTTTCACCACGACGTTGATCTTGATGGGATCTAGACCCGCGTCCGCGGCCGCGGCTATCCCTTCGAGCACTTCACCCGGACTTCCCCTGCCGCCGTTCATCGCTGCGAACACCGTACCATCCAGGGAATCGAGACTGACCGTTACGCGATGCAGTCCCGCGCGCCGCAGCGCCACCGCGTACTTCTTCAAGAGCATCCCATTCGTCGTCAAAGCCAGGTCTTCAATCCCGTCGATCCCGGCGAGCATCTCCACGAGTAGGGGCAAGTCCCGCCGCAGCAACGGCTCGCCCCCCGTCAGCCGGAGCTTCCGGACACCCGACCCGGCGAATGCCCGCGCCAGTTGGACAATCTCTTCAAAGCTGAGCAGGTCTTGCCGCGTCAGAAAGGGATACCCCTCTCCGTACCGGTCGGCCGGCATGCAGTACGGGCAGCGGAAGTTGCACTTGTCCGTGACGGAAATGCGTAGATCGCGGATAGGACGCGCCAGGCGGTCCTGTACCGGCTCCCCGCCCGCGCTCGAATCGGCGTCGCTCTCGTAGTGGGTATGTTTATCGCGTACGTGCGCCACGTTTCGCAAATCCTAAACGTAATCGGCCCTAATCGTGCAGATGCGATACCTATTATCCCGATCGGACAGGCATCTTGTCGAATCAACGGACGCCACCGTCGCCCTGCGCTACGCTATCCTCTTCAACCGATTCCACGACTACTGGGATGCCCGCGCCGCCTGATTCCTGATTTTCTGACGCAGGCCCCCCTCGAAAACCCCAGCATCTTAGATGGAGCCCATCAGGATCGTTCCTTTCGCATATAGTCTTACACCGACGAACCGACCACCAAAGTACTTAAGAATAGGGAGAACGAGTTTCTTTTGGAGTCCTTTTGTAGGCAATATGCTCCGTCCATCGGCAGCAGTTCCAAAACGCCAGAATCGTGTCAGTACTGAAACGTCCGCTGTTTTGACCACGCCACTCCTTGCCATCGCGTCTCCTGGCTCTGAGATCTCAAATTTGTAATCGGCATATACGCAAGAACGCCATAGCGGCCTGGCAAAGTTCCGACGCCATTACACCCCATACCCCATACCCCATACCCCATACCCCATACCCCATACCCCATACCCCATTACCGAGCGCGCTTCCAATTCGGTACACTAAGAGCCGCCAGCGCCGTACGACCAACGAAGGACTGAGAAAATGGCCCGTTATCCGGCACGATTGCACGTACTTATGGCGACGGACGCCCCCTACGCCGTCGTCATCCGCCGTGGCCCCGCGAAGTGCGTCGCGACTATCGGCTGGGATCGCGCCACCGACACCTTCACGGTGGGCCAATGGCTTCGCGGCCGCATCTACGAACGGCGCAGCGACCTCTCCCCCGATGGCAAGCACCTCATTTACTTCGCCATGAACGGGAAGTGGCATACGGACTCGAAGGGTTCCTGGACCGCCATTTCCCGGGCGCCCTACTTGAAGGCCATCGGATTCTGGCCCAAGGGCGACTGCTGGAACGGCGGCGGACTCTTTCTCAGCACCGGCGAATACTGGCTGAATGCCGGCTGCGGCAGCGTGGAGTCTGTCCCGATTCCACCGGGGTTGAACCGCCGGGACTATCCCTTCTCGGCGTATTACGGGGGTGAATGTCCCGGCGTATATTATCACCGCCTCATCCGCGATGGATGGAAACTGGTGGCTTGCGAGCGGTACCGCCAACCGGTTGACGGCGAATGGCAATTCTGCCATTTGAATCGCGACGCACTGCCCCGCAACGTACATGCTGTGTTTGAATTGCCCCTACCCGGCGGTTGGATTTTGCGGAAGCTCGCCTACGCCACCTGCAACCAGCCCGGCCGGGGTTGCTATTTCGACGAACACGAACTGGAAAACCCCGGCCTCGACGACATCCACGACTGCCGGGACTGGGAGTGGGCCGACTGGGACCGCGGCCGGTTGGTCTGGGCGGCCGGGGGCCGGATACAAACAGGCATCCTGTCGCCTAAGGGTGTAGTCGACAAGAGATTACTTTACGACTTCAACGAGATGCGCTTTGAGGCCGTAGCGGCGCCATACGGTTGAGTTCCGAGACCCCCCACCGCTTCCGTCCGCGCACCTCTTCCCTCAGCATCCTGAATTACCTTTACTTCCTCCCGTTCTAGGACGAACCCAGTAACACGTTGATTCGTTTAGCAATACGCTTGCTTTCTTGGCGAAGAGCGGCTATGATTTGAACGCGTTCTGCGGCCAGAGGGGGTCGCTTCGAATTCCAATACGAAAGTTAAATTGAGGTGGAGTTCATGCAGGAGAAGCTGAAGTTTACCGTGAACATCGACAGCCCTATCGCGGTCTATGTGCAAATCGAAAACCAGATCATGTTTGCCATTGCATCCAAACGGCTTATGGCGGGCGATCGAGTGCCCCCCGCGCGGGACATGTCAAGCATGCTTAACGTAAACACCAACACCGTCATCAAGGCCTATCGCGACCTGGAATTGATGGGGTTTGTCACGACGCGCCGTGGCGTTGGCGTCACTGTCACCGATAAGGCCCACAAGATTGCCCAGACCAAGGCGTCGCAGATGGTGCGCTCACATCTCTGGGAAGCCGTGGGGGAATGCCTGGCCATAGGTATGAAGCCCGTCGAAATCCGCGCGGCAGTCTCCGAGGCGATGGACCAAGGCGCCGTCCCGTACGCCGCTGCAAACTGACGAACTCAGCGAGAGCCAACGCCGCTTTCCGACGACGCAACGGAAATCTGAAATCCGCCTCCCCGGCGGGTAACGTGACAGGTCGCGTCAAACGCGCGGCTTAGGGTAGCGTCCGTAAGCACTTCTTCAGGCGCGCCGGAAGCCAATACCCGGCCCGACTTGAGCATAAGCACCCGGTTTATCCAGGGTCCGATTTCCTCGACGTGGTGCGTGACCAGCACGAGATTGGGCGACTTCGGCTCTTTCACCAGTACGCCAAGGTCGTCCAGAAACCGCGCCCGCGCCGCCGGGTCCAGTCCCGCGCAAGGTTCATCCAGAATCAGCAATTCCGGACGCGCGATCAGCGCCCGCGCGATCAGGACCCGCTGCTGCTCTCCCTGCGAAAGAACCCCGTATTGCCGGTCACTGACGGAACCGCCGCCAACCCTGCGTAGCATCTCCCGCGCAAGCGAGTGCTCCGCTTCGGTGTGCTGGCGGTAGATGCCGATCGAGGCGTCGATACCCGAAAGCACAACGTCCACGGCGCGTTCCTCCGGGGGCAGACGGTGTTCGAGCGAGGAACTGACCCATCCGATGTGCCTGCGCAGCGCGCGGATATCGCAATCCCCGTGGTGGTTGTCAAGCACCGTGACGCTTCCGGAGGTGGGCCATTCGTAACCGGTAATCACTTTCAACAAGGTGGTTTTGCCCGACCCATTGGCCCCGAGCAGCGCCCAGTGCTCGCCGCGCAGGATCCGCCAGTTCACACCGGACAGGATAGGCGTGCCACCACGCACCAGATCGACACCTGCAAGATCAAGGACCGGCTTACCGGATTCCAGTTCCCTCATTCAGACCATCCTGCGTCACCGATGAGGGGCACGAACACGCAGCCAATCCCCACTTCCTCCCGGAGATCGGTCCCCTCCCGCGTAATTCGCACGAGTTGCTGCATTTCCCGTGGCCCCACTGGACATACCAGCCGGCCGCCATCCGCCAGTTGCGCGTTCAAGGCTGACGGCACGGAGGGACTCCCCGCAGTGACCACGATGGCATCGTATGGCGCACGATCACACCAGCCCAACGTGCCATCCCCGACGCGCACTTCAACGTTGAGATACTCCAGGTCGTGGAGTGCCGCCGCGGCGGTGTTTGCAATGGAATCGATGCGCTCGATAGAAACAACTGATTGCGCGATGGACGCGAGGACCGCCGCCTGGTACCCGGAACCGGTGCCCACTTCCAGGACGCGATCTTCAGGTTGGAGCCGCAGTAACTGGGTCATCAGCGCGACCATGTAAGGCTGCGAAATCGTCTGGCGGTGTCCGATGTCCAGTGGCCGGTCCTCGTAAGCCGACTCGCGCAGGGAAATCGGCACAAAGCGGTGGCGCGGCACCGAACCCATGGCGGCGATCACGCGGGGATCGGTGATGTTCCGCCCGGTGAGCTGGATCTGCACCATCCGTTCGCGCTGCAGATCGAAATACGCTTCCGAACCCGGCGGCGGTTCTGGGGACTGGAATCGGCGGCGGAAGAACATGGTCACCCTCCTGCTGCCCTCAAGCCTCCACCCGTTAAGAACGCGAGTGCAACTTCCCGTGCGATCCATACAATGAAAAGCGTGGCAATGGGACCAAAATCCATGGGGCCGAGATTCGGCAGAATGCGGCGTACGCTGCCGATTGGCGGGTCCACGAGGTGCGAGATCCAGCGCAGGCGCACATCGTGCATGTTCAATTCGAGGAACGGCGACAACCACCGCACCAGAATCATCAACATATACAAGGTAGAGACGCTGTAGAAAGTGCTTTCAATCACGATACGCTTCGCTTCATTGGAAATTCATGGATGCGCGTGTAGACCGGTCCACGCGGGGTCAACTCACTCAAGAATAATGACACATGGGACACGTCGAATGCATCCGTACGGAATGCCGGATACGATTCAACGGCCGCCCCGAGCGCGCGCGCCGCAGCCGGATTGCGTACGCGGGCGAGCGTGACATGAGGATGATAGGCCTTGGTCTCCGCAGCCAAACCGGCCGACCGCGCGGCCGTCTCTGCGAACTGCTGTACGCGCGCAAGGTTCGGGTCCAGAGGAGCGATCGCCGCCCAGATGACGCTTGGGCGCCGAAGGTTGGGAAACGCGCCGAGACCGTCTGAAACCAGGGAAAAGGCGTCGTGCAACGCAAGCGGTTGCCGTACCGCGTCCGCGATTGTGTCGATCTGCTCTTTTTGCACGTCGCCAAGAAACCGAAGCGTCAGATGCATGCGGTCGGGTTGAACCCAGGTGGCCTTGACTCCCGTCTTGCGCAACTGCGCGACAATCGCAATCAACTGGCGGCGTACCGCGTCGGGAAGTTCGATGGCAATGAATGCGCGCATGGACAACCGCTCTCGTTTTGGACGTGGTTTCATCAACATGGTACCATCGGAGTCGAAAGGACGCGATATGCTGGATAAACTCTTTAAACTGTTTGCCATCGAGGACGCCGGGGCCATCGAGACCGACCCCGAAGAGAAGCTGCGCATGGCGACCTGTGTAATTCTCTTGGAAGTTGCCGGCGCGGACAACGAATTCTCGCCGGAGGAGTGCGAGCACATCATCAATGCCCTGCGCCAGCGGTTTCAGCTCTCCCAGGAAGACGCGGAAGAACTGATTCGCGTAGCCCAGGAGCGGCGGGATGAAAGCTTCGACCTCTGGAAGTTCACGAATCAGATCAATCAAGCCTGCTCGAACGACGAGAAGATCCAAATCATCGAGGAGGTCTGGCGGCTCATCTACGCAGACAGCGTTCTCGATGGGCATGAAGACTACCTCGTCCACAAACTCGCCCGGCTCATGAACCTGAAGCATCCCATCCTGATCGACGCCAAACTGAAAGTGCTCAAAGAAACCCGCGGCGAAGAATAAACCGGCACGGACCTACACGGACGGCGAATGCGTCCGCATGATGGGTGCCATTAGCAATTTCACAAGAACGGGCCCCGCCGGAGTTTGACTCCAGCGGGGCCCGATGCTGTCCGATCAAGTGCAAACGCGTCAGCAGGGAAGCTCCCAGCCTTTGCGATACTCCTTGCTCACGATCTCTGCCGGGTTCGACACGTTCGTCACGACGCCCTTCTGGTTGTCCCAGTGGAGCTTCTCGCCGGACTTCACGACGAGGTTGCCGAACTGGACCATTTCCGTGAACGGACCGGAGTAATCGAAATTGGACGCGGCCGGTTCGCCGGTCTTGCAGGCGGTGATCCAGTTGAGGTACGGATCCTGATCCGGGATGCGCGGAATCACCTGTTCCGGCATCGTGTACTCCACCATCTTCTCATCGGGCATGAGGCGCGCCTGGCCGCCGTATTCGCCGCAGGTAAGAATGCCGTTGTCTCCGATCATGAACGAACCATTCAGATTGTCGTCGCCGAGGATCTGATCTTCCGGGATGCCTGCGGGCCGCGCCGGGCGGTTGTACTTCTTCTCGTCCCCGTTGTCCCAGTGGCCGTCGTACCAGTAGACATCAACTGGCGGCATCTCGCCGCGCGCCGGGAACGAATACTTAATCGTCGATACCAGCGGGAAGGTCTCCGTGTTGCGGCCCTCTTGCATGACGACTTCTACGGTGTAATCCGTGGACTCGACCAGCTTCAACGCCCAGAACACGGGGTCCATGATGTGGCAGGCCATGTCGCCAAGCGATCCGCCACCGAAATCGAGCCACGCGCGCCAATCGTGCGGGGCGATACCGCGGTTGTATGGACGCCACGGAGCGCACCCGATCCAGCGGTCCCAGTCGAGCCCTTCCGGCGTCACCTCGGGCGGCAACGGATCGGGACGGCCCTGGTTGGCCCATACGGGGCGGTGGGTCCAGACGTGAGCCTCGCGAACGGGGCCGATGGCGCCGGACCAGACCATCTCGCAGACCTGCCGGGCGCCGTCTCCGCAGTGACCCTGGTTGCCCATCTGCGTCATGACGCCCATCTCGCGCGCGGTCAGCGTCAACAAGCGCGCTTCCGCGACGGTATGGGTGAGCGGCTTCTGCACGTACACGTGCTTGCCCATCTTCATGGCCATATACGCGGCCGGCGCATGCGTATGGTCCGGTGTGGAAATGGTCACCGCCTCGATCTCGGGCATCTGCTCGAGCATGTTGCGGTAATCGTTGAATTGCTTCGCGTTGGGCAGCAGATAGGTGGTTTCCTCCGCCCGCTTCCAGTCCACGTCGCAAATGGCGACCACGTTCTCGCCCAACTGGGCGCAGCTCATGATGTCGCCTTTGCCTTTGCCCCCCGCGCCGATGGCGGCCACGTTCAGTTTCTCATTGGGCGACTTCTTGCCCGGTACGACTTCCGCCGTGTTCGGCTTGGCCGCGGCTCCGGTAAACGTCAAGGCCGCCGTGGTTGTCGTCGCGGCCAGAAACGCCCGGCGCGAAAGATTGCTGTCACTCATTCCTCAGGTCCTCCCGGAAAAGTACTGGTTGGTGCAGGATTCCTGAAGAACCCGGCACATTACGGCCCCCCAAACACGGGGAATAAGCAGTATACGGATTTAAGGCTCTGGCACCAAACGAAGCGGAAACACCACCGCCCGTGCCGATTAACCGGTTGCGGGGTCTTTGCGGGCCACGACAATCATATACGCGCAGAGATTCTGGATCCCGAGCGCCATGACGACCATTTCGTAAAGCGCACTGACGAGAAAACACGGAAGAAAAAAACTGAAATAACCGGACTGCGAATACGAGATATCGATGCGCTCGATCTGGAATTGCTTCGCTTCGAGGAGCCGCGTGTACGCGGAGTAGTAGGTCTTGTCATAACACGCCGGAAACCCCAGGATGCCTTCCTTCCCCTCGAAGATCCCGTGTAGCAACGCCTTGGATACGCGGTTGGGCAGAAGCTGATTGATCACCGCGAAGGGCGCAAATTTGCACGGAAAGAAATGGATTGAGTACCCGCCGGGTTTCAGCGCGCGGTACGCGGCGTCGGCAAACTGCTCCTGCGACTCCAGGTGTTCGAGCACCGATCGCGATACCACGAGGTCCACCGTCCCGTCGTCGAAGGGCAGGCCCTGCATGATGTCGCCGACCCGCTTCTCATCGACGTCCTGATTCGGCGCCATCTCCGCTTCCGCCACGTCAACGCAAATAATGCGCGTGCCGAGTCGCGGATCCCGCCGGTGCGCGAAGCGGCAGGACTTTCCTCCCCCCACATCGACAACCGTCTGCCCCGGCGCCGCGTTCATGCGCTCGGCCACGCGGTCAACGTAGAGATCCTCGAACCGGATCCGGGCCTGCGGAAGCCGGGGCGCGATCCGGCGGCAAACGCGCTGGTTTGCGCGCACGAACGATCGAAACATCTATTGCCCTTCTACATTCCAACCCAAGCGAAACGCCGCGCGCCGCTCGCCAATACCATCGCCGCCCAGCGAAACGAGCTTAGGCGGAAGTCCCGCGCCGTTCAAGGTCGTGGCACATTCTACCGCTCCGCGCTTTGTTCGCCCGGCGCGCACGTAGAGTCGTAGAGATCGCTGGTAGCCACGCACTCTCCGAAGGGGTCCATGCCGCAATAGTATTCGGGGTTGGCGCAGGGAACGCAGCACTCGATCTGACCTGGTTCGCAGGCTTCCATGCTGCACGCGCGGCTGTTGCCTTTCACCGCGCTCAAATACGCTTGGCTGAATGCCGCAAAAACCCTCTCGCCCATTTGAGGCTTTGGACCAAATACACCGCCCTTCTTCGCCCGCGTAATGGCGCGAAATCGGGCATGCTCCTGAGCAATCCTGCCGTCCTCGTCCTTGACGAAAGCCGTCGTGTACAAACTGCGGAGCGTCTCTTCGCCGACGCCCTGGCTCGATATCATGCTCTCATCCTGCCTTTCGTGAAACGCGATCTTGGCATTGTCCAGGATCTCGCCATTCGGGCCGGCCTGCTGATACGCAAACGGCAACAGCAATCCGAGTTGATCGATTTGCTGGCACAAATCCCGGACGGCATCGAAATCTTCGGGATTCGCGAGAGACGAACCGTCAAGCAAGTACATGTCTTTCGCTTTGATAGTGGGAGCCGCCGATTTCAATGTGCCCAAGAGATCGCCGATGCGGTTCGCATTCTCCTCCGCAATGAGCCCTTCCGCAACGGCCGCGCGCACCTTTCCCTCAATCTCATCGGCGAACTCGCCGAACGGCGTGGTAAACAGTTGGTTGCACGTAAAGTCTCCGTATACATATAACATCAGGTTATACCCCGCGAAGGGTTCGTCTTCCGCGGCGGCGTCTTCCGGCGGGTTATCCGCCCATGCATTCGTCAACGATCCCCCCGCCACATATTCGGCGAAGGCCGCTCCCCCGACGACGGATGCGGCATACCGAAAAAACTCTCGTCGGCGCATGGGTCGGCGGGTTATGGAACCGGCGGCGCACTTCGCCACCTGTCGCGGCTCCCTGCCCTCGTCATGCTGCTCGTTTGGTTTGTACAGCGCGATCATACGTTCTCCTTTCGATCCGCGTAACCAACGGAACACGCGTTGTCGCGAGATCACCCCCACGACAGCGCGATCGCAATACGGCGAAACACACCCCGTTCGATGTCTATCGTGCAGCGGTTAGCCTTGTCCCCTTCCTTAATGACAGCCTGCAACGCGCCGATCAGATCGTCGGCATTCTCAATCCTGTTGCCGTTGACCGCGACAATACGATCCATTGCCGCAATGCGTAGGTTGGAAAGACCGGGGGCGTCCATACCCGCCGGAGACGCCGTCAACCAAACTCCCGGCATGGATATTCCAGGGGCGGCCGCTCCCCGGAGCAATTCTATTCGCTGCTGGCGCGCTTCATCGATTGCAGTCTTGTTCGCCAGAAGTTGATTGATGAACCGTCCCAAAAACTGCATCGCGGCGTCCGTGCTCACCGCCAATTCCCTCGTCTCAGACTGAACGTCAATCGGGGTCAATCTGAGACTACGGCTTCTTGGGCCCGAAACGTGCGCGACCCAGGATTGAGCATCGGCGACAGATTCTTCTCGTGGCTCGCCGCTGTCGTCAATCACTGCATGTGTTACCGGCTCAAGCCCGGCAAAGGATTCTTCCGGGGACAGGTCGAGCAGTCGGGGGATCCAGCCGGGTACCGGTGTTTCCGGTGTCCGGGCGCGACCGTGCAACGCGGCAACGCACTCGCTGAGAAGTGCAGACGGAATAAATCGAACCATATCCGGAGGCCGGGTCTCGGCTGCTTCCAAATCCAGGGCTGCAAAGCTCCCCCGCTTGTATTCCTCATAGGCAACACGAACCTCCCTGTCTGCAATCCCTTCACGAACCGCCGAATAGACCGGAGCCGCGCTCCAACGAAGCACGGTGCCGTCCCGGGATGCGGAGAAAAGCTCGTTTGGATGCGTCCCCATCGTCAGTCCAGTCAACGCGCTTAAATGCCCGCTATACGTATCAATGTGCCTGCCGGTGACGGTTTGCCAAACCGACACCCCGCCGTCCGAACCGCCGGTATAGATGCGGCCGGCGTCGTCCGAAAACACGGCGGTGCTGAGGCTCCCATGCGCTCCGGACAAAACCCGCTCCTGCCGGCCGCTCTCCGCATCCCACAAGCGCGCAGTCCCATCCAACGAGGCGGTAACGACGTGTCCGTAGTCCGGACTGAACCGTGCCGAGAAAACGCTCGCGGTGTGACCGGTGTATATCGCCGTCTGCGCGCCCGATGCCACGTCCCATCGTCGGGCCGTGCCGTCTTTCGATGCCGTCAGCAACGACAATCCATCAGCGCCAAACCCCACGAAGTGAACGGTATCGTCGTGCCCCTGGAAGACCACCCCCTTCTCGCCGGTTTCGGCGTCCCACAGGTGTACGGCCTTGTCCGCTCCACAAGATGCGACATGCCGTCCATCTGGACTGAACGCCAGGTGGCGGACCAATCCGTCGTGGCCGAAGTATCTGGAAACCATCCGCATCTCAGCCACGTCGTAAACTATGGGAGAGAACTCATCCGCAAGCACCGCGACCCGTTTTCCTCCGGCCTGCAACGCGATCGGAGTGTCCGCCCACAATACCGGCGCGCGCAATACCGCAACTAACTGTTTCGTCCGGCTATCCAGAATCGTGTTCCGCCCGTTCTGCGTCGTCAACGCGAGCCGTTCGCTTTCCGGATCGAAGTCCATAGCATTCAGCGGTTCCCGATCGCTGAATGCGATACTCCTCGCGAGTGGTCCTCGCGGGGACCACACTTTGGCCGCATCGTCGCGCGAAGCCGTGACAAACGTGCTCCCATCCGGGGAGAACGTTGCGGCCGTTACCGGTTGCGAATGGCCCTCGAACATCGCCAGCAGCGTCCCCGTTGCCGGGTTCCACACCCGTAGCAACCCGTCGCGTGCACAAGTGAGCAACCGGTCGCCGCCCGGGGAAAACGCGGCCTCGTCAGTGTCCGCGCCGAGGTAGATGACCAACTGAACCGTCCCCGTCTTCACATCCCAGATCCGCGCAGCGCGATCTTCCCCAATCGTGGCAATCCTTCGACCTCCAGCGTCAACGCATATGAGATCGACCTTCGCCCCATGGTCCAGGTAGGCGCCTTTCGGCTCCCCCGTCGCAGGTTCCAACTGGGAGACTCGCACTCCTTGCGCAACGAGAACCGCACTACCGTCTGCCGTGAACGCGGCCCGCGCCCCGGCGTCCGTCCACAGCGAATTCATCGTCACAGCGTGTAACAGGGCAATGCGCCCTCCCGCCAGACTCGCAAGGATAAACTCCCCGTCCGGACTGATCGTCATGACCGGGGCAGTCTGACTATCTACTTGAGCCCTCGCAACTGGTCCACCTGTTGCAAGGCTCCAGCGGATGATGAATCCGTCGGCTGACGACGAATAAATAAACTGGGAATCGGCCGAAAATTGAAGGCTGAAAACGGCGCCGGTGTGCCCAGTGAGGGTATGCGCCAGTGTCCCGTCGGCTACGTTCCAGACCGCAATCGGGCCGTTGATGGCGCCCGCGGCCAGCATTGTCCCGTCTTGACTGAACGTCAGTACAAGATACCGTAAGGGCACCGACGTCAGTTCCGTGGCGAGTTCTCCATCGGTCGCATTTCTGATGGTGGGCAAACCTGTCGTGGAGAGCGTCGCCAGACGAGTGCCGTCCGGGCTGTATTGTGCCAACCGGCAGTCCTGGAGAGCGTACAACTCCTGGTTGCAGCGATTGAGAAGATATCCCCATTCCCACTCGCGAAACCGCTGCGGAATCTCCCAGAGAACCTCCTTGGCCGCCTCGTAGTTCCGGCGGTTGGCGTGTTCCCCGGCGAGCCGTATCTGCGCCAGGTACGCGTTCTGTTCGGCGATCTCCCGCGCTTCCACGGCGGCCTCGCGGGAGGCCTCGGCATCGAGGCGCTGCTCGTGTTCGCTCTGGCGCGACGCCGCAAGTTCCACGTTCTTCAACGAGAGGCTCACCGTGTACGCAATGCTGACGGCTATCAAGAGCAGCGTAAACGCTCCGGCGGTTGTAAACATGACCTTGTGGCGCGCCACCAACCGGCGCAGGTGTTCCGCGGGAGAGTACTGATAAGCGCCGACCAGCGCTCCCGAAAGGAATCGCTGCGTTTCCTCCGCGACCTCCCGGGCGGTGGCATAGCGGTGGCCCCGATCCCGGGCCATCGCCTTCTCGCAAATTGCAACCAGCTCCGGCGGCGCTTCTGGTTCCAACACGAGGACTGGATCCGGCGCCTTTTGCAGAACCTGCTGCAGGACCTCGTTGGCCTTGGCCCCCGTGAAGGGCCGGCTTCCGGTCAACAACTCATACAGCACCGCCCCCAGGGAGTACGCATCGGACCGCTCATCGACATGTTCGATCTCGCCGCGCGCCTGCTCGGGCGACATGTACGAGGGCGTACCCACCACGCGCCCTTCCGCAGTCACGTCGCCGTCGATAACCCCATCGATCTGAAGCGTACGCAGGGTCTCCTGCATAGCGGAGTCTATCGTGTCGAGTTTGTCGCGAGACTTCGCGAGTCCCCAATCGAGGACGACGGTTTCACCGAACTCACCGATCATCACGTTGTTCGGTTTGATGTCTCGATGGATGATGCCGCGGGAATGGGCGTACGCGATGGCCTGGCACAGATCCACGAAATGCGGAAGCAGGCGGAGCCGCTCGTCGAGCCGCTTGTACGAGCGCACCGCGTCTGCCATGGTCTTGCCGCGCACGAGCTTCATCGTGTAGTACAAGGTGCCGTCGCTGCGCCGGCCCAACTCGTAGACGGGAACGATCGATGGGTGCTCCAACTGGCCGGTGATGCGCGCTTCCTGAAGGAATCGAGCCAGGACCCCCATGCTGAGCCGCATCGGCGTCGTCGCCTCGGCCTGTCCCCCGGCCAGCGGAAGCAGTTCCTTGAGCGCCACTTCGCGCCCGAGGTGCTCATCATGAACCAGCAGCACCCGCCCCATTCCACCCCGCGCGTACTCGCTCGCGCCCGTGTACCGGCCCGGCGACTCGTCCACCCCGACCTTCCCCAACTCCACGCCGGATAAGGACGAACGCGATAGGTCGCGCACGGTGACGTCCTCGGGGCCGCCACGGAATACGGCCGCGTCGAGTGATTGTGCGGCACCAAAACTCCCGAGCGCCCGTGCCGCGTCGCCGTCGTGGACTCGCACGGTCGATTCGACAAGGTCCAGAATCTCGCGGCAATCCGCTTCGTTCAGCAGGTGTTCGTCTAAAAGACGTTGCGGTAGATCGCGAGACGGATCGCTTGCGCAGGATGCGGCCAACGCCATCACCCGGTGCGCGGGAACGCCTCGCAGTTGGACCGCAAGTACTCCAAATAACAGGTTTCGATCGTTGTCGAGCATTCCCGGCCCCGTCGCCGTGCAGTGGTAAGATAGGGACGCGTAGCTGGTCCTGCCAGTGGCAGCAAATACCCCCACAGGATTAGCAGCATCCTAATTCTGGCGTATACTCGCGTCCGAGTCAAGGCTCTTTCAACGCCAAAATGGAATTCGTTCGCAACGCGCGCGACTACCGGCACGGGGTTCCCGGCACATTGCGCTCCGACGTTTGGACGTGCAGGAAATGAAGGGGGGAACCGTCGCGACGCCTTCAAAGGCGGCCGCGGATTCCCGGTCAGAAGACGCAGGGTTATCGTCTTGGCGAGTCCACCCAAACCGAGGACGGTACTACGCGGTGAAATGCTCCCAGGCCCGGTCTTCGAGCGTCTCACGCACCGTGGCGACTTCGGATTCGCTGAAGTTGGACATGAGCGTGTTCCAGAATTCGTTCCACTCAAACCGGATGACCCAGCACTCTTCGCGGGCGGTCAAGGTCGCCGTGCGCATGCCCTTCGGATTGAACTGCATGACTTCGCCAAGGAGTTCCGGCGGCCGGCATTTGCTATACGGCATGTCCGCTTTCTGGATCCCGATGACACCCTTCAAGAGAACGAACCCCCGGTTCTTGCCATGCTTGTTCTCTCGGGTCATCACCTGTCCCTCGGCAACGCGGCGCACGTCACCGATATCGATGATCACATCAGCTATTTTCTCGTTGAGATCACCCGGGAGAGAATGAATCACTGGGACCTGCAGGATAACCTCCCGCACTTTCTCCATGTCCATTGCAGCGCCCTCTTCGGTTTTCGGTGTCGCTCCGGGAGAACGACGGACCGCTCTACGACCCCACTCGACCTAAGCATACCACCAATTGAGTGATTCTGCATGGCCACAAGGAAAATGCTATGCATCTGCGGGGTTTACGGAGGCGCTAGATGCCATATCCTCCCGTCACCTCGAGCGTATGCCCCGTGATGTAGGACGCATACGGCGAAGCCAACAAAAGAATCCCCCCCGCCGCTTCTTCTGGAGTAGCCGTCCGGCCCAGTGGAATCATCATGGTCAGCATGTCGCGCATCTGTTGCGGAATGCCGATCGCAATCTCTTCGCCGTCTACCGTGATCGTCTCCCCCTGCTCCTTCGCCTGGATCAACCGGGTTTCGATGGTGCCGAAAGCAACCGCGTTGCAGCGGATATTGAAATTGCCCCATTCCCGGGCCACCGTCTTGGTCATGCCAACGATGCCCATCTTGGCCGCAGCGTAGTTGATTTGCCCCGCGTTCCCGTGCAGCCCCGAGGTGGACGAAACATTAATGATGCATCGCGAAGACGGCTTGTTACCCGCGGCCATCTCCGCTTTCGCGGCGTCGCGCATATAGGGAACGGTCGCGCGGATCATGCGGAACGGCGCCGTCAGGTGTACGTCGACAATCGCGCTCCACTGCGGATCGGTCATCTTATGAATCACGCCGTCCCACGTGTAGCCCGCGTTATTTACGAGGATCGTGATCTTCCCAAAGGATTCGACCGTCGCCTTCATCAAGGCCTCGGGAAACGCAGGGTCCGTCACATCGCCGGGAACCGCAATGGCCTCTCCCCCGGCCTCCTTAATCTCATCAACCACCGCTTCCGCAGGGCCCCCATCGAGGTCGCTGACGACAACCCTAGCACCCTCCGCCGCCATCATCTTGACGGTCGCCGCACCGATGCCCCGGCCCGATCCGGTCACAATCGCCACCTGGTCTTTCAAGAGATCAGACATGAATATTCCTTCCGTTTGATTAGCCTTGCATACACCCCTCAACGCACGAGAGGAACAACGTCAAGTTACTGGGTTTCGATGGACAACTCGTGGATGGACCACCAAAGTCCGTCGGTCGAACCCGTCTGAACGATCTTCACGTAACGGCCCGTCGTAGGCAAGAACGCAATTTCCGTCACGGGACCCGTTCCTGCGCCTTTCGCAACAGGTTCGCCCCAGGTTTCGCCATCCGCCGACAGGTATGCCTCGTATCCCCGCGGGTAGTCCCCCGGAGACGCCTCGGCATCCAGCGTTACCTTGGTTACTGTCGCTTCCCATCCGATGTCGATGGTAAACCACTGGCCATCCCGCTGCACCTGGCCGGTTGTCCATCGCGTCGAGGGATCGCCATCCAATGCTTTGCCTGCCTCGCCTTCGTTATTCGACGCGAAAATCGTGTATGCCGTCTGCTGCAAGTTCTTCATCGCCGTCGCTGCTTCAGCCTTCACGGCATCGTCGCCCAGGTAGGGGGCAACCAACTTCGCCAACGCGCCGTCCGTCTGCTTCCCGATACTGGCCAGCACAAGTTTCAATGCGTCGGCGCTGGCCGCAGTCGCAAAGGCCGCGGAATACGCGTCCACGTTCTCCTCAGACGAACGTTGAGAAGGCAGTTCGATGAGGCTCAGATACCCCCGCAGTGCGCTTTCGGCCAATCCCGTGTCCTTGGTTTCCCGTACCACTTCCAACAATTCCCCGGCTGGCGTCGCGTTCGGCCAACCGGACAGGGAGCGGACCGCCGCCTTCTGCACCTCGAGGTTCCGGGAGCGTGCGGCATCGCGAAGCGCTTTCAAGGACGCATCGTCGACGATATTTCCAAGCACTCGGATGAGCGACGCTTGAACGGGCACGTTATCCAGCGCTGCCGCGTAGGCGTTCAACACGGTCGACGCGTTGGACGACGCATCACCGCCACGACCGAGCGCGGCCACCACGGCGCGTTCCGCCTCCGCGCGCGCGCTTTCGGACGGCTCCGCCACGAGCAGGTCGACAAGCGCCGGAAGCTGTTCGCCGCCGGCCAACATCCCAAGGGAAGCAAATGCCTGCATGCGGACACCTTCATTCTCGTCTTTGGCCGCAGCAAGAAGCGCCGGTATGGCATCGTCCGCATAGCGCGCTCCCAGCGCCCGGACCAATTCAACACGTGCACCGTCGCCCGCGGACGCCAACGCTTCGGCAATCGCGCCATTCACATCGCTTCCCTTCAGCAACGTCAATGCCTTTCGCGCCGCTTGCTGCTCCTCGCCGGACGCGCCGGCCGCAATATTCGCGAGCTGCGCGACCGCACCGGCGTTGCCCAAGACGCCAATCGCTTCCAGCGCCGCGAGTCGCACGGTCGCGTCGCCATCCTCTAGAGCACTCGTTACGGCGGGCAATGCCGCGGCATCGCCGCGTTCCTTCAATGCGCCGATGAGCAGCGCCTTCCCCGGCATAGGAAGTTCCCCGAGCGCTTCGGCAAGATCTTCGGTGGCGCCCTCTCCTTGAACCCGTTGCGCAGCGAACGCCGCGCTCGATCGGATCGACGCGTCGTCCCCCGCCAGCGCCTCGAGGAGGACCGGTATAGCCTGCTCACCTTTGGACAGCGCAATCCCCTGAATCGCGGCAAGGCGGGTCACCTGCGGCGCATCGGCTGCATACAACTGCGTGTAAATGGTCGCGGCCGCTTCCGCGTCGCCGGATTCGAGCAGGCCATCCGCGCATTCCAGGAGCGCATCGTTGACCGCGAGCACGAGCGACTCCGTGGCCCGCGTGGCGGTGTTCTTCAGAACCGCTGCCGCTTCCCGGCCGCCGATCTTGCCTACGGCCACAATCGCCGCGCGAGCCGTCTCCTCATTGTCGTTCGCAGTGAACCGCGCGAGGTCGATCACGGACCGCGCGTTCCCGCGTTCTCCGATCGTGTTGATGATTCCGATGCGTACTGCGCCTTCGGTTTGTTCGAGCGCATCCTTCAACGCCACGTCTGCGCGCCCCGGTTCCATACGCTCGAGCGCGTAGCGGGCATGGTCCGACTGCTCCGGATCGATCATCAGTTCGGCCAGCACCCTCACCGAATCACGCGTGCCCATGATGTAGAGCTGCTTCGCCGCGTACTGCTTTCCATCAAAGGTCGCATCTTCCGACGCAAGCACGTCGTCCAATCGTCGTTCGAGCTGGTCCCGCGTCGCCTCATCGCCGTGGGATTGCACGACCATGTCCGTCACGAGTCCCAGACCCGACGCGTCCTTTCCCGGTTCCCACGCAGCGATCTCATCAAAGATGTTGTCGAGCACTTCGCCTTCGGCGTTGGCAAGGTAGTCCGCGGGCAAGGCCGCGCTCGGCGTCGTGTCGGCCTCGAGATCGCCGAGGGCGAATTGAATGCCGTCGAGATAATGCTGGGCGACCTTCGGATTCCAGTACGTCTTTTCATTGTGACCCAGGGAGCAGTAAAACACTCGGCCCTCGCCATACTGCCGCACCCACGCCACGGCGAAGTCGCCGTCCGTGCGCTTGATGCTCTCCTTCGTCATGTCGGTCTTATCGGTGTCGAGACTGAGCAGAACCCGCAGCATGTCACGCGAATAAGGTTCATCGTGGAACTGGTAGATCTCGTCCATGATGCTGAACCCGTGTCCGTGGAAGGCCCGGTTCACCGGGTGTATGGGGTCGTCAATCTTCAGTGTCACGGTGTCGCCCGCGTTCCAGGGATGCCCGTTGAAGTATCCGCCAATCATCTGACCGTAATCGGCCCACTGATAAAAGCAGTCAGTGGCAGCGTGAATCCCCACGAGTCCCTTGCCGCTCTTGATGAAGTCGATCAGGCTCTGCTTGAGCGCGGGATCTTCGAAGAGTTCGCCGGTCGTATTCAGCATGCAAACCGCATCGAACTCCGCCAACTTGTCCGGCGCGAACATGGCCGGGTCTTCGCTGTGCACCGCCGTGTACGCGCCCGTCTTCTCCCCCATGCGCATGATGGCGTGGGTGCCGATGGGAATCGAGCTGTGAACAAATCCGTTGCACAGCGTAAAGACCAGCAACTTGCGCGCTTGGGCAGGCTCCACCCGCGCCTTGGCCGGTATGGCCTTTTCCACATTGGCGACCTCTTCAGGCTTCTGCGCGTAAGCCGCACCCGTCGCAACCGCGACCGCAACGCAGAAACTCAATACAAACGAAACTCGGCGTTTCATGATGTTCTCCCTCAAATCTCGTCCCCCGATGCTCGACGACATCGACTCGCCCGTCATGTCAGCGTCCAGGGGCTGCGCATGGGGCGCGCGAGGGTCCGGTTCGCTTCTTCATCGTCCACGTACCGCGCAGCCACCGGGTCCCACTTCAACGGCCGCTTGAGCCGGTACGCGGTATTGCCCAAGTGGCACACGGTGATCGAACTCGCGCCGACTTCCACGTCGCAGATCGGTTTGGTCCGCGTGCGGATGGCATTGAGCCAGTCGTCGTGATGATTGTCGCTGTGGTAAAGGTGAATGTCGTCCGGCCTGAGCGGCGTTTCGAGAATCGATACCGGGTCGGTTTCGATATAACCGCGATTGACCATCACGCGGCCTTCGCTCCCGATGAACTCCACGCCCGCGCGCCCGCCGGAACCCCCGCCGTGATGCATCACGACCCCGTTCGCGTACACGTACGTGAGACGTTCGTATCCTCCCGTGCCTGGCGCGTAGATTTCCACCGGACCGGTCCCGTCCATGCCGAGCCCCCATTGGGCGATGTCGAAATGATGCGCCCCCCAGTCGCACATCATTCCGCCGGAATAGTCGCGATACTCGCGCCAGTTCGGCCAGCCTTCGTACTCCATCGGCGGCGCAATATCGGAGTTGTATGGACGATACGGCGCCGGACCCAGCCACATATCCCAGTTCAAGGTTTCCGGCGTGGGTTCGGCGGGCAGGTAGCAGTCGCTTGGCGGCCCGCCAACGTTGACGTGAACCGTGTGCACCTTGCCGATGTGGCCGTTGCGGACCAGTTCGCACGCCACCCGGAACTCCCGGCTCGATCGCTGCTGACTCCCCGTCTGGAATACGCAGCCATAACGGCGTACCGCCTTCACCATGGCCTGCGCTTCTTCGATCGTGTGACACAGCGGCTTTTCGCAATAGATGTCCTTGCCGTTCTTGGCGGCCTCGATAACGTTCAGCGCGTGCCAATGCTCCGGCGTCGCAATCACCACCGCGTCGACATCGTCCCGCGCGAGCAACTCCCGGTAGTCGCCGTACACATCGCAACCCTGGTACGATCCCTGCCCGTCGCGCTGCGCGTAGAACTCGTTGATCCGCGTCTCCTGCGCGTCCAGCCGCCGCGTCTCCACATCGCAGATCGCCACGATCTGGCACTGCGGCCTTCCAAGGAAGCCGCCCACGTGCCCTCCCATCATCTTGCCCATGCCAATCATGCCAAGCACCAGCCGCTCGCTCGCCGGGGCGGCCCCTTCCGCACCCAAGGCGGACGACGTGATGATGTTCGGTGCGGCAATCGCGGCCGCAGTTCCCGCCGCGCTGCGCTTCAAGAATTGGCGGCGGCTTAACGCGTGCCGGTGTGTAGATTTCGCCCGTGATTTCTCAGCCATCGAATTCGACTCCTCCCCGAGGTCCTCATAGTGACGAAGATTCAAGAACCACGCGCCAGCTTTCGCCCTTCGTGCGAGCCTCACACCCGGCCCGGCACTCAAGGAGCGATTATAGATCACGCCAAGCAATGAATAGCGAATGCGGAATCGCAATAGGACGTATAGGACCCAAAGGACGAATAGGACATAAAGGCCTCGCCGGACGAATGAGACGTTTGCCCCAATCCCGCGGCGTGTTTGTCCTATAGGTCCTATATGTCCCATAGGTCCTATCCCCCCCACCGTTTGCTGCCGTTCCCACCCCCATGCTAGCTT
The DNA here is from genome assembly GCA_045863335.1 of Candidatus Hydrogenedentota bacterium. Classification (GTDB taxonomy): domain Bacteria; phylum Hydrogenedentota; class Hydrogenedentia; order Hydrogenedentales; family SLHB01; genus JAHDWY01. The sequence continues at coordinate 19,996 of BTVY01000043.1, read as the reverse complement.
GATTGCATTGACCGGCAACGGCACACCAACAGGAGGCCCATGGCACTTCTCGATATCAACGTCGCCCTCGGACGGTTCGCCCAACCTGTCGGCGGCAGCTTCGACAACGCGGATGCCCTGCAAGCCGAACTTAAACGCCTCGGCATCGGCGAAGCCCTCGTTTACCACGCCCTCGCCGCCGAAGGCGATATCATGATGGGCAACGAACTGTTGCTCGAAGCCCTCGCCGGCCATGACAACCTCTATCACTGCTGGATCATGGCGCCCTCATATCTAGGCGATCTGCCGGACCCCGAAACCTGGGTCAACACCGCACGTGAACGCGGCGTTCACGCCGTGCGCATGGTGCCGCGTCATAGTTTGTACCCCCTGGAAGATTGGTGCGTCGGACCCCTCCTGCGCGAACTGGAGGCGGCCGAGATCCCCCTCCTGCTGGACTACGGCATCCGGCAGTGGCCGGAGAACGTCATTCCCTGGGGAAACGTCAAAACCCTCGCCGACCAGTATCCGCAACTCAACATCGTGATCCTCGGCGTTACCGTGGGCGACGCCCGCGCCGTGGACGGCTTGCTCTATTCGACCGAAAACGTGTCCTTCGAATTCAGCGCCTTCATTCCCCCCGATATGTTCGAACACGTCGCGGGTGCAGGCTTTGCCGAAAGCTTTCTATTCGGCACCGGACTGCCCCGTCGCGCGCCCGAGTGCGTCGTCGCGCAGACCTTGACCGCAGGCATCGATCGCGCCGATTGGGAGCTCATGGCCGGCGGCAACGCGCGACGGCTCCTCCGCATCGATCCCTTCGAAAGCGCCACGCCCCCGCTACTCATCGAAGCTACACGCTCGCCCGTGCCCGTTATAGACATGCACGGCCATTGCGGCTCCTGGGAACGGACGACCACACCCGTCAAGAGTCCCGCAGCCTTCATCCAATCCATGGACCGCTGCGGCATCGATACCTTTGTCGTCAGCAGTTTCGCCGCTATCCACGGTGAAACGCGCGCGGGGAATCACGAAGCTGCGGAATGGGTGGCGGAATACCCGGACCGGCTATACGCGTACGTCGTCGTCAACCCGAACGATCCCGAAGGCAGCCTCGCCGACCTTACCCGCTACCTGCGCCCCGGATCGAACTTCGTCGGGCTCAAACTGCACTGCTATCTCCACGGCGCGCAATTGCACGACCACGGCTACGCCAAGTGCCTCGCCTTCGCCAACGAAAACGACCTCCCCATTCTCGTCCACGGCGGCGGCCAGGACGACTGGGACGGCATATGCCTTCAATACCCGAACGCCAACTTCATCATGGCCCACGCCTGCCTCTGGAACGGCGTCGACCGGGAGGGCCCTGTCCTGTACGAGCGCGTGCGCACCACGCCGAACCTCTACGTCGATATCTGCGGCTCCGCCGCCCATCGCGGTTCCCTCCGCAAACTCATTGACCTCGTCGGCGCGGACAAGGTCCTCTACGGCTCCGACTTCCCCATGTTCGATTTCGCCTGGGAACTCGGGCGCGTCACCCTGGCCGAGGTGAGCGACGAAGAGAAGCGGCTCATCTGTGGGGACAATGCCCGGCGGATCTACAAACGGCTTCAAACCGGACTGTATAGTCCTCCTTAAACGATTCCCGAACCACCGTGCGCAATAAGCGATTCAGCAAACAATCGCGCTTCCCTTGTACAATAATGCTCCCTCGCCTTCTGGCATCGCATTCGGCGCGGGGGAGCCTGGCTGGTAACCGTCACCCAAGCATCGCAATTACCAGAGCATAGATAATTCAAATAAGAACATATCTTATTCATAAGTGCACAATAAACACACTTTTTGAACTCAGTTCAAACCAAACTGCCACCGCGTCATAATTAGCATTTTCGCTATCCGCTAGTCGCCGCCCTACCTGTTGTCACCCCGGAATATCCACTTTATATCTCTAAAAATAACTAGCTTATGCTCAACAACACATCAGTGTCGTCCAGACAGATGTGAATCACGCCTTAACCCAGTTAGTCAACAATTTATCTAGATTCCAGCTGATGGCACGCATATTGCTTATTGTGGTGCAGCGTAATTGGGTGCGAACTGGTTGCAGAAGACTTGGGAAGAACGGTAGACGGTTTTCCACGCTGGTTGGTGGCAAACTCACAAGGAGAGAGCACAGTGAAGACGGGGAAGATGAAATACTTGGCGCTAGTCGCGCTGTTGGCAGTCGGTACAGGCGCGGCAACTGCCGCGGTTGTCGACCTGACAACAGCTAATTCCAGCGGCACTATCAATGGTGCGGTATTCCAACAGATCGACCCGCAGTCCACGGGCACGGGAGTTATCGACTCCTTCGCCCAGATCGGCGCGGCCAACCAAAGTGAGGTACAGGGGTACAACACCACGACGAACAATACGTTCGACAATGGTGCCCCAGACAATTTCAACCATTCGATTACTCTCGGTGATATTCCCGTCGTTGAACTGAACGGCGTGTTCTACCGCCAGTTCTTGCTGGACATCAACGAGAACAACAATGCCTCTCTCGATCAGTATCTGTCTCTGGATGATGTCCAGATCTTCGTCGGCGGCACGGCGAACAGCAGTGTCGAAACCTTGACCGGCGGCGTCCTCGATCACGACGGTACGCTCGTCTACCACATGGATTCCGGCGGGGACAACTGGGTGGCTTTGAACTACGCCCTTAATACCGGTAGCGGCAGCGGCGACATGTTCATGTACATCCCCGATTCTCTGTTCGCCGCGTACCAGAGCACGGACGTGATCACCCTGTACTCCCACTTCGGCGGCGCCGGTGATGATCCGGCGGGATTCAACGGCAATTTCGCGAACTCCGACGGATTCGAGGAATGGGCCGTGTTGCAGGGCAACCAGACCATCGTCCCCGAGCCGACAACGCTATCATTGATGGGCCTTGGACTTGCCGGGCTGTTCTTGCGGCGTGCAACGCGTTCCAGCAAGAAGTAGCACGCACTCATAAAAGCCGAGGTCGATCACTTCGGAGGGAGAAGGTATCCGAGCACCTTCTCCCTCCTTCCTTATTTGGGGTCCAACTTCATCTCGATAAAACCGCCGCGGCTCTTCCCCTGCGACCACGCCGGCGTCGCGATTCAGCGCATCACGTGGTAAATGTAGAGTTGCCGCAACCCGCCAATATCGGTCCGGTGATAGCGAATCTGCCGGTTGCGTAAGGCGGACTCCAGCTCCCGGCGCGGGTCGCCGCCGGGGCCGTCGTAAACGACCGCCCAGACAGACCGTCCTTCAGCGGTTGCCCCTTCCAGCACCCCAAGGACCTCCTTGATAGTCTCGCCGTGACGAAACCGCTCGTCCACGGGTATGCCCATGTGCGGGTTCAACAGCGACGCCCGCACTTCCTTCCAGCCCACGATAAGTTCGTCCGGACGCGACGTGCCCTCGAGCACAATCGCTGCCTTGCGATAGTTGAGCCGGAATGGCCGATCCACGTCGTTCCACGCCCACGCATACCCGCAGCCGATACCCACCAGCACCAGACCCGTCCACCAGGATCGGCCTGGCAACGCGAGCGCACCGCCCGCCATCAGATACAGCGCGAAGGACGAGTACAAGGTGTAGCGCTCCACAAAGCTCGGCGTCACCGCGTACGACAACATGAACAACAGCAATGGCGGCAGCAAGAACCATAGCGCGAGCAGGAGAAAGGTGTCCCTCTCTTGGAAGGACTTCTCGGGGCTCCGGCGGTCAAACCAGATTGCCGCCATGCCCGTCACCGCCAACACCGCAACCACGCCAACCACCGGCCCGACCGCGTGAAGCCGTCTCCCCCAGGCTTCCACGCCGGGGTAGTAGACGCAGTACGTATTCAGCAACCAACGCAAGGACGGCTCCGGAATGAAGGAGATGGCCTGGTCGAGCGCGTCGCCCCGCAACCGGTTCACGCGCACCAAGAAGGGCGCCAACATCATCACGTGCGCGCATCCCCAGCCCAGCCACATCCGCCAGTGCCTGCCGTGCACCGCGATCAGGTAAAACCCCTGAGCGGCGATAAGCAATACGCCAAAGAGGTGCGTGGTGAGGATTAACGCGTTGCAGACGGCATGGGCGATCCACCAGCGCCGTCCTCCCCGGCGCAAGGCCAAGACCAGGGTGAGCATGGACCCGAGCGCGAGGCACTGCAGCAGGGCATACACGCGAATTTCCTGCGCGTAGTACACGTGCGGGATGGCCATGGCCGTGCACAGCGCGGCGATTAGCCCGGCGCCGCGGTTGTACAGCACCACGCCGAGGACATAGACCAGAACGATAGACGCAAGCCCAAAAACAATCGAAAGCAAACGCACCGCGATCACGGAATCGCCCACGACGCGCGCCCAGTAGTACTGAATCGTGAAGTACAACGGCGACATGGGCGGATCGTGCGAACGCACTTCTTCCAGGTACGCGCCAAGCGTCGGCAGGTCGAGATACGGATAACTCACCACCTCGTCCAGCCAGATGCATTCGTCGCCAAGACGATGAATGCGCAGACCAAACCCGATGACCGCGATTACCGCAAGGGCGGCGATCGAGAACCCCTGAGCCCACGACGTCCGAATTGACCGCCCTTCATACGTTTCGACGTCGCTCACGCGATCGGATTCCCCTCCCGGCTCCCGGGCATATCACAACGGATAGACGGCAATTCTGTAAAACGATTCGCGACCATGCGGCAATTGTTATCGCACGAAGGGTTGTAAGTAAAGGGCGTCCAGCTTCGAGATCCAACCCTGGCTCCGCCGAGGAGAGAGTCATACCGCTCAGAATAGATATGGAATCAGGGCACCCCGTAGTTCCCCTTCGAACTGAAATGGATCGGACCTTCAGTCCTCCTTGTTTATCGATGCGTGTATTCATGGGGCGTTGCCCCATGCTGGTATCGGGCGCGCCGTTGGCGCAGGGATCGAATTGTTCCTGTCACGAAGTACGTTCTCTGAAGGGCCCACGGCCCGACCGATACCAGCCTGGGCCGAAGGCCCAGGAAAATGGAGATTCTCATTCATAGGGCTGTAAGCCCGACCCATAACGCAAATGGGATTAAGCCGGACTCCAGTGATTCTACGGTCGCTTGTGGAGTACCCGACCAGCATTTTCAGAATTGCACCTCTCTTAAAGGGGTTTAGGGGGATGCTACCGCAGGAAGCGGTACGGATTATCGAACGATTTTCGAATTCACTACCTTAAACGCCCTAAACGATGTAACCGAACATGAATGGCATCCCTTACACGAGAACGGGGGCCCAACCTAGACTCGGCCGGATGCCGCGGCGCAACCCAGAACGGCCTCAAATCGTTCACCCCACGAGCCCCCTACGCGTGACGCGGGCAGCCCAGAACGGTCTCAAATGGTTCGCCGTATTAGCCCCGGAGGGGCGGAGGGTTGTAGCCCAGGGTGGAGCGAGGCACGAGCGAAACCCTGGGTCACGATGTCATCCCCATCGCACAGCCCCCGAACGGGGGCGACAGAACCCACACCTCAGCCTAGGGCGTCGACGAATCGCTCCACTCGAAACGGGCTTCCACCGCGTTGTGGTCAGAAAGGGCCACGACGTTCTCATCCTGATACAGGTTGACCTGCACAGACACCGGCTTCAAAGCTCTCCCGCCTTCGCCGGGATTGCCGATGATAATGTAGTCGATGCGTTTGCCGGTCTCGATGCTGTCCTGCTCCGTGGTTCCCCCGAGGGCGTCGCCCATGAGCGCGGGCCAAACATCGATCACATCCGCCGGCCGCGCCTCCTGCAGGGCCCCCATCAGCAGGCTGTACTGCGATTCCGGATCGTTGCGAAACTCCACGCCGCCCCGCGTGTTGAGGTCGCCCATCAGGATCATGGGCCGTGCGGGATCGCTCTTCGCCTGGATGAACGCCGCCATCTCCTTGTACTGCGCGGGCCGAAGATCGTCGGCACGCGCTTCCATGTGCGTGACGAACACGTCGATCGTATCTCCCATACGATCGGCGCTTCGCGCAATCCGCGCAAAGATGACTCCCTTCGCCGCAAACCCGTCCGCGCGAAAACCGTAGTCCGCGGGGCTGCTGAAGGTCTTGTACACGACCGCGTCGGATTCCACGATCGGCAGCCGCGTGGCGATCAGGCAACCGCCGTTCGTGAAGAACCCATCCGGCTGCGGACTGATCACCGTATTGAGTTCGCCGCCCCATTGCTCCCGAAGCGTATCCAGAATAATCTGGCGATGGTCCCTGTCGAAGGTCTCCTGCAACGCGACGATGTCGAACGCCGCCACTTCCTCCGCGATACGCCGCGCCCGGTACTCAGGGTCCGGCCGTTCGTTCTGATTCCCGGCCGACCCCGGGAGGAACTGCACGTTGTAAGTGATCGCGCGCAAAGTCTCCGGCTCTTGAGCCGGGACGGCCCCGCACAGCAGCACGGCGGCAAGATAACAAATCGTTCTGGACATACCTGCTCCTCGAATTTGCGCCGTTGCCGGCCCACGGACCTCGTCAATGGTACGCACATCAGCCCCATCGATGCTATGCTCTTGAAAGTACTCGGGCCAAATGGCCGGTAGTGATTCTCGGATATCTTGCGGAAAGGAAGTCAGCAAACACCGGAAACGCATTGTCTAAACTAAGTCAGGGCATCGTCGAACCGGTCGACTTCATGTACCGGATACGCCGCGCCTCTCCGCCCCGGAGGGGGCGAGAGATTGTAGCCCAACGTGGAGCGAAGCGGAACGTTGGGTTGGCAGATTCTCCGTATTCGCGAAGCCCCGGAGGGGCGGCAGAGTTGTCGCTCCAACCACGGTTGCGGCTATCGGATTAACTCGCGATGCTTGAGTTGAGTATCAGTACCGGCTATTTAGACACTGCGAGGAAAGTATGAGAAGAGCATGAGCATTCAAAAACTACTGACGACACCAATACTGATCCTGGCGTGGTGCGTACCGTCCCTCGCACTGGATCCACCGGCGATAGCCACACACAAAGTGAAAGAATGGTCAGACCAGTTCCGCGGCTGGCACTACTACCCCGACCACGTATTGCCGCCAAGTCCGGAGGATGGACTCGGTTTTCAGATGACCGATTGTCCGCTCGTATGGAAGCTGGGCGACACCTGGCAGATGTGGTACACGGGATTCGATGGCACGGGCTATCAAACCGCCCTGGCAACGAGCAAGGATCTTGTCCATTGGGAACCGCAGGGCCTCGTCATGGGCTACGGCGAGGAAGGCGCTTACGACCACGGCGGCGTCACGTTCGGCGGACTGCTCATGGAAAGCTACGACCTCAAGGCGCCGCGCGTGCCCAAGCGCTGGAACGGCAAGTACTGGGTATTGTACGGATGCTACCCGCGCCGCGGCGGCTACGAACTGCGGCCCGGCGCGGAAGGGCTCGCCTGGAGCGAAGACGGCAAGACCTGGCACCGCCATTCCGAAGACACGCCGATCCTCTCCATTGAAGGCGCGGCAGAATGGGAGAAGGACTGCATCTACCAGCCCTGGCTCGTCGAGCACGAAGGGAAGTTCTGGGATTTCTACAACGCCGCCAACGGCCCCATCGAACAGTTGGGCGTCGCGACTTCGACCGACCTCGTGCATTGGGAGCGGTACGAGGGGAACCCCATCGTCCGCAATGGCGGTCCCGGATCGTACGACGAACAATTCTGCTCCGACGGAAAAGTGTTCCGCGACGGCGATCACTGGGTCATGATTTACTTCGGTGTTGGCCAGGGCGGCGCCCACATCATGGCGGCCTACTCGCGCGACCTGCTGCGTTGGACGAAGGACGAGGAACCCCTGTACAAGGCGGGCGGACATCCGACGGGCCTCGACGCGAAGTACGCCCACAAGATTTCCCTCGTCTACAACGAGGCGAACGATACCTTCTACATGTACTACTGCGCCGTCGGTGACAAGGGCCGTGGGATCGGATTGCTCACCAGCAAGCCACTGGAGTGACGCATCCGAATTGGCGTCCACGCCGGGCGACGCACCCTAAAGCGCGATCGTCTCCGTGGCCGCGTCCCATTTCGCGCTTTCGCCGGACTGTTCGGACAGCACGGCCATGTGCGCGCAGGTTGCGCCCATGAATCCGGCCTCGATCGGTGCGATCGTTTCGCCGCGCGTGCGCATGGCGGCGAAGAAATTTTCGAGATGAGGACCATCCAGAATACCCTCGGAACCGACAATCTCTTCTTGCTCGCTTTTCTCGCGGCCGCGATAGATCGACATCGTCCCCATATCGCGAACCTCGATGGTGCCGTCCGTGCCAAGGTACCGCTCGGTCAAGCCGTAGTGCCCGTTGACGTAGGCCGTGATGTAGTTGAACTGGAAGCCCTCCGGATACTCGAGCAACACGCTGATGGTATCAGGCGTGGTACGATTCGTCTCTGTCTTCGCATACTGCCCCCCGACGGACATCACCCGTTCGGGCATGCCGCACCCCGTGATGAAATGGCACAGGTCCAGATGGTGGAGCATAAGGTCGCCCGCCGCGCCGTTGGAGTACTCAACATACTTGCGCCAGTTGATGAAGCGATCCGCGTCGAACGGGTACGGTTTGGTCTCGCGCAGAAACAGATCCCAATGCGTATTCTCGGCAGTCAGACCCGGAGGAATCTCGTAGGTGCCGCCGCCCCATGCATTCCGATTCACCTGAACGGCCATCAGCGTCCCGATAGCGCCGGATTGAACGGCCGCGCGCGCCGCCTGATACATGTTGTTACTGCGCAATTGCGTCCCCACCTGGAACACCGCCCCAGTCGCACGCGCCTTGTCCCGAATCGCCTTGGCCTCGTCCATGGTGAGCGTCATCGGCTTCTCGGAATATACGTCGCAGCGCGCCTCAAGGGCTGTCAGGATCACCGGCGTGTGAATGTGGTCCGGCGACGCGGTAACGATGGCGTCCAGCCGTTCCTTCTCGAATAGCTCTTCGAACTGGACATACTCGCGCGCGTCGGCGACCTTCGCCCGGCACTTGGCGAGTGCCGCCGCACGATTCATGTCGCAGACGTCGGCGACGGCCACGACGTCAACATCATCGCGCTTCAGCGTACTGTCGAGAATCGCCCCGCCGCGCTTGCCAATCCCGATGAACGCGACCTGAATCCGGTCGTTCGCGCCAAGCGTGCGCCGTTCGCGAGCGGGCACCGGCGCCGGCGCCTCAACCTCAGCGGCGGCGAGTTGTTCACGCCCGGAGGTAGCGCATCCGCCCAGTAAACCCGCGGCGCCCGCAGCGGTGGTCTGTTGCAGAAATTGACGGCGGCTGGTGTCCCTCTTCATCTCAGTCTCCTCAGAAGTGTTTTACACATCGGCCGCTCGCCTAATGACGGGCGCCTTCGTAGCTGACCGGAGAGCGCAGGACGGCCTGCGTTCGTTCCCGGATTTCGCGCGCGATGTCCGTTGCGGCGGGTTCCGTCAACGATGCCATGATGGCGCGCTGCCGGAGCACCTTGACCGCAACCCGGCATTCCGCCACCAGCTCATCCTGATTGTCACCCATGTGTACCCACCCTTCCGTAATCGCCTTGCATCGGTCGAGTGCATCCGGGCCATTGTAATCCAGCACGTCCTCGTGAAACTTCCTGGCCAATCCTTCCGCGTACGCGATTGATTGAATCCCCTCTTCTCGATTGGCGATAGCATGAGCGATTCCACGGTTCGCTTCAGACATGGATTCGAAGAAGGCGCCCAGCTCGGGATGCAATTGCTTCTGGTGTTCCAAATACGTTTCCATCTCCTGTCCGAACTGCCGGTACGCTTCAATACGGCTGCGAATGAGCCGGATGAATGTCAACACGTCGTCGACTATCTGGACCACTTCCTCCCGTCGGAACTCCGCATCGCTCTCTACCGAATTGCGGTTCTCATAGATGTCATTCAGCAAATCGCGCGTGTCGCACGTCGGCCTACCTTGAAACCGCGCCTTCTGCCCCTCCACGTCCAGGATATACTGACACGGACCCACGCCTAGCGTATTTCGCACCACGTCGGTAATGGAAAACCGGTCCAAGGGCGTAGCCGCGGTGCGGTCCACGGGAAAGATCAGCGCGGGTCCGACCCACAAGCTGTTCTTCGGAAGCGGATGAAACTCTCCCTCCTCACTGGTGGACCAATTGAAGATCTGTTTCAATGGCTGCAAGTAAGCGGCGCCCTGCTTGTCAAACCACGCCGGGTACAGGTACCGGCCCAGCGCGGTATTCCATCGTGCCCGGGGGCCGCTACTACTCCACCAGTCTTGCCCGGCCCAGTCTTCCGGAATCTCTTCGAACAAATCAGGCTTGGTAAAGGAGCCGTCTTCCTGCTCGACAATCATCTCCCAACTGTCGGTGAGACCATCCGTCCGATGCCAGTCCACTCGCCAGATGGCCTCGTACGGCGCACGCCACTCCAGCGGAAGTTCAACCCCCAAATCGGACTCGGTCACGTCACGTTGGTGCCAAACTCCGGGCTCATTGAGGATGGCCACCCAAACCGCGTCGCCGGAACCGTAGGCAATCTCGACAGAATCCAGGGTTCGCATGTCGGCCGCACCGGAGAGATTCACGGTAACATCCTGATCGCGGTTCTCCCACACCGACATGACCATGGCATTCCCGTCGGCCACCATCTGTACGAAAAGATTCTCGCTGGGCTGTTCGACGCGATCCAGCGGAATGCTGCGGGCATCAAGAACGATATCGTCGGCAAAGAAGTCCGGCATAACGGAAAAACGGCACGGCGCCTCCACGCGGACCCCTTTCGTTGTTCCGAGCGGCTGCGTTTTGACATGGATTTGGCCTATCGCAAGTTCCAGGCTCAGGCCGGACGCTCCGTCCGTGCTGCAAACCACGCCCAGTTCAACGCCATCCTCCGCGTTCCTTCGGATCATCACGGACTGAACCGAACGGAGCGGATCGCCACCGGCGGGTAGGAGAACGGCGCGCAGGGAAGGTCCGTTCCCGCCGAGCGCATACAGTTCAATCCCCACCCCCTGCCTACGAGCCACGGCCGCCAGCCGATCGTTGGTCAGCACCGCATCGCCGGCGAACTCGTAATCCGTGGTATCGGGTGGCACAAGGGTCCAACGTCCTCTTTGCGCAAAGGACTCCTGGGTCAACGGAATTGGGGACTCAACTCTCGTATCAATCAATACGGTGAACGGCGATTCGCCTAACGCAAGCTCATCCCCGTTGACGACACAAAATCCGGCACCCACGAATAGGACGCATAGAATCCTTGGCGCACTCATCTTCGCCGCACTCAACTTCAAGACGTTGTAATCCCTTCTCAATCCGGTAATCATGCCATTGGCATCCGCCTCGTTCAGGCAATGGCGGCGAGTTCATGTCATCGCAGTTGATGACTCACCGCAGTAATAAACAATCGAACAGTGGCCTCTACCGCTGTCACCCAACCTCGGACACGTTCACCGCGCGTCCTTCCTCCGCCGACCGGTCCGCCGCGACGCATACGGCCATTGTGTTTGCGGCATCATCCAGATCCGGGAAAGGCCGCGTGTCGGCGACGATACAATCCAGCAGATGCTCGACCTCCCCGCGGAACGGATGATGCGCCACGTCGCCGCTATCGGGGAGTACCGTCGGGATCTTCATGAAACCCGTCTGACCGGGGAACAGTTTTGGCGCGTAGATCTGGTCGTTGCGCAGCGAACCTTCGGTCCCGTAAATGCCGATGTTGAAGACGTACGGCATCTCGGCGTCAAAACAGCTCGTCGTGCGCCCCACCTTACCGTCGGCGAACTTCACCACCGCCGTGGTCGTGCCGGCATACTCGAGCGGGTTTTCGGTCTTCACCGTATACGCACTGACTTCCACCGGCTCGCTCCGGGCAAACCATCGCATCGCGTCCACCGCATGACACCCGGCGGCCAGCATGGAGGTGCCACCCTGTTCCTTTGTGCCAAGCCAGCGATCGGGTCCGCACCAGATGCGGTGCAGGTAATCGACTTCCACCATAAAGATATTGCCAAACGCGCCTTGTTGGATGAGGCTGTCGATCGTCATCAACAGCGGGTTCCAATGCAACACGAAGCTGACAACAGTCTTCACCCCCGCCTTGCTCACGGCGGCCTGCTGCCGGCGCACGTCCTCCATCGTGAGCGCGACCGGCTTCTCGATGATGAGGTGCTTGCCCGCTTCCGCCGCCGCGACGACGTAGCCGGTGTGTTGATCGTGCGGCGTGCAGACCACGACGATATCGATGTCGTCCTGCTTCAACATATCCGCATGGTCGGGCGTGATGGTGCAGTCCAGGTTGTACTTGTCCCGGTACGCGCGCGGCTTCTCCCGGCTCCGGCTCACCAAACCGCGGACTTCAGACCGCTCGTCGTTTTGAAACCATTTGATGTATTCTTCGGCCACCCAACCACAGCCGATGACGCCAACCCCAAGTTTCGACATGTTCTGGTACCTCCCAGGTTTCCCGTAGTCGCAATCGTCATCATAGCCCTAATCGATCGCAACCGTAGAATCACGACCCCCAAGAACATCCCCCTGCCCCCTTCAAAGGGGGAACTCTACGCAACGCCTTGCGTTGCGCGAAAATGGGCGCGAAACGTTCGCGCGCATACTCGGCGACTTTGCACTGCAACGAAGAATCTATCTCGCGCCATTCCCCCTTTGAAGGGGGCAAGGGGGATGTTCTTCCCACTCGTAACTCCAACGACGAGATTTTGGGGCGAAACCAAACCCCTCACCACGTCTTCTCAAACGGATCGCCCACCGACGCCCGCGACGCCGTCGTTTCCTTTCGCCACTTCGTGTCCGCGAGATCGTGAAACGACTTCGCACTCAGGCAACTCGCATGTTGCGCGATCGCTTCGAAAATCTTGTTGGCGATCAGCATGTTGCCAACACGGTTCGCGTGAACGCCGTCCGGATCGATCACCCAGTCCGCCCCACCTTCCGCGCTCCACACGTCCGCGAGGATGCAGTCGTACTCCTCGGCAAGATCCCGAATGCACTCATTGTACTTCCGCGTCAACTTCACGCTGCCCTTGTCGTACGGCGGATAACTTTTCCAGCCGGTCATGTAGTAGATCGTGGTCAACACGATCACCGGATCGCATTCCGCCTTCACGTCGCGAATGATCGTGGCCATGTCCTCCCGGAAATCCTTCAGCGGCATCCCCGCCCGCATATCATTCAATCCGTACGCAAGGATAAACAGGTCCGGATTCAACGCGACAACATCGTCCTTATACCGCTCCATGGCACTCGGTTTGCGCGACTTCTCGTAACCGGGACTGCGCGGCGAGATGGCGTTCGCGCCGATCCCCTTGTTGTGATACTCGATAGGCGACCCCTGACATTCGCCGATCAGGTTCGCCAGCACATCGGCATAACGGTGCGTCGGGTCCGCCAGCCACGGCCCGCCCTCGACGGTACTCTCGCCCAGGATAACCATCCGTTGAAACGGCTCTTTGCGGTAATCCTGCGGTTTCACAAACGGATCACCCCACGCCGCGCCAAAAGCGCCGATGAACAACACGATACCCGCAAGAAACACGACAACAATCCGAATCCCCATACCGCCCCCCTGTATCCGGGAAAACCGGAGTGTAAGCGACGTCTGAATACGGGTTGATTCTAAGTCCTGGACCGATCCGGTTCAATGAGTCGCCCATTGACATCAGACCCCTTTAGGCCTATGCTGGACATAGGCTTGGGGCGTCTGCCACACCGATTTTGTCTGTCCCGGGGGAGTGCATTATGGGACGGGCGAAAGGCCACAAACATTTCCGGGGTTTCGCGAAACCGGAACAGGACCGCGACCGGTTGCGGGGCGGCCCTCATTCTTCCATCCACGACGTGTTGCGCGCACAGAACCGCGTGACGCCGCGGTTGACGCGGCCCGGCGGCACGACCACCACGCGAACCAACCGGAACCGGAACACCGGCTGATACGGAATCAACATTCCTGAAGCCGTGGGTCCCTTCCCCCTCTTGAGGACTGGACCTTCGGCGGCCGGATGTTGCTGGTAGGAGTACAGACCATGCAACGAGGCGTGATCTGCCTGTTCTTCCTGGCGTCGAATTTCTGTGCCGCGGGCGCCCCGGTAATCCGATACGTCAACCAGGGCAACACGTCCGGTACCGAAGACGGCTTGGCGTGGGCTACAGGGTACCGAACGATACAACCCGCTATCGACGCGGCTTCAACTCAAGGCGGTGGCGAGGTATGGGTGCGGACCGGATTCTACAACGAGGAACGGCCCGACCCGACGGGCGCCCTTGTCATGCGCTCCGGCGTGAACCTCATCGGCGGTTTCGCCGGCATAGAAGCTCCGGGGGACGCACCTAATCCCGAACTGTACATTACGTTCCTCGGGGGATCGACCTCCCGCAATGACTCCGGCGCCAGAGTCCCTGCGTATCATGTCATTCTCGGCGCAGACAATACCCTCCTCAGCGGGTTCACCGTCTTCGGCGGCGCGGCCACGGGCGAATACGAAAACGCCCAGGGCGGCGGCATGTCCAATGTGGTGCCCTTTCCAACGCCTGGCCTTTTGGGGATTCGTATCGTCGATTGCCAGTTTCACAGCAATTCGGCGCTGGTCGGCGGGGCCATGTTCAACTCGGGCGTAAACGTCGAGATTGAGAACTGCGTGTTCTCCGACAACACCAACGCCCAGGGCGCAACGGAAGGCGGCGCCATCTTTAACCTCTTCTCCACCGTGGCCCTGGTGGGATGCGGGTTTCACAACCACCGCGCCGGCTATTTCAACGGCGGCGCAATCTACAACAACGCGAGCGCCATGAAAATGACGCGGTGCGACTTCACCAACAACTGGGGCAATCAGGGTGGCGCAATCTACAACACGTTCTCGCCCGATGTGAGCATCGTAAACAGCCGCTTCTTCGGGCAAAACGGCTCGATCGGCGGCGCGATCTGCAATGACAACGACTCGACAAACGTATTGGTCGCCAACTGCACCTTCTACAACAACATTGCATCGAATGGCGCCGCCGTCTATACCGACGATCCCTCCTCGGTGCTGATCACGAATTCGGTCGTATGGGGTAACACGGCGTACAATAACCCCGCCGGACAAGTTGCCGGAAGCGGTACGAAGATTACCTATTCCGACATCGAGGATCGCGCGCCGTCGGGCACGAACATCCAGTCGGATCCCCAGTTCATATCCCCGCCCACCGATTTGCGGCTCCAGTACAACTCGCCCTGCCGCGATACGGGGACCGCCGCCAACGCCCCGGATGACGATCTCGACGGTCATCCTCGTCCCAGCGGCGCTGGGTATGACATGGGGGCCTACGAGATTCGTCCGGTCACGCACGTCTGGAACAACGCGCCAGGGCCGGGGATGGACGGGACCTCATGGGCAACGGCGTACGATACGGTTCAGGCGGGGATTGACGCTGCGACCCTCGACGGCTGGGGCGAGGTGTGGATCGCCGAAGGCACCTATGGCGAGGAACGTGTCAATCGGTCCGGCGCCATTCAGTTGAGCGACGACGTGCATGTCTACGGAGGCTTCTCCGGAGCCGAAACGTCGCGCGCGCAGCGCAACGTGGATCTCTATCCCACGGTGCTCGACGGCGCGACAGCGCGCGAGGGCGACCCCGCATTCCATGTCGTACTTCTGGACTGCGACACCATTCTGGACGGGTTCACCATTCGCGGCGGCATTGCAAACGGCACGAGTTCGGACCTGGAAGGCATGGGGGGCGGCGTCGCGGTCGCGGGCGGCGCGCCAACGATTTCCCACTGCGTGTTCACGGAAAACAGCGGAATGAGTGGTGGCGCAGTCGCCGTCGCAGGCACCGCGGACTATACGGTTCGCCCTCGTTTCGACTACTGCACGTTCACCTCGAACACCAACGAGCCCGGCGGTGAAGGCGGGAGCGCCGTATACCTCGCCGGGGATAACGTGTCCAATTTCGATCATTGCGACTTTCGCCTGAACTCCGGTTACACCGTCCGGGCCGCGCAGGGACACAACTACTGGTTAGCCTGCAGCTTCGAATACAACACAGGCGCGGCGATGTACACCGAATCATCTCCGGGGTTGACCTCGGTAGACCGCTGCATATTCGCGCAGAACGCGGGTGGCATTGAGACCGGTATCGCCAATCTCCGGGTCGAACGTTCGCAATTCCTGGAGAACGGTTCGTGGGCTTTGGGACTAAACGGAGGCTCCGCGACCTACGAGAACTGCATCGTGTGGGGGCACGCCGGGTCGTTCCAATCGATGGGGTGTCCCGCCGGGAACCTGATCATGCGCAACTGCACCGTTGCGGGGAATCCCAGCGGCGGGTTCTTCGCCGGTGGGACCGCATCGATACAACTCAAGAACTGTATCGTATGGAACGAGAACGCCGCGGAGTTCGTGCAAGGTGGCGGCGCGATCGCGTACACATACAGCGACGTGCGCGGATCGGGTAGCGTGGGGACCGGCAACCTGGACGCACCTCCCCTCTTCTTCGACATCGCCGCCGCGGATGTTCGCCTGCGCGGGGCTTCACCCTGTATCGACACCGGAATCGCGGACGGGTCGGTCCTCGGCGATATCCGCTACGTGAGCCGGCCTCGAGGAGCCGGCATGGATATGGGCGCCTTCGAGGCCATCCCATACTCGCTGACCATCGCCTGCGTCGGGAACGGAACCACCGATCCCGCCGCAGGCGTTCACTCCTGCTCGGACAGCGAACCCATGTCCATCGCCCCGACCCCCGGCTACGGGTGGGTCTTCGACTACTGGTCCGGCGCTGTAACAGGAAACAACACCCCCGCGGAGTTGATCATGACCGGTGACCTCGCCCTCAATGCGGTCTTCCGCATGGAACACGGCATCGTGGTCAAGAAACCCAACGGCGGCGAGATCTGGCAGCGCGGCGTCAAACAGAAGATCCGCTGGCGTTCTCTCGGGAACGCGGGCGAAAAGGTTCGCATCGAACTCTGGCGAAAAGGCGCTCTCGTGACGGTCATCAAAAAGGGCACGGCCAACGACGGCAAAGCTGTATGGGTTGTACCCTCGGACCTGCCTACTCGAAAGGGCTACCAGCTCCGCGTCCGCTCCAAGTCCGATCCCATGCTGGAAGACTACAGCGACGGCACGTTTCAGGTGGTGGCCGCGCCGTAACCAAGCCTTGAGTCGAGCGCATAGTTGACCCGAACCGGCACAATCAGTACAACACCGTGAGCGGTGACGCCCGTGCATGCGGGCTTTTCCGCGGTATCGGCACGGATTGGGTCACATGCTATTCAACTCGTTCGTCTTCGTCGGATTCCTGGCAATCGTATTGCCGGTCTATTATTCCCTTTCCCATCGGTGGCAGAACCGGTTTCTCGTGGTGGCAAGCTATGTCTTCTACGGCTACTGGGACTGGCGGTTTCTCGGCCTCCTCGCCCTGTCCACGTGCATTGACTACTTCGTGGCGCTGGGACTCGATGCGAGTCACGACCAACGCCGCAGGAAAAGCCTGCTACTCGTCAGCATCTGCGCGAATCTCGGCATCCTCGGATTCTTCAAGTACTTCGATTTCTTCGTAGAGTCCGCGAGCACGCTACTAACCAGCGCAGGGCTGAACGTAAACGCGCCGTTGCTGGAGATCATTTTGCCCGTCGGCATCTCCTTCTACACCTTCCAAACCCTCGCCTACACCATCGACGTCTACCGCGGCGAACAGAAAGCGACGCGCGACCTCTGGGCCTTCGCCCTCTACGTGTCCTACTTTCCCCAACTCGTGGCAGGACCTATCGAGCGCGCGTCCCGTCTATTGCCGCAGATTCAAGCACCGCGCATTGTGACCCAGGACCAACTCGCCTCCGGCGCGCAACTGATCCTCTGGGGTTACGTCAAGAAAGTCGTCATCGCCGATGGACTCGCGCCGTATGTAGACACCTGCTTCGCCGACTATAGGAACCTCAGTTCCGGCGCGCTTGTCTTGGGCGTTTACGCCTTCGCGTTCCAGATCTACGGCGACTTCTCGGGCTATACCGACATCGCCCGCGGCGTAAGCCGCTTGCTCGGGATCGAGCTGATGGAGAACTTCCGGCAGCCCTATTGGTCCCGCAACATCACCGAGTTCTGGCGGCGCTGGCACATCTCCCTTTCGACCTGGCTGCGCGACTATCTCTACATCCCCCTCGGCGGCAATCGCCAGGGTCCGCGGCGTCAGTACCTGAACCTCTTCATCACCATGCTGCTCGGCGGACTCTGGCATGGCGCCGCGTGGACCTTCGTCATCTGGGGCGGACTGCACGGCCTCTTTCTCGCCGTACACAAAGCCATCACCCGCGGCCGCAGAATTACCGCGGAGGGTCCGCCATCCGGCCTTCGAGACTGGGCAGTCTTTCTCGTTAAGGCTGTCGGCACCTTCCACCTCGTCTGCCTGACCTGGATCTTCTTCCGCTCGGATACCGGCGAACAAGCCCAGGACTTCCTCTTTACCCTGTCGAGCGTGCTCTTCACGGGAGACTTCTCCATGGCAGAGTCGCTGCGAGGATTGCCGCAGACCTTGCTGGTCCTTGGCGGTATCGCCGCACTACTCGATTTCCTATGCTGGTTCCGCGTGCGGGAAGCGCCCTTCGACCGCTCAACCCCCGCCTGGGTACGCACGTTTGGGTACGCGGTTGCCCTGCTGGTAATCGCTTACGTGAGGGAGCCGTCCGGTGAGACGTTCATCTATTTTCAGTTCTAAGACGCTCGAGTCATGGCCGCGTCTGACGGCACCCGCGTGGGGCGCGTTGGCCATCTTCGTTGCCGCGCGCCTGGCGCTTCTTACCGAACCCGACGCGTTTCTTACCGTCGCGGAATTGGAATCGCAACACCAGTACATGACGGTCGAAGCCCTCCATCGCCTCTCGGACAAACCGGCGCCGCGCGTCATCGTCGCGGGCACCTCCCGTTTCGGCGCGCTGCCGACGGATTGTCTGGCGAAGCAACTCGGTTGCGCGCCGGATGAAATCGCAAACTACTCGCGGGCGGGCAACACCTTCTGGCGCATGCTGGCATTTTTCCGGCGCAACCCCTCGGCCATGGAGGATTTGGACCTGCTGCTAATCGACCTCCTGCCATTCCAGTTGTATCGGGGGCCAATCTTCACAGAAACCGACCCTCTCTTCCTGGCGCTCGCTAACGCGAAAGACCGTTCTCGAATTGACTCCATGTCAACGCGTATCGAAGCTTGGGCTGACCTGGCCGTCCCGTACGTTACCCAACGCAGGCGCGTCGTGGGATGGTGTGACGCGTTCTCGCGGCTTGCACAAGGTGGCACTGCTCCCTACGAGGCATTCCAAATGACACCCGTGCCGGAAGGGCAATCGGATCCATGGCTTGAACGGAGCGGCGAGAATCTCACGCCCGAGATGATGGCAACCTACGCGCCAGGGATCGTGCAATCCGCGGTGCAGGCAGGCGCTTTAGAAGAACTGCGTGCACTGCTACCCGAGCGCGCCCGCCTGGTGCTCGTGTGGCCTCCGGTGCGCGAGGATTTCCTCGAGAATCTCTCCCATCCCGGACGCGGCTACTTCGAGATGAAGACGTTCCTGGAAAACAACGCACCCGGCTGCGAAGTCATCTGGATCGAATCCCCCTCCGAGTGGAACCTGACCCGGAATGATTACGTGGACGTCGTCCACTACACCCCCAGCGGATTCGAAAAAGTCTGCGCCCACCTCGGCGGGACATTGGGACGCTTGGCAAACCCGGACCAACAGTAGAAAAATAGGGACAGCTATCTTTTCGTTTCTCGGCTGTTCTACTACTTCTCAGCGATACAAGAACGAAAAGGTGACTGTCCCCAGTTTTCCGCGGAGTCGCTGGGTATGACGTGGGGTTACTGCGACTGGAATGCCGCGTCTACGCGAGCGCGCCTCAGCGAATTGACTTGCGCACGAAAGAAGTCGAGAATCGGCGCTTCCGAATGCAGCCCAACGCCGAGCCGCCGCTGCCCCAACCCCGAGCCGCCGATGCCCCAACCCCGAGCCGCCGCTGCCCCAACCCCGAGCCGCCGATGCCCCAACCCCGAGCCGCCGCTGCCCCAACCCCGAGCCGCCG
>BTVY01000042.1:0-67450 GCA_045863335.1 Candidatus Hydrogenedentota bacterium | reverse complement strand
GCACCAAGCCTGTAACCAGTTGGAATTATTCAACTTTTAACCGGACACCAGTGATTGCGGATTGAAAGTACATCCCCCTTCAATTGAAAGTACATCCCCCTTCAAAGGGGTGCAGTTCTTGCAGTACCGCTCGAAATGCACCCAGCATCAAGGGGCTTTCCGACACAACTATCGGTGGAGCGTGGATCGGACTTTCAGCCCTTCATATTCAAGGACCCCCGTTTTCATGGGGCGTTGCCCCATGCTGGTATAGAGCGCGCCGTTGGCGCAAACGTTCTTTTTCGCTCTTGTCAAAAGGAAATCTTCTGGAGGGCCAACGGCCCCTTCAATACCAGCCTGGGCCGCAGGCCCAGGAAGGAAAGCGTCTTGTTCATAGGGCTGAAAGCCCGACTCATTGTGCCTACAGAAATTGGCCAAATCCTTACAACTATATCGTGGTTTTCGAAGCGCATGACCGGTATTGCCAGAACTACCCCCCTTCAAAGGGGGATTCGCGACAGCGCATCGCGTCGCCGCGCGGCCAGACCCAGAACTCCACAATACGACCAAGCGTAACGTGCATACCAACGAATGCGAAGAGCCCGTTCCCCCTTCGAAGGGGGATCAAGGGGGATGTTCTTCGAGAAATTAATCGTCGTTAAGAAGCCCCGTCCCCTTCAGCGCGTCCGGCTTCATGGCGTCCCCCAACGCCTCAAAGGGAATCGTCACCTCAAAAGGCCCTTCCGCGTACGATGCGACGGCGTAGGGTTCAAAGTAGACGGTAATGCCGCGCGGAGACAACGTGAAATCGGACAGCGCATCCGCGTCCAACGAATCAATCCCCCCATCCACGACACCGCTGGCTTCCTGTTTCTTCAAATCCGCGATGCACAACTCGGAGAGCTTCTTCATCCCATCCGCCGTAAGCAGGTCGACCAGCGATACCGCCGCCGAGCCGTCACCCCGCAGGCTCACGTTCAACGAAGCATAGGTCGTCATGCCATGAGCGCCCCCGGTATAGGTGTAGACATAGAAAAGGACACTCGCAAAACCGTCCCTCGAAAAGTACGGAACATCCGCCCCGATATCGATGGAGTACTCGGCATGGAAGTCCGGCGTGATCATCTCCGTGGCATCGTTCACGAAGCCCTTCTCGCGCAGGTGTATCCAATCCGTCACAATCCCGTTCAGCGCTTGTTCCTTCGCGCCGCCGCCCCACTCGAAAACCGGGTATCCCATGCTGATCGAGATTGGCTGGTCCTTGATCCGGAGTTGCCGCTCCTCCATGTACTGATACCCGAACCGATCCACCCGGAACGGCATCTCCTTCGCACCGTCCGGCGTCGACCAGGTGCCTTCCAAGGAAGTCCCATTCTCGCCGAAGGTCCCGCGAAAAACGCCCGTCTCCTTCCCCTCCACCGTTTCCGTCAGCACAACCGCTTCGTCTTCAACGGTCCCTTCGAGATCGATGGTCTCCCCCTTGCTGAGGTAGAAATAGGATCCCATCAGGTCGGAGAAGCTGCGCGACAACATCATCTGGATGGGGTACTTCTCGTCGATAGACCCCGCGTAGTACGCGAAGCCACCGTCATTGGCCGACGCAATGATGGACACGGTAAGCGCCAGTGAAACGATCAAGATCCGCATTCGATAGCCTTTCTGCTTTACATGGGAAAAAAGGACCGGGTTGCCTACAGCGGCGCAAATATAAATTCTCCACCCGGCGTGATACAATTCGGGGGTTTGTTCAAACCTCGTTCGGAGGCACTCATGCCATACAAAGAGCTGGACCGGCACCAGATCCGGTTCAAATCCTTGCGGGAACGCAAGAATAAGGTCCATATCGAAGAAGATCACGTTCCCCCCACCGCCGAACCGCGCCCCCTCTCCGATTCCGGAAAGAAGATCGTGCGCGAAACCGTCGAGCGGTTGGTCGCGGCGCGAGAGAAAAAGCGCTCGCGCATGCTCACCTTCGGCGCCCATTCCATCAAGAACGGACTCGCCCCGGTCTTCACCAAACTCATCGAAGACGGGTGGATCACCCATCTCGCCACCAACGGCGCCGGCATCATCCACGACTGGGAGTTCGCCTTTCAGGGCCACAGCAGCGAGGATGTCCGCGCCAACGTGGACCGCGGCGAATTCGGCGTTTGGGACGAAACCGGCTTCTTCATCAACCTCGCGATCCTGATCGGCGCCTACCAGGGCCTCGGCTACGGCGAATCCGTCGGCGCGCTGGTCGAAAAAGAGGGCCTGCAGATCCCCTCGGAGGAGACGCTGAAATATACCATTAAAGAGTCCGTCGAAAGCGACGCCGAACTGGCCGCCGCCGCCGCGGACGTGCTGGCCCAGGTCCGGGCCTTCAATCTCGAGCCGGGCTGGATGCGCGTGCCCCATCCCTACAAACGGTTCGGACTGCAATCCGCCGCCTACCGCTTGAAGGTGCCCTACACGAGCCATCCCATGATCGGGCACGACATCATTTACGTGCACCCCATGAACCATTGCGCAGCCATCGGACGCGCCGCGCAGCGCGACTTCCTCACCTTCGCCAACAACGTGACCAACCTGAACGACGGCGTCTACCTGTCCGTCGGGTCGGCCGTCATGTCGCCGATGATCTTCGAGAAATCCCTGTCCATGGCGCAGAACCTCGCCATCCAGGCCGACTGGCATATCGACTCCCACTTCATGGTCATCGTCGACCTCCAGGAGTCCCACTGGGACTGGAGCCAGGGCGAACCGCCGGACACCAATCCCGATTACTATCTCCGATACAACAAGACATTCGCCCGCATGGGCGGCACCATGCGTTACCTGTCCGCCGACAACCGCGACTTCCTGTTGACACTCGTGCAGGAACTCGAAAAAGCGAAGCGGTAGCGCACGGCACACTCAGAGGGGATTCACCCAATGACCAAACTGAACGCACTGGAACAGGAAATCCTCGACGGCATGTTCGCGCGCCGGCCCGAATTGAGCGATTGCGTGCAAGACATCCTGTCATTGCACGGGGCGCTGGTTAAGATGTATGACGCAGGTGGCAAATTGCTGCTCTGCGGCAATGGCGGAAGCAACGCGGACGCCATGCACATCGCCGGCGAACTCTGCAAAAGCTTTGAGCGCCTGCGTCCCCTGCCGTCCGGCTTCGCACAAGCCCTCGCCAAACAGCCCATGGGCGACGACCTCGTCAAACACCTTGAAGCCGGACTCGCCGCGATCCCTCTGGGATTCAATGGTTCCCTCAAAACCGCCGTGGAAAACGACTCCCCCCTCCGCGACATGGCGTATGCCCAGGAAACCGTTGCGCTCGTCAAACCCGACGACATGCTCATCGGAATCTCGACTTCCGGTAACGCGCGCAACTGCCTCATGGCCATGTCCGTCGCCAAGGCCGCCGGCGCGACCACCGTCTCCTTGACAGGACCCAAGGGCGGCATGATGGCCGAAGCGGCCGACATCGCGATCAAAGCGCCGGGGACCAGCGTAAAGGTCATTCAGGAGGCGCACTTGGTGATTTATCACACCTTTTGTGCGATGATTGAAGCGCACTATTTTCCCGAGGTCCGTACCTGAACGAGATTGTTCGGATTTCGTTTCATTGGGGGAAACAATGGGATCAGGTTATCGGCTATGGATGTAACTTACGTCAATCCGTTTATCGAGGCCGTCGCCAAAACCTACGAGACCATGCTCGAAACTAGTGTGACCCGCGGCGAGTGTAAGATCACGCGCACACGTGACTTTTCACCCATCGAAATTACCGCCGTAGTCGGAATCAGCGGCTCCATTCGAGGTACCGTCGCGTTGGCTTTCTCCTCCGCCGTCGCCGTCTCCTGCGTCAGCAAGCTCCTCGGCGCCGAAATCAAATGCGTGGACGCCACCGTAGTAGACGGCATCGCCGAACTCGTCAACATCATTGCGGGCGATGCCAAGGCGCGCTTGACGGAAGACGAAGCCCCTCCCCTAACGCTCAGCCTTCCCGCCGTCGTTCGGGGCCGCGACTACGTCATCGAACATCCCCAGGACACCATCTGGCTGACCGTTCCCTTCAAAAGCGACCTGGGCGTATTCGTCTTGCGCGTCACGCTTTCGGGAAAGATCGCATCAAAGGAATCCCAAGCGGCCCCCGCAACCCAATGAAGCCCCGGCGGGGCGAAGGCCTATAGCCCAGTGCGGCCATCGGCGCATCCGAAGCACGAGATCCGAAGCACGAAATCCGAAACAAATTCAAATGACCAAAATCCAAAAAGTCATCTCGCGTGGCTTAGACGTCCTCGCCCAAAGTCTCAGGACATGACCCGCGGCTTGAGCGTCCTCGCCCAAGGCCTCAAGGCCATGACCGCACTCTCTCTCGACACACCTCGTAGGCAGGCCGCACAAGCCACGGCATACGCACCTTCAAGATCCAATCGCGACTGCATTTCACGCCCGATAGCGCGAAAACTCAATACGACGCTATTAGAGGCTACGGTACTTCCAGCACGACTAGCATGACTTTCATCGCAGCCATTGCCACGATCAGCGACCGCGCACGAACGACGACGCTCGATCAACGGCCACATCGCAGTCGTCGCTTACACGCACAGCACGACGACTGTTTGTCATAGCCCCGGAGGGGCGAAGGATTGTAGCCCAGCGCGGCATAGCCGCAACCAAATTCGAATCTCGAAGCACGAAATCCGAAACAAATCCTAATGACCAAAATTCGAATGACCAAAACACGTCAAGCCGGGCCTAGACCACAACTCATCATACAACGATAGCTACCCACGCCAGCCCCGGATGGGGCGACTCGAATGTAGCCCGGGGTGGAGCGAGGCACGAGCGGAACCCCGGGTCAGATGTCCACCACCACCGCACAGCCCCCGAACGGGGGCGACAGAACGGTTAATCCCAGCGACAGCCAAGCTAACCCAATCACCCCGCGCGATCGCCCGGAGACCCTTCACATCAACACGGCCAGCACGATCGTGATAGACACACTGCTCAACAGAAAGGTCCACGCAACCGCACTCGCGAGGAATCCCGGCTTCAGGTCAAACTGCACACCATAAACCGCCATACCCACCGCGACCGGCCCGCTCATCTGTACGATGAACACCCGTGCGGCCTCGCCCTCCAAACCAACCAACGCGCAAACCGCAAGCGCCAATACCGGCGCGCCGGCCAGGCGCACCGCCGTCGCAATAAACACATCCGCCCCGGTTTCCAGCCGGGTCTCCCCAAGGGTCGCGCCGACAATGAGCAATTGTATGGGGATGGCGGCAGACGCCGTGATTTCGACGGCGCGATCGATCGGAAGCGGAAGGCTCCATCCCGCGCGCTGCGCGATCAGCGCCGCCACGAACGCATATATCATTGGAAAGCGAAACACGTGCAACGCCGACACGAGAGCGTTGTGCCGGCTCCGTTGCGCGAAATACAAACCGATGCTGTTCTGAAGAAACCCGCCACACACCATGATGACAACGGCGACTGACAAGGCCTCTTCACCAAACGCGAACAACACGACCGGCAAACCGAAGTTGCCAAGGTTCGCGAACATGGTCATGAGGAATGCGCTTTCGAGCTGAGGCTCCATCCGTCGCACCCGGGCAATAACCATTAACAGTCCGCTCAGCAAGACGACCATCGCCAGCGCCGCCATCGCAATCTTGCCGAATACCGTCCAATCGATCGCGCGTTTTGACAGACTGTCGAACACGAGACTTGGAATGAGGATGTAGATGTTCAAAATGGAAAGCGTCTTCAGATGAAGCGGAAACGCCTTTCGGATGCCGAAACCGAGCCCCGCGATCAGGAAGACCGGAATTACAGCGGAGAGAATATCCATCACGTTGGCACGCCGTTCCCCCTTCGCCGATCCGGGGTCCGCGCTCGATCCTTCATTTGATGCAGATCTGATTCTTCCCGGACTGCTTGGCGCGATACAGGGCATGATCGGCGATGCGGAGCAGTTCGGCAGCCTTCATTCCGGGCGTAAACGCGCCGATTCCAATACTGAGGGACGTGCCGCGAACATCTCCCGCACAGAACTCGGCGCGCACGCGCTCAGCCACACGCCCGCCAATGGTCGTATCCGCCTGGGCAAGGATGATCGCAAACTCGTCGCCCCCATAGCGGAACGCCGAATCCATCCGGGTGCGGGTATGACGCTGGATAAGCTGACCCACGGAGGCCAGGAGTTCGTCCCCCACTTGATGCCCGTGGGTGTCGTTGCACTGCTTGAAATTGTCGATATCCAGAAACAAGAGCGTCAACGGATAGCCGTCCTTGTTGGCGCGGCCGACAGCCGCACTGAGGCGGGTATCAAAGCTCCGTTTATTGTAGAGTCCGGTCAGTTGATCCGTCTGCGCGATCTCGGTGAGGCGCCGCTGCAGTTCCCGCTGCTCGGTCACGTCCTGGCAGACAAAATGAATGAGCGGTTCCGTTTCAATTGGAATGTGACTCAGGCTTACGTCGAGGCAGACGACGGACCGATCCGGGCGCTGGAGCATGATGTCTCCCAACATCGCCTTCCCCGTGTCGGTTACGAGAACCATCCCCTGACGCAGCCGTTCGCGCTCGACGTCGTCGAAGTACTCAAAAACCGCGCGGCCAATCAAATCCTCGCGCGCCCGGCCGCAAATCTCGGTGAAGGCGTGGTTCATGTCCTGAATCACGAAACTGTACGGCGTCACCACGAGCATGCCGTTCATGCAGTATTCAAAGAGATGCTGAAACTTCGTCTCCGCCGCCGCCCGCGCGTCCCGCAACCGCGACATGGCTTCCATGTCCTCCAACGCCTGGCGCTTCTCACGGGCAAGTTCAGACGTAAGCGCGCGTTCGCGGAAGATCCGGATAAGCTTGGCCTGCAATTCCTCGGGCGAGTGCGGCTTCTCGATGAAGTCCGTGGCCCCGGCCCGCACGACCTCCACATACGGAAAATCGGCGGGGAATGCGGTCGTCACCAGCACGTCCGTGCCGGGGAAGTCGCGGTTGACGCGGCTCACAAGTTCGAGCCCGTGACATCCCGGCATCATCATATCCGTGATCAGCACGTCGAAAGGCCCCTCGTTCAAGGCCTGCAACGCCTGGTCGCCGTCGAACACGGTTTCCACGGAACACCCGAGGCGCCGTTGCACTTCGCGAGCGATAAGTTTTGCGACCGCCGTCTCGTCGTCAACGACGAGAACCCGCTGGCCGCCGAATTCTAACGTCATGTTCTGTACTACCTCTTCGTCACGCGCGGCGGGAGTATACGGTATATGCCCTTTTGAATCCAGCTTCTTACCCGGATCGTGCCGAACCGGCCAAAGTGGTGCTCCCGCTCACAGCGTGACGGCGATCTTGTACAGCCACGCGCAAGCGACAACGGCGATTCCCACCTGCCACATCGCCCGCCGCACCGCACGCCGCTTGAACATGGCCGGGGCGCGGGCCGTGCCCGCTACGATAGTGTTGAACACCGCGTATCCAATCGCCCCGACAAACGCCAACGCTCCCGCGGGTTGCGTTTGAAACGCCTCAACGGCATGGCCATGGGCCATGTGAGCAAACGCCGTTGTCATTCCGCAAAACGGGCACGGAAAGCCAAACAACCGGTACGTCGTGCACGGCGGCAGCCCAAGTTGCTCATGGGTGCCCACGCCGCGACCGTCTGGAACCAGTACGGCCCCAAGAACGAGAAGGGCAAGAGCCCCCACAGCGGCCGCCGCCGCGCGCGCCCGCTCGCGAGGCGGAACGAGCACGACGGCCAAGGGTCCTTCGTTAAGCGTATCTGCCATCTCGACTCTCTCCGCGCATATCGTACCACGCCGCCCCATTCGGGGCATCGAAAACACCCTCTCGCCCCCGGTCCCAAACGCGGCCCGCCGCGGAACCCGTCACTTCGGGCCCGCGGCGGCACAGATTTATTACACAGTACAGCGTTACGGCTGCGTTATCGTCACTCGGTGGGAATCTTGATCACCTTCGGAACCGGGCGCTCGCCCGGCCGCGCGACTCGCAACAACAACGACTCGCCCGGCTTTCCGTGCTCCGCAATCAGACTCTTCAGCTCTTCCACCGTGCTGAGACCCTGCTGGGCAACTTCGGTGATAATGTCCCCGCTGATGATCTCTGCTTCCGCCGCAGGGGAATCCGGTTCCACATCCACCACGAGCAGGCCGCTCGTGTCCTCGCCAATTCCAAACTGCTGGCGAAGCTCCGGCGTCAGCGGCTGCACACGCATCCCCAGCACCGCCTGGCCCAACATCGCGGCGGTGCGGCCCGGGAACTCCGAAAGCGTGACCTTCAGTTCCATGGGCGCCTTGGCGCGCCAAACCTCCAGCGTCACCTCCGTGCCGGGAGTAAAGTCGGAAATCCGCCGAACGAGCTCCTTCGAATCCTGAACGGTCGCGCCGTTCACTTTCCGAATGACATCGTCATTCTTGATACCAGCCTTCTCCGCGGGAGAATCCGGCGCCGCGCTTTCCACGTACGCCCCGGATGTGTCCGGAAGCCCAAGCACGTCCATCAGTTCAGCAACCGTGAACGACCCCGACGTCTCGGCAACATCTTCGACATCCATAATGCTTACGCCGAGGAATCCGCGAACGATCTTCCCCTGCTCGATCAGCTGCGGCACAATCCGTTTCGCGGTGTTTACCGGGATCGCGAAGCCAAGCGACTCCGCGCCGAACACAATCGCCGTGTTGATACCGATAACCTTGCCGTCAATATCGCAAAGCGGACCCCCGCTATTGCCGAGGTTGATGGCGGCATCGGTCTGAATGAAGTTCTGGAACCTCATGTCCGTCGGAAGTCGCAAGTCGTCGCGACCCAGCGCGCTGACGTGCCCAAAGGAAAGCGAGCCCTCAAGACCACGCGGGCTTCCCAGCGCGATGGCAAACTGCCCGACCTTGATGTCATCGGAATCGCCCAACGTGGCAACTGGAAGATCTTTGTCAGTATCGATCTTGATGACGGCCAGATCCGTATCCGGATCCGTGCCAATCACCTCCGCGTCGAACACCTCGCCCGTGTGAATGCGGACTTTTAAGGATGTGGCCTTCTCGACGACGTGGTTATTCGTAATGATATGGCCCTCATTGTCGTAAATGAACCCGGATCCCGACGCCATCGGCAACGGTTGCCGGCCGCGGGGCGGGTGGCCCTCCGGCATGGGAATGTTGAAATAGCGAAACAACTCCTCCATGCTCCGCATCCTCGGATCATCCATGCCTTCCGGCGCTTCCTGCTCGGCGTCGATGTTGACCACCGACGGCCGCACCTGCTCGCCGATGCGGATGTACGCGTCCTCCAACTCTTTCAGCATCGGACTAATCGCCGACGCCAGCGACACCCATCCGACGGCCGCCGACACAACAATTAGTGCTCGAAATCCTCGGGTTCTCATACATGCTCTCCTTTGGTGTCGGCTACGGCACGCGGATGAATGGCTTGGTGCAACCCATCGCGCAGCGTCGCCAGTATTGCATCGTCTTCGATTTTTCGATTGGTACTTGTCACGTAAAACGAATCGCGCACCCGCCTTGCGTCGGTTACGATTCGAGCGGTCGCGATATCGAGGCCAAGTTCCGACAAAGCGCGCGTAATATCGTAGAGGAGTCCGGTACGGTCACCAGTTTCAATATCCACAATGGTATGTCCGCGGGAGGAATCATTGTCAAACTCGACCCGCGTCGGAATGTGCGTCTTCGGTTGCAGCAATGCAAACAAACGGCGCCGGGCCCGGTCGACAAGGACTTGTACATCTTCGTCGCCCAACAGGATAGACCGAAGTACCTGCTCCACTTTCGCCCCTTGGGCTGACGTGAGTGGCCGCAGCCGCCGCGCATCCGCCACGGTGAAACAATCGACAACGATGCCATCTTCCCGCGTAAACAGAGCTGCGTTGTTAATATCGATGAGCAGCGACGAAAAACACCCCGCAATCATGGAGAACAGCCCGTGGCGGTCTTTTGTGCAGATAACCACATCGCTCATGCCAAGCGATTCTTTCGGGATGCACTTGACCGAAAGCCCCGTGCGCCGCGCCTCTTCAACGCACTCCAGGTGCTCGGCGATCTGTCCAGACTCGAAAGCGATGAAGTACCGCGATCCTAGTCCCCGGAGGTGGGATTCAACTTCGGCCTGCAAGTCCGGCCGCACCGTCGCGCGCACTTGAGCCGCCTTTTCCGACTCCCAATACGATTCGCCCACCGTCTCCGCCCGGCCCAGCAAATGCTTGACCGATCGCAGGTAGAGCTGCAACAGCAGAGCCCCCTTCCAATCGGTCCACACCGCCGGGCCCACTGCCGACAGGTCGGCATAAGACAGCAAGAACAGCGCGCGAAGACGCGATTCCGTCTTCATCGTGTCGGCAAAACTGCGCACGATATCTTCGTCGTCAATGTCCCGGTACTGGCTGATGTTCGTCATCAGCGTATGGTGCTGCACGAGAAACGCAATGCGCTCCTCGTCTTCCGGCGGAATACCCGTGCGGGCGCAAATCTCCCGCGTGATGCGAACACTGGCCTCCGTATGCACGTCGCCTTCGACCTTGCCGAGATCGTGGAAAAGGATCGTCATGACCAGAATGTACGGATCGGAAAGATTCTCTAACGCTTCTTGAAGGCAGCGCCCTACCGCGCCTTCGAGGTTATCGATCTTCGCAAGCGATTCGATCGCGCGCAGCGTGTGTTCGCCTACCGGATATGAATGAAAGTCCTCGTAACGAATGACGTCATGCACCGCCTCGAACTCGGGAAGATAACGCCCCAACAAACCGCAGTTCGCCGCCTGGCGTAGCGCATGTCCGGCCTGAAGCGGCCGATTGCAGATAGCCGTGAAGAATCGGCGAACGATGTTGTTGGCCCGAAACGTGTCGTTCACGAGATGAAGGTTCTCCGCGACGGACACCTCGGACGGACGGCTGAGCGGAACAAGGTGACGCGCGCACAACCAGAACACTTCCATGAGTCGGGCCGGATTGTGCGCGAACCAGTTCGGGTCCCCCGCGCCCACATACAGCTCCCCGTTCTCAATGGCATACTCCTGCGCCACCGGCATCCCCGCGTCCGGCAGGTTCGCCAAGGGCGCGTAGTTGCACACCCGCGCCGCAATTCGCAGAAACCGGCGCAGCTTTCCCGCTGCCGTATAATAACTCTGCATGAAGTGATGGCTGTTCTTGTAGCCGAAGGCCTTGGCCACGTGCGCTTGCAACGCAAACGTGAGCCGGTCTTCGGCTTTGCCACAATGAAAATGCAGTTCGTTCCGGATTCGCCAGACGAAATCAAGGCCGTCGACAAAATCAAGGTGTTCGTCGGGTGTGATAATTCCCTGCGCAACCGCTTCGTCCAGCGTGTCGACGTCATGCGACATCATCAACAACCAAAGCGCCGTGTGAAAGTCGCGCAGGCCGCCGGCGCTTTCTTTGACGTTTGGTTCGGAATCAAAGAGATCCCGATGCTCAGAAGAAAGCCCCTCATACCGGTCGTGGACCTTGGATTCGATGAACCGTCCCGCCATGGCGCCCGACTTGAGTTCGCGAATGCTCAGCTTGAGCCGCGCGTAGACGGTGCTTTCGCCGGCCAGGAGGCGGCCTTCGAGAAATCGTGTAAACGCCTGGATATCGCTCTCGGCAAGCTCGACGGCTTCACGCACGCTGTGGATCGAGTAGCCGACCGCGAATCCGCTATCCCAGAGAAAAGGGATAATGTAACTGTTCAGCGCGCGGATTGGTTCATCGAGGGGACCTTCGTAGAGCAGGCAAACGTCGAGGTCGGAGTAGGGGCTGAGTTCCCCGCGCCCGTAGCCGCCCAGCGCACACAGCGCGACGCGGGTGGTGATGGAGCGCCTCGTGGACAGGGAGTTCGCCGCAAATTGAAACACGCCGCGCACGATCTCGTCCGCCGCGCTCGACATCATGTGCACCACGTCGCTGCCCGATGCCGCGTCGTCATGCCGCTGACGAATGGCCGTACGCCGTTCGACCGCGTATTGCCGCGTTGCGCGAAGGCACGTGTTCCGCTCGAGCGCCTCGCCCTGCGTGAGCCCCGAACGAGCCTGATCGACCATTACATCAAATGAGACGGTCACGAACGACCTTCCTCTCTATCCGCCGACTCGTCTGCTGGACGCGGATACGGCGGCCCGACAAGGGTCAGTTCATCCTCTTCAACCCATCCGCGTTCCCCCCCGGCGGTGGCGACGCGAAACCAACCATCGGCGCGTCTTTCTACGACCACCCGATCGCCGGCAAACAATTCAAAACGCAGCGTTTCGTCGGGGCCAATCCCGTAGCGCACGGGCACATTGTCGTTGTTGGCCACTGCGAGCAATGGCGGATGCTCCTTGACCCAAGACGACAGACCAAACATCACCGCCAAGACTGCGGAAACTACAGCCGCCCGCCGAAGATATGGACGCCGCCATTTCAACCGGATTGCCAGCAGCGCCCATACCAGTATCCAGCACGCGAGCGCGACCACGAGCGACGCCTTGGGCGTCAATCCGGAATGCCAGAAAAGCAGCGCCTGTTGCCAGGGCGGCGGCAACGGAGCGCTCAGTTGACGTTGCGTTTCTCCAAGGCATTGAGCGAGGTTGCGATCTGCCGACTCGAAGTCTGGCCGCAAATGCAGCGCCCGCTCGTAATTGGCGATGGCGGGGCCCAGCCGGCCCGCACGGTAATACGCGTTGCCCAGGTTGTAGAAAAGGTCGGCATCGGCCACACCGTCCGACACGAGTTGCTCATACCCCTTGATGGCCGTCTGAAAGTCGTCTTCAAGATACGCGGCGTTCGCGCGATCGAAGGCACTGTTGAAAACAGTCGCTCCGTGGATCAGGCTCACAATCGCCAGCACGGTCATCCCATACCTCCGTTAGCGCGTGCGGTGTCGAGTCGTTCCATCCCATGCAGCGCGCCATGAACCAACGCGTTCAATTCGTCATCAGAGAGGGGTGTGGAGCCGTAGCGCGCGCGTTCGCAGGTCTTGAGGATGCGAATCATCGAGCCCGCGGTTTCGGCATCGACCTGCCGCCCTTTCAGCAGAACGTCAATATCCGCTGACGTCAAACCAGATTCCTGAACGTTGAACACGTCCGCTATGTAACCTACGAGAGCACGATAGAGTCCGTCCACCGGATCGGGAAGCTCGTGAATCCCGGCGAGCCGGCGTTGGGCCAGACGCGTCGCCCGGTGCGCCCGTGCGAATCCGGTATCGCCGGCCAATCGCCGGCGGTGGCGGACGAACAACGCCAGTCCACCGTAGGCCAGCGCCGGGATCACGACCGCAGGCGGTACCACCCACACCAGGGCGGTGCGTCGTCGCAGCGGTCCCGGGTTGGTAATGATCGGCAGGATATCCTTGCCCAAAACCTCCACGCCAGAGTCCTGCATCGCACCGCCATCGACGACGATCTTGGGATCGGGCTCCGTGGAGGGGCGAATCATCCACTCGAGGGAGTCCGTCTTGGCAACGGTATAGTCCTCGAGTTCCGGATCGAAATAGCAGAACTCGATCCCCGGCATTTCCCGGGCGCCCTCTTCCATGGGCGTTATGGAGTAGACAAACGTTCGCTCCACTCGTTCCCTGCCGTTGCGCGGATCGCGTCCCGGTTCGCGCCGCGGTTCGGCGATATACGCCCACTCCACTTCGGGAAGCGGCGGCGCTTGAATGCCATCGGGATTCCCATTCCCGGAGATCGTCACCGCGAGATCGAATGGGACTCCGCGGATCGGGTTCGCCGAAGGCTTGCGAACGGACACGTCGAATTGGCCCACCGCGCCCACAAAACCTGCGGGCGGTTCCGGCAGTGGTTTCACGGAGATGCGCACCGGATCGGTGATGAGATCCATATTGCGGGCGCGCATTGTGTTCGGCGGAACCAGCACGCCGTGCCAGATCCAGGGGCCGATCTCCAGTTCCCCCGTCTTGGTCGGATAGATCGTCTGCTCCCAATGGACCGCCGTGAACTGCCGGCCATCCCGAACCGTATCCACTCCTCGATCCATCTGTTCCGGTTCCCGCGGGATGGCATAAAAACCCGTCGTGTCCGGAAACTCGGACTCGATTTGACGCACCTGGGACCCCCCCATGGCCCAAAGTGTAAAAGTCACGAGGATCGGCTCGCCCTGGTACGCCTCCCGCTTTTCGAGGTCGACGGTCAACTGCAAGACGTCCTCAAGTGAGATCGCACCTCCTGACCCACCCCCGCGCCGGTTCGACGCGCCATGACGTTCCGGGAGCACGGTCAACGTTACCGGCTGGCTCAGAACAATTTGATCGGCGATTTGCACGCCAATAGGCGGGATGGTTACCGTGCCCGCCTGGAGGGCCACCGCGTTGTATCCGCGCAGCTTATTGGCCGACATCTGACCATTCACAATGCTCGTCTGCAGACTGCGGTAAACCGGGTCCGGATCGATCTGCAATCCCTCGATCTCCGGAAGTTCCGGCTCGCCGATGCGCTCGCCACTGGCCTGGACCGTAATCCGGAACACCTCGCCCTGGACCACGGTGTCCCGATCGACACTGACCGTGACCGTACCCTGCGCGTGCGCGGCAGACGCTAGAATCAAGCCGAACGCTAGAGCGAAAATGCCGCGCATTACCACCACTCCCGCCGGATTCGAGTCTGGCGCGGCTCCCGGCGTTCGGACTGCTGCTCCATCTGATCGCGATCCTCCAGCGATTGAAGCAACGCTTCGATGGTCTGGCGATCGGGGAGATCCCCGGCTTCCACGGCTCGCGCCTCGCGCTGCTCTTCTTCCTCTTGTTCGTCCGGCTCTGCCGCGTTCTGCATCTGTTCTTCGGGATCCTGGTTCTCCTCGGACTCCTCGGGCTCAGGCTGTTCTTGCTGTTGCGATTCATCCTCAGACTCGGAGTCTTGCTGCGCTTGCTGCGGTTGCTCCTGCTCGCCCGGTTGCTGCTCCGTCGACGGGTCCGGTGGCTGCTCTTCCTGCTTCTGCTCTTCCTGGGGTTCGTTCTCTCCCTTCCCCTGATTCTCGTCGGGCGGCGGAGGCGGATTCTGGAGCATCTTTTTCAGGGTATATCGCATGTGATCGAGGTTCTTCCGGGCGCCCGCATGATCGGGATACTGGCGCAAGACATCCTCGTACGCGGCAATCGATTGTTGATACGCATCGATGATCTCATCTTGCCCGACGTCATCGGGCGATAGGTATCGTGCAAATTGGGCCAGGCAATTCGCCTTGTTGAACGCGGCATCTTCCCGAAGCGCGCCACCCCCCAACGCCTGCGCCTTCTCGAAGGTCGCATGCGCTTCCGCAAAGGGATTCTCCTCGGCGCTTTTCAATGCCCCTTGGAGATCTTGAAGGGCCTCCTGATACCTCGCACAACCCAGGTTGTAGAGCAACTCGGGGGACTCCGGATCGTCGACGCGCAGGTCGCGGTATCCGTCCAACGCCGCCTGCACATCCCCGCCACGAAGTAGCGCGTTCGCCGCGTTGAGCTTTTCCCGGAAGGAATCCGCGTGACTGGCTGAAGCGAGCGCGCAAAGCAGGACTATGGCGGTGGCATTACGCATACTCTTCCTCCGCCTCGTTCGCGCGCTGCGCCTGCCCGGCCCGGCGCAAGCGCCACAACCGGAACCACGGCATGAGCACAAGCCAAAGACCTTCCGCGGCAAACGCGAGAATCGCAAGCGCGAGCGGCCACTGATACCGGTTCACCAGACGCAGCCGCACATCACTCTCCATATCGCGCGCGGAAAGCACTTCAAACCGCTCGAACAACTGTTCGATATCCCATGAGTCGATGCGCGACCGGGTATACGCGCCATTACCGGCAATCGCGATACGCGAAAGCAGATCCTCGTCGAGCATGGACAGGTGCGGCTTGTCTCCGTCCATGACCGTTACATATCGCCCCATCCAATCCGGCAGCTTCACTTCCGTGCCTTCGGGGTCGCCAACGCCGATGACAAAAACGCGGCCGTAGTCACTGGCAGCCTCTGCCGCCTCCACGGGGTCGCCGGGAATCTCATCACCCTGTTCGCCGTCCGAGATAAGCAACATCGCGCGCGACGCCTTGCCGCTTCGCCCCGTGCTTTCGTCCTCCTTCTTGAAAAGTTCTACCGCGGCGTCGATTGCGGAGGCGATGTCCGTTCCCTCTTCGCTGATCGTGTTTGTATCGATGGTGTTAAGAACGGATTTGAAGTACCCGTGGTCCAGCGTGAGCGGACATTGGAGCGCCGCCGCGCCGGAAAAGGCAATCAAGGCGAACCGATCGCCCGGAGCACGATCGAGCAACGTCATGATCTTTTGCTTGGCCCGCTCCATGCGGTCGGGCAAAGGATTGGCCGCGCGCATGCTTTCCGACGTATCGAGGAGAATTACAATATCGCGGCTCGCCCGGCGCACTTCCTGCCAGGACTGCCCCCAATGGGGCTGCGCGAAAGTCAGGGCGAGACACACGCACCCAAACATGGTCAGCCACGTCAGGGGGCGGCGTATTCGGGCGTCATACCCGGGCAGCAGCCGTGGCGCGAGTTTGGCATCGACCACGCGTTGCACGCGCGCATGCCTGCGCCTCTCCAGCAGGCGAAGGGCAAGATACACCAGGCCAATTGCGGCGGCCGCCAAAGCAGCCCACCACGGAAGGTGTCGCCATTCGAATGCAAACCCAAGTTCCACGTTACGCTCCAGACAAGGCCGTCGCCATTACTCTCTTGTCAGTGCAAAACCAAATCCGAAATACGAAGCACGAAATCCGAAACAAGTTCGAATGACCAAAATTCAAATGAACTACCGCTGGTTGCCTCCAAGGAAAGATGCCGCCTAGGGGGAAGACGACTGCGAATTCGCCGAATGGAGCAACGCCCACGTATTCCGAGGATTGGCTTCTGGTACGAAAACTTCTTCTGTTTCTTCTTTTCTTCATTTGAAACATTCGAATTTGTTTCGGATTTCGTGCTTCGATTTTTGAATTTTCCCTACGGTATCGGCTCAAACCGATACCGCCTCGAAAACACGCTCGCTAACAGAGCAACTGCGCCCAGTGCCGCCCACGGCATGAACGCCTCTTTGTATTCGTAATAATCGCCGAGTTCGACCTCGGTGGTTTCCAGTTCGTTAATCTCTTGATATGCGCCATGCAACGATTCCAGGTCCGTCGCCCGGTAGAACCGGCCTCCGGTGATGTCCGCGATCTGGCGCAAGGTTTCCTCATCGATCGGCAGACGCCGAATGTCCGGCATGGGCCCGAAAAGGGTCTCCGACGTGACGAGAACCTCGTCGCTGGAACCGGCGCCGATGGTGTAAATGCGAATCCCGTACTCCTGCGCGAGCTGCGCCGCGGTCAAGGGATCGAGTTCCCCCTCGTTGTTGCGGCCGTCGGTCAACAGGATAATCACCTTGTTCTTCGCTTCGGACTTGCGCAGCTTGCTCACCGCCAGGCCGATGGCGGACCCGATTGCCGTACCCTGTTTGCTCTGCTCGCGCGTGTTGATTTCCGCGTTTTCCAGGTCGCGTTCGAGCACCGCGTAGTCGAGAGTCAACGGCGTTTGGGTCCACGCGTACTTGGCGTACAGGATCAAGCCCAATCGGTCGAGACCGTACCGATCGGATGGCCGGTTCTTCCTGCTGTCGATGAAGTCGCGAACCGCTTCCTTCGTCACCTCTAGCCGGTTCATGCGCGTATCGCGCGTGCGGAAATCGGTCACGCTCATGCTCTGTGACAAGTCGACGCACAACATCACGTCCACGATGTCCGCCTTGTCCTTCTGGGGCGACAATCCTTGCAACGGGCGAGCCAAGGCCACCACCAGCAGGGCCAGCCCCACCGCGCGCAACAGCGCGGGAATCCGGTACAACGCGCCGGGATGGCGGCCGCGGATCGTCGCCAGCGTTTCGCCGGTGGACACGGACATGGCGCCCGGCGCCCGGGCAAACAACTCCGCGATGAACAGCACCAGCACGCCGATAAGCAGCAAGAGCGCCGCCGGATACATTATCGCGTTGAAGGAGAAGAGGCCCGAAAGGTTCATGCCGCCTCCTCCCCGCCTGCCGCCGGTTTTGGAACCGTATCATCGACGAAGCGCAGTACCTCCGCGAAGCTGCGCTCCATATCGCCCTGGGTCGGGCGGAACTGGGCGAACTTCACGCGGTCGCAATGACGCAGAAAGTGAGCGAGCAAGTCCTGGTGATCGGCGCTCAGCGCCCCGCTCTTCGACGCCTCTGTCAGGAACTCCGGCGTCGTCATCTCCGGCGCGTGCAGCGTAAACCGATCTTCAATGTAATGACGGAGAATCGACGAGAGTTCTACATAATACGGTTGGATACGTCCCTGTTCGGGCCATTTCCGCGCGTCGAGTTCCCGGAGCCTGCTATAGGCGAGGTCCCACGCGTTCGGCGGCGGCGCAAGCCGCTGGACAACCTTGCGGTTACGGAGCAGGTAGAACAAGACAATCAAGACGATGGCCGCGACGGCCAATAACACGCCCCAGACTTCCCACCGCTCCAACAGCGGCGTCTCGATATCCACCGGCCCTTGGCTCTCGACAAACTCCAGGGCTGCCTGCTCTTCGGCTTCGGTAAGCTCACGAACCCGTATCGCGGGAACCGGGACCGTGATTTCTCCTGCATCGCCCACGGTGACCTTCACCGGTTCGACGGGGTAGTTACCGGTGAAAATCGGATCCAGCACGTACGTCTCGACCACCTGTTTGCGCCCGTCCGGAAGCACTTCGCTCGTGAAGTCCGGCTCGCCATACACATTCAGGCCACCAAACTTCCCCGCCAGTTGCGGCATCGTGACCTCAGCATTCGCCGGGGCTTCTACCGTAATGGAAACGCGCGTCTGCCGGTGAAAAGGAATCTCGGGCGGATCGACCGTGACATACACATCGACGGGATTCTGCGCCGCGGCAAATCCAGCCAGGAGCAGTGCGAAATACCTCATGGCGCCGCTCCCGTATCGTTGGATTCGAGGCGTTCCGCATGAAACGTCACCTTCTGTTCCGCGAGGGTCTGCTCGATCAGCCGGGCCATGGCTTCCTGCTCCCGCTGAACCTGAAGCATCTGGGCCGCCCGCTCTTTCACCCGTTCGAACGGCGGGACTTCATCCGACCCCGGCATCGTGAACCGGTCCAGTTCCGCGCGATAGAAACGTTCCACGTCCTCCGGTGTGGGCTCGGAAAGCCCGGCCACCTGCTCGTCGATGAGTTTCTCGACGATCAACGCATTGCGCTGCTGCTCCAGCCTGTCCAGGATCTCCGGGTCCCGGTCCAACTCCATCCGCAGCGCCTTCTCCACGAGCATCCGCCGCGCGACGACACTGCGCAGGTACTCCCCTTTGGCCTCGGCCGTGTTCAACCCAGCCCGCACGGACGAAGGTAACGCCTCCAGCTCACGTTCGAAATCGCGCTTCGTGAGCACCATGTCGCCGCTTTCCGCGAGCACAACTTGGTCGGCTGCTACATCCTCAGCAGGCTGAGCCACATGGCTTCGATGACGCAATTCGCGCCGCAACGCGTCCTTGCGCCCCAGATGCTCGAGGCACATCACAACCTTCTTGTCGATCTCCGGTTTCAAGGGACAATCCGGCGATAGCAACTCGGCCTGATACAGCTTCGCCAAGGCATCGCGATAGTCGCCCGCATCCACGGCAAGCAACGCCATGGAATAGCAAACCTTCGCGCGCGCCTCATCGGACAGCGTTGCCGTTTCCAGATACTTCTCATACGCCTTCATCGCTTCGGCGGGCAGATCCTTCCCTTCCAGGTAAACGGCGTACTCCCGCCATTCCTCGGCCGACATGCCGCCGCGCTGCGCCGTCGAATCGGCAATGGCGCCCCGCAAAAACACGTCCGCCCCCCACAACCCGAGTAACACCGCCCCCGCAAGGAGCACGGGCTTCAACCAACGCCGTCCTCGCCCGCCGCAGGCATCCCCCTCGTAGCGGGCGCGAAACTGCTTCAGCCGCTCCGGCGTTTCGTGATCACCGGTCTGTACCGAGTCGTCATGCATAACGGCGTTCCCGCATCCGGAAGAAACGATAGATCTCTTCCACGTAAGGCCGGTCTGTACGCACGTGGATGGCATCGACCCGGTTACGGCGCAGAATCCGGTCGCGTTCCGCGGCTCGTTTCCGCGCTTCCAGCGCATACTGCTCGCGGACGGACGCGTTGCTCGTGTCCACAAGCACCTCGCGATCCGTCT
Source organism: Candidatus Hydrogenedentota bacterium (assembly GCA_045863335.1). Classification (GTDB taxonomy): domain Bacteria; phylum Hydrogenedentota; class Hydrogenedentia; order Hydrogenedentales; family SLHB01; genus JAHDWY01. The sequence goes on along the minus strand of BTVY01000042.1, from coordinate 47,322 downwards.
CCGCATCGCGCACGTTGAGCAGTCCGACGTTCGGCAGTTCCGCCTCGCGCGGGTCGCTGACAACGACGGCGATTAGATCGTGACGCTTGGCCGCGACGCGCATGGGCACCTCGTAGCCGTCTGCCATGAAATCGGATACCAGGAAGGTCACCGCCCGCCGCTTTGTAATGCCGTTCAGAAAGTGCAACGCGCCGGGGATATCCGTCTTGCGCCCCTTCGGCTCGAAGAAAAGAACCTCCCGGATGACGCGCAACACGTGGCGGCGCCCTTTGCTCGGGGGTACGTAGAGTTCCACGTCGTCCGTGAAAATGATGAGACCGACCTTGTCGTTGTTCTTGATGGCCGAAATGGCGAGGACGGCGCAAAGCTCCGCCGCGAGTTCGTTCTTGAAACGCCGGACGCTCCCGAACCGGCCGGACCCGCTGGCATCCACCAACAGCATAACCGTCAGTTCGCGCTCTTCCGCGAGAAGTTTCACGTGGGGGACGCCCGTGCGGGCCGTCACGTTCCAGTCGATGAGACGGATCTCGTCGCCCGGAACGTACTCGCGGACTTCTTTGAACTCCATTCCCTGGCCTTTGAACACACTCTCGTACTGCCCCGTGAGTATGTCGTTGACCATGTGATTCGTCCGGATCTGAATCCGGCGAATTTCCTGCATGACTTCCTGCGGTATCATCTTGCCACTTTCAGCCGCGATCCGCCGATCAGGGTACCGGGACCGTGTCGAGGATCATGCGGATGATGTCTTCGCTTGTCTTGTTTTCAGCCTCCGCCTCGTACGTTATGATGACCCGGTGCCGGAGGATGTCCATCGCCACCTGCTTCACATCGTTCGGAAACACATTCCCTTCGCCTTGCAGGAAAGCCTGTGCCCGGGCCGCCTGTTGCAGGTAGATCGTGGCGCGCGGCGAAGCGCCGTATTCAATGAGGTGCTTGATGGGCATGCCGTACGCATCGGGATGGCGGGTCGCCTGCACGATATCGACAATATAGTTCTTCGCCTTCTCGTCCACGTAGATCTCGTTGACCACGTCCCGCGCATGAAGGATCTCGTGCTTCGTCACAACCGTGTCCACGCGGGCTTCGTGTAACAAGTCCACGCGGTCCATGATCTCCCGCTCCTCCGCCTTGGTCGGATAGTTGACGCGCAGCTTGAGCATGAACCGGTCCACCTGCGCCTCGGGAAGCGGGTAGGTCCCCTCCTGCTCGATGGGGTTCTGCGTCGCGAGCACCATGAAGGGCTCGTCCAGCGGGAAGGTCTCATCGCCAATGGTGACCTGGCGCTCCTGCATAGCTTCGAGCAACGCGCTCTGCACCTTCGCGGGCGCGCGGTTAATTTCGTCCGCCAGGATGATATTGCCGAAGATGGGACCCTTCTTCGTCGTAAAGTCGCCATCTTTGGGGCTGTACACAAGCGTACCAATTAGATCGGCGGGGAGCAGGTCGGGCGTAAACTGGATGCGGCTGAATTTGCACTGCATCGCCCGGGCCAATGTCTTCACCGCGGTCGTCTTGGCCAAGCCCGGAACGCCCTCGATCAACACGTGCCCGTTGGCCAGGATGCCGATGAGCAGCCGGTCGACCATGTATTGCTGACCGACCACCACGCGGCCGATTTCGGCCCGAAGACGATTGATGAACGGGGACTGGGCCTCCACGTTCCGCCGGATGGACTCTACAGATACACTCATCGATTCGCACCCCTCATTGCCGTACTTCTTGACCCATATCGTCTTACCGCCGGGTTCACAGCAAGCCGGAACTCTGGCGAACGGACTCCTTTTGCGCCAATAAACCAGGACTCAATCAACGGAACTCCACCGCATGGAAGCGGGCAGCCCTTGCATTCACCATAGTACCACACGCCGCCTAAGCCCCTGGAATTGTTTCATCTTGCGCCAATATGCGCTCGATCCCGCGGATATCACCTTCCATTTCGTCATCGGTCGGCCGGACGCCGCGATACCCAATCTCATCGGCACGGGCGGTTAACTTGCCCTCCAATTCGGGTGCCTTTGATTTCAGAAGACCCGCCGCCATGGCCATGTCGCGATACGCCCCATAAAAGTCGCCTTCCAGGCGTTTACGCTTGGCACGGTCCAGGTGCGCGTTCACCGCGACCCGATCGACCACTCCAGAGGGTTGGGGCGCAGCGGACGGCTTTCGCCGGCGTGACGCCATCCACCAGGCAAGGGCTGCCAGCAGAAAAAAAAAGAGCGCCCCGAGAACACCGAAGAGCCAGGCAGGGGTTGTGTGGGGTTGCACCAGGAGAGGGAAAGGGTCTGCTCTGAGCTTGGGGGGAGCGTCAGAAGCATTCAGGTGCATTGGGGTATCTGGCTTCTCCGGCTTTTGCACGTCCTCGGGGCGCAGGTACTGAATCTCAACGGCGGGGATTTCCACCTCGCCCGGTTGATTTGCCACGAACTCGACGGTCTGAACAATGACGTTCAGCCCATCGCGCACATAAGCCTTTGACGGCAGCAGCGTACATGTGCCCCATTCCACGGGCTCCAATTCCGCCGGCAACACCGTGTAGTCGCCGGGAGCGCCACTCCACGAAACCTCATAGGAAACGCGAAACGTCTCGCCCACCGTTACGGACTCGGGCGCAGGCGTCACTTCCAACTGAGGTTGCCCAAATGCAATGCCGCCTGCCACGACCGTCAACACGGTTGCCATCAAAACACGATACAGATTCAACTTTCTCAGCGCTGCGTCCAGCTGCATGCCCCTTATAAAGCACCTTCCGTGCCGAAACCAGGCCAATTCGCAACCACTTAAAAACAAGCACGTTAGACGTATTCGCATTTTCAAGACGTTACCCTAAATGAGGTTTTCACCCTTCAAAACCCTATATGAGGCAGGCATCTGCCATCTATTGACCGAGCATGTTTGCGGAAAACCTGTTCGCCGGTCAATGGTGCGCCGCGTCATTCACAGGGCGGCCGGCAACTACGATGAACTCCCGCCGCAGGTTCGACATCACCGGCAACAACATGCTAGCATCCCGAGGGGTGCGCGAACCTCGGCCCAAGATCGGGGTCCAATGCCTTGCGCGGACGCCTGTTAGGGCTTGGGCCGCCAGGCAATCGCGGCGCAACGCGCCGCTCGCGCGCCGGGATGACTTCAAAAGCCGGCCTCGGTAGTATGGGGGCCGTTTGACCAATTTAGCACCCGTGAAAAACGGGAAGGAGAGAGTGGATTATGCGACGCGTAAGTTTGGCTATCGTAATGTTATGTCTCGTGGCGGGATTGACGGCCACGCTTGGATGCGGGAAACCGGCGGAAACGCCCGCGCCGCAGGAGTCCACCTCCTCCGAAGCCCCCGGTGAAACCGCCGTCGAGGAAACGCCCGCCGAAATGCCGGAAGGCGAAATGGTGACCTACAAGATCGACCCCGACTACTCGGCCATCATGTGGAACGCCACGGTGCCCATCGGCACCCGTGAAGGCGGCTGGACGCTCTTCGACGGTACTGTAACCATGGTCGAAGGGCATCCCGAAACCATGAAGATCGATGTGACGGTGGATATGACGTCCGCCTACGCCGACGATCCGGAAATCACCAAGAAACTTCAGGGCGACGAGCATTTCTTCAAGCCCGGCGTCTACCCCACTTCGTCGTTCAAATCCAAAAGCGCGAAGAAAACGGCAGAAGGCTACTCCGTCACGGGCGACTTCACGATTCGCGATGTGACCAAGGAATTCACGTTCCCGGCAACGGTCACCGTCGAAGGCGACAAGCTCACCGCGCAGGCCGAATTTGAAATGAATCGCCAGGACTTCGGCATTACCTATCAAAGCACGCTCGCCGACTACGCCATCCGGGACATGTGCCTGCTCATCCTCGACATCGTCGCCAACAAGACCGACGAAGCGCCCGCGGCAGCAGAAGCCCCGGCAGCGGAAGCTCCCGCGGCATAAAGTTAACCGGTTTTGCCATACCCACGGCCGGCTGGTTCAAGTCAGAGTGAGGATTTGAGATCTCAGAATCTCCAAGCGGTTTCGCCTGGCAGATTCTGAGGTCTCTTTTTTTCCATCCAGCCACCGACCATCTCCCGCCACCCCTTTCGCTAACGGGTTCGGGATCGCTATCGGGATCGCTTTCGGGATCGGGATCGGGATCGAAGCGCGAAGCGTTCTCGATCCCCCTCCTGATCTCCAGCAGCAGGATCCTCGCCTGTACATCGGCTTCGTGCCCGCGCACGATGGACTAGAGATCTTTGGGTTCACTCAGGTCGACGTCTGCAGTGGGTGCCTTCGCGTACGGATTCGACCCAGGCCCGGGCCGCCAACCAAACCACGACCGGATCCGGTAACGCAGGATCATGAAGATCATCGTCATCCCAAGACGAAAAGCCTTGATCTTGTCCCCCGTAACCGACGACTCCCCTACCCGCTTCCGGTAGTTGACGGGGATTTCGATGAACTTGATGTCATTGAGAATGGTAAGCAACAGCATCTGCGGCCCGAAGTGCGACCCGCCTATAGAGAACTGTGGCGCGATGCGTTCGTAGGCTTCCCGGTGAAACAACCGCATCGAACAACCCACGTCCGTCAAGATCGTGGTGTTGAATAGGAACTCCACCATCTTGCCTACGGCCCAGTTGCCGACCTTCAGGAACCAGCCCATGTTCGCCCCGTCCCAGACGAACTCGCGCTGCGTGCGCGTGCCAAAGACGACCGGCGCATCATCCGAATACGCCAGCAGCTTGATCACGTCGTTGCCAGAAAAGGTGCCGTCCGGTTCCGCAATCATCAGAATGTCGCCCGTCGCTTCCGCTAGGCCCTTCCAAATGGCATGGCCGTACCCTTGACGCGTCTCGTGCACCAGCCGGGCCTGCGTGGGCCGCACCTCGTCGTCCGTGCCCTCGGCCGCATTGTTATTCACCACCACGACCTCGTCCACATATCCGCTGGCGAAGAACTCCTCAACGGCCTCGCGTATCGAATCCTTCTCATTGTACGTAGGGAATACAACCGAAACCTTCTTGTCACGCCACATCCTTCTGGTCCCTTCCTCACCAGTATGTGTATAGACAGCTCTCGATGGCCCAACTTTGTATCGCGAGAAACACGAATACCACCACCGCCGGCCGGATGGACCCGGCGCGAACGCAGTGTTCGTGTAACAAATGCGCCGCCGGAATCACAACGAAAGGCAGTATGTACATGGCCGACCGTTCACCCTCTCCACGCCCCAGGTACAGAAGATTCAGCACGAACAGGGTCAATGCGAATACGATAAACAACTGCCGGGAGGGCACACCCGATTCCTCTTGCGACGGAGTCTCCTGTCTGGGGTGGAGAATGCGCAGACAGAAAAGAACCGACACCGGGATTCCTGCGAAAAAGAAAAGCGTCATCGGATTGAGAAAGCGGAAAACCCACGCGGGATAGCGGGGCGTGTAGATGTCGAGGTTGGCCTGATCCTCATCGAATTGCGCCTTTGCCAGACGAAAACATTCGATAACGTCGAAGCCGGACCAGTAGTACACGGCCAGGTGCACCGCCAGGAACGAAGCGATCATGAGAGCCGCGGTCCGAATCACGGAAAGGCGCATCCCCGGTTGACCCAGACGCCAAAGCCCAACCAACCCGAAAAACGCGCCAACGCTCAGCAACGAAAACGAACAAAGCGACATGACCGCGTACAGCGCACCGGCCCCAAGCGCGTACTTCCAGGAGTTCCGGTGAATCGCCCGCCAGAACAGGAAAAGCGTCCAAAGCGTGAGCGGCATGAACAAGATATCGGCACTTGTGGCCGTGAAGAGGACAATGCTGGGCACGAGACTGTAAAGGATCGCGCTGAGAAGCGCCTGGCGCGCACCGAACAGGTCACGCACCCACAGAAACAGCGGAATGATCGCCGTGCTCCCCAACACGATCGTGCCCCATGATAAAACCAGGGGGCTGCGCGTGAAGGTCACTTTGGAAATCAGCCAAAGGATCACCACGGGGCCCGGGGGATGCACCTTGGAATGCATCGACAAGTACTCGTGCAACGAATTGTAGTCGCGTAAGAAAATGCGAATGGTCGTTCGCAGTCCAATGTCCCCGATGTACTCGTACGTCTCCCGCTCGTAAGCGTCAGATACGCCATTCATGCCACCGCGGACCATGGCAACGGCCGCCGAAAACAAAATCGAAAACGCGATCAGCGCTGTCAACACCGAACGGAGGCACGGTATGCCATGGGCATCGTCGAGGATCGGATGTTCGCGATACCAGCGATGACCGAACATTGCGAATGTAAACGCCACGACGAGGGCCGGAATCTGCCAGCGGGAACCTTCCCAAAGCACGGCCCACAATGATGCGTTGCCCGCGGCAAGCCCGTCCTCCCGGGAGAGTACCGCGACAAGGGCCATGACCCAGAGGAATGAAGCGCCCGCGAACAGCGCAACACGGTGCGGCGCGATGGTTCCCGGCGGCGCTGTAAACCGCACGAAGGCGAACACGCCAACCCCGATGATTCCCATGATGAACAACGGACCGCTCCACGTCTCGCCCGCGGGATACACCAGCGCGTGAAATGGAGTCGGGTTCCGGTAGATGGACTCGATGCCAAACAACGCGAACGCGCCGACGAGGACGAGGTACCAGACCAACGCGCGAATGTACAGGCTCAGGAGCCGCGCATCGGCCTCCGGGCTTGTCGATGGTGCTGGGGATGTGTCTGTCATGAATGCAATGAGACGCAAATGGGCGGGGACCGGCAGTCGCCCATCCTTTCCTTCCAAACCGAACAAGCCAGCACGCGATGACGCGGCAAGTATTGTAGACATGGCGGGTCGGGTTTTCCAGATCAGCGGCGCAACTTTGCGACGTGGCCGGGGATAGTATTCTCAATAGCAGGTGGCTACCAACTGTTGGGGTAAGTCACGTGTGAGGCGGTAGATGTGGTGTGAGCCGCTCGCGCCGTCTTTGCATCGGGAACACGGATTGTGCCATACTCAGCACCCGTTGGAGCGCCTCTATATCGGTCGGCCACACCCGGTTTGCACCCCGGCGTGGCGGACGCCGTCGAGCATGACCGTACTGTCCAAGACCGGATTGCTATGATCGCAACCATCTGGAATCGTCTCAATCATTCATGCAGGATCGTTACGACTATTACTGGCTACACCATTCCTCGCCTGCACTGAGGCGAGCGATCATCGTATCGCTGCTCTTGCACGTGGGCGCGGTCGCCGCTGTCGCATGGTTCTTCGCCTTCAAACAACCAACCGAGCATCCCAGCGTGTATCAAGTCGAATTCTTTTCGCCCGGGGATGTTGCGGAGCAGGCCGAGGCTCCGGTGGAAGAGGTGCAGCCCGAACCGGAACCTCCTCCTCCACCGCCGGAGCCGGAACCCGAACCACCACCACCGCCCCCTCCACCAAAGGAGGAGGCGCCGATACCGAAACCGCCGGAACCGAAACCCGAACCGAAACCCGAACCGAAACCCGAACCGAAACCCGAACCGAAGCCGGAGCCCAAGCCAGAGCCGAAGCCCGAACCCAAGCCGGAGCCCAAGCCGGAGCCCAAGCCCGAGCCAAAGCCCGAACCGAAACCGGAGCCCAAGCCGGTGGAGAAGCCAACGCCGCCGCAACCCGCGGCAAAGCCCGGCGTCAGCATCAAGCAGGCGCTTCCGACGGTCTTGGGCACCTGGGGCGGCCTGGTCCAGCGCAAGGTGGAACGGGCCTGGCAATTGCCGGTAGGCGTCCGGATCGATCCGCAGAACAATGAAGCGGTAGTATCGTTCTGGGTGAGCCGGGACGGAAGGCTGATTGGTGAACCGGAAATATTGAAACACGCGCTCGATCCGGCGATAGGCAAGTCCGCCATCGAAGCCGTGAAATCGGCTGCGCCGTTCCCGCCCTTGCCGGACGGGTACACGCAGCCGGAAGTACAGGTCGTCTACAACTTCATACCGCAATGGTAATCGGCTTAGGAGGAAGAACCATCGTGAAAGTATTGCGAATCTGCGCACTTTGCATTCTAGCCACTGTGCTGTCATCGGCGCAGGAGCAACGCGTCGTCGGAGACATCACGAAGGGACCCGCGGACAAACGCATTCCCGTCGCCGTCCCAACCTTCGTCACGGCGCCCGGATCCGAATCCATGGGCGTCGAGATGGCGCAGGTGCTGTCGGACGACTTGGACTTTACGGGGCTGGTCCGGGTGCTCACGCGCCCTGAATTCCCGCAAGGCTTTGCCGGCTTCACGAGCGATGCCACACAGATCAACTTCGACCAGTGGCGTACCACGTCCGCGGAGTTTCTAGTCCACGTCTACGTGACCACCGCGGGCGGTCAGATCGCCGCGGAATGCCGGTTGTTCGATGTGGCATCGGGTCAGCAGGTCGTCGGCAAGCGCCTCGCCGCCCAGGAGTCCTGGTGGCGCCTGGTCTCCCATCAATTTGCCGACGAGATCGTGCGCTACCTCGACGGCGAGCCGGGCATCGCGTCCACACAAGTTTGCTTCAGCGGTGGCCAAACGGGGAAGAAAGAAATCTTCGTCTCCGATTACGACGGCGCCAACGAAACGCAATTGACCAAGCACGGCTCCATTTCCATTCTTCCCGCCTTTTCGCCCGACGGCTCGAAGATCGCCTACGTTTCGTACAAGGATCGCTACCAGTTCCTCTATGTCTACGACCTCGCCTCGGGCGTATCCACCGCCGTCTCCAAAGAAGTGGGCATGAACAGTGCCCCCGCCTGGTCCCCGGACGGCAAACGCATCGCCATGGTGTTGAGCAAGGACGCGAACTCAGAGATCTACATCATGAACGCGGACGGCTCGAACAAGCAACGCTTGACGAACGACCCCGCCGTCGATTCATCGCCGACCTTCAGTCCCGACGGACGGCAGATCGCCTTCGTCAGCGAACGCGGCGGGAACCCGCAGATCTACGTCATGGACGCCACCGGCGGAAGCGCGCGGCGCGCGTCACTCCAGGGCGGCAAGTCCTACGACCCGTCCTGGTCGCCGGACGGACAATCGATTGCCTATGTCGTCGAGAAAGGCGGCGAGGGATTCGAGATCTACGTCATGGGCGCCGATGGAAGCAACCCGCGGCAAATGACGAGTTCAGGCGGATCGAACGAATCCCCAAGTTGGTCTCGTGATTCGCGGCACGTCATCTTCAGCTCCACGCGAGGCGGCTCGGCGGAATTGTGGACCGTGACGGTTGCGACCGGCGAGAATCGGAAGGTGCCCCGGCTCAGCGCGCGCGGGCAAGGGCCCGACTGGGGACCGCGCCGCTAGTGGGCGCGAAACCTAAGGTCCTTATCAAAAATTTTGTGCGACGTTTTGCTCAAAGTCCCCCTTTGAAGGGGGATTAGGGGGATGTTCCCTCAGATACCAGTTTGAAATTATTGAAAGAATCTCGAAATCACTACACTAGTGGCCACAGTTGCCGGGGGTATGCATAGCGCAGCGATACTTGTCGCCGTGATCGCGGCGTGTGCGCTAGGCTGTGGCCAACGAGCGACGACAACCGTCGCGACGGACGCGCCAACGCGCGAAATCAATCTTGCAGACGCGAAGGAGAAGCAAACGGTGTTCAAGGCAGGGGCGGCTTCCGCGGTTGTCACTCCGCCCATCGGAACGCACATCGCCGGCGATGCGAAGAATCGCCGGTTTACTGGCGTATACGACGACATTTTTGCGAAGGCCGTAGTCCTGGACGACGGCGCGACGCCGGTCGCCTTCGTGGCGGTCGATTGCATCGGCCTCCCTTACCCCACCGTGCAGCGAATTCGCAAAGCGGCTGTGGAGAAGCTGTCTGGCATCACGCTTCCCGAGGAGCGCATCATCGTCTCGTCAACCCATACCCACGCGGGACCCGACGTCATCGGCATTTGGGGTCCGGACGAGACCACGTCCGGCGTTGATCCCGCCTACCTCGACCATCTCATCGAAGTTGCGGCGGACCAAGTCGCCCAAGCGGCCGCAGCGCGACGCCCCGCAACGCTGCACGTCGCCGAAACGGAATCGGGCGAAGGCTGGGTGGTGAACGACTGTGAGCCCGGCGAAGTCGACCGGAGCGTTGTCGTGTTGCAGTGCCTGGACGAATCGGGCGTGAACATCGCGACGCTGACGAACTTCGCCTGTCACCCCACCTGCGTGGATGGAACCGTCAGCGAAGTCAGCGCGGACTATATTGGCGCGTTTTACAAGGAGATGAGCGCCCTTTATCCCGGCGAGCACCTCTTCCTCCAGGGCGCCATCGGCGGCTGGATTCAACCCGTCACCCCGGAACGCACCTTCGCCCTGGCGGAAGACTATGGCAAACGATTCGCGGCCGACGTGCTCGCCGCCATGGAACAGATGAACCCGATAGAGGACACCGCGATTCGCTTTGCGAACAAAGTGTTCACGATTCCCGTCGCCAACGAGGGTTTCAAGCAATTGAGCGCCTTGGGTATCGTCGATCGCCCCATGGGTGACACCGTGGAAACCGAAGTCGCCTGGATCGCGATCGGACCCGTCCAGATCGCAACGCATCCGGGCGAGACTTCCCCAATCCACGGTTGGAAAACGAAGGAGCTGATGGACTCCGGCCCCAAGATGGTCGTCGGATTGGGACTGGACGAACTCGGCTACATTCTGAAATCAGAGTATTTCGAAGGCGACACCATGCCCCACGCCGAGTACCTCGTTAGCATGTCCCCCGGCCCCGAAGCCGGACCAACAATGATGACCGCATTGGAGTCGATCATCCCTTAGGTAAGAACTGGATGTTTGAACGGTAGTAATCTGAATTAAGCTAAAATGTAGCGCAGGCGTCCCCGCCTGCATCCTGAAGAGCCCCAGCGCCACGTTCCTGCTCCGCACCATGGATGTGGCACGTTTCGAATTTAGATCATTCGAATTTGTTTCGGATTTCGTGCTTCGAATTTCGGATTTACTTCGGCCAGATCGCTTAACCCTGTGGGCAAGACCCACGTCATAGGTTTGCAACCCATGGGAATCAAAACCATTGTATCGAACCGGCGCGCGCGCCACGATTACCACGTGCTCGAAAAGCACGAGGCAGGTATCGTATTGCGCGGAACCGAAGTCAAATCCCTGCGCGCCGGCCAGATGGTGCTCAAAGACAGCTACGCCGACATCGTCGGGGGTGAGATGTATTTGATCGGCGCCCACATCAACCCCTACGAACAGGGCACCGTCTGGAACCACGACCCCGAACGCCAACGAAAACTCCTGCTCCACAAACGCGAGATCGAACGTCTCGGCGCCCAAGTCGCCGAAAAAGGCCTGACCCTCGTCCCCCTCAGCGTCTACTTCAAAGACGGCAAAGCCAAAGTCGAACTCGGCCTCTGCCGAGGCAAACAAACCATCGACAAACGCCGCACCATCCAGGAACGCGAAGTCAAACGCGAAATGGACCGCGCAGTAAAGTCCGTGCGCAAGGGACAAGATTAGGCGGAAAAGCTAAATCCGAAATCCGACCCTGGATCCGCCGTACGCTATGCCGAGGCGAGAGCTCGAAATCCGAAACAAATCCAAAATTCCAAACAAAGACGACGCGACGGCCCGGAGTGGCGTGAGAAATCTGGCCAGCCCACGAAAACATCCAATCAATGCCGAATGGCGTTCGGCTTCCCCCGCGTGAATCGCTCAATCGCACGCAACCGCTCAGGAACCCTCACCCCCACCCACGCCGCACTGCCGGATGACCTGCACCCCCATCCGCGCCGCACTGCCGGATAACCCGCACCCCACCCACGCCGCACTGCCGGATAACCCGCACCCCCTCCCACGCCGCACTGCCGGATGACCTGCACCACCACCCGCGCCGCACTGCCGGATGACATGCGCCCCATCCACACGCAACCAATCAGAAGCCCGCAGCCCCGGCAGGGGCGACCCGATTGTTGCCCAGGGTGGAGCGAGGCACGAGCGGAACCCTGGGTACAGCCCCGGCCAGATCGCGAAGCCCTGGAAGGGCGAAAGAACCGTACACCCAAGCGTGAAAAATCGGGACTGGTACCATTTTCCTTCTCCACACCCAAGATCTTCTCCGCGCCCAAAATGGAAAATGGTACCTGTACCTATTCTTCCGACATCTACACACGACGCCTCGCAATCCCGCAGCCCTTTCCACACGCAACCGCTCGGAAGCCCGCAGCCCCGGTAGGGGCGACCCGATTGTAGCCCAGGGTGGAGCGAGGCACGAGCGGAACCCTGGGTACGGCCCCGGCCAGATCGCGAAGCCCTGGAAGGGCGAAAGAACTTCACCCCACACCCCAATATTCTACCTTGCGACAAATACTAGCTTATGGTACTGTATAGATGAAGCGCGCGAGAGGCCCGCTTCGGGGGAAACGGCCTCAACGCGACTCGCGGGGGATCGTGCGATGACGGTCATGTACATCCGCTACAAATTCGGCGCCATGTCCCCCTTCCTGCCCGGCGAAGCCATCCTCTATCCCGTCAAAGAACCGCGCGCCATCGTCACCCGCTGCGCCCACAGCCTGGGCCTCTGGACGTACCCGATCATGACCAATCTCGCGGTCTGCGTGACCGGCCGGCGCGTGCTCATTTCCTGTCTTGCTCTCCCGCCCCAGCGAATGGAAATCGATCTCTGGTTTCCTGCGTGCGGCCCGCACGAGCGAATGGAAACGATCGTTTCCGCATCCCTCGACAGCGGATATTGGGGACCTTGCGTTGAAATCCACAGCGTGGACCCGGCGCGCAAACGACACTTCTTCTCCGCGCCCGAACTGAAGACGCGCGTGTACTGCGAGGCGTCGGAGGAACTGGCGCGAGTCATTGCAGAACAAATAGGACGAAATGGACAACCGGGGGAACCGTCCAATGAGTACAGAACAGAACGGGTGGACTGACGACGCCAGGGCATGTCTCGAAGGCTACCTCCAACAAGTGCATTCCTTCTTTGAGAGACAAGCCTGAAGAAAGCTGATAAGGACGACATCAATGCCTGCCAATGCAATCGGGATCATCCTGGGCCTGTCGGACATCGGCTGCGGGATCCTGTTCATGCTGTTATGCATCCCCCTGATGCGCCGCACCATCCCCATGAACCAGTTCTACGGATTCCGCATACCCAAAGCCTTCCGCTCCGAAGAAGACTGGTACGCCATCAACGAGTACGGCGGCCGCGCCATGTTCTGGTGGTCCTTCGGTCTGATCGCAAGCGGAGCGGTCAAGATGACGTTAAACCTCGGCCCCGACATCGGCCTGAGCGTCACCGGATGGATCATCATGATCGGACCCATCCTCCTCTTCTCCACAATCCCGATTCTGCAAACACTGGTCTACGCCCGAAACCGGTGAACCGAGATGAGAATCCCCCGTAACGTCCACCTTCCACAAGAGAATCCGCACTGTAGCGTCCGGCTTCCACGCCGGACGTCCCCGGCTCCGTCACTCGCCCGGGGTGGAACCCGGGCGCTACAATTCCATGCCCGAAACCGCGAGCACCTCGATGCCGTCATCCCCGCGCAGGCGGGGACCCATCTTCGCATTCACTCCGAATCCATAGCGCGATGCGTTGCGCAACCACATTGCTCGCAGAGGTATAATAGTATAGGGAACGATAGACCCCTATCCCGGGTCTTGGAAAATTTGGGGGTTCAAATGGACACACCATACCACCGTATACACCGCCACTGCCTCGCATTGGCATCCATTGCAGTCGCTTGCGCAGGATCAACACTCTCCCTTTCGCAGGTCTGCACGCCCACCGGAGACGCTCTCCTTACTTCCTATCCCATCGGATATCTACGTATAGAAGAAGCACCCGAAGGAGGCGAAACCCTAAGCATCATCGCCCGCTGCGTCCCGGCGCGTGAACTGTTAGTTTCTATTGCAGAATTAGATGGGAGTGAGATCGAATTTGATCAGCCACTGACAACGTACGTGAGTATTGATTATGCGAGCAAAATTGAGAAGCCCGCAACGTGGCTCAGGTTCATTACAACTTTAGCATCGGAAGGGCAACTCGATTATCGATTGGTGGACGGTCGCTGGCGTGTTGTCGCTGCAGTGTCGTCGTCAACTAGACGCTACGACCCAACTCTCTCGCAAAATGCCGTGATTAATACTTTCACGCGCGAGCGCTTAAGCCCTCACTTCTCCGGTGGAGTCGATAAAGGCGTTGTAATAGTTCACGGGAACTTTATCCCACCTCCATACAAGGTCGAAACCGTAAAGACGTCCAGTAAAGCAGATCTCTGCATAAACGGTGTCACAGTCAGATCTTTCATTCTACAGCCGGTGGAGGGAGAGAATTCTGCGAAGTTTTCCCTTCCTATAGATGGCCAGTTCCGATCAGATTCAGAATTACTGAGGTATGTGAATAATTTTCTGTATGCACACCTGCTTCGCGAGTACTCGGATAGGCAAGAGGCGCTTAGTGCAACGATTGAATTTGTGCGATCTCAGGAGATTGTGACTGAGGTACTAACAGAAGATAACCCAGGATCTTTCGTGCTTGTGAAGCCATGGCCGAGTCCGGTGTTCGTACGATTTGCCAACAGTAGTCTGCCGTGTCCTCTGTTCTACGGAGATTTCGATTTCTTGGCCGGTGTCTCGACGTCCGCGCAAACTATTGCCGATTCTCCTCGTGTCGGCGATCTATCCGCCAATGCTTTCACTGACGTGTCACGTGCGCTCGAACAGAACTCACTAGTGATCTTTGGCGCTGCGGGAGCAGAACTTTGGATACCAGCGAAGTCTCTCAAAAACGTTAGGGAGTGCCTTCAGGTGGCTCAAACGCTGGATGTCCTGCAGGCGGAGTGTGTGCTGGCGGAGTTCGCGGAGGATAGAGCGCTGGCGAGGGAGTTAGCAGTTAACCTCAGGGGCGCGTACTCAGAACTAGTCACTGTTTTGGGTGAGAGGATTCTGCAGGAAAGTCCGCACCCATCTCTCGACGACGCCATTGCCCAACTGCGCGAAGCCAACGACCGGTACATCGCGCAAGCGAGCGACGCATTGGCCTACACGATTGACGACAATGGGCAAGCGGTTTTGAAAGTCCCGCAACCCGACAATTTGCTCATTATGGAAAAGGCCCTACCCCCAATGGACGCGGCGGTGCGCCAATGCCTTCTGGTCGCATTCGAAACGTTGCCGGACGTAGAAAGCGTCCAACGCGCGTTGGAGGGAGTCGCCTCTTTCGAGCAGATCGAACCTGGAACATTTGACGTCCGTGGCGGCCCCACGCTGCCCGGCGTGGACACCTCAATACAGATGGAACTGACCGACGCCGACAAGCTCCCCAGGGTGTTGTGCTGGTCCATCGATTCTCCGGATGGCGAGCGAATCTACGCGCTTCAGAATTCGTTCGTCAGACCCATGTGGGGCTGGAGCCGGGGAATAACCGTACCGTACGTGATCCACGTGGAACCCAGCGGTGCCCGGCTCTCCACCTTCCCGGAACTTGGTGATGGGGCCGTGAGCTTCACGGCCGGTCCGCCCCTTTGCTGGTTTTACTATTTCCTTGACGCGTTCTCGAACGAGGTAGCCAAGCCGGTGCTGATATTCATCTCCTACGGCGTCGCACAAGAGACGGACGTGACCTTGTACCGTATGGTCTACGACCCGCAAAACGAACTGTGGAAATTGAGCGAGTCGGTCGTGCCCGAGGGTCTCTATAAGTTCGCCGACATATATTACGATCGGGAAACCTGTGAGCTTCGGTACAGCTACTCTTTGGAACGATTTGGCGAGTCTGTCGACGCTACTTTGAATGTAACCGATTGGGCGCAACGGGAAGTCGTAAAGTCCGTCGAAGATCGAACATCAAACGTCCAGAACGAGCACCAAATCCCGCAAACACAATCTGGAGGATTGACTTGTTATATTACACCACCAGCCTTGAGTGATGACTTGGACGAGCTAATTCTTGCTTTTAAGCATGATGCGCAAACTTATATCGAATTCCTTGAAAAGCAGCACAGTACGGGCTGGGTCCAGTGGATGTCTGTGTGGAGAACGAAGACGATCTTCCTTGATGAACGTCTGCGCGACTTGGTGATCGGAACGTTTGAGCAGGAGGCGACCTTCGATGCCGTGAAGAGGAGGCTCGCGGATATCATTAACTGGGTGGAAATTCCCCAAAAAATCAAGGTGAGTGTATCACGAGATGAGCAGTCTGTTCCGGAAGAAATGTGTAATTCCACGTATGACAGTCTGGACGGGGACACGCGGCCGGCCGTGTTGTATAAGAGTGGATTCACAAGCTCATTGAATCCTATTGTTGTGTTTCATCACGTGTTTTGGATTGTTGACGGAATGTCGTTTCGTCGCATCCGTGTGGCCCCGTACACAGTGCAGGATTCAGGTGATGAGTTCATTGTCTGCGATCTAATGGATCCTGAGATTCCCGACCTTGTTCCTTCCCGCGAGTTGAGCTTCATTACAAATGAATTGGTTGACATGGGTGAGGCTCTACCATGGATTATTGAAATGACCGGTCCCTCAGGGAACGGAAACTTTGTAAGACTCTATGTACGCTCCTTTGATGAGGAGCGTCAGAAGTGGCAACCCGCCTCCCTGGGTGGTGATGAGTGGGACGGTATTCGCAGTTGGACTTACGACTCTGAAACTATGCAATTGTCACTAGAGCGCTACGACGAGCAAGAGACCACAGGTCTGCAGATCAGTACCATTTCGTTGCGCGACGAAATACAGAATTGGAAGTCTACGAAGGAAGTTTCAGCACCGTAGACCACCGTGTGGATTTATGAGACCGTTGCTGGTGCTATTGATCTAATGGGTTTACGCACGGCGCAGACCGGAAGCGAACTCCAGCGATCAATCCGCCACTGACTAGTCCAATTACCTAGATGTGGTCGCTCAAACCAACTGCGTTGCCGGATAACCAGCTGCTAGCCTGCCGCCCAAACTGTCATCCTCGTGGACGCGGGGATCCATCTTCGCACGCGTCGCTGACTCGGTCCCCCGCCAAACAGCTCAAACTTCGACGAATCGCATCGCTCCCCTGTAGAGTCCGGCTTCCACGCCGGACGTCTTTGGCTCCGGGACCCGCCCGGGGTGGAACCCGGTCGCTACGGTTCCCGTAATTACGCCGGCTCCAACCACAGGTCATTAATCTCCGCCAACTCCTCAATCGAGAAACTCGTGTTCCCGATCGCAGCGGCGCAGTCGATGATCTGCTCGGGCGTGCGGGCGCCGATTAGGGCGCTGGTGACGCGGGGGTCGCGGAGGGTCCAGGAGAGGGCGCATTGGGCGATGGTCTGCTCGCGGGCTTCGGCGACTTTGGCGAGTTTGCGGACGCCGCGCACGACTTTCTTGGTGACTTCTTCGGCCTGGAGGAAGCCGTCGGGATCGGCGGCGCGGCTGTCTTTGGGAATGGGGTTTGCGGGGTCGATGTATTTGCTCGTGAGCCGCCCCTGTGCCAGCGGGCTGAACGCGATGACGCCCACGCCGTAGGCGTCCGTGTATTCGAGCAGGTCGGTTTCGATCCAACGGTCGAGCATGTTGTAGAGCGGCTGATGGATCGTGATCGGCGTCCACTCGTGTTGCTTGACCAACTCGCAGGACTTCACGAAGAATGCGCCGCGGTAACTGCTCACCCCGGCGTACAGCGCCTTGCCCTGTTTCACGATGAGGTCCAACGCGCCGAGCGTCTCCTCCAACGGCGTATCGGGATCGGGCCGGTGCGAATAGAAGATGTCGACGTAGTCGAGTCCCATCCGCTTGAGTGACTGGTCCAGGCTGGCGACGAGGTACTTCTTGCTCCCCCACTCGCCGTAGGGTCCCGGCCACATGCGGTACCCCGCCTTCGTGGAGATGATCAGTTCGTCGCGGTGGGCCCGGAACTCGTCGCGCAGAATCTTGCCCACCCGCGCCTCCGCGCTGCCGGGCTCCGGGCCGTAGTTATTGGCAAGGTCAAAGTGGTTGATGCCAAGGTCGAAGGCGGTTTTCATCATTTCGATGCAGGTATCGTGGTCGGCGTGGGTGCCGAAGTTGTGCCACATGCCCAATGAAATCATGGGCAGCATGAGGCCGGTCCGCCCACAGCGCCGGTACCGCATCCGGTCGTATCGATCCGCTCGAAATGCCATCGTCTTCACTCCTCTTCCGCGTTCACAACCCGTGGTCCTTGCGTGGACAAGCCGGGGACAGGTATTCTTCCACAAAACCGCAGCGCACTGCACGGGGCGATTATCCGGCTTGGGGTTAAGCAGGTGCCAGTGCAACCGGCGGCGGCTTAGATTGCCAATCTTCCGCGAACTGGGTTGTGTACGGGTTCATTAGAATGACGCTCGAAACGAGAAGAACATCCCCCTTGATCCCCCTTCAAAGGGGGAATGGGTCGCGACGCTTTACGTCGCGATTCAGGGACGGGGATGCGTTCAGTTTGGGCCGCGTCGCGCCACTCCTTGCGTTCGCCGCGGATGAGCAAAACTCCCCCTTTGAAGGGGGATCAAGGGGGATGTTCTTCAACACAGGCCCCGTGACTGCCCTCGCTCAAACTCCCGCAGGTCTGACCAGAGCAACCACACTGGCTATCTTCGCCAGGGCCGACCAAACCGAACACAGACGCTACAACTGCGCTGGGCCAAACTCCCCCTTTGAAGGGGGATCAAGGGGGATGTTCTTCAACACAAGCCCCGTGACTACCCTCGCTCGAACTCCCGAAGGCATGATCAGAGAAAACGCGCAGGCAACCCTCGCTAGGGCCGACCGTACTAAATGCAGACATTCCAATTGCGTTAGGTCCAATTCCCCCTTTAAAGGGGGATCAAGGGGGATGTTCTTCAGCAGATCCCCGCAGCCGCGATCGCGGGATCGGCTATCAACATGACACTCGAAACACCAAAGGATGGTCGTCCCTTGAAGTTCATGTTCGCGCCCATGTCGTACATGTTATCCCACGTGTGCCGGTGCGTGGAGATCGGCAAAGTCTTGCGCGACCGCGGCCACGACGTCGTCTTCGCCGTGGAAAATCCGGAACGGCCCGGCTGGCGCAGCCACGTGGCCGTGAAGAACGGGTTCAAATGCCATTTCACCCAGGAACAGGACTACGGCTACATCTTCGAGACCTTCGAGAAGGGCGGCTTTCTCGCGGTGGGCCTCGCGCTGTTGCGCCTCGGTAGCTGGACGCCGCTGGACAAGATCTTCGAGGGCTACATCAAGGCCATCGAAGCGGAACAGCCCGACATCATCATCGGCGACGCCTCCATCGCGGCCAGCAACGCCGCGTACGTAAAAGGAATCCCCGCGGCGGGAATCCAGAACGCTTACGCGGGGCAGTTCCTGTCGCCGTGGACCGTTACCGGTCCCGCGATCTTCCTGTGGGACAAGATCCACCTGGAACGCTTCCGGCGTCCCGTCTATAAGAAGTACGGCGTCGACCCCATCAACTCGGTAAGACTACTGAAATCGATTCCAATGATCTCGCCGGACCTCCCCAATCTCTACGACTATCCCGACGACTGGAACTGGAAGATGGTCGGGCCAATCCTTTCCGAACCGCCCACGGAAACGCCGGAGTGGTTCAGGGAACTGGACGACGGCCAGACGAATATTTACTTCTCCCTGGGTACCACGGGCATGCTCGACCCGCTGTTGCGGCGCGTCTACGACGCGTTGGGCAAGTTGCCTTATCGCTTCATCGTGACCACGGGCGGACAGGCCAGCGACGAGACCATCGCGATGGCCCCGGCCAACTTCCGGATCACCGATTACGCCCCGGGCCGCACCATCGTGAAGCATTGCGAAGCCATCATCTTCCACGGCGGCAACAGCACGATGTATCAAGCCCTGGAAGCGGGTCTGCCGATGATCGCCCTGTGGAACCAGCTCGAACAAAAACTCACCGGCGCCATGATTCAGAAACGGGGACTCGGCCTCTACCACCAGGCGCGGCACACCACGGCGGACTGGCTGGTCAACGCGATCAAGGAAGTCATGGAGAACCCCAAGTACCGCGAAACCTCGCGGAGCTTTTCCGCAGAGGTCGCGAACGCGAACGGCGCAGCGACCGCGGCGGATGTGCTGGAAGAACTCGCGCGCGCGGGCGAACCCTGCGGACCCGCGACGATTCGCAAGTGGGCTGACCGCAAGAAATGAGCGGACTCAGTCGCTACGGAGACTGGGCAGTAATTACGGGAGCGTCTTCCGGTCTGGGCCGCGAGTTCGCGCGGCAGATCGCGGCCGAAGGCGTGAACTGCGTCATCGTCGGATTGGGACAAGACGCGCTGGATGCGCTCGCCAGCGAGCTGGGCGAAAAGCACGGCGTCACGTGCCGCCCCCTCGAAATCGATCTGGCATCGGACGATGCCATCGGCAATCTCACCGAAAGTCTCGCGGATCTTCCCATAGGCATCCTCGTTAATTGTGCCGGAGTCGCCCACGGCGGCGCCTTCCAAACACGAAACCCCGAGAAGCTGAAACAACTCGTTCAACTCAACTGCCTCGCTCCCCTCCTGCTCACCCGCGAATACCTGCCGCAGATGTTGGAGCGGCAGGCCGGCGCGGTGATCATCGTGTCATCGTTGCAGGCGTTCATCTCGTGCCCGAACGAAGCGGCCTACTGCGCCTCTAAAGCCTTTCTCATGCACTTCGGCGAATCGCTCTGGGGCGAATTGAAAGACACACCCATCGATTGCCTGACCGTGTGTCCCGCGGGAATGAAGACGGACTTCTTCAAAGCCGAGGGCTTCTCCCAGGCCGACTGCGATCGCATCTGGCGGTTTTCGTCGAGTCCAGAAGCCATCGCCAGACTCGCCCTGCGCGACCTCGGTCGAAAGACCATCTCTGCCCCCTTAATGACCCGTTTCTCCGCATTCCTCGCGCGCATCCTCCCACGCCGCTGGGCCATCGCCATCGTCACCCGCGTCACCCGGGGCCTCGTCGATCACAAGCAACTATGAACCGGAACGTCTGCCGAATCCACGTGCGCGATTGAATAGGCTCGGAGACGGTGCGGGGTGCCTTTCGGAAAGCGACCGGAGATGCTATAGTGGCTGAAGTCGGTCCCAACGGAGGAGTGAAGCAATGATCCAGATTGATTGCAGAGCCTCGCGTCGCGAGATCCCGTTCCGGGCTGTCGCAGCGGTACGCGTCGCGCTGTGCGGCACCATTGGCGTCGCCGCCGCAAACGCGGAGCCCGGCTTCACGAACGACTATCTACCGATGTTGTGGGGCATCGTGGCTTTCGGCGGCGCAGCAGTTGGCATTGCTCCGTTCTTGTTTCGGAAGTTTGTCAACCCGCGATTACCCATGTGGGCCACTGCGATCATCGCCATCGCGTTCGTGCTGGCGTGGGTGGTGGTGGCCGGACCGGTGATCATCATCGGTGGAAGTTTCATCCTCGTCGGAAGAACGATGTAACGACCGCAACCTGACACCGCTTCCCAGCATTCCTCGCGCGCATCCTCCCGCGCCGCTGGGCCATCGCCATCGTCACCCGCGTAACCCGAGGCCTCGTCGATCACAATCAACTGTGAAACGCGATAGCCCGGAACGCTGAAGTACATCCCCCTTAGTCCCCCTTCGAAGGGGTGCAGTTCTTTCGGTACCGCTCGACTTGCACTCTGTAGCAGGGGTTCTCCAAAGCAACTCTTGATCGAACGTGAATCGGGCTTTCAGCCCTCCATGGCCTGTATTCCCGTTTTCATGGGGCGTTGCCCCATGCTGGTATAGAGCGCGCCGTTGGCGCAGATGTCACAATCCTCGTACCACGAAGGAATTCTCCGGAGGGCCAACGGCCCGTCTAATACCAGCCTGGGCCGCAGGCCCAGGAAAGGAATTGTCTTTTGTCCATAGGGCTGAAAGCCCGACCCATTGTGCCTACAGCAATTGGCCATGCCCTCACAACGATATTGCGGTTTCCGGAGTGCATGACCGGTATTGCCAGAACTGCACCGCTTCGAAGGGGGCTCTAGGGAGATGTTCTTCAATAATCATCGAAGCCCTCGGCAGATCACCGCAACCGTCAGACCGGGTCGCCGGGCTTCCACTCGAAGATGCGTTCCGGGTTGTTGATGTACCCGTTCATGACTTCCACGAAGGGGAAGATATCGCCGCCATCCATGGCGCGGTGGTCGAACACAACGGCCATGGTCACGATCTGACGCGGCACAATTTCCCCGTCGATGATGCGCGGCAACTGCCGTATGTGTCCGATCCCCCAGCCGAAGGTGAAGGTCGGCGGCATGGCGGAGATGGTCTGCCAACCGTCGACCGACATGCCGATGTTTGCGATCGTCGTCGTCGCGCCGATGACCTCCTTCGGACGCAGCTTCTGGTCTTCCGGCACGTTGCGCATGTTCTCCGGCACCGGCTCGGGCCACAGCGTGGACTTCGCCCACAACCACGCGCCCGCGAACCCGGAGAAATCGAACTCCCGCAGCGCATACCCGACGTACTCCAAGGCGCAGCGGCGGTACAGTTCGTTCATGTCCGTGCGGCGCGCCTTGCGGGTGAGGATACGCATCTCGTTGGCCACATCGATCAGTGTGCGCTGGTGCGGATTCTGCACCACCGGCGCGAGCACCCCCTGCTTCGTGTGCACGGTGAAAGACGGGCAGATATCCTCGAACTCGTAGAGCGTCCCTCCGTCGCGAATGGGCGTCCATTCCAGGATCGAGTTCATCACGGGCACGTGATACACCACGTGCGCGATGGTCTTGAGGTAAAAGGCCGACAGATTCTTGTGCACCGCCATCCGGGTCACGTCTTCGTCCGGCCGTTTCCCCTCGCGCGCCTTGATCTCCGCGATGACGCGCTCGCCGTACTCGATCACCGGCGTCATGTCGAATTCAACATTGCCCGCCGCCAGCGGAATCTTGCGATTTGCCTCGGACAACACAAATGCAACACTCTGCCGCTGAAAACTGAGGGGCCGCACCTCGCGCATGCGGATGTTCTTGCGGGCGTATGAGATGGTGAAGTTGCGGAACATTGGCAGCATCTTACCACCCATGGCGCGCTCGCTCCACCTCCGAACCGCAAAGTCCATACCGTCCATAGTGTCCATATCGTCCATAGATTCGCGTAAACGGGTTACCATGTGGCATAATACCTTGAGATGGCTTAGGCCATCGATGCGCATACTGCCGTCTTAGGTTGGTTCGCCTCGTGGGGGCGACATGGTTTCGACGGGAGTGTTGAAGCGTAAGTTGCGTGTCGAGGTTGATCGGTTGGCCTCGTAAAAAGCCGATTACCAAACAAATGCCAACGAACCATTGGCACTCGCTGCTTAATCTAGAGTAGCGCGTCTTACCCCTGACCGCCTGCTAGGGGGCTAAGGCGACGACAGCGGGCCTCGAGGTCGAAGTCCGGCGGGGACTTCGGCGGAGAGTACCGACCCCGCCTAGCGGCCGTCGTAAGCGAGCCCGACGCGTGCGACGGCGGCGAATCCTAAAGGACGGGCTACACACGTAGATGCTTGCAGGGACGCACTTTCGGACGCGGGTTCGATTCCCGCCGCCTCCACCAACTAACTTGTTTAACAACAATGGCTTACGCAATTTGTGGCGTCTGGCCATCTACCCGCCGCCATCAATAGATTGCGGCGTTTGTAAGCGCTTTTTCTTGAACGACTTACACAGACCAATAGACTGGGTGCCAAAGACCAGTTGCACATCAATTGCACATTTTACGTGCGCTTTTCAATCGATATCCTGTCGGCTTACACATCCAAAACCCAACCGTGCGACCCCGTCTCGACATCGCTGCTGCCCAAGAATTGCGTCCATCATGGACTGGAACGTGCTGGCGCCGTAAGAAACGTGGGAAAGCGTCTTGTGCGCCGGGGCAACCGGAGATGTTCGCGTGTTTGACGGGTAACCGCGGAACCATAGGGTAGATCCACGCTCCATATCACGCATCGCGAGATCTGTCGTTTTCCAGCCAGCCAACCAAGACCTGACATCCGTCCTTTGCTAAGCTCAACTACCGTGTAGAAACTCATTCAGTGGCAATAGCTCATCCGTGCTGGAACGCTTAAGGCGGTCTACTCCGTTCGTTAACCGGAAACGGGGAACGGATGCGCGTTGCTGCCTTCGCTTACCCAAGCAAGAATCGGCCACGTTCAGGAGCAGGAAAATGAAAACCAGAGAATGGCGGACAACCCGCAAAGACCTGTACGAACAGCTGTGGAGCAAACCATTGAAAGTGTTGGAAAAGGAACTCGGGCTCTGGTACGGCCAGTTGCTTCAGTTGTCTGAGGAGTACGAAATACCTCGACCGCCGATGGGACATTGGGTAAAAGTCCAGCATGGAAAGCCGATTCAACAGGCCCCGCTGAAGCCGCTGCCCGGCAAGGAAGAAATCGTTCTCAAGCTGTATGTCGTGGACGAGCGGCCCTACGACGAGGAGCAGAGACGGCAAGCGGAAAGTCTGATTACGGAGGAAGCGCTTCCCGAAAAGCAAGTAACCGTGACCAGTGAACTGTTAGATCCCCATCCCTATGTTGCAAGAGCCGAGAGGAGCCTTCGCAACGCTCCCGAAAACGAGCGGCAATTGCTTTACCCGAACGCCCAGAAGTGCTTGGACATACGGGTGTCCAGGAATGCGTTATCCAGAGCGCTGTGCATCATGGACGCGTTGCTGAAGGCACTGGAAGCCCGAAACATCGCTGTCGAACTAACAGGGGAAACGGAACTCCCCACTCGGGTCACGGTGCTGGGCGAGACGTTTGGAATCGGGCTTGAGGAAAAGGTGCATCGGCGGGAGAAAGAACTGACACCCGCGCAAAAGCGCGAGAAAGAGCGAGATTCCTGGCGGTACGACCGAACGGAATACACGTATCATCCGAGCGGCCAACTCGTATTGTGCATCAAGCGTGACGCCAGCTCTTACGGTCGCCAGAATTGGTCGGACGGGAAGATTCAACGGGTGGAGTTAATGCTCAACAAGTTCATTTGCGCCCTTTTTCGGTCGGCGGTTTCCAGCCGTTCCGATAAGCTCCAGCGGGCGATCGAAGAGGCAAAGCGACTTGAGCGGCAGCGTAAGAACGAAGAGATTCGCCAGCTACAGCAACGGGAACGCGCCCGCTTGGAATACTTGGAAAAACATGTCGACGCATGGAAGCGCAGTCAGATGATCCGCGAATATGTCGCCGCGGTTCGCGATCGGGCGGAGGAAGAAGCGTTCATGTATGGCGATCAATCTGTTTTCGAGTGGATCGAGTGGGCGCTTCAGCAGGCCGACCGCCTTGATCCCCTTCGAACCAGTCCCTACTCCGTGCTGGACGAGCAAGTATTCTCTTGGTGGTAGACGGACTGCCGCGGGCGGCTGTCCCTTGATCTCTGTACACGGTTACATCAGAGGTTTCGACACGTTGTTATTCAGGAATCGGTCAAGCGAAAATCGCCATCTTTAATCCGGCCCTCGGTTCACACTATCTCTCGAGTGTCCGAGTTCATATCGAAGCGCCAGTTGATCGTCCTGCTCCAATACTGAATACCCCATGGCGCGATACCCACGAATGCGTTTCGCGTACATCCTTGTGAGTATTGGGACGTTGCAGTCCACGTAGTCGTACACTCGCACCTCGCATTTGCTTTCGTGCAATCGGTGCAGACGGCCAACGTATTGTTCCAGTGTGCCTCGCCATGATATGGGCATGGCGAAAAAAGTGTGTCGAGTCGGGAATAATCGAACCCCTCGCCGATGAATTTTCCAGTCGCAAGGATCACTATGGTCTCATTGGCGGCGTCTATTGAGAGAGCTTCTTGAGCATCGGTCCGTTCACTGGACTTCATTCCACCCCTTAAGACGAGGATCTTCTGCGTCAGTGCTCGCGTTCGTAACATGGATTCCAACGTTTTGAGATGGTCGACACGCTCGGTAAGCACAATCGGCGAACGCCCCGAATTCACCGCCCGTACGATGTCGTCGACGATTTGTCGATTTCGCGTCTCGTCGTGGGTGATAGCGTGGTACACGTCATGAATCGAAGGTTCTGGTAGGTTTACGACCAGTCTTGTCTCGCGGGGAACGACAAGATGTTCAAATGGCCGACGCACCGCAGCAAGTTTGGCGCTGATGCGTTGCCTGATTGGACCACACTGCATGAATATGATGGGGTGGTGGCCGTCCTTTCGAATCGGCGTTGCCGTCAGGCCTAGCACATACTTCGCCTTAACCTCCCTCATAATGCGCTCGAACGTGAAGGCCGAAAGGTGGTGACATTCGTCTGCAATAACGAAGCCATAGTCGGCCACGAGATCGGCTACCTGTCCCTTCCGCTGAAGAGTCTGCAACATTGCGACGTCCAGAAGAGCCGTGGTCTTGTGCCGACCACTTCCTATCATTCCGATAGACTGTCTATTCACGTTCAGAAAGAGGGCGAGCTGCTCACGCCATTGCTCCAGGAGCGCCGTGCGATGCACAAGAACGAGCGTATTTACGTTTCTTTGTGCGATGAGCCACGCCGCCAGCACGGTCTTGCCGAAGCCGGGCGGTGCTACGAAGACACCATCATCGTGTTCAACCAACTCCTCGGCCGCGGACTGTTGTTCGCTACTGAGTTGGCCATGGAACGAGAACGCCACAGGTGTTCCCGTCAGGCGCTCGTCTTTGACTTTGAGCTCAACCGCGTGCGACTCAAGAAAGACTTTCAGATCTTCGAAGCACCCGCGCGGAATCCCAACGTGGTCGGGAAACTCCTCCGCACAACCAATCACCCTTGGTTTTCCAAACGTCGAAAGGCGCATCGACTGTGCGGCATAGAATTCGGGATTCTGAAACGCTGCCAGCCGAATGATGCGGTTGGTCAACGAAGGATTCAGAGAACGCTTCTCCAAATAGAGCAGATTGCTCCTGACGATAGTCAAGTCCTTCGGCAAGGGGCCAGGAATTGGAGGTTCAGCACGTTTTCGCGACGGGGGTAGTGTCCAAGGATCTATTCCGCGTGTTTCATCGACAATCGGCAGGCGAACACCCACGATGATGTCTCGCTGTTCGGCATCTCGGATAATCCGTTCGAGTGCGCCGATAGAGAGACGTTTGACCGCGGCGAGAAAGCTCCACTGGTCAGAATGAGGCTCAAAATCATCGTCAAGGAACACGGAGTTTCCCCCGTCTCTCGGTGTTCGTTGCAGTGGGGCTGCAATTAGGTTTCCAAACCCGCCTTTGGGCATCGTATCTTGGTTTGGGAATAGCCGATCGTAAGAATTCAGTCCGACTTGGTGACGTTTCTCCATCGATGACGTCAAAATTGCACTGCCCAATTTCCGAGCCACCGCCGCGGGCACGGCCTGCTCGAAGAATATCCATGCATGCGCGCCATTTCCCGATCGCGAGCGTTCCAGGTATACCGGCACTTTCATTGCCCAGCTCGTCGCAAGGAATGTTCGAGCGTCTTCTAGCCAACCTTCCTTATCAAAGTCGGCGGCAAGGAACCAGCATGTCTCATCGCTTAGCATGGGATAAATGCCGATGGTTTTCTGTCCGAGAAGGTGGGCGCGAACCACATCGTCCGTGAGCGGAAGATAATTGCAATCCGTGCACCTGCCTCCAGGCTTCTTGCAGATCATTGGATTCCACTCGTGGGCGCAGGCGGGCGAATAGCCGGATTTCCCCTTCTTATTCTCCCAGCGTACGGCGTAGACGTCATCCCTGCCGCGAAACAATGCGCGAAAAAGCTTAATCCGTTTATCAGCTACTGCCTGCGAATCACGCGGTGGAGTCGGTGGCATTGTTGACGGTGGCCTGGTTGCGAGCTGTACGTTGGCCGTTGGCGTCCTGATGGCACTGCCGGTCTTCACGGAGAATGCGCCAAGAACAGCCCTTAGGCGTCTGTTCTCCTCCTGGAGTCGGCAGATTTCCTCTCTTGCTTTCGCAAGCTCCTGTCCGAGCCGTTCATCATCATGCGACATGCTGGTCCGAGTTCGCCTTCAATACATTGGGGCCAAGTTGGAAAGCCATATTTCACGCCCGACGATTTGGGCCAATTGCCGGTCGAGAAGTCTCCCTAAGCACGTTCAGGCCTTGTCCAAGTCCGCAAGATATCGCTTTCCTGCTTCCGTCAGGCGATATTGCTGCTTGCTGCTCCGGGGCTTGTCTGGGATCGTCAATTCGACGAGTCCGGCTTCCAAAAGTGGTTTTAAAACTTGGTCCCTGAACTTGGTCCTATTGGTTCTCCCAGACGACGCCAAGATCGCTGCAATCCCTTTCCCCACAGTGACTTGACGCATGGCGAGAACTTGGTCCCGACTTAGTCCCAACTTGGTCCCAACTTGGTCCCGATCCTTATCCTTTCCTGAGATTGCCCCGTGCGGCTCCGCCGGAGGGAATGTCACGAAAACAGAGCCTGCCTGCTCCTGCCATTCCGGCGCGGGATTGCCGTTCTCCGTGCACCAGTCGATGATATTGAGCGTGCCACTTCCCCATCGCTCGATGATTCCAGCCCGGTAGAAGACGTTCGCGATGATTGGATTCCACGGTTTGGACTCGTGGGGCACTTTCAGCTTCTCAGGGGTAATTCCAAAATGAAGCGCGCCAGGGTTGGTAATCTCGAGGTGGTCATCGTACATGGCCACAGCGACCGCACCGCCAGGTACCGTGTAATCACGGTGGCAGAAAGCGTTCGCCAGCGCCTCGCGCGTTGCCCGAAGCGGATAGAGCGGCTGATCCTCACGGACCATCTTGCCCGAAACGACCCTCCCGGCGATTGGCACGTGATCCATGAGAAAAGACTGGGCCCGGCTCAAGAGCGAGAATGCATGCCCCCAGTACTGCCGGTTGTCCGAGAAATCGGCAAGGCGATTCACGCCACGAAAACGGGCGAGCCTTATGCTGAACTGCGGATAGAGCGTCTTGAGTCTATCGCTCTTTCCGTAAAGGGCAACGGCCGCGTTCAGGAGTTTGCCTTCGCGGATGAGTTCCAAGCCACGAAGAATTGACTCCACGTCTCGACGCCCCGTGGGCTCCAGTCTCCCCAAGCTGATGGCGGTGTCCATCGTATTTTGGATTTCCTGCTTGTCGAGGTCCCCTATGGATACGCCCTCGGCAACGGGTTCATTTTCCCATCGGCGATTGGCGTGTAGACGTTCGACGAGCCTTCTTTCATATTCTTCGCGCGGCATGACCATGGTGGTCGGACCCTGCCGGATGTAAGGCCGTCCATCGTAGTGATAGGGTCCCGCGCTGCCGGGGACCGTCAATACAATCACATCGTGGTCTTTCTTGACCGTAATCGTCTCGATGTCGGGAAATGCAGGCGGTTCAATTCGTCGCAGTTCGGCCGCGATATCTTCAAGGGTTTTCGCTGTGACCTGTTGGCCAACGATTTCTCGCCGGTCGGTCACACCGAACACGACGAAGCCACCCATGCCATTGAGCATGGCGCAAACACTTTTCGTGGCTTCGGTTCTCTGGCCCGTGGAGCGCTTCAGTTCAAGGCGCTCCGACTCTCCGTCTGCGACCAGGTTCTTGAGTTCACGCGTGTTCAATTCTTCCGATCCATCTGTCGATCTCTGTTCGTCGCGGAGGCGTTCACACCAAATCCTGGATTGTTTTCAAGGCAATGATGCACCAACTGGCCATCCCGATTCATTCTCATCTGGTCAAATTCCACTTTTGAGTACCCGTCACAGAAGCACACACACACACACCCGCTCATTCGAGTTCTTCCGCTACCTGTAGCTGCTCTGCCATTCTCTCTACATGTTCTTTGACGTCCTCGGGCAATGAAGCCCAATTTCGGAGCATGTTTTTGGTCGAGGGCGGTAGCGCATTCCATTGCACGTATATTGCACAAATGAGGTGCAAGAAAGTGTCACGATTCTGTTCGGGAAGTGTACGGAAAGTGTCGATGAGGTCGTCGCAAGCTGATTCGAGCGTGTGGTTTGTGTGTACTTTCTGCGCGAGAAGTGTAGCGATTGTGTCGGTTTTCAGAGAGGGTTCGATTCCCGCCGCCTCCACCATTGTTTTCCCTATCGCACAGGGGTTACGGTGCGGCTATTGCGGCGGTTCGGCGAGATGGCGGAGGGTGTATTCCATCGCGAGCGATTCGCCGGGGTTCAGCTCTACGTCGTTGGAAAATAGCTCCAGGTTCACTTGCTCGTACTGCGGATACCAGCGTAGCCGGGGGTACTTTACACTGTCCGGCGCGTAGGTGACTTCCATACCGCTCTTGATCTCATGATTGAAGTAGGCCATGCCGCCGCCCCGGGACGCCGCCAGGAGATCGCTGTCAGGACCCGTACCGTCTTTCCACTCCCGGTTGAACTGGACCCAGGTGTCCCCCTTCACGTAGGCCGCCACGACCTTCTCATCAGCACTGCCGCTGTACGCGTTGAACTCCGGACGCGTACGAAACTGGAAGAGCCGAGGTTCGGCGCCGTGGTTGGTGACCCGTGAGGTGCACAGGATGGCGTCCGGCTCGCCGGGCTTGAACCCGACGCTTCGCTCGACGGTACTGCCGTCTTCAAGTTTACGGACCAGTCGAATCACATTGTCTTCAACTTGGGCGTCGAAGACCGAGAAGGCATCCGACGTGAACCCGGCCTGGGCAACTTCATCGAGGCAACCCTGAAGAATGTTGTCGTGGGTCATGGCCGGCAACACGTGACGGCCCGAGGGCTTGTGCACCAGTTCGATCATCTTTCCGTTCTGTTCGGGAAGGATCGTCACGCGCCAGATTGCGTTCTCGATTCCCACGGACGGCATGGCGGCCATCTTCTCGAGTTGCTCGAAATAGATACTGGACGCCCGACCCTCGGCCACATAGGACATGTTGTACTTCTTGCACAAGGCGATGTAATCCGGAATCACCGAGCTGAACCGTTCGGGCAAATCGCGCTTCACCACACCGTCCGTATTCTTCCAGGGCCTGCCGTTCGCCACGATGAGCGCGCGGTACGCGGGAATGGACGCCATTTCCACCCGGGCGCGCACGGTATCGTTCGGCGCAAGCGCGAGGGCCTGTTGAAACAGGTCGAATCCCTTCTCCACGCTCTCGGGGGTTAACCCCAGTTCCACCGGGAAGGCCCCGCAATTGGGATGGTTGCCGTGAACCTCGGCGTTCTCGTGATTGAGGTTGAGGTACTCGAGGATCACCGGCGCGGCGTCTTCGTAGTGCAGCGCGCAGAACTCTTCAACGAGCGGCCAGCTCTCCAACTCCGGGTCCCAGAGCGTGCGCGCCATGAGGTAGTTGCGCAGATCGCACATCTCACCCGCGTCGCCCATGGCGTTGGCCTGCATGAAAACGCCCTTGGCGTTGTTATCCCGGAAGAAGCGCACGTTGGGTCCGATGACGCGCAGATTCGGGAACGGCAGATCGTAATACGAGAAATTGGTGTTGTAATTCCAAATCCACACGTTGTCGCTGATGGCTTTCCAGTCCATGACGTCTTTGCAGAACTCGACGTTCTTTGGACAAGCCGGGTCGTTGATGGGGTGCAGTTCACAGCACTCGATGCTGCACAGTTGGATCTGCACGTTGTGGCGGGGCTTGATGGTCTTGGGCGCCCTGCGGGTATACCAATACGCCAAAGTGCCAACCATCACATCCGGGTACTTTTCTTCGACCCGCTCGGCCACAGCGTTGACCAGCGCGAGGTTGGCCCCCATTGGCGTGCCTTCGCGTTCGTTGATGGCCTCGCACTCGGCGCACCGGCAATACGCATCGTTATCGTTCTGGCTTACCGCAATATTCTCCATGGTGGGATTGGCGGCGATTTCGTCGAGAACGCATTGCGTGATGATGTCGATGACCTCCGGATTGGTCACGCAAGGTTCCGTGGCCGGCGCGGGGATAGTGTTTCTGCGCTCGCCGTCGATATAGGCAAAGTATTCGGGATGTGTCTCGCCGTACTTCTCCGGGTTGATCCAACGGGCATAGCTGTGGCCGATGAGCGACTGGCCGGTCATGCCGCCAAGCCGTTCCTCGCGCGTCACCGTATTGACGTGAAGGCGCGCCGCAAACTCGGGATGATCCGAGTTGGCCTTGTAATAGCTCCAACGGAACGAGAATGGCGGGGCATACGTGAAGTCCGTCGGCCTAATGGGCGGAATAGTCTCCGCCGCCGGGAAGTGCGTGTGGTCCACGGTCAGAAATCGCACGCCGCAGTACCGTTCGAAAAACTCGTAGACGCCATACAGCGTCCCGCGGGGCCGTCCGCCCGCAATGACGATATTCTCTCCATCGGTGCGAATGCGCATCGCCTCCTCCCCCATGCCTTCGGCGTCAAACCCGATGGACGGCGCATGAATCGCAGCGCCCGGTCCGATATACACGGCGTGACCGTCCTCCGGGGCGGTCCCGCGAATGTCGAGGGAGAGTCCGGTCAATTGCTGGAACAAGGCCTGAAACTCATCCGCCGCGTAACGCTCGCTCGGCGTAGCGTCGTCCGCGACGACGATGCCCCATCCCTCCATCTGGACGGGTGCGATTGCCGCGGCCACAATCGGTGTCGCGACAAGAATGAACAGACTTACTGTGGTGACGAACTTCATATGGGTTCCCCTCGTAGCGGCCCGGGTTCAACTGGGCCGTAGCAGAGCATGTGCTTTTGGCGAGGGACTTCGCAACTTTCAGGCAATGGCGTCATTCGCGCTGTGCCGTTGTCATTCCCGAAGAATCCATACCGCAATTCAGAACGCCTCCAACCGGAGATGGGGATAATACGACCCCGCGCTTAGCTCCTGAGTGTCCAGGTAATGCGCCAACACCGCGCAACGGTCCGCGTCGATGAGGTGGTCGTTCCCCTTGTCGAACAACACCTGACCCCGCATGCCGGCGGTGTACGTGTGGCCTGCGTACTGCGACTCCCGTTCGGCCAGCGGCGGAAAGACGATCGTCCGGTCCGCCATCCGCCGCTGCAGCAGTTCCGTCATGAACAGCTTCGTCGGACGCCGGTCCGGCGATCCGTCGGGAAAGGACCCCGTCTCCGTGACGCCGCCGAACTCGAAGGCCATGACCTTCCCGTGCCACTCCACGTCGATGTTCTTCAGGTTGTGCGCCACCGCGCTCCCGTTGTTCCCCGCGTCGATGCCGATGACGCGGAAGTCGTAGGCGCGATCCAGCTCCTCGATGATCCCCTGCTGCCGGTGATAGTTGACCCCGCGCAGATGCACGCGCCCCACGTTCACCAGATCCGGCGGCGCGCTCCGGTAGATCACAAACTCCGACGGGTCCCGCACGTACCCCAGGTCGCAACCCAGGTAATACGTCCCCTTCGCCACGCCCGACGGCGCCTCGAAGGGATCGTCTTCCCCCAGCGACGCCTCGAACCACGCGAGCCCCTCGTCCACACACGCGAGGTACGCGTTCAGATCGAACACCGCATACGCCGGCGACCCATGCTGCCCCAGCACGCGATGCACGTACCCCGGCGAATCCGTGCCGCCGTACAACCGCGCCAGCTCCGCCTCCTTCTCCACCGACCACGCCGGGTTCAACATCGACGGCCAGTTGTACTGCTCCGCACTCGGGTCCGTCGTCATCCGGTGGAACGTGTTCCGCAACCCATTCGGCACCCCATACACCCAGCGCCACCCGCCCCCATTCAGCGCCTGGAACATCTCCTCCCACGCCGCATCCGTCATCTCCTGCGCCTCATCGACGATCTGCCAATCCACATGCAGCCCCTGGAAATTCATCCCGTGCGGCCCCGCGATCCGTCCCCACAACACGAACCCGTTCGCAAACCGCAGACACCACGACGGCGTCCGCTTCACATCCACCAGCGTCCCGCGAAACGCCGGATTCCGTTCAAACACCCGCACGATCCGGTCCATCAACGGAAACAGATGATTCTCACACTGCGTCGCAATCAACATCTGCGAATTCGGACGCATCATCGCCGCCCACGCCGCCGCAATCTCAATCTCCGACGTCTTCCCCACATCCCGCCCATCGCAATGCACCTTCCGCGGCGCCCGGGATTCCAGGGAGAGGAATTGGTAGGGCCGCGGTTGCCAGGGCGACCCGTGGGGATCGCGGAGGTGGAGTCGGGCGAAGGTTGTGCGGGGTTGCACGGACCTACACGGACCTACACGGACGGGCACGGACGCGCGTTTGCTCAACAGCTTCGATGGGTAGTTGGGGGTGGACCATAGGTGGTTGGAATTGCGTGTCATTTTGGGGTTGCTCCGGGGTTGGGCGGCGGATGTAGCGCAGTCACGCCGCTGCGCGACTGCAAATCCTGAGACAAAACTCCAAAGAATGCAGGCGGGGACGCCTGCGCTACATCGGACTTGCACAGACGGTATGGACTTAGATGGACTCGCCGTTACTCGTGAGTTTCGGCCTGGACCCGGTATGGGGAGCCGATGGGGAAGGCTTCTGGGGGCTGGAGGTCAATCGAACAGACGGATTGATCGTGGTTGTTGAGTTTTGGTGTGTAGGTGGGGGTGGACCAGAGGGGTTGGGGTTTGGGTGGCATGGGTTTGGGTGCTCCGAGGTTGTGTGGTGAACACGGACGGAAACCAGTCTGGAGACTGGAGACCGGAGGCTGGAGGTCAATTGGGTGTGGACAGACATGGACGATACGATTGACACGGACGACATGGATGATGGTGGAACTGGGTTTACGCGCTGTCGGTCTTAGACCCCGAAGGGGTCGTACAGGACAGCCCAGGGCAACGCCCTGGGAACAGGCAGACCCCTAAGCATCGCCCTGAAAGGGCAAAACGGGCCGATCAATCCCACACGTATCGTTCGTCGTATTCAATGCGGTACCGTTTCAGGAACAAGCGGAATTCGTCTTGAAACGTGACGGTTCGGTGGTGTTCAACCTGCGCATCGATATAGCGCCGCGCCCTGGCGACATGGGATTGACTCAGGGAGAAGGCTCCGTAGCCGTTTTGCCATTGGAATTCGGCAAATTCGGGACCCTGTGTCTTGAGCCATTTGGAGGAGGCTTTTTTGACCTCCTTGATCAGATCGCACAAAGCGAGGTTCTTCGACAACACAAACAACGCGTGAATGTGGTCACCGGTTCCACCGATCGTGATGGCGGGGCAATCAAAGGTTTCGTAGATGCCCGCCTGGTATGCGAACAGTTTCGGGCGTACGGCGTCGGTGAGATGGGGTTTCCGGTGTTTTGTGCTGTAGATGAGATGAATCAGGTTCACGGAAAGGGATTGCGCCATTTTGTGAACTCCTGTACTGCCCTTTCAGGGCGATCAAATTGGTGCAAACGGTTTCCCAGGGCGTTGCCCTGGGCTGTCCTGTTATACCCCTTCGGGGTAGCGGGTGGTCAAGTATTGGCGAGAAGGGTCGGAGCCCCTCGTTTTTCAATTGGCCTACACGGACAGAAAACCAGGCTGGAGACCGGAGGCTGCAGGTCGGGAGGGTATGGACCGACACGGACCGGCACAGACGGACACAACCCCGCACAGACCTGCACGGGCGATACGAACGACATGGACGATATGGAGGATCGTGGAACTGGGTTTGCCTGCAGCCGGTCTTGGACCCCGAAGGGGTCGTACAGGACAGCCCAGGGCAACGCCTGGGAACAGGTACATCCCAAGCATCGCCCTGAAAGGGCAAAACAGTCGATGTGCACATTAGCTGTTCCTAAGCGGTTTAGAATTGTAGCCGAGCCGCAGTCGCAACAGAGCAAGCCACGAGCGGGACCACTGGACACGGCGCGGTTCCATATCGCATCGCTCGACTGAGGGTGGCAGAACTACGCTGGGACAGGACCACCTTTGTCGCGGAACTCCCGGGTCGCTGGCCTTTCTTCGCCGAGAGACTGCGACGTGGCGGCAGTGGGTGGACCTGCGTTCTTGGTTTCGGCTTGGGCTCGGAATGGGGAGCCGATGGGGAAAGCTTCTGGGGGCATTTTTCCGTCTCGGATGAGATCGAGGTAGTACTGGAGGATGTCGTCGGGTTCATCGGTTGACGTTTGTCCGTTGCTGGGCGCGGTTGTGTTGGGGGCGTGTTCGTTGGGCATGGGTTGTCCTTTGCCGTTTGATGTTGGCGGTTCGATGTGGAGATGGCCGAGGATGGCTTCGGCGAGTTCTTCGGAGACGCTGTGTCTGGCGGGACGGTAGCTGGCTAAGACGTGGCCGCGTTCGGATTCGGCGTAGGGTTCGTCGAGGAGGGCGGCGTTGTCGAAGGCTTCGCACATTTCCACGTCGCGGCCTTGTCCTCCGGCTAACGCAGCCTGTTGGACAAAGGCTTTGGCGTGGGTCTCGGGCGTTTGGGGTTGGAGTTGGGCGGCGTCGAGGGAATCGGGGTCGAGGCCGGTGTCGTGTTTGGAACGTTCGGCGTGGCGGAGGATGCCTTCGGCGGTTGGGGGTGCACCCATGGAATTGTGACGGTTCAAGGGGGTCAACCCCGGTGCGTGGAGGAGTTTCAGGGAGTGTCTGAACTCGCGCATGAGGCGGGTGAAGGCGAGGACCATGCTGGGGTTTGGGGTGTGGGGTGTGGGGTTTGGGTGGTCGGGGTTGGGGTCTTCGGAGGTCCAGAGGTTAGGGGCCTGCGCGAGTTGGCTGGCGGCGGTGCTGACGAGGACTTGGAGGGTGGCGACGTTGTGGGCGGTGTGGATGCCCATGGGGTTGGGGTGGGGCTGGGATTCGACGATGGCGAGGGCGTCGGTCAGGACGGTGTTGTATTCGGCGAGTTGGTAGGGGCAGGTGGGGAATTGCGGATTGCGGGCTGCGGATTGCGGAATGGAAGAAGTCTTTAGTCTGTAGGCTGTAGTCTGGAGCGAGGAATCGGACGGATCGGATCGATCGGTCGGATCGGAGAAGTCCGAAGATGGGTCCCCGTTTTCACGGGGATGACGATCTGGGTGGGTAGCTGGGTCTCCGTGTTTCCCGAATTCGCCTGGACGAGTATGACGGTTGGCGACTGGGCAGGTTTGCCAGTGGGGGCAGGTTTGGGTGCAGGGTCTGAGGCGGCGGGAGTAGAGTCCGTGGATGACGTGGTTGCGGTTGCCTTGGGGCGCGCCGGTGAGATCGAAGCCGCCGTGGAATGGGCAGCGTCCGGATGGGTGGCCGGATTCGTTGCAACAAGGCGTGCCGTCGGGTAGGCGGGCGCCGCAGATGCGGTGGTTGCGTTCGGATTCGGTTGCGTCGACGGTGGCGATCCAGTCGTTGGTCCAGGAACGCGCACAGGGGGTGCCGAGGGTAGTGTGTTTGGGGGTGGTTGGCATGGTGTGAGATCTCCTTATAGAGATCGGGCAGGGTGTTGCAGTGGGGCAAAATGATGAGTGATGAATGATGAGTGATGATGGCGGGCGGAGTCCGGGCGTGGGTTCGTTGGGGCTGGTGATGATTTGAGAGTTTCAGATTTGCGATCTCAGAAAAGAGTGGCGGGAGCAGGACAGGGACGAGGCTGGAGGCGGTAGGCTGCAAAGCACACGGACAGACACGGACAGACACGGACAGACACGGACAGACACGGACAGACACGGACAGACTCGGATGCACGCGTATAGACAGGGACAGACACGGATGCACGGGGACAGACACAAACTTTCGCGGACGGACGCGGAGAGAATCCCGCCCGAAGCATTCCCGATCGGCTCTAAAGCGCGGGCCGTGGCCGAGGCCATCTAAACCGGTCCATCCCACTCCACAGAGAAGCTGACGCGCGACGAGGGGGTTGCCCCAGCGTAGCGTACCGAAGCCGGGCTTACCCGGCCAATCCATTGGCGGGCGGATGGTTACGCCTGCCAATGTTTGTATAACTCAAAGACTTGACAAAGTCCAAACTCTAGAGTATACTCCCCTCATGTCCGATCCGGCTCAATATCTTCGCGACCACGGGGTCCAGGTTACCGCGCAGCGGTTGGCAGTGCTGCGGGCGGTGGCGGCGCGCCCTCATGGGACGGCGGATGCCATTGCGGAGGATGTGCGGGCGGAGATTGGGGCCATTTCGCGGCAGGGGGTGTACGATGCTTTGGGCGTTCTGTCGGAGAAGGGGCTGATCCGGCGCATTCAACCGGCGGGGTCGCCGGCGCGGTATGAGGACCGGGTCGGGGACAATCACCACCACCTGATTTGCCGCGTGTGCGGGCGGGTGGAGGACGTGGATTGTGCCGTGGGCGAAACGCCGTGTCTGCA
Organism: Candidatus Hydrogenedentota bacterium; assembly: GCA_045863335.1. GTDB lineage: Bacteria > Hydrogenedentota > Hydrogenedentia > Hydrogenedentales > SLHB01 > JAHDWY01. The sequence continues at coordinate 9,348 of BTVY01000042.1, read as the reverse complement.
TGCGGCGGACGACTCGGGCTACACGATCGACGAGGCGGAAGTCATTTTCTGGGGCGTCTGTCCGGAGTGTCGCGGTGCGGTTCCGGATGCGGGTATGCGTTGAATTTACAACTATAACGAAGAATAGCGGGCGAAGTTACTGAACCATAAGGAGACGGTGTATGTCAGACAACGGCGGGAAGTGCCCGGTGCTGCACGGGGGCAACACGACCAAGGGCACGCGTGAGATGGAGTGGTGGCCCAAGTCCCTTAACCTCGACATTCTGCATCAGCACGATACGAAGACCAATCCGTTGGGCCAGGGTTTCAACTATCGCGAGGAAGTCAAGACGCTGGACTTCGAAGCGCTGAAGGAAGACCTGCGCAAACTCATGACGGAGAGCCAGGAGTGGTGGCCGGCGGACTGGGGCAGCTACGTGGGAATGTTTGCGCGCGTTGCCTGGCATGCGGCGGGATCCTACCGCATCGCGGACGGGCGCGGCGGCGGCGGCACGGGCAATCAGCGTTTCGCGCCGCTGAATTCATGGCCGGACAACGTGAACACCGACAAGGGCCGCCGTTTGCTGTGGCCCATCAAGAAGAAGTACGGCAACAAGATTTCCTGGGCCGACCTGATCATCCTTTCGGGAACGATCGCTTATGAGGTTTCGGGCCTGAAGACCTTCGGCTTCGCGTTCGGCCGCGAAGACATCTGGCATCCGGAGAAGGATACGTACTGGGGATCGGAGAAAGAGTGGCTCGCCCCGAGTGACGGGCGCTATGGGGATCTCAACGACCCCTCCACCATGGAGAACCCGCTTGCGGCGGTGCAGATGGGCCTTATCTACGTGAACCCGGAGGGCGTGAACGGTCAGCCGGACCCAATGCGGACGGCGGCGCAGGTGCGCGAGACCTTCGCGCGCATGGCGATGAACGACGAGGAGACCGTGGCGCTAACCGCGGGCGGTCACACCATTGGCAAGTGTCATGGCAATGGCCGCGCCGAGGAATTGAGCCCCGATCCCGAGTCCGCGGGACTTGAGTACCAGGGCTTGGGCTGGATGAAGATGAAGAGCCGCGGCATCGGCCGGGACACGATGGTCTCGGGAATCGAAGGCGCGTGGACGTCAAATCCGACCAAGTGGGACATGGGCTATTTCGACATGCTCCTGGACCACGAATGGGAGTTGAAGAAGAGCCCGGCCGGCGCGAATCAGTGGATGCCGGTGGACATTAAAGAAGAAGACATGCCGGTCGATGTGGAAGATCCCTCGATTCGTTGCATGCCGATCATGACCGACGCCGACATGGCGATGAAGGTGGACCCCGCGTACCGCAAGATCATGGAACGGTACCGCAAGGATCAGGCGGCGTTCGACGACGCGTTCGCGCGGGCGTGGTTCAAGTTGACCCACCGCGACATGGGCCCGAAGAGCCGGTACATCGGCCCCGACGTCCCCAAGGAGGATCTTATCTGGCAGGACCCGGTTCCCGCCGGCAAGACCGGTTACGATGTCGCAGCGGTGAAAGCGAAGATCGCCGCGAGCGGTCTGAGCGTGAGCGACGCCGTCGCCACCGCGTGGGACAGTGCCCGCACCTTCCGCGGGTCCGACATGCGCGGCGGCGCAAACGGCGCGCGGATTCGCCTCGCGCCACAGAAGGACTGGGAAGGCAACGAGCCGAAACGTCTGGCGAAGGTGCTTGGCATTCTTGAGCCCATCGCGGCCGAGACGGGCGCCAGTGTGGCCGATGTGATCGTGCTCGCGGGGAACTGGGGCGTCGAGCAGGCCGCGAAGGCGGCAGGCTTCAATGTGAGCGTGCCTTTCGCACCCGGACGTGGCGACGCCACTGACGAGATGACGGACGCCGATTCCTTCGCCCCGCTGGAACCGGTCGCCGACGGCTTCCGCAACTGGCAGAAGAAGGATTATGTCGTCCAGCCCGAAGAGATGCTGCTGGACCGCGCGCAACTGATGGGGCTCACGGCGACGGAGATGACCGTTCTGATCGGTGGCATGCGGGCGCTTGACGCGAACTATGGCGGCAGCAAGGACGGCGTCTTCACCGACCGCCCGGGCGCGTTGACGAACGATTTCTTCGTCAACCTGACGGACATGAGCTACGTCTGGGAGCCCACCGGCCTGAACAGCTACAACATCCGTCATCGCAAGACCGGCGAAGTAAAGTGGACGGCGACGCGGGCCGACCTCGTGTTCGGCTCCAACTCGATCCTGCGCGCCTACGCGGAAGTCTATGCCCAGGACGACAACAAGGAGAAGTTCGTGAAGGACTTCGTGGCCGCGTGGACTAAGGTTATGAACGCCGACCGCTTCGACCTCGAGAACTAATCGCCGCGCGTAGCGCATCGATTACAATCTATCGCATCCGCAGGGCCTGCCCGGTATCGACTCCGGGCAGGCCCTGACCGTTTTCAGAACCCGATGCATGCCACTGGGACAGTGCTACGGCGGGATGTGCTCCGGGTGTATCCACTTCCGTGCTTTGCGCGGTTGGAGGGTGATGGTATATGTTGCCGGAAGCTGGCTGCGTCAGACGCGCCAGAAGAGATGGGAGCCACAAGGGGAAAAGCGCAACGAACCAGCTCGTCTACTACCTCGCAGAGTAACTTGCGACAAAACTTGCGACACGGGTCTTGTGTTGGGACACAACCCAATACAAACACGGGCTTACGGAAGCCGAGGGATCGCGTATGAGTAAACACACGCGGAGAACGTTTTTGCGGGGATTGGGCTATGGGGGGTTGGGTTTGATGGCGGGGATGCCGGGCCTGAGAGCAAGGGCGCAGGAGTCTGGGGCGGCGAGTATGAAAGCGATTGCGCGGCCGGATCTGGTGGCGCCGGATGCGCCGGCAGGGACGGAGGTTTTTCAACTGACGTCGGAGACGGTGCCGAGTTGCCATGTGTATATGGAGGCGCAGATCTTTGCGCCGGACTCGAAGCGGTTTGTGTTGCACCGGTCGGCGCATGCGCATGGGAGCGATAAGAACGATCCGGAGCACCGGTATCTGTTGTGCGATATGGAGGACGGGTGTTCGTTGTCGCCGTTGACGGAGGAGACCGGCGCGACGGCGCCTTCGATGACGCCGGACGGGGCGTACCTCTATTACTTCGTGAATGAGACGGAGGTGAACGGCGGGCGTCTCACGCTGAAGCGGGTACGGCTGGATGGCACGGAACGGGAGACGATCCTGGTGCTGGATGATGGCGTGCCGGGAACGGGGATGCGACCAAGCCATATCTACCCCCTCTCCACCATTTCGTCGGACGGCGAGCGACTGGCGTTGTCGGCGTTTCTCGGGGATGGCGAGACGGAGGACGCGCCGTTTGGACTGATGATCTTCGATGTGGCGAAGGCGACGGTGGAGCTGATCCTGCAAGGGCAGACGTGGTGCAATCTGCACGCGCAGTATTCGCGGTCGCGGGACACGGAGGCGAGCCACGACATCCTCATTCAAGAGAATCATGGGAACAAGGCGAATCCGCAAGGCGAGATCACGACGTTGGTAAGCGGTGCGGGCGCGGACATCCATGTGATCCGCGATGACGGGACGAACTTCCGGACGATGCCGTGGGGCCGGGACGGGAACGAGCAGTGTCAGGGGCACCAGTGTTGGCGGGGGCGGAGTGCGTGGGCCATTACGAGCACGGGGACGCGGGAGCCGCGGAGCGCGCGGTTGATCGAGGGGCGAGCCGTGGCGGATCAGGGACATCTCGGATTGGAGACGCCGGGAGCCATTCGGAACGATCTGAGCCGGGAATTGGAGCAGCCGGATTTCTATCATTTCGCGACGGACATCGAAGGGACGCGGATCATCTCCGACACAGGTCCGATGAATCCGGAAGGGCGCGTAGTCGTTGCGGAGTTGGGGGCGCCCGGGGAGAGTCCGTTGCAGAACCTGCGGACCGTGGCGCACCCGAAATGTTCGTGGGTGAAGGGCGCGCATATGCATCCGTTCCTGTCGCCGGATGGGACGACGGGGTTTTTCAATTCCGACGAGTCGGGGGTTTTGCAGGCGTATGTGGTGCGGGGGTTTTAAGGCGGTCGTTTCGCTGGAGTGGAGGTTTCGATGAATCGTCGGGAGTTCATTCAGACGGCGTCGGTTGCGGGGGCTGCGATTGGATTGGCAAGCGCGGCACAAGGTGCAGAAGCGCAAAAACCGCATGCAAACGGGAAGCCGAGCTTTCGCGAGATTGGTTGGGTGTGGGAAGGCCAGGGAATCGATCCCGGGGTACCGCCGTCGATCTATGGGTTGGGACAGGGGGCGCGTTATTTCGGTCTCTCGCGGGCGAACTATCTGTTTCACCCGAATGACGTTCATGCGCTTGAACTTCTCTCCGAGTACGAGGAGGTCACCTGCGATATCAGCAAGTGGGGCTGGGTATGGGATGAGAACGGGCGGCCGGTGTGTCAGGCGACGAGCGATCCGGGAACGGTGCTGGCGGAAGGCGCGAAGGTCGGGGAACTGGCGAAGCGGTTTAAGAACATCAGCGGGGTGTATTGCGACGACCTGTTGGGATTGATGGAGCGGTTTGAATATGGGCCCGAGCAGTTCGCCGATATTCGCGCGAAGATTCGGGAGATGAGTCCCGCGCTGAAGTTGTGGTCGGTGGTGTATACGCACGAGTTTGAGAAGGCGGATTTCTGGACGGCGATGCGGCCGCACATGGATGTGGTGACGTTGTGGATCTGGAAGTCGGAGGACATCGTTCGCATGCCGCAGTACGTGGACGAGTGCCGCGCGCTGTTCCCGGACAAGCCGATCGTCATGGGCGTGTACCTTCGCGACTACACGAAGGTGGCGCCGATTCCGGTGGACATGGTGAAACAACAAATGGACGGCATCGCGGAGTTGGTGGAGCAGGAGAAGCTGGACGGGTATTCCATTCTTGCGGCGGTGCTCATCGACGGTCATCGGGAACAAGCGGACGCGGTGCGCGACTTCATCGCGGCGCAGGCTGGGTGAAACCGAAACGGGCGGGATGTTCTCCCGCCCGTGAATGCATACTGGCGCGACTGTTACATGCCGCTCAAGTCGCGGTAATAGAGTTCTTTCGCTTCGACGGTCATGCCGGGGTTGTGGCACTGGATCGCGAAGTAGCCTTTGTCGTATTCGCTGTCTTGATGGGTCATGACCAACTGGTCGTTCACCCAGATCTGTACCGTGTCACCAACGGCTTTGACGCGCATGGAGAACCACTCGCCGTCCTTCGTCAACAACTCGGAAGCTTTGCCCACGGGCGTGCCGGGTTTCCACAACCAGCCGGTGTAGGCATCGTGGGTGTTGCAAATCTGCGCTTCGTAGCCGCGGGGATAATCGTCGGGATTGTCGGCGGGCGGGTTGGCGCGGAAGTAGAGTCCACTGTTGGCGTTCTTACCCTGGCTGGTGATGCGAAAGACGCCTTTTACTTCGAGGTCCGTGAGCTCGGGCCCGGCGTAGATATGACCCTGGCCGTTTTCCGACTGCCCAATGAGCACGCCTTCTTCCAACTTCCACGTGGCGCCGCCGCGGGGCGTCCAGCCGTCGAGGTTTGTGCCGTTGAGCAGGGGCGTCCAGGGGGCGTCGTTGGCCGCGGCGTCTTGCTGCACGGCCACGGATTCCGTTTCGGTGGTTTGGCACGAGACGAGGGTCATTGCGAGTGCGAGGGCGAGTATGCAGGTCGTTAGCGGTTTCATGAGGTGTGATTCCTTCCTTCCGGAACATCCCCCTATCCCCCTTCTAAGGGGGACTTTTTGCGGAGGATTCTCGCGGACTATCGAACATGACGAAGACTCAGGGCCATAGCGTATCGTTCTATGGAGGAGCGTTCAACTGCGTGTTTGCGTGGAGACGCGATTGGCGTACAGAAGATGGACCCCCGCTTTCGCGAGGGTGACGGGGATGGTGCGGGTTCGTGGTTTGTCTGCGCCACAAAGAAGATGGGCCCCCGCGTGCGCGAGGGCGGCGGGGTGGTGTTGCGCTTGGTGTTGGAGAAGTGCGCCGGGTTGCGTGTTCACCCGGTCAGTTGCATCTGGTCAATCGCAATTGAATCCGCGGTTGGCGTTCTGTTCCAATGATTCGGTGGCAGGTATTCGCTTCGGCGGATGGCGCCTCCCCCCCTTGCTTATGGCCTTCCCCCGCTTGAAGGTTTTCGTATGGACTTGACGCGAGTTCTGGAGTCGCCCCATGCGTTGCATGCGGCCTCTTCGCATTTGCCGATTAGCCTGGGGCTGCTTGGCATTCCATTGATTCTTCTTGCAATCGCCGCGCCCAAGAAATGGCCCGGCATACGCTTGTTCACGGGCGCGTATTTTCTCGTCGCGGGACTGGCGGGGTTGGCCGCGTCCATGGCGGGCAATCATGCGGCGTCGGGACTGGTGGCGCTTGGGAGCGCCGAGATCGAAGCGGTCGTGAGCCAGCATCGGATATTGGGATACGCGGCCGCCGCGATCGGGTTTGCTACGTCGGTTCTCTTTTTCGCCAGTCATTTTGGAACGCGCACAGCCGGACCTTACGTGGCGGGGCTCGCCGGGGTGTGCGGCTTTGCGGTAGCCGCCACGGTGTTGTTTGCGGGGTCCAGCGGCGGGCGTTTGGTGTATGGGTATGGGATTGGGACGCCGGTGATGGGCGCGGATGGCGTGTCGGGTGCGACGCCGGTGGTCGGGGGCTATGTGGTATCGGCCGCGGCGATTGCGCCAGCGGTGGCGCCGGTGAACGACGAATCGTTGAATGCCATTTACACACCGAAGACGCTGCCGATCGATCCCGCTGCGGCGGCGGGGATCTTGTTCGCGAAGGATATCATGCCGATCCTGGAAAGCTGGTGTGTGGAGTGTCACGGCGGGGATGACCCTGAAGCCGGGCTTGATCTCAGCAGCCACGCGGGAATCCTTGCGGGGGGAGATTATGCGGGGCCGGCGGTGATTCCGGGGGCGCCGGATAATAGTCCGATGGTGTTTCATATTCGGGGGATCTATGAGCCGAAGATGCCGAAGGACGGGGAGGAATTGGCGGAGGAAGAATTGCATGCGATCCGGATGTGGATCGCGGCGGGGGCCCGGGGGGAGTAGGGAATTGCGGATTGCGGATTGCGGATTGCGGATTGCGGATTGGACCACGGACATACACGGACATACACGGACATACACGGACATACACGGACTTACACGGACTTACACGGACTTGCACGGACTTGCACGGACTTGCACGGACTTACACGGACTTACGCGGACTTACACGGACGGGGATGAGGCGGGAGCAGGATTGCTTGGATTGCGTGGTGAATTCAGGGGGTATCGGTTGCGGCGGAGGATGCAACGGGGGCGGTGATGGTGCGCCAGGCGGTGATGGATCGGGTGAGGTGGTCGCGGGCGTCGCCGGGGAGGCCGTAGCATTGGAGACCGATGGGACCGCGATAGCCGAGTTCGCGCAGGGTATTGAGGAAGGCACCGATGTCGAAGGTGCCGCTGTCGAGGGGTTGGATCCAGTTGCCAGTGCCGGCGTGGATTGCTTCGGCGCGGTCGGCGCCGTGGATGCTGACGGCGAACAGGTAGGGCATCGCGGCGGTCAGCAGCGGCTTCAGGTTTTCTTCGTTGTCTACCTTGAGCCAGTGGCATAGATTGAACATGAGACCCACGTTTGGCCGGTCGACTTTTTGGACCACGCGGATGGCGTCTTCGACGCGCTCCAGCCAGTCTCCGGCGTGGGGATAGAGTGCGACGCGAACGCCTGACGCTGCTGCCAGATCGGCGATCTCGCGGACGAGTTCGACGGCCCGCGCGTCGCCGGTTGGATCGGATGGAGGACCTCCACTGACCAAGAGGGCGAGCATGGTGCCGCGGCCGTTCAGCGCGGGCAGGACATCCTTGAGACGGGGGTCGTAGGGTTCGGTCGCATCAGGAGCGATGTTGACGCGCAGGTAGACTTGGAACAGCGTTAAGCCATGGGCGTCGAGCGTTGCGATGCGTTGGTCCACGTCGTCCAGCCAGAGGTGGCCGGCGCCATCGTAGCCGAGTTCCTGGAGCAGCGCGGCTTGCTCTTCGAGCGAGCGCTTCGCGCTGTCGTGGGTGTCCATGCAGAAGGCGAAGAAGGGCGGCGCGCCCGCGTCGTCGGGAAGGACGACAGGCGCGAGTACGACCATGCACGCGAGTAAAACGATCAGCTTCGCCACGGACGCTTGCGGTCCACGCTGGCGAGGACGTCGCGGATGATGCCGGCGTCTTCGGCAATCTCGAAATCAAACATACCGGCGAGGACATGGTCGGCGCCATTGTTGAAGGCGTACTGGAAGGCGCTCGCCGGAGGGATGGCGCCCGCGGCCATGACCTTGAAGGCGATCCATGGTTTTTCGACCGTTTCCATGAACGCGATGATCTCCTGGGGATCGCGGCACCAATAGCCCGGAATCTCGCAGTAGGGCGCGGTCAATTCGTGGGGCTTGGGTCCGGTGGCGTATTTGTGGTGGTGGAGCGTCTTGATGTAGAAGTCCGCCTCGACTCCATGTTCTTCACAGGCCATAACCACGGCGGCATCGTGCGCGCCGACGCCGGAGGGAACGCCGCGTTCTTTCGCCAGTCCCACGAGCCGGGCTATCGTATCCAAACGACCTTCCGAGACTAGCTTGTCCGCATGCACCCCCCAGAGATAGATGGCTTCGCAACCGTCATTCACGAGATCTTCGACCTGCTTGGCGTATTCGGTGAGATCATTGCCCACGGGAGCGGTCGGGCAGATGATCCACTGGATCTTGCCGCCCCGGTCCACGCGATAGGTACGGAGCGTTTCGAGTACGTGCGGTACGGTGTGGATGACGAGCGTGTTGATGCCGTTCTGCTCGGCGACGGCAAGGGTTTCGATGATCTTCTCATCGGTGTTGTAATGGGCCGCGAGGTTGTAGACATACTTGAGATCGCGGCTGTGGGTGAAGTGGGTCAGGAGATTACCCCCGAGCAGGAGACGGCTGACCTGCATGTCGCCGATTTGTCCGTGCGGAAGGGTACCCGGTGCGGCGGCCGGTGTGTCTTGCGCAATGGCCGCGCTTCCGCCTGACTGCATGGCGAGGGCCATGGCGGCGGGGGCCGTGAGCGCGCTCTTTACGAAGGTGCGGCGGTCAGTTTTTTGTGACATCGTGTGTCCCCCATCTCATTGCGTTCTATCCAACGCGTATTGGATTCACGCAGGTGGGTTTAGGTAAGTTCCCCACCGTCACTGGCCGAATTCCCCCATCAGGACCTTCCGGCGGCCAATCCGAATTGGTCTATAGAAATCATAGAACTGTACGGCAAGGGTGTCAAGGGCGTGAAAAACCGAGTACGTCGCCCGTGTCAAGAACTTTCTGTAAATAGCCTTTGGTGTATCGAAGCCGTTGTTGC
>BTVY01000041.1:16445-67914 GCA_045863335.1 Candidatus Hydrogenedentota bacterium | reverse complement strand
CAGGCCTGTAAGGGACTTGCACCCTCAAGTGAACGCGCCCTGCCGGGCGCACAATGGAAAAGCCCTTCCGCAGAGACCTCCGGAACGTCCGAAAACGAGCGGTGGTACTCGACGCACATGGCCTCAACCTGCGCCCTTTTCTCCGCATCGGAACGCACCTCTGCCGAAGGCGCGCCGCAGCCCGCCATAATGGCAATCAGACATATAGCCGCACAACGCGTGACATAATCTCCGAAATCGAACATACTGCGAATTATTTCAAAGACTCGGCTGCGAAACAAAGGGGTATAGACGAAAATTATCATGCAACTTTTTGCAGCGAAATGGCATAATGTTGATGCACGGTGAAGGGTGCGTCTTCATCGGCACGTGCGCGTTGTTGAAGCCTGAGGGAACTTGCTCCGGGTAATGGGGTTCAAACGCAGTACATGGGTGTAGTTCCGCTACGCAGGGGTTTTCGTCTCTCGGCCACTGAATTCTTTGCGCACGCATATCGAGTCAAACCGGGTTGCCGACCATACGGAGTCCAGGAAAACCTGAAGCCATCAATCTAATCTTAGCGGCCGTTCGGCGGGTGGACCTTTCGAATCGTTCTGCATACCAGGTTGGGAAATTCACCTCGTCGAACGGCCGCGTTATGCGAACTCGCGCCTCCCACACATCCTTCACGCCAGCATCTGCTATGATCGCCCAATTCATGTCGTCACGCACCATCTATTCACGAAAGGCTGAAAGTCATGTACCGAGTTCCCCCTCCATTCCGGCTGCTGGCCACGTCGATTGTTCTTGCTGTCTTAATCGCAGCACCGGTCCTCGCCCAGGAAGACGGCAGTTCGCCCGGAACCGGCATGGTCGTGCTGCTGACCGACTACGGGTCGGACTCGATCTACGTAGGTATCCTAAAAGGGGCTATCTACAAGAAGTTCCCCAACGCGCGGGTGGACGCGATCACGAATGCGGTTCCCCCGTACGACATCGCTTCCGGCGCATACCTGCTCGCTGAGGCCGCTCCCGAGTACCCGAAAGGCACCGTGTTTTGTTGCGTCGTGGACCCGGGCGTGGGCACCGAGCGCAAATCCATCGCCATCAAAACCGACTCGGGGCACTACTTCGTCGCCCCGGACAACGGGCTGCTCACGGTGGTCGCAGACCGGCTCGGGCTCGCCGCGATCCGTGAGTGCACCAATCAGGACCTCTGGCGCGACAAGGTCACCTCGACGGTGTTTCACGGCCGCGACATCTACGGTCCGGTTTCCGCTTCGCTCGCGAGTGGCGTGAAGTTTGAAGTGGTGGGCGAAGTGCTGGACACGATGGTTCGCGTCGAACTTCCCAGCGCGGTCGTCGAAGGAGACGCCATTCAGGGCACGGTCATGCGCGCGGACCCCTATGGAAACCTGGTTACGACCATCACGCGTTCCGACCTGGAGAAACTCGGCATCTCGCGGGGACAGACGCTGACCGTGACCATCGGCTCCATCACCTGGACGGCGCCGTTCGTCACCACCTATGCCAACGTCCCCAAGGGCGACCGCCTCGTGGTGCTGCAGAGTTCCGGTTTTGTGGAGTGCGCCATCAATCAAGCCAGCCTCGCCGATGCGGTCCAGGCGGAAGCCCACACGCCGGTGACCCTGAAGAAGGCGGACTGATCGACCGTGGCACGGGTGTCGAAACGGCTCCTCGATATCTACGAACGAATGGCGTCCCACTACGGCCCGACGCACTGGTGGCCCGGTGACACGTCCTTTGAAATCGCCATTGGCGCCATCCTGACGCAGAATACCGCTTGGACGAATGTGGAGAAGGCCATCGCGAATCTGAAGCGCGGGAAGCTGTTGAACCCACGCGCGATTCTCGATGCCGACGACGCGCTGCTCCACGAAGTCCTGCGGCCGTCCGGCTATTTCCGAATCAAAACTATGCGCGTGCGGAGCTTCTGCAGTCACCTCGTCGACCGGTACGGCGGCAGCATGGCGCGCATGGCCAAACGGCCGTTGGACGAACTTCGCCCGGAGTTGCTGGACATCCCCGGGATCGGGCCGGAAACGGCGGACGACATTCTGCTCTACGCCTGCGAGATACCGGTCTTCGTCGTTGACGCCTACACTCGGCGCATCCTCTCGCGTCACGGACTGGTCGAGCCGAAGATCGGCTACGAAGACCTTCGCGCATTCTTCGAACGGCAACTGCCGAACGAGGTCCATCTGTTCAAGGAATATCACGGGCTCATCGTCTGGACCGGCAAGGACTTTTGCCGGCGCAAGCCGAACTGTGAGGGTTGCCCTCTCGCGCCGTTGCTGAAGCGCGGTCAACCCCGACTGGATTGATGCGAATTGCAATCGACCGGTTATCCGCCTAGGATGGTGTGCTTGATGACGATGCTCTGGGGAGGGAATTCACCTTGCCAGGGCGGGTGTTGCCTTACGGGAATATTTTGCGTCTTTCGCGCTCGTCGCGAACGACGGAAAACCCTTAGGCAAAAGAGGTTACGACAGGGAGTAGGTTGTGGGCGCGTCGCCAGATCCAAACGAACGGGGATTCATTACCTCGCTTTACCGGGCCGTCACGCGTTCGTACACGGAACTCCCCTACCGCTTTTCGCGTGACGCGTACGGTCCTCCCACCTGGCACTACTACTTCGAGGTCACCCGCCGCTGCAATCTCCGCTGCAAGATGTGCCAATACATCGACTGGCTTCAGACGGTCCCCACGCGTGTTCAGGCTGACGGCGAATTGACCACGGAAGAATGGTTGAACGTCATCAACCAGACCGGACGCTGGAGCCTCATCACATTTACCGGCGGCGAGGTCTTCGTTCGCAAGGACTTTATGGAGATATTCGAACACGCGTGCGCGAAGCGGCGCGTTCACTTCATCTCCAACGCGACGATGCTGACGGAGGAACGCGCCAAGCGCTGTGTGGAGCTGGCGCCGAAATGGTTCGGCGGGCGCGGCTTCAACTTCGCGGGGATTTCCATCGACGGCACGCGCGACGTGCACGACGTGATCCGCGCGCAGAAGGGGTCTTTCGACAAGAGCATCCACGGCATCAAGATGCTTTCCAAGTACCGGAAAGAAATGGGTAAGAAGAGTCCCCTTATTCACATCAACACGGTGATTCAGGACGAGAGCCTGGATTGTCTGCCCGAGATGCCGAAGATCGCCCAGGAATGCGGCGCGAACGTGTTGAACCTGCTGACGGAAACGCGGGTCCACGATATCCCGGAACTCGGGCATGTCGATCCCTCGAGCTTCAGCCGCGACGATTTTCGTCAGCCGCGGATTGACCGGAAACGCCTCGAGGATTCGTTGCGGGCGACCATGGCGGAAGCGAAGAAACTCGGCATCGAGGTCCGCATGCCGCGCATGCCCTTCGAGGAAGTCATCAACCACTACGATCAGGGATACAACCTTCGCGAATTCGAGTGCCGGTCGATTTGGTCGACGCTCATCGTGGGCGCGAAGGGCGGCGTCTATCCATGCTGGATTCAAAAGGTCGGCAACGTGCGCGAGCACAGCCTGAAGGAACTGCGGAACAACGAGATCATGCGCGCCTTCCGGCAGAAGCGCCGCGAGAGCGGGTTTGCGGTTTGCCGCGGCTGTTGCGAGATTGAGTACCGCGGCAAGGCAGCCGACGACAAACCCGCCGTCATCTCCCCCACGCCCGAACCGGAAAATGAAGAGAGTCTCGCGGCGAAGTAGCCGCTCGCCTGAGCCGAATCACATCCGCCTTGCCTGTTCCACGCCAATCGTGGGATGATTCCTCCAAATTTGCCAACTGGAGGAGAACCCGTGACGACGCCGCGAATCCTGGTGGTGGGAAGTGCCAATATCGATCTGGTTACGCGCGTCCCCCGTTGCCCCAAACCCGGCGAATCCATGATCGGTTCGTCCTTCTCGACGGTCTGCGGCGGTAAGGGCGCGAATCAGGCAGTGGCGGCGGCGCGGCTTGGGGCGCAGGTCCATTTTGCCGGGTGCGTGGGGAACGACACGTTCGGCACCTTGCAGCGGCAGACCTTGAGCGAGGAAGGCATCGATCTCACGTACCTGAACAAACACCCCGAGGAACCTACCGGGACCGCGGTAATCATGGTCGCCGACGAGGGGCAAAACTCCATCATCGTGACGCCTGCCGCGAACTACGGGATCACGCCCGCGCACATCGAAAAGCTCAGCCCCCTGTTCGAGACGCTCGACGCCGTGATGACGCAACTCGAGATCCCGTTGGAAACGGTCGAGGCCCTGCTTCGTAAAGCGCGTGCGGCCAATGTGCTGTCGGTGCTCGATGCGGGCCCGGCGCAGAAGGTCCCCGAATCGATCGTCGAGTTGGCGGACATTGTGTCCCCGAACGAAACCGAGGCGGAAGCGATGACCGGCGTCGCCGTCAGCACCGTAGATGACGCGCGCCAGGCGGCGGCGCAACTGCTCGCCATGGGCGCCAAGAGTGCGGTCATCAAGATGGGCGCCGGCGGGGCACTGTACATGAGCGGTAAGGAATGGATTCACGTGCCCGCCTACCAGGTGGAAGCCGTGGACACGGTGGCCGCGGGCGATGCCTTCACCGCGGCCCTGACCATCGCGTGGCGCCGTAAGCCGCCGCTTGAGGCCATTCGTTTTGCGAACGCAACCGGCGCGCTGGCGACCACCATGCACGGCGCGCAGCGGTCCATGCCGCATCGCGCCACCGTGGACGATTTCCTGAAACAGAAAGGACACTAAACCCGTGCCGGATGAACTGAAATACGCCGCCTCGGTCATGTGCGCGAACCTCGCGCGGTTGGAAGAGGATCTGAAGGCCCTCGAAGCGGCCGGATGCGACGAACTGCACTTCGACATCATGGACGGCCTGTTCGTCCCGAACTTCACGCTGGGCGTGGACTTCATCAAGGCCGCCAAGGGCGTGTGCGGGTTGCCCTGTCACGCCCACCTGATGATTACGAAACCGGAAGACTACATTGAGCGCTTCGTCGACGCGGGCTGCGACGTGGTGTCTGTGCATGTGGAGACCTGCCCGCACGCGCACCGCACGCTAGATCAAATTCGCGCGGCCGGCGCTTCACCCGCCATTGCCATCAATCCCGCGACGCCGCTTACGAAGCTGGACTTCCTGCTGGATTATGTCGACCGCATCATGGTCATGACCGTCGATCCCGGTTACGCGGGGCAGCGCATTATTCCGGGCGCTTTCGAACGGGTAAAGATCCTGAAGGAGAACGTGGATTACCGGGAGCGGCGCATCGATATCGAGGTGGACGGCAATATCGACGTCCACAATGCCGCCGTGTTGGCCAATATGGGCGCGCGCATTTTTGTGATGGGCACCTCGAGTATCTTCAAGAACAACGGCAGCTTGGGCGAGACGTTCACGCAGTTCAAGGCGGACGTAGCCGCTGCGCGCAAGACGGTCTGACGGACCACCGCCCCCATGCGCAATATCGAACTCAAGGCGCGCCTCCGCGATCGTTCCCACGCGCTCGCCGTCTGTGCGCGCATTGGTGCCGAGCCGAAGGGCGACATCCACCAAGTCGACACCTATTTCCCCGTGGCGAACGGGCGCATGAAACTGCGGGAGTGCGATTCGGGCGAGGACTATCTCGTCTACTACCGGCGTCCCGACGTGGCCGATTCAAAGGCCAGCGACTATTTCATCGAACCCGCGTCTTCCACCTTGAAGGAGACCCTCGCCGCGGCCCTTGGCACGATGGGCGTCGTCGACAAGGTCCGCACCTTGTGGTTGTGGCGGAACGTTCGAATCCATATCGACCGGGTCGTGGGGCTCGGCGATTACCTGGAGTTCGAGGCGGTCTTGTCCGATGAATTTGGCGACCAAGACGGCTTCGCAAAGCTCTCGTTTCTGCGAACGGAGTTCGAGATCGCCGAAAGCGATCTTGAAACCGGATCCTATCTAGATCTGCTTTCAACTTACCGCGACGAATAGTAACGGCGAAGTAAGTACGCCGCTCAATCCGTCTGCTTCGTACGGGAACGAACCGCAACCCGCGTTGATCCCGCAATCATCATCGCGACGAGCAGTATCAATCCCCACCTGGATTGGGTCGGTACTCCCGGCAGATCATTCTCGTCCGCGGGGTTGGTCCCCGCGAAGAACTCCGCCGCATTGCTGAACCCGTCGCCGTCGTAGTCATTGAAATTGTCCGGGATGCCGTCGGGCGTGTTCTGTCCGTTGTCTCCGGTGGAGTCTGCGCTGGCCGGATCGAAGGGGTTTTGCACCCCTGGGGTAACGGGGTCGAGATCGCGCGTCTCGTCGTAGTTCAGGAGGTTGTCGCGATCCCGGTCGATGCCCGTGCGCTGGCCGGAGCCTGCCGGTTCGACGGTGAACGTGACTTCGTTGCCCGGCGCGGCCAGTGCAACGAGAGAGGCGGTGGGGTATGCCGGCTCGTCGGCTCGATCGCCCGTGAACTGTCCAGACCCGGTGTAGACCCATCCGCGTGGGTCGCCGGCGATCAGGCTCTTCGCAATGACGTCCACGTCTCCCGCGTCCGCCAAGGCGATCATGGCATTGATTAAACTCACATCCTTCGCGGCGCTGTCGATGGTGTCTTGCTTGCCGACCGCAGCCGGGACGTCCTGGCTCGGCGGCCCTGGGGCCTCGGGGTCTGGTCCCGGATTGGGCGGTGCGAAGTCGAAGCCCCCGGAAAACGCCATAATCAACGCCGTCAGATCGGCCACATCCTGGTCCGACGTCACTTCGAATACAGGTTCCGATACGAAACGGGATATGGAGTCAATGCTGCCGTCATGGAGCAGCCCGAATCCGGCGAGGCTCGGATTTCCTGGCGTCAACTCGAAACCCGCTTTGTCGTATTGGTTGCGCAGTTGAGGCGTTTTGATGGCGCGATTTGTAGAGCCATCCACCGAGACCAGCGCCAGATGACGTTCGCCCATAGGACCTGGCGGAATCGGATCGAATGCGGACACTCCGTCGAACCGGCTGTCCGTCCCTGCGCCGGTCGGAAGGGTGTGGCAGATTACGCAGGTGAAGTTTCCGCTATCGAGTTTGTTGCCCTGATCCCGGTAGATCTCCAGACCGCGCACCGCGTCGCCGTTTGGAAGCGCAGCGCCTTCCGCGAGCCCACCCGATCCAAAGAAACGCCCGTTGGAGAACTGACCCGGCAGCGGCAAGTTGGTCGGCAACGTATTGTCGAAGTTGCGGAACGGGTTTGGCGGGAAGTGGGTCGTCGCCAGGAAGTCTTCGAACTCCTGCATCTCCTGCGGCGTCAGGATCTGGTCGTCTCCCTGCAAGGTCATGAAGGCATCGTTGAACTCTTCAAGACCATCGCGATCGCCGCGCCAGTGGAATGGCTCTTTGCCGATGATGTCAATCAGGGTCTGAGTCGTCATAGGCCCCTTCATGGGATGGAAGTCTTCGAATGCGGGCGAGGTTCCACCTTCTAACAGTCCCGGAATGTTCGCGCCAAGATTGTGTTGCGGCGGGTTCCCCGTGCCGGACAAGGGCTTGATCGCACCGGAGGGATCGCCCAAGTCCCACGCAAGGCGATCCATTCGTCCGTCTACGTGGCAGGACGCACACGCGACATGGCCGAGGCCAGAATTCTTGTGGGTATCGTAGAGATGTTTGCGGCCGGTACGAATGGACATGGGGGTCGAATCGTGGAAGGGCACGTTGGCCGTTTCTAGAAGCGTGGTCGTATCTAAGACCGAAACCGACGCATCAAAACGATTCAACACATAGAGCCGGGTTTCGTCCTGGCTCAACACAAGGCCCGTCGGCCCCGGCCGCAGTTCCGTGGTGGCTCCCGTGACCACGCGGTCGCCGTTGGCATCGACAACAACCAGATTGTTTGAGCCCATGCCGGTGATGTAGCCGCGGGTGCCGGCGCTGTTCCAGACGATGCCGCGCGGATCACCGATGGACTTGTCGCGATCCACTTGCGAAACGGCCGGTGTCTCATAAGGGTCGACGCCGCCTGGTTGCGCGAGCGCCAGATGCTCGGCGTTCAAGTCGACGACACTCGTGGTCGTGGGCGAGGCGTCGTCGACGATGCCGATGTTGACGCGCAGGAAACGGCCATTGACGTTGGGTTCGAAGCGGACCTCGTTGATGCCGTCCGTACCAACAACGGTGATGTCGCCGCTGGCCGGGTTCACCGCGAGGGCCATGCAAACATTCATGAGTTCTTCCGCGTACGCGACGGCGGGCGTGGGCGCGTTCAATGCCGTGACAATCGCCACATCGCGGTCGATCAAGTCCCAGCCCGTGTAACGGCCCGAAAGACCGGCGCTGGCACCCGTGATCCAGGGCGTCCAGTCTTCACCATTGTCGTCGCGCCATGCGCCGCCGCTGTCCTTCTTTACAATGAGGCCGACCGGCGGGGGTGTTCCATTAGCCGCTTTGGCAGGAATCCAGAAGTTGCTGTCCATGTTGGAGTCGGTAGGATCGTTTGGCGGCGGGTTGACACCACCGTACGGATTGCCGGCGTCTTCCATCGCCGCGTTGGTCGGGAAGCCGCCGAGCGTGCCGTCGTTACCGCCGGCAATCAACGTTGAGCCGTTTCCGGATTCGAAGATCGCCGCGTAAACCGTCATGCCATCCGGACTCACCGCCAGCGCCCGGGGGTCTTCCGCTTCAATCGCAATACTCGTGGGGGGAGCAGCGAAATTGCCCGGGTCGAACCGCTGGATCGTGTTCGCCTGTGAGCACGAAACGAATGCCATGGTCGGAGCCCCGGCGAAGACCACGTCGGCAGGTTCATCCAAGGTAGTCAGCGTGCCGAATACGTGTTGCGCAACCACGTCGACGACACTCACCGAATCGGAGATGTGGTTCACGACCCAGACTTCGGCGTTGGTACGGAAGCGTACGGAAACCGGATCGATTCCGACCGCAACGCTTCCCGCATGAACCGGCACCCCGCCGCTTACATCGAACAACTCGAGCATGTCGTCCGCCGTATTGCAGACCGCCAGTGTCGTCCCGTCCGGACTGAGATCGACCGGATGTACCTGAGGCGACTCGAAATTCAGGAAGCCCCCTTGTGCCGACGCCGTCGCCCCCACGAGCGCTACGGCAGCCAGAACGACCGCACTTCGAGACATGGTTTGAATGCGCATACGAATCCCCTGCGATTACCGGTTTTGCCCTGGTCTACCTTGCAGCCGGATTACGTTGCGCACGTTCGCGAAGAACGACAATCACGAGAGGAGCAGCCCCGCACACCCGGAGCACCTACAATAGCCTAAGTCCGAGAAATGCACAACCTTCGAACATAAAGGACTGAGGAGAAATGAGTTAGAATAGAGCGAGGTTCAAAAATGCCGAACGGCGCCATACCAGTTGCTGCTGCCGTGGTCGAGGTGGAGCACAGGAACTCCGCTGAGCCGCTTTTCCATGCCGAAGGTATCGCGCATGTCTTTCCCGAACTTCCAGTCCGCCCCTTCGAAGTGGTGCATCTCCTCGTACTGAACCTTATCGAGGCACGCTCGCCTTACGCATTGGCAATACCCGACGGGGACGCCGTCCGCTTCGCGCATGCGGTATTCGCCCGCGGACTGCAACAGGGTCTCCCACTGCTCCCACGGACGGACTTCGCCGAGCAGTACCCGCGCGGTGTCTTCGCGGCTCAACATCTTCCTGCCGTCGGGGATGGTAAACATACAGTCGTCCGGAAGTTTGGCCATCTTCGCCAGCATGTTCGGTGCGAGCAGGATGTCCGCGTCCAATACGAGGACCCAATCGCCCTGCGCTCTGCCGAGGCATTCATTGAGCAACAGGCCTTTGGTCTTCGCGTGCTCCGGCGCAAACGCAGTTGGAACGATCCGCAGTTCCGGATGGGCGAGTTGCATACTGTCGATGACGTCTTCCGTGGCGTCGAGGCCAGGCACGTACGCCACGATGACCTCAATGTCGTTCAACTCGACGCCCTCCTGATGGACCAGGTTTTCGAGGCACGCCTGAAGCCGCCGGGCGTAACGCGTGCTGACCACGACCACGGAGAACCGCATCGGAGGCGGCCCGGTCTCCGCTACTTCTCCCTGCCACAGGTAGACGGCCTGCGTGCCGATCGTCCCGTCGATGTTCCAGATCGAAATGCGCGGCTCCAGCGCCTTGCCCAGGCGCGCCGGGGCGTAGTAGGAGCCTACAAACTGGACCGGCGAAACCGGCTCCCCATCGCGGAGCAAAACGTAGCGTCCATCCGCAGCGACGTGTAACAAGACGCGATGGCTATACGCGGTCATGGGGCACACCAGGCGGCAACCCCGCCCAATCGCGAACCCGATATACTCCGCGATACCTCCGCCAAAGGTGACGGACAACGTAAACGGCGGATCGATGCGCGTGAGCGGCGTGCTGATCTTCTCGCTGTTTGTGAAGGAGAACCAGCGCAGACAACCCGGCAAGGGCCAACTCCAGGTTCCTTCCGCGCGGTAGTCGAACGCTCCGATCTCCCGATCCGGCGCGCGATTCAGCACGAGCGCATTGGCCTCCTCGACCAAAGCCTCATCCGGTCCGGCGGTCCGGCGCGCTTCATCGATGCTGTCAAAATGCCGGGGCCTTTCTTCAGCAAAATGGAAGGGGTCCAGCACGGCCTCGCCCGGTTGCGCGGTGATTCCAATGCCGGGCAACGCTTTCGCGAGTTCCGGCCTCAGCCCGTCGCAGATGCGGTGCAGGCTGCATTCCGCGCAGATGGGGCCTTTCGCATGCCGGCGCTCGTCGCTCGCACGTTCTGCGGCAAGCATGTACTCCGCGGGTGACGGTTCGGTCTGCGCCGGAGGCATGCCCTGGCGGCGGTGCCGGGTCAGTTTATGAAACGCCCAAACCCGCGCGCGCGCCCAGGGGTGTTCCATGATCCAGGGGAGCAGAATGCGGTCGATAGGATTTCCGGTCGACGTCGATCGCTCGAGATGCATCAGGATCGCGAGACGAATTCGATGCGGATGCCGCGCGCACAACTTCTCCGCCAACGTGTACGAATCGCGCTGGTACTGTTGATGGTCCACGAAAAACTGCTTACTGTTGAGGGCAAGCTTCCGGTTGGGTTCGGCTACTTCGCAAAACGGCAGCCACAGAAGGTTGGTTTCCAGGCCCCGCGCATGGCATGCCGCAGCCAGCGCGTTGATGCGATCGATGGTCGATTCCGTGTGTCGCGCGTTACGCGAGGGCGCATTAGACGCGATCGGATCGTAC
Organism: Candidatus Hydrogenedentota bacterium; assembly: GCA_045863335.1. GTDB lineage: Bacteria > Hydrogenedentota > Hydrogenedentia > Hydrogenedentales > SLHB01 > JAHDWY01. The sequence continues at coordinate 56,750 of BTVY01000041.1, read as the reverse complement.
GCCGCAACATTGACCGACACTACATCATGGGCAACGAGCGTATCCGCGAACGCGTCCACGTCGAGGTCGTGTTCAAAGGGGCCGCAGATCTGTACCCGAGCGGGGATGCTCGCCTCCTGCGCCGCGCGAAGCCATACAACAAACTGCGGCGCTTCCGGTTTTGCGGGAAACAGAAATACGTCCCAGGGCGCTGCCTGTTGCAGTTCATTCGCGGACGGCGGAGGTTCGGAGCAGTCCGTGCGAAGACTCAACGCCACATCGAGTTCGCGAGCGGCGGATGCCAACGATTCAAATCGAGCCCAATCGCAGCCCTGGAAGAGCACGTCGATCTTCTCGGTTTTATAGACGACGCGGTTCAGCCGGATCCATCGCTGCAGATCGACCGTCGAAACGGGCTTGCCCTTGGCATTCTGCGCCAGGACCAGCCCGCGCACGGGCGTCAATGGCCGCGCTCGTGTTGCTGCTGTCACGATGTTGTCCCCGCTAGAAATGCTTCGTCGTACCGTACCACTGGCTGCCGCCATGATCCAGATGAAGCACCGGCGACCCGCTCAACCGGGTCTCCTTACCGTACGTGTCCTGCAACGCCATGCCAAACCACATATCCGCGCCTTCAAAATGGTCCAACTCAGCGTACTTCACTTTGTCCATGAACGCGCGCTTAAAGCATTGGAAGAATCCAACGGGCACGCCTTTGGCTTCGCGGTAACGGTATTCCGAGGCGCTGTTGACGAGTTCCTGCCATTGACGCCAGGGTTCCGCTTCGCCCATGAGAACCTTTGCCGTGGTTTCCTTGCTCAGCATCAATCGCCCGTCCGCCGCGATAAAATCGTTCTCGCCGGCGACCGCCTCAATGCGCGCGAACATGTCCGGCGCAATCACGATATCGGCGTCCATCAATACGATCCACTCGCCCGACGCCATCTGGGCGGACTCGTTGATCATGAACCCTTTGGAATTGGCATTCTGCGCGGGGAACGGCGACCGGAGGATACGCAGATCCGGATAGGTCTGATTCATGCTGTCGATCAGATCATCCGTCGCGTCCAGTCCCGGAATGTAGGCGATGATAACCTCGATCTTCCGAATGTCGATTCCTTCCTGGTGCGCGATGCTGCGCAGCATGGCCTGGAGCCGGCGCGCGTACCGGGAATTGACGACGATGATTGAGTACTTGACCTCCGGAGGCGCGGTCGCATCGACGCTTTCTACGTCCCAAATCTTCACGAATTGCGTGACGATCTGCGCGTCGATATTCCAGATGGAAATGCGCGGCTCCAACCGTCCGCCCAGTCGCAACGGGACGTAGAACATCCCCTCGAACTCCACGGGCCGGACCTGTTTGCCGTCGCGCAGGAGCACGTAGTGCCCATCGCGATCCACGTGCAAAACGAGAATGTGACGATACCCTTCCATGGGGCAGAGTAATTTGCAGTGGCGCCCGAAGCTCAGTCCGATGTATTCGGCAATGCCTCCGCCGAAGGTGACGGAGATCGTGAAAGGCGGCTCGACAAACCCGAGCGGCGAACTGAGCTTCTCGGTGTTGGTAATGGAATGCCAGCGAACGCCGCCTTCCAGATGCTCCCAGGGCGCGCCCTCAACCGTGTATTCGTAGGGCATGATCTGGCGGTCGGGCGCACGGTTCTCAACCAACGCGTTCGCTTCTTTGACGAGTTCGGCTGCGCCCTCGCTCACGGTCATTCGTTCGGCGTCAATGATATCGAAATGCTTGGGTTGCGCGAGGGCGAAGTGCATCGGTGACACGACCAGTTCGCCCGGCACCGCCTCAATCGCCATATCAGGCAACACGCGGCGCACATCCGGAAGAATGCGATCGCAGATGCGGCGCAAGGAGCATTCTGCGCAAATCGGGCCCAGCATTCGCCGCTCGCGTTCGCGGAGTTTCTCGACGTTCTGCGCGTGCGCTTCCAATGTCGGTGCAGTTTCGCGCGGTTTGCCCAGCCGGTTTCGTAGGTGTCCGGTGAGTTTGTGCAATGCCACGGACCACCCGTAAATCAGCCGGGAGTGCAACAGCAGACGCAGCAGCACCGCGTCGACGAAGGTCCGTTGAAAGGTGGAACGGGCAAGTAAAATCAGCAGTATCTTGCCCACCGCGGCCGGAATGTTTCGGTACAACGACACCGCGAGATCGTAGGACCCCTTATTGTACTGCTGATGGTCCAACCAAAACTGGCGGCTATTGACGACGTGAGGCCTCAGATCTACCTCCACCGCGCAGAACGGCAGATGGACGAGATTGACCTCCGTACCCTCGGCCGAAACCGCGCGTGCGAGCGCATTCATGGACCCCACGGTTGCGGCCGTCTGTTCACCGTTGCTGGCTCGATCCGTATTGACGAAGGGATCGAAGGCCATGACGTTTACCGCCGTCACGGACTCCGCCATCAGCGTTTTCGCGAGCGTTACGGGATCGGAATCGCCTCCGGCAGGCCCAGCCACTTCCACGCGACACGGCAGGCCCGTATCGCGGCAGGCATTCAACCATGGTTCGAGTTGGGTGGAACCACGAAGCGGCGCGGTGACAAAGACATCGAGCAGCCCAAGGTCTTTCCACGCCGAAATATCCGGCACCGGCTCAGTGCAGGCAACGCGCAGGCTTACCCGAAGGCCCAGTTCCGAAGCGTACTCCAGCAGCGCGGGCATATGCTGAAAGGTGCGCGCATCCGCCAGAATATCAACCTTTTCGGCGTTAAAGACGATTCGATTGAGTCTCAGCCAACGCTTGAGATCGATGAGGTTAAAGGGTCTTCCCCACTGATTGTGCGTGGTGACGATACCGCGTACCGGGGGGATGCGCTGTTCTGGAATGCGGGTTGACACGGGCAACTATGCGCGGTCCCGCGAGGGGATACCGCACTCCACTTCGGATGCGCAGGGATACGAGGATACGCCAGTTACACGATTCATCCGCAAAGAATAGCGCCTCCCACGCGGGCAGTCAAAGCGCGCGTAGCGCTTCCGGGTTCTTGATCGGCGAGGTCTGGGAGAGCAGCCCGTAGGTGACGAGTCTCAGCGAGCACAGCAAGAAGAGCGCGGCACGTATTCCGAGGCCGTTCTCCGCGAAGTACGTGGAAAGCACCATAAGACAGAGCATCATGACGACGCGCCCGATGGCAAGGGGAATTTCCCAGGCGCAGAGATACTCGATGCGCTGGCTGGGGTCCTCGGCGCTGTTGGCGATGATCTCCATGCGCAGGCTGAAATGGCCGATGCCAAACATGGACATGGATGCGGAGCGGATCAATCCGAAGGCAATTAGTGTCATCGCGGTTATCTCGGTGAAAAACAGAAACCCTCCCGCGAACAATAGCAGAGACGCGATCAGCATATACCGCCCGCGCGTGGCTGGACGCATGTATCGTCCAAGCAGCGTGGATACCGCGATAGCAACCAGCGCTTGGTACGATGCAAACCCGCCCACGCTGATCTCGTCATTGGTCTCCAGGTACATCAATAGTCCCAGCAGGATGCTGAATATGTGAAACGATCCAGCCAATGAAGCAGACGCCAGCATGACGTAGCGCCAGTCCACCTGATCGCGCCCGGGAAACAGCGCGCGCCGGATTCGAAACGGGCGCCGCTCTTTGTCTTCCGGTAAGCGATAGCTGAGCGCAAAGGCCAGTATGTAGAGCGCGAGCACCGCCGCGAACAGCCGGTGATACCCTTGCAGCCGATCGTCCGACAACTGAATGATGAGCCCGCCGAGGGGTGGCGCGGCGAGCCGCGCCAGGTTGGTGACCGCGCCCAGTAGTCCGTAGAAGAGTTCTCGCTTCCCATGGGTTGTCACGTCATAGTTGATCGTGTTTGCGCCGCCCCAGTAGGCGCCCCAGGTGACGCCCAGCAACGCGCCGAGGGCCACGGCGTAGTCCGGGGCACGCTCCCGAAGGAGAAGCAGCGCGCCATAGTAGACCGCGTGCAGGATGAGGCCCAGCCGGTAGACGTGAAGCCGATCCCGTACCTGGGAGTACCACCCCGCCAATACGAAGAAGATGGGAGTAATCACGAATAACGCTATGTAGTACCGGCAAATGAGGTTCAGATCATGGCTGTTAATCCACAGGTAAACGGTCACGAATATGGAACACAATGCTTCCGCCGCGCTGTAAAGGCCTGTCAATAGGAAGGCTACCGTGGCTTTGGGGTGTAATCGGGCAGTACTCATAGATCCCGAGATGGTACCGGACTCAGTAGTCCGAATTAAATCGGGCGCGCGGAAATCGACGCGCACGACATGACTTGAACAACCGTCGACTTTCCCCTATCCTACGAAAACTACTGTGCTTACGCGGAGCGGACCCGGACCGGGCACGGATGGGGGTAGAGGAATTCCTGATGCCTAAACCTGTGAACTTTGCTGTGCTGGGCCTTGGCATGGGCATGCACCACTGCCGGGCCATTCTCGCCGCACAGGGTGCCGAATTGGTTGCCGTCTGTGACCGCGATCCGAAACGCCTGTCCGCTGGGGTGAAAGAATTCGGAGTCGAAGGTTTCGCGAAGTGGCCCGATATGCTCAAGGCCGACCACATCGACGCGATCTGCATTGCCACGGAAAGCGCGACCCACACGACTTTCGGGGTTCAGGCGGCCCGGAAGGGCAAGCACCTTCTCATGGAGAAACCGGTCGATGTGTCGCTCTCGCGTATCGGCAAGCTGCAGACGGAGGTCGCGAAGGCGGGCGTCAGATGTGGCTGCGTGTATCAGTACCGGGTCGACCCCTGCAACATCGCCCTTCGAAAGGCGATCCAGGCGGGCAAGATGGGGCGCGTCATCGGGGCCCACATACGGTTGCCGTGGCTTCGCCTCAACGAATACTACCAAGGCCCACACGGACGCTGGCGCGGTACCTGGAAAACGGACGGCGGCGGAAGCCTATCGAACCAGGGCATCCATTCTGTGGACCTGCTTTACTGGCTTGTCGGGCCGGTCGAAAGCGTGTGCGGCTACTACGGCGTGTTCAATCACCGAATTGAGGCCGAGGACCAGACAGTCGCGATTCTCAAGTTCAAGTGCGGCGCCTTGGGGACATTGTTGACGACTACTTGCGCGATCCCCGACCAAGCCATGCACACGCACATCTACGGGACCAAGGGATCCTTCTCCAGAAAAGCGGAGAAACTCGAGTTCTACGAGATGGGAACTCCAAAAGAACGCGAGCGAATGATGAAGCAGTTCGGCGGCCGGGAAGCGAAGAACACGGCCGGAATGGACGCGTTGGCCTTGTCCTCAGATGGCCATACTGTACTCATCGAAGATCTTGTCAAGGCAATCCGCAAAGACGTGGATCCTCTAATCACGATCCAGAGTGCGGCGGAGAGCGTCCGGATCGTCAAGGCCATTTATCAGTCCGCGCGGTCGGGTCGAGTCGTGCAGATCGACCGGGTAAAAGCATGAATCACCGCAACGCGCCACTAGAGCACAAGACACTGAAAGAGAATGACTTAGCACCCTTCAACCATCCCGGCTATCTGAAACCCAAACGCGTTACCCTCAGTCCAACCCGCAGATTGCGGAGATTCTCTTGGGTGATTCGTGCCGCGATCAACGGGCAGACTTGGGGGTATCGCCGGGTCGATAGGCAACGGTCGGATTTGTAAGCAGCCATGTTCCGCAATTTCACAATCTCATATGCCCGCAAGAACATTCGCATGCGCAACGTCCGCAAGCTTTCGTTCCAGCGGCAAAGCGTGGCGTTCATTCTGTCCATCTCCGCGCGCAAGATCCCGCATGCGGCGGGCAATGTAGAATTCGATGTGACCCCCCTCCACGAGTACGGCAAGCGCGTCGTTGACGAGATGAAGGCCTCCGGCAAGAAGCATTCGGCAGACGAACTTACGACCATGGCCGTCCACAAGAATTTCTCGGCCTTCTATCTAAAGACGATCGGACACGTGCTCTACCACATGCCGGTCATGAATTCGTTCATGGAATGGACCCCGCTGCGCAACGGCGGGTACCTCTACGAATGCGAAGACATCTGCCCCTCTTTCACGGTCCACACCAATCAGGGGGTCATGGCGCCCATCATTCGCAACCCTCACCAGAAAACGCTGGTCGAGGTCGCCAACGAAATGCGGGTCCTTACCCGCAAGTCCCGCCGCACGGACATGAACGAGCTGTACCGGCGTTGCGCGTGGGAATACTTGAGCTATGCGATTCGAGAACTCGATTTCTCCGGATTCACCGCCGGCTGGCTCTGGGCCAAGTCATGCTTATGGCCGGAACCCATGGCCGACAACGTGAAGAACGTGCCGGAGGAGGAAAAGCTCCAGGCCAAGGACGTCGTGGGTTCCACCTGCACGGTGGCCAATATCGGCATGTCGGTCGACGGTTGGCAGACCGTTACGGTCATCCCGCCGCCCAGCACGTTCATGTGGGGCATCGGTCTCACACGCGACTTGCCGCGCGTCGTAAACGGCGCAATCGTTCCGAGGAAGATCGTCACGGTCGCCGTAACCTTCGATCACCGAGCCATGGACGGCGGCGACATCTTCGGGTTCGTGGATATCATGAATGACTACATCCAGCATCCCGAGAAGATCTTCGAATGGAAACCGGGTGACCCGGTTTAGCGCGCCGCGTCTTTGGCTTCGCGGGCCTGCCAGTCGGCCTCCAGCCGGGGCCGTTCCTTCCACCGCCGATGAAGCCAGAGCCACTGCTCCGGATACTTGCGTATTTCGGCCTCGATGAGATCCTGACACCGCTGGGTCATTCCCACCAAATCCTCCCGCAGGTTTCCGGTCCGGCTTAGCGCAACGGGCGGCGAAATGGTCATGGTGTAGCGGCCCGAAGTCTCGCGCGCCATCGTGACGACGTGGATCGGCACCTTCGCCCGCGTGGCCACCATGGCCGGAGCAACGGTTGCCCAGCAGGCCTGGCCGAAGAACCTGACGGGGACGGCTGCCTCGCGCGGGCTCTGGTCGACCAAGACCCCCACAATCCACCCATCCTTCAACAGGCGCATAATTTCGGCGCCGGAACGCTCTTTACCGATGGTACGCACACCTTGTGCGGTTCGAGTAGCATCAACATAACGATTCAACCTCGGATCGTCCAGGGGCCGGACCACCTCGGCCAATCGAAGCCCCATTGCCGTTAGTGCCGGGGCCATCCATTCCCAGTTGGCGAGGTGCGCGCTGATAAGAAAAGCTCCCCGGCTCTTCTCAAAGTGCTCCAGACCCGTGAATTGAACGTAATCGCGTATGGTTTCGCTGTCGAGCAAAGGGATTCGGGAAAATTCCGCCGCCACGATGCCCACGTTCTCCGCGGCGCCGCGGGCAATGCGGCGCTTCTCGGTATCCGTCAACTGGTCGCCGTAAGCGTGGTCGAGATTGGCGAGCGCGACCTTGCGAACGCGGGGCACCAGCCAATAGGAGACGCGTCCGGCGGCCCGGCCGGCAACCCGGGCTACGGGCAACGGAAGATACGATGCGATCCGTCCGAATCCGATGGAGGCAGCAGTCGAGATCCATACAGCGGCAGGGTTACGGCGGCGGGCCATGCTTACGGTTCCAGGTCGATGGGATCGCCGGTACTCGGGATAAACTTGCGGTAGCGGGCGTTTGTGTTCTCTGCCATCCAGGCGGTGGCCTCGGGGTCGCCGTGAACGAACACGACATTCTTCGGCGCGATGTGGTCGATCAGCTTGCACAAATCTTCGCGCGGTGCATGCGCGCTGAAATTGAAACTCTGGCGGTTTTCCAGCTTGATCGTCACGGGAGCTCCGTTGAGTTCGAACGGCATCTGGTCCCCGGTCTTGGCGTGGAGCAACTTGTACCCCAGCGTGTCCGGGTCCAGGTAGCCTACAAAAAATATCCCGTGTTTCTTGTACTTCACCAGTTCCGAGGCGATCATCGAAGAAGGCGTATTCTCCACCATCATACCCGACGTAGCCACGATCACGCCGGGTTTCTTCAAGAGATCGTGACGGACTTCCGGGTCCCACACGTCGCCGATCCGGTTGAACTCGAACAGGGGCCGCAACGTCGAATCGGGGCGCAGATAGTCCGCGTATTTGTCGTAGATCTCATAGACCGCGCGGCCCAGACCGGACGCGTATACCGGTACGGACGGGATGTAGCCGGATTCCTGAAGGCGGGCGATGACGTTCAGCAACTCCTGGGTGCGGCCGAGGGCAAAGGACGGTACCAGCACCACGCCGCCCCGCTCGAGGACTTTGGATACCTCCTGCGCGAATCGTTCCGTCTCGCCCTCGAAAGTAATGGCATGGCCTTCCTCATGGGTGCCGCGGGTACTCTCGATGATCAGCGTGGTCACGTCTTCGGATGGGTCGATCAACCGCAGACCTGCCATCAACTCCTGGTGGGTCAGACACACGTCGCCTGAGTAGAAGATCGTGTGACCCGGCGCGCGAAGGAGGACGCTCGCGCTTCCCAAAACATGGCCCGAGGGGTGAAAACTCGCCCGGAACGGGCTGTCCCAAGTGAGGGCGAACTCCTGCTCGAAGGCCAGGCCATAACTTCGGCGAATGACATACTCCACGTCGCTGTGACTGTACAGAGGATACTCGCGGATACCCCGTTCCACCGCTAATGTGCCCATTACCGAAACGCTGTTGTGGAGCATGCGATCCATGATCCGCACCGTCGGCTGCGTGGCGTAACACTCGGTGGTCCGGTGATCGCGCATGAGGTACGGCACCGCGCCGCAATGATCGATATGAGCGTGCGACACGATCACGGCTTCAGGCGATCGTTTCAATAAACCCAGTTGCGGCAGCGCTTCCACGCCTTCTTTTTTGGGGTGAATCCCGCAATCCAGGAGGACGTCGTGGTCTTCCGCGGTGATGAGATAGGAGTTGGCGCCGATTTCCGCGCCCCCACCGATTGCCGTAAACGTGACCTTGCTCAATGCATTCTCCAATCGGAGGCATTCTATGGATGCGGCCAAATGTTGTCAAAAACCGGCGTATCTTCGGATAGGTCAATGTCATAGCTTCGCCAATCCGCGTAAGGGCGACAAAGACCTTGCCATTTGCGAGGAGGTCCAATACCATCTCGGTGGGATCGGAACGTGTGGGCGAAAAAGGGGGTCGGAAACGGCATGGCATCACTGACGCTGGCAATCTGCGCGCGAAATGCGCAACACATTATTGGAGATTGCCTCGCCAGTATTTCGCGGCAGACCGTGGCGCCGGACGACGTGCTGGTGGCCGTGGACGATCTCGCCGACCCCACTGCGGAGGTCGCGAAGGAATACGGAGCCCGCGTCATCGCGAGCAATGCCACGGGCCTCTATGAAGCGAGAAACGCCGTGCTCGAGGCCTGTACGACCGATTACCTGGCATTTACCGATGCGGACTGCGAACTGGTCCCGGGATGGGTCGAGAGCGTGAAGGAGGTCCTCGACTCCCGCCCTGAGATCGCCGCGGGAACCGGGCGGCACCCGCCCGCCGAAGCCCGCAACTTCACGGCGTGGCTGCACCACATGTGGTTCATTGTGGAAACCGAGTCGACCGGGGAATGCGAAGGCATCATCGGCGGCAATAGCTACTTCCGCGCCCAGGCGCTTCGCGACGTCGGAGGATGGCTCAAACTCCCGCGGCATAGCGCCGCCGAGGATGTTTACATCGCGACGGCCCTTCGGAAAGCCGGCCACCGCGTCTGGTTCGAGGAGCGGGCTGCCGTACGCCATCGCTACGAGACCCGGTTTCCGGGGCTCATGCGCAAAGCCGTGATGATGGGCAAGGATATCGTCGTCATGATGCGCGCGGCGGGATGGCGGGACAGTCTCTGGTACTACACGCTCGCGATCCCCGTCTTGGCAGGATTGGTGCCGGTGGGAATTCTCCTTGCCATCGTCGCGCCCGTTCCTGGAATATGCGTGGCGCTGACGCCCTTGCTGCTCACGTTTGTATTCTTGGCAATACGCTTTCGCAGCCTGTCGATGGCGCTGCCCAGGTGGATTGCGCGATGGGTGGTCATCTGGCCGTATTCATGGGGCATCGTGCAGGGCCTGGTCACCCCGATTCCTCCGGCGGCCCGAGTTCGACATCGTCAAGAGCACGGCGAAGCATCGTCAGCCCCGCGGTAGATGTTATGGAAAGCAGCGACCACAATACCATCACGATTTGCCTCACGTGCTCCCATGGAGGTCATCTTACGGAGATGCTCCAGTTGGCGGAGAGCTATGCGGGGCACAACACCTTTTACTTCTGCTACGACGCGGACACGACACGCCGCTTGCCGCACGCGTATCGGGTCCCGAACATGGCCAGGAATCCGGTGGAGTTTTTGAAGAATCTCGTGCGCGTTACGCGCATCTTCCGAAAGGAGCGGCCTGACCTCGTGATTTCGACCGGCGCCGAGATTGCCATTCCGGTTGTGCTGGTCGCGAAAGCGTTCCGCATTCCGTCGGTCTATATCGAATGTGGCGCGCAAGTGACCGAACCATCAGTGACGGGCCGGGTGATGTATTGGCTGGCGGAACGGTTTTATGTCCAATGGCCGGAAATGCGTGACGTGTACGGACCGCGTGCCCGGTACGCGGGGAGCCTGATCGACGAGACCGCCCCGGCAGAGGCGCGCCCATGATCTACGTAACGGTCGGCACCATGTTCCTCGACTTCCCCCGGCTCATCCTCGCGATGGACGCCGTTGCGGCCAAGACGGGCGAGAAGATCATCATTCAAACCGGCATGGGACAGACGATCCCTGTGCATTGTGAACATTTCGATTTCCGGCCGCGGGATGAAGTTCTCGCCATCCAGCGGGAGGCGCGACTTGTCGTGTGCCACGCAGGGATTGGGTGCGTCACCGACGCGCTCGATATGGCGCGCCCCCTGATCGTGGTGCCGCGGCTGAAACGTTTCAACGAGCATATGAACGATCATCAACTCGATCTCGCGCGCGCCGTGGAGCGCCGCGGCTGGGGGCGCATGGTGCTGGACACCTCAAACCTGGAGTCCGCTTGCGCCGATCCGCCTCCCGCCCATACCGGCTACTCCCCCGCGCGACAGCCATTGATTGCGGCCGTACGCGACGTTGTGGGCTCCGTCGCGCGACGCGAACCATTGCAGCGCGCGCGATGAGTTCGAACGCGAATCCACTCGTGTCCGTGATCGTTCCAGCCCACAACGCGGCTCGAACACTCGAGGCCTGTCTGAAAGGCTGCCTGCAACAAACCTACGCGCCCATCGAAGTCATCGCGATCGACGACGGTTCGAAGGACGATACGGCTCGTATCGCGGAATCGTTTCCAGTAAGATTCGTCCATCAGGAGCAGCGAGGCCCGGCCGCCGCGCGCAACGCGGGTGCCCGCATCGCGCAAGGAGCGTTTCTCGTTTACACGGACTCCGACTGCGTTCCGCAGATGGACTGGGTGGAGCGGCTCATTTCCGGGTTTGGCGAGGGCGTAGCGGCAACGGGCGGCACCTACGGAATCGCCAATCCCGATTCGCTCCTGGCACGCTGGATACATGAGGAGATACTGGTGCGTCACGCCGCGCTCGGTGAGGAGGTCGATTTTCTGGGTTCCTTCAACGTGGCCTACGAGAAGAACGCGTTCGACCGTGTCGCCGGTTTTGACGAAGCCTTCACCGCCGCGTCCGGCGAGGACAACGATCTCGCCTATCGCCTCATCGACGCGGGCGGCCGGCTTCGATTCGTCCACGATGCGGTCGTGCGCCACCATCACCCGTCTCGACTCGGCGCGTACCTTCGGAGCCAGATGCGCCATGGATTCTGGCGAATGAAATTGTACGCCAAACATCCCCAGCGCGCGTCAGGCGACCGGTACGCCGGAATCGCCGACCTTGCGGCGCCCGTGCTTATTTGCCTTGTCATTGCAGCCTTCTTCGCCACGCTCGCCACTGCGTTGCACCCGGCGGCGATTTTGACTTTTGCCGCGCTTTCCGCGCTGCTCATAGCCGCGCGACTTCAAGTGCCATGGCGAATGATGCGCCGCGCCGGAAATCCCATGATGCTAATATTCCTGCCCGTCATGCTGGCGCGTGACGTGGCCCGGGCTGTCGGAATGCTGTGCGGCATATGGGTCTTCCTGGTGCTGCGAAAGAGGACCGCGTGATGCCGCGCGTGCTCGTCATCATCCCCGCGTACAACGAGGAGGAGACCATCGGCGACGTTGTCGCGGCGTTGCGAACCCACTCACCGGACTACGATGTGCTGGTGATTGACGACGGGTCGCACGACCGGACGGCGGAGCGGGTGCGCGCCACCGGCCATGCTGCGCTCGTTCGGCTCCCCTACAATCTCGGTATCGGCGGGGCCATGCAGACTGGATTCAAATTCGCCATTCGCCATGGCTACGACATCGCGATCCAATGCGACGCCGACGGGCAGCACCCCGTCGAACAGATCCCCTCGCTCGTGGAGCGGCTTTCTCAGAACGATGCGGATGTCGTCATCGGCTCCCGCTACGTGGCCGACAGCGGCTACACGCCATCGCTCAGCCGCAGGATCGGTAAATCCATTCTGTCGCGGCTCGTCGACGCGCTGATCGGAGGCGGCATTACGGATACGACGAGCGGGTTCCGCGCGATGAATCGCCGGGCATTGGAGGTCTTCGCGGACCGGTATCCGGACGACTACCCGGAGGCCGAGGCGCTGGTTATCCTGCACATGTGCGGGCTGCGCGCCGTGGAGATCCCGGTCACCATGCATCCCCGGAAAGGCGGCGTCACCTCCATCAAACCTCCCCATGCCGCGTACTATATGGTCAAAGTCGGACTCGCCATCTTTGTCGATCTGTTCCGGACCACAAAACGCACGACCTCGGGAGAACCCTGAGCATGGATGGCTATACCCAAACCGGAATTCAAACGGCCCACCGGCTCGGTATCCTGGGGCTCAGCGTTCTGCTCTTGGCCGTGGTCCTCGAACTGGTGCGCCGCGGGTATCTGAAAGAGCGCTATGCGCTCCTTTGGCTTGCCACCGCTGGGCTCAGCCTCTTGGTAGGCGCGTTTCCCGGAATCATCACCTGGCTCGCCCACCTCTTCAATTTCCAGTACCTGACCGTGCTCTTTGCCATGTACTTCGCGTTCACCTTGGCGCTGGTACTGTGTTTCACCATCGTCATTTCCCGATTGGCGGAACGCAATCGCGAACTGACCCAGGAAGTCGCGCTCCTCGCCCACAAAGTTGAGCAGATGGAGAAGGGTCCTCCGCCTTGAACGTCAACCACGCTCGAGACTTCCAACCGTGCCACCCTGCCGGGCCGGACAGCGAAAACCGGAATTTGCGGGTTGCGATAAACCATGAAATATGAGATAGTTGAAGAGAAGATGGAACGGGGGGAGGTTTCGGTTCCACGACGGGGTCTCGACAACCGACGGCAATGAGGCAGAACCCCATATCGCACCGGCGGTATTGGGGTGTATAATGGGTCCACCATTTTGCTGCGATGCGGTCGATTCTACTCCTGACACCGGTGAACTTTGACAGTCGTAATCGGGGATTCCGGATGGATGTAAAGTGGATAGACGTGAGCATTCCCATGCGTCAAGGCATGACCGTGTGGCCGGGGGATACCGAGTTTTCGCTTCGGCCGGCTTCACGAATTGCCGAAGGCGCCGGGTGTAACGTTTCCACCCTGACTTTGAGCACCCATACCGGCACCCACGTGGATGCGCCCTGGCACTTTGAAGACGGCGGCGACCGGCTCCACCAAGTGGACACGGGCGTGTTCTTCGGTGATGCCCTCGTAATCGATTTGCCCAATCGGGAGACGATCCGCGCGGAAGACCTGGGCAGCGACCCGCTTCCCCCCCGCATTCTGTTGAAAACGAACAACTCGGACTATCCAGCAGAAGATGCTTTTCTTACCTCGTATGTCGCCGTGGAACCCGACGCGGCACAACGAATGGTCGATGACGGGGTGCGGCTGGTCGGCGTCGACTACCTGTCTGTGGCTCCGTACAAACAACCTGGACAGGACACTCACCATATCTTGCTTCAGGCAAACGTGTTTATCGTGGAAGGCCTTCGCCTTCAGCACATTCCCGCGGGAACGCACGCGTTCGTCGTGTTACCGCTTCCATTGATCGATGCTGACGGTTCACCCTGTCGCGCCTTCGTGGGCGTAAAGGAGTAGCATGCACGGACTACGAGACATGCGCGAAGTGTTGGCGGTCGTGCTCGCCGGCGGGGTCGGCGAACGCTTGTATCCGCTCACCAAAGACCGCGCCAAACCGGCGGTTCATTTCGGCGGCATTTACCGGCTCGTCGATTTCACCTTGTCGAATTGCATTAATTCGCAGTGCCGCAAGATCATGGTTCTCGTTCAGTACAAGTCGTTATCGCTGTCCCGCCACATTCGCACCGGTTGGAATATCTTGAGTCCTGAGTTGGACGAGTACGTCGAGGTGATCCCGGCGCAGAAACGGGTGGGTGAAGACTGGTATCAGGGCACCGCGGATGCCATCTATCAGAACCTGTACTCCATCGAACGCGTGGACCCCAAGTACGTGCTGGTCTTATCGGGGGACCACATCTACAAGATGGATTACGGGCCGATGATCTCATTTCACCAGCAGAACAAAGCGGACATGACGGTCGCGGCCATCGAGATGCCGATCGCACAGGCCAGCCGCTTTGGCGTGCTGGCCGTAGACTACGACGCCCGGGTCATCGGATTTGAGGAAAAACCCGCCAACCCCAGCGCGATGCCGGATCGGCCCAGCACGGCCCTGGCCTCCATGGGCGTTTATGTTTTCAATACCGATGCGCTGAAACGCGCCTGTCTGGACGATGCCAAACAGGTGTCTTCCCATGATTTCGGGAAGGACGTCATCCCCAAAATGATCGGAACACACCGCGTATTCGCCTACATGTTCCGCGACGAAAACAAGAAGGAAGCCCAGTATTGGCGCGACGTGGGAACCCTGGACTCGTATTGGGAAGCGAACATGGATCTGGTGGATGTGGATCCATTCTTTAACCTCTACGACCGAAAGTGGCCGATTCGCACGCGCACGCTCGATCTGCCGCCAGCCAAATTCGTTTTCGCCAACGAAGGCGTGCGATACGGCGCCGCCCTGGACTCCATCGTGAGTCCGGGATGCGTCGTTAGCGGTGGCCTTGTGAAGCGAAGCGTGCTTTCGCCGGACGTGCGCGTCAACAGCTACTCGCACGTCGAAGAGAGCATCCTGCTTCCCGGCTGCAACATTGGCAGAAACTCGCGAATTCGCCGCGCCATTATCGAGAAGAACGTGAATATCCCCGAGAACACCGTAATCGGGTATGATGCGCGTGAGGACGCCAAGCGATTTCACGTCACCGCCAACGGGATCGTGGTCGTTGATTCAATGGAACCTGCGGAACAGCGCTTCGACATCGTACCGCCGGAGCCCGCTCCGGTGGGCTGAGTTCGCAGAGTGGCGCCTTCCGGGCCGACCTTTCACAGGAGATGTGCCATGTTGTTTGTGGTAGGACTTTTGGCAATGGCTGCTTCCGCCGACGCAACCATTCGTGCAGACGCCGACGCTATCGTGGCGTTTCAACTTCCAGACGGCGCTATCGTCCATGCCCGCTCCGGCGACGAAGTGGCCATTGTGCCTTATGCGGGAAATCAGGCCGCAGCCGGTCTGTATGAGGCATATCGCGTCACAGGCGATGAAAGGTACTTGAGCGCTGCGAACGCGTGGGTGGACTGGTGCCTGGAACGCGTGGACGTGCAAGGGCGAATTCCGGAGTACCGTGGAACGGCGTCGGATTATCGCCCAGTCGAACCGCCGGAATGGGACGTGCCCACGGCGGCCTCGTTTCTTCAATGCGCGAACATGCGGCGAATCCTCACGGACGATCGCTACTTCCTGCTTCGGGAGCAAAGCAAACTCTGGAAGGTCTACGAACACATCGCCGGCGCGGTGCAACCGGACGGTCTGCTCTACGCGAACGCCGACGCCCCCTACAAGCTGACCTTCCATAACGCCGAAGCGTACGAGGGGCTTTGGCAGGCCCGCCAGATCGCACGGAGCCTGCGGGATTACAGTTGGAACACGGAAATTCATTACGCCCGGCGCGGCATCGAGCAAGCCTTCGATCGCATGCGGGAAGAAAACGGCCTGTACGCCTGGGGCAAGTCCCGGTCGAGTACCGTCGAATGGCCCGAAGGTGCGAACGCTTTCAACACGGCCGGCTTGGCCAATCTGGCCGCCGTGGCGTGCGGACCCGCGAGCGAGCGGGAAGCAAAGCAGACCCTACGCGAGATTGAAGCAAAGTACCCCGAACTCGAAGCCTGTACGCCTGCGCAGCTCTACTGGTGGGCGGCTGCGGCATCCCGTGTCGATGATGCGCGTCTCGCGGACGCCGCGGCGGCAGCGCTCCAAGAGCAGACTATCGGCCACTCGCCGGCAGACCTGGGCTATCGAATCCGCGCGACGGTTCTTGCCGAGCACGGCGAACGGCGCCGTTTCGGCGTCCCCATGGGATCAAGCTACATATCGTTTCAGCGCTCGGCATTTCGCTAGGGGACCGTCGAAAGTCCCTGGGGTGCTCGTTCATTGACTTTGCCGCGCCAAGCTTCCTAGCATACGGGATTGGCACAATTCACGAATGGAGCGTGTGCGGTGAAGACTTGGGTGAAGATTCTTCTTGCGGTCGTCGTCTTTGCAGTTGTGGCGGTTCTGGCCGCCGTGTTGATTGCGGATAGCAAATATCAGTTCTTGCGGGACGCACCCCGCGTCTCCCACGAAATGCTTGCACAACCTGACACGAGCATCCGCATCGTTGCGGAACCGCCGCTGGCCAAGGGTATTATCAAATCCGTATTGCAGGACAACGCCCCGTCCGATTGGGTCATGGAGCGCGCCCTGCCCTACGAAGTCGCGCTCCTCATCACCCCCCATCTCGATACCGCGGCGATTGACATCGATTTGTTTTGCAACGATCGCCGGCTTGGGCCAGCCATCGTGGAGGCGTCTTCCCAACTCGCAATCTCGGGCGCCTACCCCTTCATCACGTGGGAGTCGGACCGGTTCACGACCACCGAACGCGGCAGCCTGGTCTGGCACGGCACGACGGAACTCGAGCAAAACGTAATCGACAGCGTACGCACGCATTGGACGGTCGATTCCCAATTGAGCCGGCCTCGCGTCGAAGGCGGTCATCTCTTGGAAGCCGTCATCGACAACCGGGATGGCGCGCTCTTTGCCCTGATCGCGACCCTTCATGCGAAGGGTCAGATCGTATTGCCGGTGTCGCTCATGGATGTCGCGAAAAGCCTGATGACCGTTGCGGACGTACGGGTCGTTGCCGATCTCACGGACCCGGAAACCATGGCCATCACGATGATCGTGAATTGCGTGCCCGATGCGGAACCGGGAGAAATCACCGCGACAAGTTTTCTCATCGGCGGGCTGCTGAGTCAGCTTTCGTTGAGTCTCGAAGAAGCGTACAACGTGACGTTCGAAGGGACGAAAACAACGGAAGGGTCCGCCATCGTCTCCGACTACACCCTGACCCCCCTGTCCCGATTGTTGCCCTAGCCGCACCGATGAGGCTTACATACGCTCCAGGGCTTCGATACCGAGCAGCGCAAGTGCGTTTTGCAGGACGCGGCGCGTTGCGGCACAGATTTGCGCGCGCGCGATGCGGTGCGCGTCACTGGGGGCGTCGATGACGGGACACTCGTGATAGAACGTGGTAAACAGGCGCGCCGTTTCCAGCGCGAATTGCGCGATGGGCGCCACGCTCCGTTGGTTCACGCCAAGCGCGACCGTGTCGGGAAACGACGCGAGCTTCGTAAGCAGCGCCCATTCCGAAGCGGTTTCAACGGGGAACTGTTCGCCAGGCGACTCAGAAATCGGGCTGCCCAGCTTCCGCAGGATTGATGAAATCCGCGCACACGAGTACTGCACGTAGGGGCCGGTATCACCCGTGAACGACAGGCTCGTATCCCAATCGAATATTACGTTCTTGTTTGAACCCACGCGAAGAATCGCGAAGCGGATTGCCGCGACCGCGACCTGAGCGGCAATCGCCTTGCGCTCGTCGGCTGGCAGGTCTTTGCATTGTTCCTCGACCTTCTCCGCCGCGCGCGCGGTGGCCTCATCCAGGAACTCGGACAACAACACCACCTTCCCCTGCCGGGTCGACATCTTGCCCTCCTTGAGCAGGATGTACGAATAGTAAATCGGTTCGGGCGCGCCCTTTCCCGCGGCGGCCAGGATCAGCGCGATCTGTTGCATGTACAGGCGGTGATCTTCCCCCAGCACAATGAGGTTCAAATCCGCGCCCCGGTCCATCTTGGCGATGGTGTAGGCGATGTCGCGGTAGCCGTACATGGAACTGCCGTTGGAACGGAGGAGCGCCACGTACCGGCCTTCCTCGTAGGGATGCCCGATCCTCGACAAATCGGCGGTCAGACGGCCTTCTTCATCGGTGAATACCGCGTCCTTCCTCCCTAAGGCGTCCAGGATTTCTTGCAGGCGCGGATCCTTAACGAAATCGGACTCGCGATCGAACCGATCGTATGTGATGCCGAGCCGCGCCAACACGGACAACTGCCCCTGCAAGCAAAGTTCGGTGACGGCATGAAACCGTTCGCGCACCGCGGGATCGCCCTGCTCGATGCGTGCCAGCAGCTCGAACCCTTGCGCCGCGAAATCCGGCTCCGCCTCGGCGCGCGCGTTGGCTTCGGTGTAAACGCGCAACATGTCGTCAAATGTCAACGTCTCGGGATGTTCGCACGACAGCACGAGCAACGCGATCTGACGGCCGATGTCGTTCACGTAATAATGCGTCTCCACGTCGTATTGCTCGAAGCGGAGCAGACGGACGAGGCTGTCGCCAATCATGGCGTTCCGGGCGCGTCCCACGTGAGGGCTCGCATTCGGATTGATGCTCGTGTGCTCGACCAAGGCCCTGCGGCCCGCGCCGGTTCCGTTGCTGCCGTATTGGGGGCCGGACGAAAGCACTTCGCCGACAATCCGACGCGCGAAGCTGTCTCGATTCAGTCGGAAATTAACATAGGGTCCGGCGGTGAAAGCTTCCGCCACTTCGGGTCCGAAAGGAATTTCACTTGCCAGACGCGCCGCAAGTTGGGGCGGCGGCAGTTTCAGTTTGCGCGCGGCCTCGAAGGTGCGAAGCGCCAAGTCCCCCATTTCAAGATTCGGGGGCGGCGCAAAAGTAAGATCTTCAGGCGCGAGCGCCGGGAACGCCTTTAGAATCGGCTCCGCCAGTGATTGAAAGGGATCCACGGAATTCAGTTGCTCCTTGTGCGGTGACCAGCTTGCGAGCACATTGCCAACGCGACGTTCATGCGACGTTAAAAACGAGATGACGATAGGGAGTGGACGATTACCCGGTCGGCTCCCCGGTGGCTGTTGCGGCCTCCGTGGCGCGAGCAGGCTGTTCCTGCGACTCCTGATTCTCTTTCATCTTGAGACGATCGATATCGGAAATGTGGCGGTCATTCACAATGGCGATGTGAAAGCCGTAGCTGGTTTGTATGACATCGCTCAATTCGCCGATAGGGGCCTGCCACGCGAACTCTTCCATTTCTTTCACCAGCTCGCCCTTGTGCAGGTATCCCAAATCGCCGCCTCGTGAAGCGCTCCCGGGGTCGTTGGAGTATTCCTCCGCAATCGCGCCGAAATCCTCCCCTTTCACGATGCGTTCGCGCAATTCCTGAATCAGCTCGCGCGCCCGCGCCCGATCCGCCGGGTCGCTGTGGTTGGCCGCGATCAAGATATGCTTGAGCCGAACTACGGACTGATTCGGGCTGATTCGCCCGGCCCACCAAATCGCAACAAGCATAATGACGAAAAGGCCCACGACAATTGCCCAGATTACCTTCGTTCGATCCTTGGGTTCTGGCAGATCGTCCAACTCATCCATCCAACAAATCTCCTACCATGCCGAAATACATCATATAGAACGAAATAATAACATAGCCCACCACGCCGGCCACCAGGAGCATGATCAAAACGCCGAGCACGCGCGTCGCGATCGCGACGGCATGCTGCGCTTCTTCGAGGTGGTACTCGGAAACTTTGCGGAATGCCTGTTCCAGTTGCCCGGACTGTTCGCCAATGGCCACCATTTCGCGCGCCGTAGGCGTGAGAAAACGGGTCGCCGCGAACGCTTCCTCCAGGGAATAGCCTTCACGCACAAGCGGGACGGCTTTCAGCAAATCCTTCTCCATATACGGGTTCGCCGTGATAGCCGCGGAGTTGATGATGCAATGGTCCACCCGCATGCCCGCACCCAGCAGCAGCGACATGCTGCGGAAAAATCGCGCCAGTCCAAAACGCCGCGTCACCGGCGACAAGGGCCACACATGGGTGGTAAAGAGTCCCCAAACATAGCCGAACAGGCCCATGCGCGAGAGCACCACGCAACCGGCGAAGATTACCGCAAACACGAGCGTGGCCTTGGCCTGAAATATGGCGTACTCGTAAAAGAACCGCATGAGGTCGAATCCTCCCCGGCCGTCGTTCTTGAAGAGCGTGCTCAGGCGACCGATCAGCATGAGGGCAAACATGCCGATATACCAGGCCGCTGCCAGTTGAATTCCCGGAAGAATCATGGAGCGCACGATCTGGCGCTGCATCTCCAGCCGGTCTTCGTAGTACTGGGCCAAATCCCGCAGCATGACGTCCAGTTTGCCGCCCGTCTCGCCCGTGGCGAGCAACTCCACAAAGAACGGCGGCAGGTATCGGCGCTGGGCACGAACGGCGTCACCCAGGGTGCTGCCGTTCTTGATGGAGTCGCCCATCTCCGCCATGACTTGACGGATTCTCTTGTCACCGTTTTGCCGGCCTACAATCTCGAGCCCGCGCAGGATTGGGATCCCCGCGTCGTAGGAGGTCGCGAGTTGGCGGCACAGCGGAACCACCTTCTTCAAGGAGATTTGGGATGAAAATAAGCCCATGCTTACCCGGTTCCTCGTGGCAGCCGAACCAGGCAGCACGGGCGATTTCGCCCGGCAGACCCGGTTTCCACGCAGTCTATCAAACGTTTACGAGAGATCGCCAATCTCAACCTGCAAAGAGGCTCTCCCACACACTCTGAATCGCGAGCAGAATCTGGCTCCAAAGGGACCCTAGGACAATCCCTGCGACGAAAAGCAGGAAAAACGCGAGAATCAAGTAGCTCGTCAGCCCGATACCAATGGTATGCGCCGGATACTTCGCCTCGTTGTACAGATACTCCGCAGCTTTGTAAAACAACGCCTCATCGTTGCCCGAGACTTCACCGGTACGCACCATCTCCTGCACCATCTCGGGCAGGGCCAAGGTCGCCCTCAGCGCCTCTTCAAGGGTGTGCCCCTGTTGGACCAGCGGTACCGCCGTGCGAAGCTCCTCCTTCAGTTTCGGGTGCGTGGTAACCGCTGCCGACCGCTCTATGCTCTGGCGGACCCCCATGCCGGCACCGAGCATGATCCCCATGCAACGGCAAAACCGGGCCAAAGCGAAACGCTTCCAGAACCCGGCGATTGGCCACACCCGGGAAAAGAGCGGGTTGGTAATTCGACGGAGCACTCCGGCCCGGGCCAGGATCCAGACGACCAGGAACAGGGGCCCATAGTGACGAAGCAACTGCCACAGGAATTTGACGGTGTAAACCTCGAGGGTGTCGGGCGAAAATACGAATCCCCGAACAAACGGTATGATGACGACCCCGGTGAGAATTAGCATCAGAGGATACATTGCGCCCCGGATGTAAAGCCGCTGCAGGCTCAGCATTTCGTCGTAGTGCCGGGTCAAATCATCGAGAACCACATCCAACTTGCCCGACAGTTCGCCGGCGACGACGGTTTCAATGAAGAGGACGGGGAGATACTTCGACTGGGTACGCAGGGCTTCCCCGAGCGTATCGCCTGTCCGCAGCGAGTCGATGACAGGCAGAAAGATCGCGCGGTAAGGCTTCGCATGGGGTCCGTCCACCAGCAACTGCAGCGTGCGCACGATCGGGACGCCTCCCTTCGTGAGCGATGACAACCGGTAACAAAGGTGCGCCATGCGCTTCGTCGACAGCTTTGGAGAGAAAAGCCCCATGCGCCCCCTGACATGATGTGGAGCCGAAACCATCGGCGTGTGCTACCATGTGCGCCGCCGGACCGGAATGACCAGAGTGTAGCAGATCGATCGATTCACGCCCATCGGCGGTCCGGACTGTCGAAACACAACCCGAAGAAGAGGTTAGCGTTGCCATTGGAACCCCACTACCGGATGGTCCTTCCCACGGACCTGCCGCCGATCCCCCGGAATCCGGTTCACATCGTGCTGGATAATATCCGCAGCGCATTCAATGTGGGGTCGATTTTCCGCACCGCCGACGCGGGTGCGGTCGCGCATATCCACCTGTGCGGGATGACCGCCTACCCGCCAAACCTGAAGCTGGCGAAAACCGCCTTAGGCGCCACGGATTACGTTCCCTGGACTTACCGTCGGCGGACCGAAGAGGCGCTCGATTGGCTCGATTCGGAGGGGATCCCGTGTTACGCCGCGGAAGCGTCGAAAGAGGCGGTTTCCCATTTGACCGTCGAGTGGCCACAACCCGTTGGGATCGTATTCGGGAACGAAGTTACCGGCGTATCCCCGGACATCCTGAGCCGGTGCGCAAAGACGGTCTGCATTCCGATGGGTGGCTACAAGAATACCCTGAACGTGGCCACGGCTTTCGGCATCGTCTTGTACGAGGTGCTACGCCAGTGGAAATCGTTTTGAGATGAAATCCGGCAGAGAGTGAATAAACACCTGTGCGTGCGGTGTTTTCGTTCCAGCATGTCCGGCTAAACAAATGTCAGGCTGGACGGGACGGCAGTACGCGCGTTATAGTAACTGCTTGCAAGGCAGTAAAAACTGGTAAGTAGCGGACCCTGCACGCGGTATCCGTGCGAAACCGTTGGAGGAAGGTGCAAAATGAATACAAAACGTTTCGGCCTCTTGGCACTGGTATTGGTATTGGTCGCGGGTTCCGGCGCCGCGTTCGCCGCAGATGAAGTGAAGGGAGACCCCTATCCCCTCGATCACTGCGTCATGTCGGGCAAGCAGTTCGCCGAAGACGCCGAGCCGGTCGTGGTGATTCACGAAGGCCGCGAGATCAAGTTCTGCTGCAATGGATGCAAAGGGAAGTTCGAGGCGGATCCCGCGGCAGTGCTTTCTAAGCTCGACGGCGAAATCGTCGAGCAGCAGAAAGATAAGTATCCCCTGAACACGTGCGTCGTCAGCGGCAAGGAAATTGCCGAGGGCGAAGGCAATGACTACGTCTACAACAACCGTTACGTCAAGCTCTGCTGTGCCGGCTGCGAGTCCAAGGTGGAAGGCGACCCGGCGAAGTACATTGGCGAAGTAGACGCGGCAGTCATCAAGGCGCAGGAGGGATCGTATGCCTCGAAGACCTGCCCGGTGTCCGGTGAAGAGCTGGGCAGCATGGGTGAACCGGTGAAGCTGGTGGTCGCAAACCAGTTGGTGGAGCTTTGCTGCAAGGGCTGCACGAAGAAGGTCAAGTCCAACCCGGCGAAGTATTTGTCCATGGTGTCCGGCGAATAGCTTCGGGCGGCCAATTTCGGTTGAGTTAGCATCCGCGCGGGGATCGGCATAAGCCGGTCCCCGCGCGGTGTTTTCATCACCGCCGATTGTGCGTACACTGTTGGTCCGAGGATGATCGGCAATCGGACCTGGGAGGAGATATGGGTACGGGCGAACAGGACGAGAAAGCGCTGCTGAAAGTCGTGGATCGGTCGACGGCTCTGGCGACGAGAGTCGCCCAAGACCCGGGGCAGACAGAGAAACTCATCCGGTCTGCGGAGCGCAAGGCTGCCCGTAACGAGAACGCGATTCGCCAAGTGTACAACTACGTTGTGTCGTTTTCCCGGCTGCTGCGAGCGTACGCCCGGCGGGAGTACACGGTGGTGCCTTGGGGGTCAATCATCCTCATCACCATCGCCTTGATCTACTTCGTGTCGCCGATCGATCTGATTCCCGATTTTGTTCTCGGCGGATTCATCGATGATGTTGCCTTGATCGCGTCGATCGTCAAGCAAGTACAATCGGATCTCGACGCGTTCCGCGCGTGGGAAACCCGCGACCTTTCCGAGGATGCCTAGCCCTCAATCCTCGTCTTCGCCCGAATCTTCGGCCACGCCGGGCCAGGCATTGTGCCCCACTTCCTCCCGTCGTGCCAATTCCGGATAAGGGGTGTCGTACCCCTTCACAGAGTGCCAGACGATCCGGTTGAACGTGCCTTCGTCGGCCATGTCAATGTCATCCAGGGGCATTTGCAGCGACAACTCCGCGTGGTACCGCTGCAGGCCGGAAAGCGCCGTCTTCTCCGGATTCATTTCGTCCAGCGGGATTATGTTAGGTAAATGCGTATACGGCGTGAGGTCGGGTTCGTCCGTGAAACAATCCACCATCGGCGTCGCGGCCATGTCGAGCTGATTCATGGGCGGTAGACCGAGGATCAATTCCATCGTGCGCAACATGCTGCTCTGGTTGTAATGGGTGCTGATGACTTCGCCGCGCTTGGTGTACGGGCTAATACAGAACGCCACGGTCCGCCGGCCGTCGACATGATCGAGCCCCGCCTGGGGATCGTCCTGCACCACGAAGATGGCCGTCTCCGGCCAGAACTTGCTATGCGAGATCGCCTCGACGATTCGTCCCAACGCGAGGTCGTTGTCAGCCACGGTGGCCCGCGGCGTGGGATAGCCGGGTCGTGTGCCTACGGTGTGGTCGTTCGGCAATAGCATGATCATGAAGTTCGGCAGTTCGCCTTGCGCCTCGAATTCCTTGAGTTCCTTGATGAACTCTTGGGCACGATACACATCCTGCATCTTTCCCGGGAATCCAATGAAGGTCGGGCACAGATACGGCTCGAGGGTGTGCAGTTCCGTAGTCGCCCGAATGCTGACGTTTCTTGTGCCGTTCAAATAGTCGCTGTAGATGTCCGCCCAAGTGGCGTCGTTGGGTTCGATGACCGCCTTCACGAACTCCCCATAGACGCGGAACGACAGACCGGCGCGCAGCACGTAGTCCCAGATGAATCCGGAGGACGCGTAGGCCATGGCGTCATCCCCGTCATAGGGATAGCTACGCGAGAAATCGCCGAAGCTCTTCTCCAAGTAGTCCGTCACGTAGCCTTCATTGGTCCACTGGTGCCCGTCGGCGCTCAATACCCCGTTACAGTAGAAGTTGTCGAGGAGCACGAAGGTCTCCGCGAGGGCGTGGTGGTTCGGGGTCACGTCTCGGCCGAAATGACACAGCGCGGGATCACCGTTGCCCTGCGGCAGGTCTCCAAAGACTTGGTCGTAGGTCCGGTTTTCCTTGATGATGTAGAGCACATGTTTGAACGGGGATACCTCGCCGGGCCGCGTGGGCACGGGAGTCACCCGCGACTCCACCTGCTCAAGATTCATCACCTCGTTCATTCGTGGCAGCCGCATGTTCGTAGCGACCTCGATGGTGTATGCCTCGAGCGTGTCCGCATCCGGCACGGCGATAAACGAGACGGACCCCAGGTGATCGTGGGAGTTGTAGCCGGTCCAGCCGCTGCCGAACATGTCGGCCTTCATGTTTTCGTTGGTCTTCTGAAAGCGGCCACCGACTCCCTTGGTATTCGCCACGTACAAGGTGCTACCCGACAAGAGTACAGACCCTGGATACCATCCCGTGGGAATGAACCCCGTTGGTTTGCCCGAAAGCAGGTCGATGACCGCGAGGGCATTGTTAGCGCCGTTCGCAACGTACAACGTTTGCCCGTCTTTCGATACTGCAAGGGCGTTCGGGGCGCTGCCGAAGGGCAGTTCGTCCATGGGCTTGACCCCAAGGGTGTCCACTCGCGTGTCGCTCGCGGTGTCAATCACGGATACCGTGTCGCTATTGGCGTTGGCAACGTAGAGCCGCGATCCGTCGGGCGACAGCACCATTTCGCTGGGATGCAGATCCACGTCAATCTCTTTCACGACCTTGCGCAACGACAGATCGACGACGGATACGGTCCCAGTAGAAACGATACCGGTTTCCGGGTCGACCACAGTGCGGCTGCCCGACGTGGGGCCGGTAACGTCGGCATCGGTTGGGCGACGGCCCGCCCAGTTGCTCACGTACGCCTTGGCCCCGGCCAGCACAACGGTGTACGGAGCGATACCTACGGGAATCTCCGTTTCGATGAGGCCTTCGGCGAGGTTCACGACACCCAGGCTGTTGTTTCGGCTTAGGGCCACATAGGCAATGCCCGCGTCTTCGTCAAGGGCCAAACCACCCGGGCTCGAGTTTTTGTCGCCGTTCGGCCCCGGCATGACGATTTCGATGGTCCAGGCATAGGTGCCGTCCGCTTGCAGCGTCGCGCCACGCAGGTATTGTTCGGTGGCCGTATTCCAGAGAACACTGCCGTCCCGGCTCCAGGCAATGCCGCAAAAGCTGTTGCCGTCGCTGGGGAGCTTAAGGGTTTGGCGGATTTCCCGGGCGGATGCGTCGATAAACGTGACGTCGTTCTTGTTCTTCACAGCCAGCACCGCGCCATCCGGACTCAACGCAAGATCGACGGGCCGGCCGGGGAACAGGACCGTGTCGCCGGCCGGGGCAATGCGCTGGGTGGTGGCTACGACGTAGGTGCCGTCCTCTTGCGGTCCCACGACGGCTTTGTCCAGAAAGGCCTCTGGACCCTGATTCAAAGCCTCCCGTATGCCACGCGGGGGATGGCTTACGGTGGCGCAACCCGCAGCCACCAACGCGCAAACAACCAGCGAACGACGCATGATAGATCCCTCCCGAATGGGTTTCGCAACAAATCCCCCCAATACGAGCAGTGTATCGAAGCACCGCGTGGCCTTCAATTACACGTCACCTTGATCGATTTCCGGGCATTGTGATAGCTTCTGGGCAGTTACAAACAGGAGATCCCCCATGTCGAAACATTTGTCATGCCTTACCCGGAAGCCGAAATACGCTGTCATCGGACCCGGCTTATCGCCGATCCAACAGTTCTTCGCGTTTCTGACGAAAGGCAAGTTCATTCCTGCCTAGGCAGGAGTGAATGCGAAACAATACGGCTGGTCTGCAATTTGTTGTAGGCCAGCCCGCTTGTTCGCTGGCACCTGCCTCTCCCGATCGGCCAGGAAATCTCAGGCATGTCTCCGGCTCGCAATCCTGTCGCAGGAGACTTCATCTTACGGCAGCTTCCGGCGATGGAGAAAGGACGAACGAATATGATTAACAGCAATCTGGAAAAGGCGCTTAACAAGCAATTGAATATGGAATTGTATTCCGCATACGCATATGCGTCCATGGCGGCCTATTTCGAGTTCAAGAACTACAATGGGTTCGCCAACTGGATGCGCATGCAGGCCGCGGAAGAAATGGATCACGCGCAAAAGTTTTACCAGTACATCCTCAACGTGGGCGGGCGTGTGGTACTGGATGCCATCGACAAGCCGCCCGCGGATTTCAAATCGCCGCTTTCGGTGTTCAAGGATGCATTGGAGCATGAGCGCAAAGTGACCAAGGCGATCTACAAACTTGTCGACCTGGCCAACAAGGAGTCCCACCACGCGACGAGCACCTTCTTGCAGTGGTTCGTGACCGAGCAAGTTGAAGAAGAGGCCGTGGCCGATAACATTGTCCAGCGTCTCTCCATGGTCGGCGATTCGCCGGAAGGGTTGTTTCTCATGGATCGCGAGTTGGGAACGCGCGGTCCCGAGGCTTCCGCACCCGCGACTTAAGATCGCCTGCGGCATGGAAGATCTTTAGCGGGCCACCCATGGGGTGGCCCGCTTTTGCATTCGCCGGGTTTTGCCGCTGCGTCTCAACTGCTATGATGCCTGCAACGGATGGATGACAGCAGGAACCGGCCCATGCCCGAAGGCAGTCTGGAACAACTCACCCGAGATTACGAGTCGCTGTACCTGAGTTACGTCGCCTTGAACCGGGAAGTCGATCATCTCTCCACATTGCGGGAGATCGCCCTCGCCATCAATTCCTCGCTCGATCTCAATGAGACCTTCACCATTATTGCCAAGGTGGTTCACGGCGCGCTCGACGTGGGCCGCCTGACCATCTTTCAGGTCGAAAGAGACGGTAAGACCGCACAACCGGTGATCGCCAAGTACGGCGACGATCTCATCGATCGGGAGCGACTGAAAGAAGAGGCCACGCCACTGGCGGGCAACCCCTTGGGTGAAGCACTGCATACGCGACGGGTAGTCTTCGTGAACTCCCAATGGCAGACGGCAGCCTACGTGCCACTGATTGCCCAGAACGCGGCAGTTGGGGTATTGCGCATCGAGGACCCGCAAGACCGGGGCAGCTTTTCGGAGGATGACGCCACGCTCCTGCAATCCCTCGGACTGCAGATTGCGATGGCTATTCGCAACGCTCAACTTTACGCCATGGCTGTAACCGATGGTTTGACCGGGCTCTATGTTCGGCGTTATTTCGACCTTCGCCTCGACGAAGAGTTCGAACAGGCCAAGCGATATGGCCGCACCTTCGCCATCCTGCTTTTTGACATCGATCACTTCAAGAAACTCAACGACAGCTACGGCCATCAGACGGGCGACATGGTCCTCAGGCAATTCGCGAAACTGCTTACCGAAAACACGCGCCGATCGGACATCTGCTGCCGGTACGGCGGGGAAGAAATGGCCGTGATTCTGCCGGAAACCGGCTTGAATGAGGCCTCCCTGCTTGCCAACAAGCTGTGTTCGCGTATCCGCTCGCACCCCTTCAGCGGTACCGAGCATCAAGAGTTATCGGTTACCGCCAGCATCGGCGTTGCGGCGTACGGCACAGGATGGGCCGGTCCCTCGCAATTGGTGGAAGCGGCCGACCAGGCGCTATACGAGGCGAAACGGTTGGGGCGGAACCGCGTGGAACTGGCAGGAATCTGAACGCTCAAGTCACCATATCAATTCGACGATCCGCGACCGCAAAGGTCTCCCCCGGGTCATGCGTCGCGATTACGATGGTCACCTTTTCAGATTCCTTCCGGCGCAGGAGTTCGTTGGTTATCAATTCGCGAGAACCGTTGTCGAGATTCGAGAACGGCTCGTCGAGAAGCAGTACTCTCGGGTTGGTGGCCACCGCGCGCGCAAAGGCAAGCCGTTGTTGTTCCCCGCCGGACAGTTCCGCCGGGTACGCCTGGGCAACGGACACAAGCCCCGTGGCCTGAAGAAGTTCGCATGCGCGTTGGCGCCGCTCTTGTTGCGTGAGCCCGCGATTTTTGAGCACGAACTCGACGTGGCGCGCGGCGCGCAAGTGGGGCCAGAGGGCGTACTCCTGCGGCATGTACCCGATTATGCCTTCTTCCAGCAGGTCCGCAGCCGAACCATTGGAGGATTCGCCATCCTGAAACAGGATCGCGCCTCCGTCAAGGGGTTCCAGACCAGCGATGATCCGCAGCAACGTCGTCTTCCCCGAACCGGAGGGCCCGTACAGGGCAATGCATTCGCCGCCGTTGATGCCACAGGAAAACCCATCCAGCACCGTCCGGGCGCCGTAACGTTTGACTACTGATTGCACATCAATTGCAAACATCACCAGCATTCCTCAGGCAGGGACATAGACACGCCGGTTTCAGGATAAGCCGGCGTGAGACCCCTTCGCGTTGGTCTGACAGGTTCCCCCACGCGCATTTTGAGGTCGAGCATCCGGTAAATGACGTCTTCCCCGGAACGCGCAAACGCTCGGCCGCCTTACGGTTCGCCGAGTTCGACCCAAAAGGAGGCTACCATGTTTAGGCACCGGAGTGAAAGTACGCTCCGCGTCACCCGACACGTGGGGGTCTACGTCCCCTTTTGGTACAATCCATCCCATGACCACCAGTTACAGAAAGCGAATGACACGGTGCATCCTGGCAGCCGCCGTCGTCCACGCCGTGTGCTTCGCGATACCATCCGGATGTCCCAGTAGGGACAATGGGATTGGGGCGGCGACCGCGGCGAAAGAGCCTCTGGTGTTGACCTTTAAGGAACCGGAGCGGCCGCTCCGCCTGATCGACAG
This sequence comes from Candidatus Hydrogenedentota bacterium, assembly GCA_045863335.1. Classification (GTDB taxonomy): domain Bacteria; phylum Hydrogenedentota; class Hydrogenedentia; order Hydrogenedentales; family SLHB01; genus JAHDWY01. Next base: position 26,806 of record BTVY01000041.1, on the reverse strand, counting down.
CGGGGCTCCGGCGGAAGAACCCGTGGATCCCGCGACCGATCTCATTTCGGAACGCAACTCGAAGGCCCAAGACCTCTCCGACGTGGAGGGTACGCGTCCGGCGCCCTATGTCCCGAATCCAGCGGAATCGGATGAGCTGCGTATGCCCGACCCTTCTCCCGAGCCCCCGCAACCGGCACAACCCACGGCCCCGCCCGAACAACCCGCTCCAGAAGTCGAACCGGAACCATCCACAGCTTCCGAGCCCGCCCTGCAGGCGGTGGAGGATCCGCCGGCTCCAGAGCCGGAGGTGGAGGCCGGAGAATCGGCTCCAGAACGCGTTCAACTGGCAAAGGCTGACGCTACCGATCCGCCCGCTGCGGAAGGGCTAACGCGCGGACGCGTAGACGGCGGCGTGAAGGGGAAGGGATTTCTCAGTTTTGAGGCGATGGAAAGCGAGTTCGCGCCTTACCTGCGCGAGGTGCGGGATCGGGTCGAGCGCCGCTGGAAAGCGCTCATTCAATTGCGGTACTCCGGTTCCTCCACGACACGCGCCGTCCTGGATTGCGCCATCGATCCTAACGGGCGGCTCGTCCATGTGACGGTAATCGAAGCCGGCGAAAGCGCCTCGTATGCTGGCTTGTGCAAAGAGGCCATCGAACGGGCCGGGCCCTTCCCGCCCTTTCCCTTTGAAGTGCCGCAGATGTATCGCAGCAAGAACCTGGAAATCCGGTGGACGTTCAGTTTCCTTTAGGCTGCACCGGAGTGTAAGGTAGCGGGCCATCCGTCAGTCCGCGCGAATGATAAGGAGATAGTTACCGTGTTTGACACGTTTGAAATGATCCGGCAGGGGGGCTGGACCATGGTTCCCCTAGGCATCTGTTCGCTGTTAGGTTTGGCCATCATTATTGAACGGGCGATCGCGTTGCGGCGTTCTGCAATCATTGACCCCGCGGTGCTGCGCGTCGTCGATCAGTATTCGGGGACCACGGCCGACGACGAGGCCATTCTCGCCTGCCGGAAAGCACGCGGACCTTTCGCGCGAATCGTGGAAGAAATCCTCAAGTCGCGCCACCTGGATCACACGCAAATTATCGAAGGGATGCACGCCACGGGCCGTAATCAAATGACCGTTCTGGAGCGGGGATTGACGCTGCTCGAGATTATCGCGGGAGTGAGCCCTCTGCTGGGACTTCTCGGCACGGTACTGGGCATGATCGCCGTGTTCAACGCCATCACCACACAGGGATTGGGCAATCCCCAAGTGCTTTCTGACGGAATTTCCAAAGCGCTTGTGACGACCGTTACGGGGTTGTGCGTCGCGATTCCTGCGGTGGCGGGGCACAGTTGGTTCACGCGCCGCGCCGACGACCTCGCCTCGGAAATGCAGGATCGCGCGACCGCGTTTATCGCGAAATTGGAGGGACTCCAGCGCAGACGCTTATCGCGATAGACCGGACGCCACTACAGATTCTCGAGTGGAATGGCTTCGTCGATGAGCATGATCGGGATATCGTCGCGAACAGGATATAGATACTGCCGGTCTTCACGAACCAGTCCCCCGTCGATGTGTTCCTGCACCTGCTCGCCGGCGCGGTTCTTCAGCGTGCCGGACTCAATCGCGGCGTTAATCTTGGCCACGAGTTCCGAATCGGCTTCGCTGACCGGCGTCTTGTTCTCCGGGCAGACGAGTATATTCAGGAGTTCGGGGTCGACCATGAAATCCTCCAATCATTCGGGTTGGGCCACGGGCCGAATTGTAACGGATACTACAGCCGTGAATCCAAGCAAGCGTTCGCCCGCTGGCGTTGACACTGGAGGCGACATCCGCATACGCTGAGATAATTGGAGTCAGTTGGAGGACGCAGGGAGATTGGTGCTATGCGGACGTGCCACCGATGCGGACACCCCTGGGAAAGCGAAAAGAAGGTACCGGGCGTTAAGGAGTTCTGTGAACAGTGCTCGGCCTATTTGCACTGTTGCCTGAACTGCCGGTTTCACGATCCCTCTGTTCACAATCAATGCGCCATACCGACCACCGATTGGGTCGGGGATCGGGCCGGCGCGAACTTCTGCGACGAGTTCGAATTCCGGGATACTCGGGCCGAGAAAGCGTCCAGCGATCAATCGACTGCAGCGCGCCGGAAGCTGGACAGCCTTTTCGGGGATGCTTCCGACGCAGCACCGCCGGATCAACTGGACACCTTTAAGAACCTCTTCAACGATTGAGCCAGCGGCGCTTACCGCCGCCCTGCGAGGTTTGACGGTTCGATGCGCCGGTGGTAGAGTCATGCTGGCAACGGGGACCTGAGGAATTACCAGGGTGGAAACGCAATCACGAAAACCCAGCATGCTCGTCGTCGACGACGAAGCGGGTATCCGCGACGTTCTCGCAGAGGCATTCAAAGACAAGTTCACCGTATCTGCGGTATCCAATGGGGCGAAAGCCATCGAGCTTCTGGATGCGCGCCGGTTTGACGTGGTCATTACCGACCTGAAAATGCCAGAGAAAGACGGCATTGCCGTACTACGCGCAGCGAGGGCATCCGCCTTCGATAGCCCCGTCATCATGCTGACGGCCTACGGGACCATCGAAACGGCCGTGGAAGCCATGCGGCTCGGCGCTCGGGATTTTATCGCCAAACCCTTCAAGCTCAAAGAAATCGAACTCAAGGTCGAGAAAATCGTCGGGGGCGCGCGACCGCAGAAGCCAGCCGCGGGCACCTCGGATTCGCGCCGAATGGTGGGCGACAGCGCGCAGACTCGCAGCCTGCTGAAGATGATTCAGAAGATTGGTCCCAGCCGAAGTTCCGTTCTCATCACGGGTCCAAGCGGAACCGGCAAAGAACTGGTCGCCCGCGCCATCCATGATTCAAGTCCGCGAAAGGATCTTCCGTTTGTCGCGCTCAACTGCGCAGCCTTAGCCCCCGGTGTGCTCGAAAGCGAGCTGTTTGGTCATGAACGCGGGGCCTTCACGGGGGCGGATCGCCAGCGGATCGGCCGCTTCGAACGCGCCCACACGGGCACTCTATTTCTGGACGAGGTAGGCGAAATCGATCCCAACATTCAAACCAAGCTCCTGCGCGTATTGCAGGAGGGCGAATTTGAACGGGTCGGCGGTGTGATGCCGATTAAGGTCGATGTACGCATCGTCGCGGCGACAAACCGGGACCTTCGGGAAGCCATCCTTGCGGGCACGTTCCGGGAGGATTTCTATTACCGCCTGAACGTGTTCTCGCTGAACGTGGAGCCGCTCCGCAACCGTGCGGACGACATTCCCGCGCTGATCGACCATTTCCTCAACCGCTTCAGCCGGGAACAGGGAAAGGATGTCCTTTCCGTCGAAGATGACGTCTTGAGTTTCTTCATGCGGTACCCCTGGCCCGGGAATGTGCGTGAATTGGAGAACGTGCTGGAACGTGCCGTGGTATTGGCGGAAGGCGACTCCATCACCCGAGCGGAAATACCACCTGAGATGTTCTTCCGGCAGGAAGAACCGGAGCCTGCCACACCGGCTGGCGTCGCTGCGGGCATTCCAGAAGCCGCGTCTCTGGCCCAACGGACCGATCAACTCGAAAGTCAGATGATCGCCGCGGCGTTGGAACGGTTTCACTGGAACAAGACCAAAGCTGCGGAGCATCTGGGCCTCAAACGCACGACGCTGCAATATAAGATTCGGAAGTACGGACTCGAGTAGCTCCGGTATTGGCTAGTGGCCCGGAGCGCGCGAATCCTGGGTTCTCGTGATAAGCATCGTACGACAGAATCCATCCAGCGCGCGTTCCGCAGCGTCACGATCCTGAAATGGGCCCAGCCTCGGCGATTCTCCCGGTGGTGTCGACGCCCGAAACACCCACCACAAGCCGAAATGCTCATACACGCGTTTTGGCTGGATACCTTGAGAAATCGGAGCGACCGCAAACGTTCCTTCGATGTGGACGCTGGACTCCGAAGTCTTCTGTGACTTAGCCAGACACATCGATTGCCTTTCCTGTTCCCATACTTCCGGTGCGCCAGAGGACGCGGGCTTCCGTGACCTGGTCGGAGCACTTGGATGTGGCGGATTTGCGGTCACGAAAGCCCGTGTGGGATGGCGTCTCTGTTGACGCGAAGTATGAATCCGGGTTGTTAGCAGCGCATTAGGCGCCGACGATAAGTCCATTAGTGCGGAAAACGATGAGGATCGGGCATTTGGCCGAGTAACAACGCGCACGCTGGCCGGTAGAGTAGATAGACGCCGGCGGCGAAATCGCCGTAAGCGTCAGACGTATCACGGATTGCCCATCCCGAGGATCCCCCTCCTCTGATGAGTGGCCGTGTCCGTTCCGCTGCGGACACGGCCGTACGCTTTTCACCGCTTTCGGAACGGGAGAACCAACCCGCTTTTGTCACTGTTACAACGCGTTCCGCCTATACCAAGTACCCCAGGAGGCGGTGAGAAAAGCCGACGAAGAATTCCGGCGAACGTGTTCGCATTACCTTGGCGGATTCATCAGGTGGTTGACGCGGAGGCCGGCTGGACACGAACGAGGCAAGAGCCGCCTTTGTGCCGGGCATACAACACCAGCAGCTGCGCGCTCCGGTGATACGAACTCAGCCCGCCTTCCACATGGTTCGCCTTGAGGTAGACGTTGTTCATCGCCAGGCTGACAGAGCGCGGCGCGCCCCTGTATCCATCCCAGAACGAACGAAGCCAGTCCACATCCCGCTGCACGCCAGGCAGGCGGCGGTGCAACAAGACCATCGCAACGTCCCGGTCGCGCAAGACAAGTTCCGTGAAGAGTTGGCGTTGCGCGAACAAGTAGCCCGAGTATCGTGTGTACGGATCCGCGCTATTCGCACATGCCAGGAACCCCAGAAAATTCGCCTCGTCCTCGCCGGTAATGCCGCGTTGGTGCGCCTTCTCGTGCGCGATGGTGTGTGGGCGCTGGCAGTGGGGCGCCTGCTGATTGAAATTGGCCTCGCCCGTGTAGGGAAAGTAGAAGCCCGCGATGCCCAGCGCACTCATGATCGGCGAGCCAAGTATGGGCTTGGCGGGACCACGGCGCTCCGCAAAAACGGGTGGTAAACTCAACTCCCTCGCAACGGCCGCAAAGGCGTCGTCCAATTCCTTGTCGATCGTGGATAGCGGCGCTTGAGGCATGCTGGGCATACCCAGATCGGTCGTGCCGGTGGCTTCGATATAGCAGAAGTTCGTCATATCGACCAGTTCGCTGCATAGACGAATCAGCTCCGAATCTTCCAGCGTGTTCCAACCGGAGTCCGGACCATCCTGCTCCAGCGAATCCCACCCCATCCGGGCTATCAGGTCGGGTCTGGCGTAGTTAAACCCCCACAGCACATAGAAGGCAATCAAGACCGTCCCCGCAGTGGCTCCGGTGCGAAGAAGACCTCCAAGAAGGGCGTTCGAAGCCCGGCGGCGGCCTTGGGCGACATGTCGCAACGCCGGAATTCCCGGACGGAGAAACCAGAGAACAAATCCCACCAAAGTGAATTCCACCAGACTAAATCGCACCAAACCCGAAATGGTGGAAAGGGCCAAATTCACATAGCGCCCCAAGCTCGCCACATAGAAAAACTCCGCGCTGCTCGGCACATACGAAACCAGCGACGCGGATACGGCTGCAAGGACGCCCAGGCCCGCAATCACCAGTCGCGACATCACACGAACCTGACGATCCTGCTCGTGCCGGGGCGAGGGCTTCGCGACCCGCAAGATCGCCCCCGCCGCGGCGCTGGCCAACCTGGGGACATACTGGATCCAAGTTTTCATGGCACGAGTATACCATGCGGTTGCTTCCCCGGCCGGGCGGTGAACTTCCTGCTTGGAATCAGCCCATTGTAGGGTTTAGACTATAAGCATGGTCCACGTGGCAGAAGCAACCGAGTCCGATCTCAACGCGCTGTGCGCGATCGACCGGCTGGTCATTGGCAGTAGCGAGCGTCGCAGCTTTCTGTCCGGCGCAATTGCATCCGGGCATTGTTACAAAGCATCCATTGACGACGAGCACGTGGGCTTCATGGTGCTTGAAGAAACGTTCTACGGTCACGCGTTTATCTCGTTTCTCATCGTTCATCCGGGCCGCCGCAGAGAGGGCATCGCGTCGGCGCTGGTGGAATATGCCGAGAGTATCGCGCCGACTGACAAGCTGTTCACGTCGGCCAATGAATCCAACATGGAAATGCAGCGGCTTTGTGAATCCCTCGGGTTCATCCGGAGCGGCAACATCGAAAACCTGGACGAGGAAGATCCCGAAATCGTCTATTTCAAGCAAATTGCGCGCGGGAGCGATACGCATTCCACGATGAGCCGCTGACAGGGTGTCGCCCGCGGCCGGAGTTGCCGGGCATCCTTTGGAATCGCCCCATCAGATTCTACGTATCTGGAATAATCGGCCGTGGCCCTTCCCGGCCGCCGCTGACTTCTAAATCTCTTCCAGCAGAATACATGAGAGCCGATCAGCTTGTCTGGCCGGCGGTGGAGACAGTATGCCCGCGCAATTGAATACCCACGACGAGTGGCTCGAAACCGATGGTCTCGGCGGATTCGCCTCCGGGACCGTCAGTGCTATCCGCACGAGGCGGTATCACGCCGCCCTCTTAACCGTGGCCTCTCCGGGTTATCGCCGACTGGCGCTGGTAAACGGCTTCGATGCCTGGTTGGACACACCTCAGGGCAACTTCCCGATCACCTCCCAAGTCTACGATCCCGGAGTCGTCCATCCCCACGCCTGGGACCGGATTGACGCCTTCGAAGCAGATCCATGGCCCCGATGGCAATTTCGCCTTGCGGATGGCACTTGCGTGGAGCATCAACTTTTCGTACCGCACGGTCATTCAGCCTGCATCCTGACTTGGCGCGTACTGGGCGATGCCGAGGGTTGCGTGTTGTCTGTCCGGCCTTACATTTCCGGCCGGGACTTTCATCAGTTGCACCGGGAAAATGCCGCCTTTCGATTCGACCTCTCCTTATTAGAGGGGCGCGTGATTTGGAGACCGTACCCCGATAAGCCGGCGATCGTGTCCCTCACCAATGGCGAGTATGTCCATGAAGAGGAGTGGTACCGGAGCTTCTTGTATGAAGAGGAGCGGGACCGCGGCTTGGACTATCTGGAGGATCTCGCATCCCCTGGCGCCTTTCGCTGGGATTTGAGCCAGGGTGAAGCAATTTGGATGGTTGCCGCGGAGGGCCACGAGGCAGTATTCGGCGCACAGGGTGCGTCCACTGCAAAGGTCGTCGACCGGTTGCGCTCGGCGGAACGGGACCGGCGCAACGCGTTCCCCAGCGTATTGCACCAGGCGGGAGACGCCTACGTGGTTCGGCGCGGGTCGGGCAACGCAATTGTGGCGGGCTATCCCTGGTACCAGGAATGGAGCCGAGATACCTTTGTTTCACTGCGCGGGCTGTGCATCCGTACCGGCCGCATGGAGGAAGCAAAACGCATTCTGTTGGATTGGGCTCCGGCTATCGATGGAGGCATGCTTCCGAACGTTTACCCGGAACCGGGCGTGCCTCCGGAGTTCAATTCGGTGGACGCTTCGCTATGGTACGTCGTCGCCGCCCACGAGTTCCTGGAGCAGGCGAAGTCCTCCAAGCCGGCACTTCCGGAGGAAATACGAACGACGATCCAGAAAGCCATGCACGAGGTGGTTGCCGCATATGCCGACGGGACGCGCTACGGTATTCACATGGACGCCGACGCGCTGCTCGCCGCCGGCGGGCCGGGTCTGCAACTGACGTGGATGGATGCAAAGGTGGACGATTGGGTCGTGACGCCACGCGTCGGCAAAGCCGTCGAAGTGCAGGCGCTTTGGCTCAACGCCTTGCGAATGTTGAGCGAATTCGAAGACGAGTGGGGCGCCGTGTACAAACGAGGTCTCGATGCGTTCCGGGAACGGTTCTGGAACAGTGCGCTGGGGCGCCTTTACGACGTGGTGGACGTGGACCATCGCCCGGGTACGACGGATGCCGCGTTCCGGCCAAATCAGATCCTCGCCGTTGGCGGGCTTCCGTTTCCGCTCCTCGAGGGTGATCCAGCTCGGGCGGTCGTGGATGCAGTGGAGTCCCATCTATACACGCCCATGGGCATCCGCACCTTGGCGGCGGCCGATCCCGGCTATCGCGGGCACTACGAAGGCGGAGTCGTCGATCGGGATGGCGCATGCCATCAAGGCACGGTATGGCCGTGGCTTTTGGGTCCCTTTATCGATGCGTGGATACGCGTCCGCGGTGGAGATGACAAGGCCCGGGAGGATGCTCGTACCCGGTTTCTTCCACCGATCGAGGCACACCTGGAACGCGCGGGAATCGGGCACCTGTCAGAAATGGCCGACGGGGAAGCACCGCACCGTCCAAGAGGGTGTCCGTTTCAGGCGATATCCGTCGCAGAAGCACTGCGGGTGGCCGTCGACCATTTCATGGATTGAGGCCGCCCCGCACGGGAGGAACTACGATGCATCGAGCGTTGCCGCTTACCTTCCTTGGAACGCTGGCCGCAGGGCTTATGGCCAGTGGCATCGTCGAGGCCGACCCGCCTGCGGACTTCACGGTCTACGAAGCCGGTGGCGACAACGTATTTCGGTTGTCGGACGCGAAGTCCGACTATGTTGCGCTCCATTTCCTGCTGAAGACGGACTGTCCAATCTGTCTTCGCACCACCCGCGACTACGCAGCCAGGGCGGGTGAGGTCCCGGGAGTCACGCATGTGTTCCTCAAACCGGACCCCGAGGAAGCCACTGTAGCCTGGGCTGATGGTCTGAAACCCGCGAGTCCCGATGCGCCTCCTGCGCCGACAATCTACCAGGACCCGGACGCGCAACTTGCGGAAGCCTTCGGAATTCCGGACGGGTACGAATTCCACGGCGAGGTCGTCCACTACCCGGCGTTGATCGTGTTGGACTCCGATGGCAAGGAGGTCTTTCGTCACGTGGGGAAGGACACCCGGGACCGCTACTCCTTCGATGATTTCAAATCCAAAATCGCGGAACTTCGCCGGTGGCGCACGCGGCACCATTACAACTTGGTCGACGGAGAACCGGCGTTAAACGGATTCGATCCCGTCAGCTATTTCCGCGACGGACCGGAGATGGGTGACCCGGCGCTCTCCGAACAGTACGCCGGCGCAACATATCTTTTCGAGTCGGAGGAGAACCGGAACGCCTTCGCAGAAGACCCGGAGAAATACTTGCCCGAATATGGCGGTTGGTGTGCGACCGCCATGGCCGGCGGTGATATGGTTGAGGTCGACCCGCGAAACTATACGATTACGGACGGCCGCCTGTTTCTGTTCTATTCGGGTCTCATCCAAAATGCGCGCACGCCCTGGATCCGCAACGAAAAGGAACTCACAGAAAAAGCCGACCGGGCCTGGCATGAGATCAGCGGCGAGTAAATCGCAACGCCACAACGCGCGGTTGGCCCATCACGATCCCAGCGCGTGACGGAACGCCGCGAGCGTCTGACGGGCGCACGCCTCCCACGTGAATCGCTTCGCGTTCCTCCGCCCGGCGTCAAGGTACCGGTGGCGCTCATCTACGGATTCGGAAAGCGCCGCCAGGATTGCCTCTCCAATGCTCTCTTCCGTCGTGGCGTCGAAGTAACTCGCGCCATCCCCTCCGATCTCTGGTATCGATGCATTGTTCGCCGCGATGACACGCGTTCCCGCCTCTTGCGCTTCCACTACGGGCCGCCCAAATCCTTCATATAGCGAAGGAAAGACCATGAGATCGGCGCCTTGCACGAGACCAATCAGTTGTTCATACGGGATGTGGTGGATGCGGTCCACTCGGGGATGGGGCGGCGGCTCTCCCTCGCGCGGCTGCCCGCAGATTACGAGGCGATGGGGTAGTTGATCCGCGATCTCGGCGAAGGCTCGCACAAGGCGTGGCGCGTTCTTGTGGGGGTAGGTATTCGCGATGTAGAGCAGATACGGCTTGTCCACCGGGCACGATCGCGGGATTTCGAAAAGTCCCGACAACGCCGAATGGGCGACGAAGATCTTCTCCTCCGGCACGCCGAAATACCGGGCGATCCGGCCCCGAGAAAAGGAGGACACCGTGGCAATGGCTCGCGCCACACGGGCGCCGCGGCCGACCAGCACGCGCTGGACCTGCCGCGACAACCACGGAAAATCCGGCGGATGATCCAGGAACTGCGTATCATGAATGGTGACGACTTGGGGGCACGGCGCGCGAAGCGGAAGCGTGTATCCCGGCGAATAAAGTATGTCGATTCCGGCCCTCGCGGCGGCGCCCGGTAGCACGACCTGTTCCGCAATTACACGCCGCGCCCGCGATTGGGCAGGGACATCGATGAGCACCCGCTCAAAGGAAGAAAACGAGTCGTGGTTTTAACCGGTGGTGGAAAACCCCAAATCAAAATT
>BTVY01000041.1:0-16435 GCA_045863335.1 Candidatus Hydrogenedentota bacterium | reverse complement strand
GTTTGGGCTGGGACATGGTTGCGCACCCGCTAAATGGATGAAACGGTGTGGTGGTTTCCCGGGTGGGTTAAAACCACGACTTCGAAGTTGGGTTCGATCGCCTGCAACGCGGGCAATACGCTCCGCACGTAGATCTCGGTCCCCCCCACTTCCCGGGGAATGAGAAAGAGCGTGTTAACGCCGACCCGCATGTTCCGTTGAATGCTTCGCCTATCCTTCCGGTTGCGCTTCGGGTTCCGCGACTTCGCTCTCTGCCACGGGCACGTCCTTGTCCGAGAACAGAATTGTGAACAAGACGATGACCACGAACGCCATTGCCGCTGGAATAACCCAAATCGATTTCCAGTGATGGCCGACGATGGCGCCTGCGGCGTCCACGATCTGGTAGTGCTCCGCGACCACACCTGAGAACCACGTGCCGATGACCATGCCCACACCGTAGGTGATGAGCGCGATGAAGCCTTGGGCGCTCGCGCGAATCTCCGCAGGCGCCTTCTTGTCCACGTAGATCTGCCCGGTCACGAAGAAGAAGTCGAAGCAAACCCCGTGAAGTAGAATACCTACATAGAACATCGATACGAAGGTGAGCGAGGTCAATAGAGCATCGGCGGTCAACGGAGGCACAAGCGTGCTGTTCTCCGCGTACGCGAAGAGGATATACCGTACAACCCACGCCACCATGCCGACGAGCAACATCTTCTTGACGCCAAGCCGCTTGAAGAAGAACGGCATCACCAGCAGGAAGAAGAACTCGGACATCTGCCCCATGGTCTGTTTGCCCGCGGCATTTTGAATATTGTTTTCGTTAAGAAACAGGTTGCCAAAGCTGTAATAGAAGGAAAGTGGGATACAGACCAAAAGCGATGCAATCACGAAGATTGCGAAGGACCGGTCTTTCATCAGGGTCAATGCGTCCGTTCCGAGGATCTCGCGAAACGACGCCGACTTGCCCTTTGAACGCGGAGGCGTATTGGGAAGGGTGAAGCTGTAAATGCCCAGCACTACGGAGCAAGCCGCCGCCAATTGCATTGGCTTAGCGGTGGCCTCGATTCCCATCTTCCCGATGAACAGCCCTGCCACAATCCACCCCAGTGTGCCCAACACCCGGATAGAAGGGAATTGGCGTTCTGGGTCTGCCATCTGGTGAAACGAGATGGCGTTGACCAGAGCAAGCGTGGGCATATACGTGATGGCGTATGCCAACAGCAGCACGAAGAACGGAACCTGATCGGTGGTCCTCGAGACCAGGAACATAAGAGCAGCGCCTATCAGGTGAGAAACGCCGAGTACGATTTGGGCGGGGAAAAAGCGGTCGGCGACCATTCCCACCAGAAATGGGGCGAGAATCGCGCCCCATGCCGTGGAGCTGTACGCGAACCCGACGCTGGTGCCTTGAAACCCTATCGACGTGAGATAGGTGCCCATGGTTACATACCAAGCACCCCACACGATAAACTGCAGGAACATCATGATGGATAGTCGAGTTCGCATTAGTGGACTCATCGGTCTTCTCTTCCCTGGTTGGTTCACGGCCCGCTCGCGGGCGGACGTGTCCTCACATTTCACGCCGTGCAGTGCAAAAAGGCAGGAAACCGCTGCGGCATCCGCTGTGCCGCGGGGGTTTCCCCGAAAATCCCCACATCCCGCTGCAACAACCGGGCCATCGTAGGTCAAAACCGCGAATGCTTCAAGTTCAGGGACGGCTACGATGGCGGGGCGATACTGCGATACGCGCGATCGATGGCGCCTGCGACGTCGGCTTCGGTGGCAATTCGAGGTTCCACCGGTGCATCCAGCAGGGCTTCCAATGCGTTGAGCGCGTCGAAATTCAGCGGGTCTGCCATGGCGACGATGACCCGGTGCCCATCACGCCGCAGCGGGATGGCCCGGTGCAATTGGGCGGATTCCTTCCCAATCTTCGACAGCAATTCCGGGTCCGGCTCTGCGGACCGCAACGCTACGGATCGAATACGGAGTTGCTGGCCGAGCGCCTCAGCGAGATTGTCCGGGCTCACATATCCAAGCCGCACAAGAACAGTGCCGAGCCGCTCGCGGGTGGCCTCGTGTTTGAGTAGGGCCTCGACCAGTTGCTGCTCGGTCACGAGTCCCGCGTCCACCAACAACGCCCCCAATGGCTTGGCGGCAGCGCCCCCGACTGGAAGCGCAACCGTCTCAGCGTTGGGATCGATACTCGCTATCGCCTGGGAAGGCGCGCGCGAGGCGCAGACCGCGTTCACCGCTTCATAGCCGGCGACCGAAGCCAGCGCGTCGAACAATTCTCCGCAGGAGCCGTAGCGTTGTTGCGGATCCTTTTTGAGCCCTTTCAATACGATACGGTTTACCGCATCCCCACAGTACGGAATGGGTGCCGGTTCTTTCGACTGAATCTGCGAGACGATAGACCCTTTGTAGAAGGGTGGCGCGCCGCTCAACAACTCGTACAAGGTTGCCGCGAGGCTGTACACGTCGCTGCGCTGGTCCAACGGCTCGCCCATGAGCTGTTCCGGACTCATAAAGAGCAGCGTTCCACTGGTCACGTGACCCGTCGCGCGGGATCGCGCTTCGCGTGCCGTCCGTGCGATCCCGAAATCCGCGAGCCGTACGTCGTCCTCCCGCGTGAGCATGATGTTCGCGGGCTTCACGTCGCGGTGGAGTATGCCACTGATGTGCGCAAAATCCAGGGCGCTGCATATCCTCTCAAACCAGGGGAGAATCTCGGCGAGAGTGAACGGCGACTCCCGTGCCGATAACATCTGACTTAAGTTCTTGCCTTCGATGTACTCCATGGTGATGAAGCGGATGGTCTGCGCCTCCCAGAACGAGTAGATACTGACGATGTTGGTGTGGCGCAGCTTGCGCGTCAGAAGCACTTCGCGTTTCATGTCCGCGATGGCGCGCCGATCCTCCGAAAACGCGGGCAACAGTAGCTTGCAGGCCACGGGCTCGTCGTGGAGCAGCGTGTCGCGGGCGAGCCACACGGTTCCGACCGCGCCGTGCCCCAGTTTGCGTTCCAACCGAAACCGGTCCGCCAGCATATGACCGCGGTCCAAGACATCATCCATCCCCTGCACACCTTTCCGGATTCCCCGGGTCGGACGCGCAAGTCGCGCGTTGTGCCGTGAGGATGCTGCGCGACCCACAAATAGTGTGAATTCAAAAGATTCTGTAAAGAAAGTCTACCAATCACCTTTACGCCAGTCAACGAATCGTGCTTCATCGTGAATGCCTCTTGGCGAATCTCGTCCGTATCTACAGGCGAGTTAATCGGGTCGCGAACCAGTGTTTCCGGGGCGGCCCTGGAGGTGCGGACATGAAAACGGCAACGAAAAAACGAACCACCGGCTGGGCGAGTCGTGCGCGATTGCCCCTTTCCATCGTTGTGGCTGCCGTCTTCGCGGCGGCCGGAGCGGCGGCGGACGACCTGCTTCACGCGCGGGTGAGTTACGACTCCGGCGGCGCGCTGGTCAAAGGCAGCGAGGACGCCGACTGGAGCTACGCGAGCGTGAATACGCTCATCCTGCCTGGCGACACGGTATGGGTCGACCAGGAAGGTGTTCTCGAAGTGGAAATGTCGGGAGGCTCGTTCCTGCGCCTGGCCGACCAGAGCAAGGCGGAAATCGATCAATTACCGCCGAGCGCAAACGTGTTGGCCTGGACGGGATCATTCTACGTGCAACGGGTAAACCGCAGCACGGGTGACTTCTTTTTCCGGACGCCTGCGGCCCGCATTGGTGTCGATAAAGACACGCAGGTGCGGATTGACGTCGTCGGCGACGGCGCCACTACCGTCAGCGTCCGTTGGGGGCGCGCGGTGGTGTCCGCCGACGGCGGAGCGCCTGTAGCGGTAACGTCGGGCTACCGCGTGTTCATCGATCCGGGGCTGCTGCCATCGGAACCGATGCCTTTCGACCGGAGCGCGGAAGACAGCTTTGATTCCTGGAACCGCGAACGGGCGAAAACGCTGGCGCTGGGTGACACTGCGATTCCGGAGCCCATCCGCAATACGACGCCCATCGGCTACTCCGATTTGAACTCCTATGGCGAGTGGGTCTATGTGGACAACCGCACGTACTGGCGTCCGACCGTCGTTACGGAATACGTGCCGTACCGGAGCGGATACTGGAGCTACGTGCCTTCCTACGGCTACACGTGGGTTGGCAGCTATCCCTTCTGCTACACGACCTCCCATTACGGCCGCTGGACCTACAACTCCGGCTACGGCTGGCTGTGGTGTTACGACCCGGTCTGGTCGCCGGCCTGGGCAGTGACGGTCCGCTATGGTGACAACTTCGTATGGGCGCCGCTCGATCTCTATGACCGCCCCGTCTACTACGGTGGCGCGTCCTTCACCGTCGGCGACGTGCGCATCAGCATCGGCGCGAGCAGCTATTGCTCGGTAAACAGCCTGCTGTATTACGGTCCCACCGCGACGTATCCGGCATATTCGACGATCTTTAACGGCGTCAACAATGGCGAAATTAACATCTGGAACATCAACATCGGCAACAGCTACCGTGCGCCATTGCCCGATTTCGGTTCGTCCGCACTCGTGCGCGACTATTCGCCGCAGCGCGTCATCCGAGGGTTGACGGGCGGCACAAGCACGCGCCTGGCCGCTTCTGAGCGGGTATCGCGTCTGGAATCGTCCGTGAACCGGGTCCGGTTCGCATCCGATGCGGGCACCTCGGTACGTGGAAACCGTAGCGTACGAACCGCAATAGACGACGCCTCACGTGGCTCTCGCGTGCGGTCGGCCCGTGTGGAATCCAGCGCTACGCAAGATCCGCGCAGCCTGGTCCGGCGTGGCGACCGTACCACCGCGACACTCCGCGAACTTGACGGAAGACCCGAAGGCTCGCGGCTTCGCGAGGCCCGAAGCATCCGCAGTGGATCGTCCGACGCGCCGAGTTCGCCGGCGGCAAGCGCGCCGCGAACCAGCAGCGAACGCACCTTGCGCAACACCGACGCGGAACGCACCGGCGGCATCTGGAACCGCATGACCGAGCGCGACGAGGACGCCGGACGCCGGATGTCGTCCATCCGCGAGCGGGTGACGACTCGCACGGACAGCGATACCCGGTCGAGCAGCGCCGCATCGACCTCGGAACGGACGCCGATTCGCTCTCTGACGCGAGCCGACCGGCAGCCGCAAGAAGCGACGCGGCCGGACTTTTCCCGTGTAACGCGAAACACCGAACGGTCCTTGCCGCAGAGCGCGGGTTCGACTAATGACTCGTCTTCCGGACGTTCAGGACTGATGTCCCGTACGCCAACGCGGGAGCGCTCAACGCTGGGTTCCATGAGTCTGCCGTCTCGTGCGCAGTCGCGCACGGAGACATCCGCCCGCACCGATTCGGGACGGACGAGCCCGCGGATTACGACACCGCCGGCCCGCACGGAATCACCCTCGTCGCGCACGGGCATCACGCGGACTCCTGCGGAGAGGACCTTGCCGACGCCGCGGGCATCTTCGCCCTCGCGCCCGGAAACGCCGCGGAGCATTTCCACCCCGCAGCGGACGGAGTCCCCACGCATCGCGTCAACGCCAAACCGGAACATCACGCCGCGTGTTACGACGCCATCGCCGCGATCCAGCGCGCCCAACATCTCGCGGAGTATCCCGAACAGGGATAACTCGCCAAGAGTGAGCGTACCGCAAGCGCCTTCGCGGTCGATTCAAAGGCCGTCTGTAGCACCGCAAACGCGGTCCATCGAAAGGCCGTCAGTACAGGCGCCCTCGCGGTCGATTCAACGGCCGTCCGTTGCGCCGCAGACTCGTAGCATTGAGCGGCCTTCGATACAGGCCCCCTCGCCTTCGATTCAACGGCCGTCCGTCGCGCCGCAGACTCGTAGCATTGAGCGGCCTTCGATACAGGCCCCGTCTCGGTCCATCGAGCGGCCTTCAATCTCGGCCCCCTCACGGTCCTTTGACCGTCCGTCTATCAGCCGCGGTGGCGGCGGTGGCGGCGGCCGGGGACGTCGCTAACGCATCCGGGAGGTATACGACATGCGCACGTTCTTGAGAACGATTCGATATACACCAGTCATCGCTGCCTTGGTTCTTCTTGGCGCGGGCTGTCCCTCGGGAACGCCCACGGAAGGCACCTATGACGAAGGTTTCGACTACGGCTTTGCACAGGACGATTGGTACTGGGACGGCTATTACGATGGGTACGACACCATCGATTTCAGTCCCATCTACTATGACGGAAGCTCGATTCCTTACTACGACTTCCCGCCTTACGATGCGGGCTACTGGGACGGCATCTGGTACGCGTACAATGACGGGTACTTCGTCGACTACCACTACGCGTTTATCCTGGGTTTCAGTGAGGGCTACGACAACGCCTTCTGGCCGGACTACCTGGACTTCCTGTATTACGATGTCCACACCGAATACGAAAACGGCGGCTGGGCGGACGGGTACAACGACGGCTTCTCCGAGGGCCGCGTATTCGGCGCCTATGACTATGAAGCCGGGCTGCCCTTCGACTGGCTGGACGCCCTCCTCGATTACGAGTCCGGCACGGACTTGTACTTCGACGAGGTCGACGTAGGAACCGGCGTGTACGGCCCGGTCTATCTCTACGAGTACGGCACCGATCCGACGACCTTCAAGAAGGCCGCCGCCCTCGAGCGCGGCGCCAAAGCGCCGCTCACGATTCGTCGCGATGGCCAGTTGAAGGGTGTCGATATCGAGTCGCGGTCCCTGTTCCGAGACCTGGATCCGCAAGCGAAACAGGATCTCCAGGTGACGCCGGATCAGAGCCTGCGAGACTCGATTGAACTGCGTCTCGATACGAGTTGGCTGCAGCGAGTTAACGCCTATTTGAACACGTACAAGTCGGCGGCCAAATCGACGGCACTCCGCACGGGCAGAGCCCCGGCTGAATAACGCTCTCCTCTCCCCAGACGCCCGCCCTCGCTTGTGTACAGAGCGAGGGCGGGCGTTCATTCTGGGCAATCCCGGTCGAAACCCACTCGCGAAATGCGATAGGCTAAGGCTTCATCTATCGAGAAAAATGAGGACCTTTCGGTTCCACGCACCAAGAGGAGCGCGACACGATGGTACTGACACCGTCCACCATGATCCCCCTGGGTACACCCGCGCCGGACTTTCGCCTACCGGACACCGGGGGCAAGATGGTTTCCCTGGGTGACTTCGCCGGCAGCAAGGCGCTGTTGGTCATGTTCATCTGCAACCATTGCCCCTACGTGAAGCACGTGGCCGACGAGTTGGCCAAGTTGGGCAAGGAGTACCAGGGCAAAGGAGTGGGCGTGGTGGCGATCAGCTCGAATGACGTGACCACCCATCCCGACGACAGCCCGCAGAAGATGGCCGAGGAAGCCCGGACCCGGGGGTACACATTTCCCTATTTGTACGACGAATCGCAGGAAGTCGCCAAAGCGTATTCCGCCGCGTGTACGCCCGACTTCTTCTTGTTCGACGCGGACCGGAAACTCGTGTATCGCGGTCAACTCGACGACAGCCGGCCCGGAAACAACGCCCCCGTAACCGGTGCGGATCTCCGCGCGGCATTGGATTGTACCTTGGAAGGGAAGCCCGTTTCCGGCAATCAACGCCCCAGCATGGGTTGCAACATCAAATGGAAGCGCGGGAACGCGCCTTGAGCTTTGCCCGCAAGGGTGCGGGTTGCGCGTTAACCAGCAGGCTTGAAGTGATCGAAACCAATTGATTCCGGGCTCTCGCCGTGAATCCGTACTCCGGTCCAGGCGTCGGTCACCGTGCCCACCACGGTAGTCTGTACACGGAACTCATGGTGGAAGTCGTCCAGAATCTTCTCGGCACTCCGTGCATCGATGGCAAAAACGAGTTCGTAGTCTTCACCGCCGGACAACATGAGCGGCAGCGGATCCAAACCATGTTCCCCGCAATATCGGGCCAGAGCGGGGCTGACCGGCAACCGTTCAGGTTCAAGGTCGATCCCGAGCCGGGATGCTCGTGCCAAGTGCCCCATGTCCTGGCAGAGACCATCGCTGATGTCCATCATGGCATGGACCTCGCTCCGCGCACAAAGCCACTGGCCCTCGAGCACGCGCGGATTCGGATACATGTGGGCGCGAATCAGTTCCTTGTCGTCGACACCGTTGATCAAGGCGTGCAAACCCGCAGCCGAACTCCCCAAGTCGCCGGTGACGACGATGCGGTCACCTACCTTGGCGCCTCGTCTTCGAAGAAACCGGTTGCCGATGGCCTCCCCAATGGCGATGACGTCAATGGAAATCCCGTCGTTTGACCGCGTCGTATCACCGCCGACAATGACCGTCCCGAACCGGGACATGGCGCTGAGCATCCCTTGGTAAAGGTCTTCGATATAGGAGGTTCGCTCGGACGGCGGGCACGCAAGCGAGACGAGGCAATACAGGGGGGCGCCGCCCATGGCGGCAATATCACTGATGCACGCCGCGGCCGCTTTCCACCCGATATCCGACGCCGCGACGCGATCGCGGCGAAAGTGAACGTTCTCAATGCACAAATCGGTGGTCACCAAAACGATGCGATCGGAAACGCGCAGTACCGCGCAGTCATCGCCGATGCCTTCTATGACGTAAGGCGAAGAAGGAATCAGGCGGGAAATGCGGTCGATGAATCCGAATTCCCCCACGTCGCTCAAGCACCGCATGGTTTACTTCACTCCTTCCAACTCGCGCCACGCATCCGGAATGCACTCGATTACGTCCCGCGCGATCATCCCACGTTGGGTGAACTTGCGCGCGGCAATGTCTCCCGCAAGACCCATCATGTACGCCCCTAGCCGCGCTGCGTCGTAGGGCTTCATGCCCTGTGCCAGCAGGCCGCCGGTAAATCCCGCGAGCACGTCCCCTGTACCGCCGGTCGCGAGGCCGGAGTTCCCGGTGGGATTGATGCAGCATGCGCCATCCGGCGCCGCGATCACGGTGCCTTTCCCCTTCAGGACGACTACGCAACCGTGTTCTCCGGCGAATCGGCGCGCTATGCCCTCGCGATCTCCTTGCACATCCGAAGTCGAGCACGCCGCGAGACGAGCCATCTCGCCCGGATGCGGTGTCAAGATCACTGGGGAGTCGCATTCCTTGAGCAGAGCTACGTGCCGGCTCAGGCAATTGAGACCATCCGCATCAATCACCATCGGGACGGGGCACTCGCGGACAAACGCGGCGACAAATTGGCGCGTTTCTTCATGGGTCGAGATGCCTGGTCCCAGAACAACCGCTTCGCGACTCTCCGCCGCCGACAAGGCAGGCTCAATCGCGGAACTCGCGAACGATCCAGCTTCCGTGGCCGGCAATGGCAGGCTCATGGATTCCCACAGCATTGACGCAACAATGTCGAGCAACGTCTCCGGGATTGCCACGGTGACTAGACCGGCGCCTGACCGGCCCGCCGCCTCCGCCGCGAGCCGTGCCGTCCCGGTGAATCCTCGCGAAGTCGCCAGGATAAGGACATGACCAAAGGTACCCTTGTGTCCATCTTCCGGACGCTCTGGAAGGATACTCCGCATTGCATCGTGGTACGTGTCGGTAGTCATAGCGTAATTTGCGATACTAGTGCTTCACACAGAGGGATTCAAATCACGTGCTATGCCGAACTTTCGATCCTGTCCGGATACCGCTATAATTAAGGGCGCAACGCAGTTTGGAATCCTTCTATCGGAAAGTAATCCTTAGTGAACGATCAATCAGAACGCGAATCCGCCGCGCAAGTGAGCGAGGCCCGCTGCCTCCATTTCGGGGAGTGCGGCGGCTGTTCTTTTCAGGACGTGCCCTATTCCGATCAGCGCGCGACCAAAAGCGATACGTTACGTGCGCTGTTTGACGCCCATTGGTCAGAGCCGATTCCCATCGAACCATCGCCTGATTGCTGGCACTACCGGAACAAACTCGACCTCACATTCGGGCGCAAACACTATCCTGAACCGCCGCCCAAAGATTTCCCGCGCGAGACCGTGCTCGGGTTCAAACGCTCCGGAAAGTGGTATTGGACCCTCGATATCGAGGAATGCCACATCGGACCGGAGGGCGCCGAATCCCTTCTCAATGCGGTGCGTCTATGGGCGCGCGAGCGAAAACTGACCGCGTTCAGCTCCAAGGCCCGCGACGGGTTCCTGCGCATCCTGCTCGTGCGGGAAGGCAAGCGGACCGGCGAGCGCATGGTCGTGCTGATCACCAACGAAGGCGAACTCGACACAGAGTCGTTCGTGAACGCGGTGCAAACTTCGTTTCCATGCCAAAGCATTCAACACGCGGTATTCACGGGGCGCGCGGAAATCGCCGCCGCCGACCGAATCACAGTACTGGACGGTAAGCCTACGATTGACGAAGTGCTCGAGGTGCCCGATGGCGCCCAGACACGGAAACTCCGGTTTCGACTCTCGCCGTTCAGTTTTTTTCAGACCAATACGTATGCGACGGAGAAGCTCTACGGTTTCATCCGGTCGTGGGTGAAAGAAAGCCGGCCACAGTTCCTGTACGATCTCTATGGCGGCTCCGGCGGCATCGCGCTGAGCTGTTCGGATCGCGTGGACCGGGTGGTCTCCGTGGAAAGCGTCGAAGATGCTTCGGTCGACGGCATCCATAACGCGGAGGTCAACGGCGCAGACAACGTCGTGTTCATTACGCAGGAAGTGGAAAAGTACCTGCGCGACACCTTGCACGCGCAGAAAGCATTTCAATCGAACAGCCTGGTCGTCGTCGATCCGCCCCGGGCTGGATTGCACCCGAAGGCGCTGAAACGGCTTGTCGCCCTGAATCCTCCAGAGATCATATACGTTTCCTGCAAGCCTACGGTGCTTGCGGAGGAAATGACGACATTCCTCGCACACTACGATCTCGTCAACATGCAAGCCGTCGATCTCTTCCCCCACACCGAACACGTCGAACTGCTCGCCCGGTTCAAACGCAAGGCAGGGGAGTAGGGAGTCTTTCCGCCGGTTCGCGCAAGCGAGCCCGCCAGTGCGTTTTGTCGCAAGTCCGATCAATTGCAGAGCGAAGAACCAATGGCGTCGATGATGTCGCCAAGAATGGGTACGCCTCCGAAAACATCCCAAAGTATTTCCAGGAAGTAGCAAATGATGGAAATGATTGACATTGGGTCCCCTCCTGCGCGCGCCCCGTATGCCCCCCCGTGGACTCGTGACCACCAAATCAACTGCCCGTTGATCAATATATACCCGCACCTAAAAAGCGTCAATGACGAAACGGAGACCCCAAATTCTGGTATAAGTATGACGACTGCAAGACGCTGGAGGCGTGGTCCGCCGTGGCACTTTCCGCTGGAACAAAACTGGGCGAATTCGAGATCCGCAGCCTGCTTGGCGCGGGCGGCATGGGCGAAGTGTATCGCGCCCTCGACGGCAAGCTCGGGCGCGAAGTGGCTATCAAAGTCCTGCCCGAAGCGTACAAGAGCGACGAAGAGCGGATGGCCCGTTTCGAGCGCGAAGCCCGCGCCCTTGCCCAATTGGATCACCCTGCGATCGGAGCTATCTTCGATTTTGTGAAGGATGGATCCTCTCCCTTCATCGTGATGCAGCTTGTCGAAGGGGAGACGCTCGCCCAACGCGTGCAACGGGGACCGTTGCCCCTACGGAGCGCGTTGGCGTACTTCGAGCATGTGGCCTCGGCGCTTGCCTTTGCCCACGACCGCAACATCATCCACCGCGATCTGAAGCCGGCCAACATCAAAATTACCCCTGATGAACAGGCGAAGATCCTCGACTTCGGGATCGCCAAAATTCTCGAGCCCGTGACGTCTTCCAACGAAGCGGTCACCGAAGTGTTGTCCGGCAATGCGCATACGACGAAACACGGACACCTCATCGGCACGCCCGCGTACATGAGCCCCGAGCAGGCCCGCGGCAAGACGCTCGACAAGCGCACGGACGTGTGGTCTTTTGGCTGTTGCCTGTTCGAGTGTCTATCGGGAAAACCACCATTCGACGGCGACACCACGACCGACGCGCTCGTCGCGGTTCTGGAAGCCGAACCCGACTGGAACACACTTCCCGCGGAAACCCCGGAAGCCGTGCGCGTACTGTTGCGCCGCTGTCTTGAAAAGGACACGAAAGACCGCCTGCGCGACATGTCGGACGGAGCGCTGGAAATTCGGGATGCGCTTCGAGGAAGCGGGTCCGGCCGGCGTTCCGACGTAGACCGGACGGTATCATTGCGCGCGCCGGCCGTCTCCTCCATCCCGGTGCGCCGCCTGTCGATCATGCTCGACCCGAACGCGCCGGTTTCGCCGCCGCGCGAATACCTGGACCCGGCCGTCGCGATTTCCCGGGATGGGACCCAACTTGTCTACGTGGCAGTGATCGACGGCGTGCGGCGGCTCCTGGTCCGTCCCCTCGACCAGTTGGAAACGCGCGCACTCGCCGGGACGGAACACGCGATTCGCCCGACCTTCTCCCCGGACGGGCAGTGGATCTGTTACTTCACCATCCCCGACGGCCATTTGCGCAAGGTCTCCATCCACGGCGGCGCTCCGGTGACCCTCGCGGAGGTCAGCCATCCCATGGGAGTCGATTGGGCCGGGGAAACCATCTACTACATTTCCGGCATGCCTTCCGAGCTGCTGCGCATTCCTGACACCGGCGGCGAGCCGGAGTTGCTGCCGCTGCCGGAAGAAGGCACCGGCGGGTTTATCTGCGGATCGCCATCGGTCGTTCCCGAGGAGCGCGGCCTGCTGTATGGTGCGGCCTACGCTCCGGACCTGAATCTGATTCGCGTCATGCTGCTGGATTTCGCGGCGCGCAAGACCACCGTCCTCGTGGAAAGCGCCTTGCGTCCGGCCTACGTGCGGACGGGGCACGTCTTGTTCACGCAACGGGGACGCGTCATGGCACTGCCCTTCGACGCGGCGGCCATGCGGGCGACCGGTTCGCCGGTTCTCGTGCCGGAAAGCCGGATTGCCGCGCCCCAGTGGCCCGCCGTGCAGTTCGACGTGGCCGACGATGGCACCTTGGTTTATGTGCCGACGGTCCACGAGTCGGATTTCCGCCAGACGCGGACGCTCGTATGGATCGATCGCGAAGGCAACGAGGAACCGGTGGGCCAGCCGGCCAAATCGTACGAGTGCGCGCGAATCGCCCCCGACGGCGAACGCGCCGCCGTGAGCGTAAAGGACGATATCTGGATCATCGATCTGGCGAAGGGCACGAACGCGCGCTTCACCTTTGACCAGTCCAACAACGAATACCCCGTCTGGTCACCGGACGGCGAGGAACTGATCTTCTCAACGTCCCACGACGGCCGCCCCGCGCTCTGCCGGAAACGGGTCGATGGAACCGGCGAGCCGACCATTCTCGAATTCAGTCCCAACGTCCATCACCCCCACGCGTGGTCGCCCGACGGCGGGCAAGTCGTGCTCGTCGAATACAGCACGAAACAGAACGTGCATATTTCGTTGTGCTCGCCGGACGGCTCCGGCGGATTGCGGCTTTGGTCGGATCCCGGCGCCTTCGAGCGGGCGCCGTCGCTCTCGCGGGACGGCCGGTTCATCGCATACGTGGGCGGCGAAACCGGCCGCGAAGAAGTCTACGTGCAACCCTTTCCCGACCGCGGCGGCAAATGGCAGGTCTCCTTCGACGGCGGCGTCGAACCGGAATGGTCGCCGGACGGGCTTGAGCTGTACTACCGCGAAGGCGACACGCTCATGGCCGTGACGATCCAGACCGAACCGAAGTTCTCCGCATCCGAACCGCGCCGCCTGTTCTCCTGGAACTACTTCGCCCCCGCCATCCGCGCCTTCACCTACCACATCGCCGTGGACGGTTCCCGCTTCCTCATGATCAAACAAACCGACGCCCCGGCCGCCGCGCCTCCCGCCTCGGAAATTGTCGTCGTCCAAAACTGGTTCGCCGAACTTCACCGCCTCACCCCCTCGCACCGAAGGGCCAAGACGCCTACGGATATGGGGTGATACCCGTTGAGGAAAGGTACCTTGAGGGGCTATGGATCGCCGCGAACGACGTGAGGTACGCTTTTCGTCAGGGAGGTTGAACCATGAACTCACAAGTTCGACTGAATAAAGACGCCTTGGCCGGGTTCTGCAAAAAATGGCGGATACGCGAGTTGTCCTTCTTCGGCAGCGCCTTGCGGGAGGATTTCGGGCCGGAAAGCGATCTGGACTTCCTGATGAGTTTCGAGTCGGACGCGGGTTGGGACCTTTGGGATTTGGTAGCCATGCGCGAGGACCTCATATCTATCGTGAAACGTGACGTGGATCTTGTCGTGAAAGAAGCATTGCGCAATCCCTATCGCCGCAAAGAAATACTTACCCATCGGGAGGTGATCTATGCCGCCTGACCAGAGAGACAAAGCATATTTGTGAGTTACACCGCCCTTCGACGCGGTAGTGCGTCATAGCCCTCACCGATCTCACCACGCTGGTATGCATAACGGCCGGTAATTGATGAACATGCATACCCGGATTGGAGCGGCTCAATGAGCAAATTTGGGGGATACGAGGACCAACCTTTTCTTGCGGAACTGTACGATCAACTCCCCGCGTACGCTGCCCGCAAAGATATCGCGTTCTACGTAGACTACGCGAGATCCGTCAACGGCCCGGTTCTAGAATTGGCATGTGGGACCGGTCGCGTGCTCATTCCGGTAGCCGAATCGGGCTGCCAAATCGTCGGACTCGACTTGTCGGAGTTCATGCTGGCGAAATGCCGCTCCAGGTTGAAAAAGGCGGCGTTCGAAGTGCGGAATCGCGTCCGCATCATCCGGGGCGACATGACAAACTACGGTCTGGGTGAAACCTTCGCACTGGTCACCACACCTTTTCGGCCGTTTCAACACCTCATTTCAGTGCAAGATCAACTTGCTTGTCTGCGTTGCGCGAACCGGCACCTCCGCCCCGGCGGCACTCTCATACTCGATCTCTTCCACCCAAATCTGGAGTACCTGTGCAGCCCGAGCTGCTTCAACGAGCAGGAGGACTGCACTGGCGTCACCCGTTCTGACGGCAGCGTGTTGCGCCAGGCGCACCGAATCAAGGCCCAATACCGGTCCCGGCAAATGATGGATGTGGAGATGATCTTCTACGTCACGCATCCGGACGGGCGCGAAGAACAGCTCGTACACGCGTTTCCCTTCCGGTACTTCTTCCGGTACGAAATCGAGCACATGTTGGCACGCCGCGGCTTTTCCGTCGTCGATGTTTTCGGGGACTTTGACAAGTCACCCTTCGCGGACGACTCGCGTGAGATGATTTTCGTAGCCACCAAAGTGCGCGAACTGGAACCGTGATCGCAGGCTTAGCGCCGTGCCCCTTTACACCAAGGCAAACACGGGATTGCTTTGGCTGCGGGTGTCTTCGAGGACTTTGGCGGCGTGGGCTTGGTCGATTCCGAAGATCTCCCAGTAGGGGTGGGCCAGCAGTGCCTGCATCTGTTCCTCTGGAGTTTCTTCGGTGTCGAGGGTTTCGGCAACGAGTTCGGCAAGCTGAACGCCTTGTGCGGTGACGAGTGCGTCGGGTTTGGCATGGCCGGGTTGGTTGTGCCAGCGGACGGCTTCCACGACGATTTCGGGCAGGTTCCAGTTCTCCAGCAGCAGTCCGCCGATCTGGCCGTGGTCGAGGCCAAGCACTTCGCGTTCCTTTTCCGCCCAGGAAACTGGCTGACCTCCCATCGCGGCCTCCACCTGATCGTAGGCCTCGGCGAAAAGCTGGTCGAGCACGAGCAGGCCGATGTCGTGGAGCAAACCCGCCACATACGCATCTTCCTCGAAAAACGAAACCTGCTTGGTGATGGCGTTCGCAATGACGCGACCGGCGACGGCGGTGGACAGACTCCGCTTCCAGAAGTGCTGGGGATCGACGCGGCGCGCGAGTTTTCCGAAGGCGCGAATGAAGGCCGCCGCCGACACGACCTGATGGATCTCCTTGAACCCGAGGCGAACGATGGCGTCGCGGATGGAGACGATGGTGCCCGACACGCTGCTGTAGAACATGGCCGAGTTGGCCACGCGCAACACGCTTGCGGCAATCGCCGGATCTTCCTCGATGACCACGCCGACCTCCGCCGCGCTGACCATGTCGTTGTGGAGCATGCGCTCCAGTTCCAGAATGATCGCGGGCAAGGTTGGCAGATCTTCGATAACGCTCAGCTTTGCTGAAAGTTCTTCCGCAAACGTGGGCATTCGTCATCCCTCCCCTGCCTTCATCTATTTAAGCTGGTCGCCCGCACGAAATCCAACTCGATGCATGGGCGTGGAGCCAACTCCGTGGCGAACCGAAATGGCGAAGAACATCCCCCTTAATCCACTGTCGAAGGGGGAATTCGCGCAACGCATCCGCGTTGCGCGCTTCGCGCACGATAGTCCCCGACTGCGGCAGTAATCATCATGCGAACCGGCCAAACTTCGGCATGCGCGCGCTCCCCCTTTGAAGGGGTGCAGTTCTTGCAGTACCGCTCGAAATACATTCTGCGTC
>BTVY01000040.1:0-69490 GCA_045863335.1 Candidatus Hydrogenedentota bacterium | reverse complement strand
AGACGGAGACCGTTGGCGGGGAAACGGCGAACCGCACGAAGAAAGGGTAGGCTCGCGGACCACTGCCCGCGAGCCTACCCCGTCGCAATAATGTCCTCAGGCCGATATTACCGGCGTTTGCTGGCCGCGCCACCGCCGACGCTATAGTCGAAATCATCGAACTCGTCGGTCAAGGCTTCACCCGAATCCGCAGCCGTTTCGTCGCCGGCTTCCGCGGCGGCGGGCTCTTCGGTCATCGCCTCACCCGCTTCGGCCGGAGCTTCGGCTTCGGGAGCCATCTCGGCGGCCGGCTCTTCCGGCGTCACTTCGTCAGCCGCGGCGGGCGCCGGTTCCGACGGAGCCGTCGGGGCGGCCTCTTCCGGGTTGGCGTTGTCGTCAGCGGCCGGTTCGGTCGGCGCGCCGCCGCAACCCAAAACCAACGCGGACATGGTGAAGACGAGCATCAAGCTGAGTGCCAGGGAAACAAGCTTTTTCATTGGAAAACCCTTCCTATTCGTTCCATCCGATCCCGCGCCGAGCGGGATGTTCCATTCCCGATTCCATGATTCCCGTGTGCGCTGTCCACACACCCGTATAGCGTACACAGTCCGCGCGCGTGCGATCAACCCGGCTTCGCGTTCCGCTTCGCCGGGGCGGGTCCGGCTTCTTCAGTTTTCGCCACGCGAGGGCTATCGGCGCGCACTCGCCGGGGGTGGTGGAGTGTATTGCCATTCATCGTCAATTTCGACAGGGCCCGAACCCGTGCTATCCGTCGTGGACGCGGTGTCCTCCACCGGAGGTGGTGAATCTGCTGAAGTCTTTTCGTTGCAACCTGTTCCCAGAATCGCGGAACAAGCCGCACCCGTCAATACCATCGCAATCCATCCCCGGTGCCTCATGATGGGACCTCCTCGGTACCGTTGCGCATCGGTACCTTGGACACCGGCAGAGTCGTGGAGTTCGCGGGAAAAGAGACCAACGTCAGACGCCAACATCTCCCAAAGCGGTGCCTATGAGGCGCGACCAGACGAGGAACGTGCGCTATTCTTCCAGGGGTTCCAGCACGATATTTCGGAACTCGATGGGCGTGCCTTCGCTTTGGAGGCCGATGTAGCCCTTGGTGACGGTGCATTCGGTGGCCACATTTTGCAGCAGGCCGTTGATGGTAAGGCGGATGGTGTCTCCGTCGCAGACAGCTTCGTAGTGGTTCCATTCGCCGAGGGGCTTTTCATTGTGCTTGTGCATCTTGGGCACGCGGCGATCTTCGGGGTCGGTGTGCTCTTTGAACTCCGCGCCGCCGATGACCCACAAGTCCGCGGCGTTCTCGGCTTGGAGCTGGCCTTCGATGCTTTTTGGCCAGACGGTGTCCGGTTCCTGGATATGAATGAGCAGGCCGTTGTTTCCGCCGTCTTCCGGCCAGCGCCATTCGAAGGTGAGCCGGTAGTTCTCATACTCCGTGGTCGTGCGGATGTAGCCTTTGGGATCCCCTTTGCAGTAGAGGATGCCGCCATCGCGCACTTCCCATACCGTGGCGGGATCGACGCCTTCGTCTTCGGGAATGAACAGCTTCCAGCCGTCGAAGTCTTGACCGTTGAAGAGTTGGATCGCGCCTGGGTTTTCGGTGGTTTCAGCCGCTTCCTCGGCCGCCTGTGCCGACGTGAAAAGGGCGAGTAGCAGTGCCCCTGCGATTGCTGTGATGTGAGTGCGCCCCATGGATGGTTCCTCCCTGTGGTTGCAGGATATACGCTAGCATTCGATGAAGACCGTTGCAAGGAGTCGCAGGTGCGGTACGCCCTTTTCTGTCGCCCCATCCGGGGCTCTATTGGGGACGAGGCGCTAGGACCCCGGGTTCCGCTTCGCTTCACCCGGGGCTACATTCGAGTCGCCCCGTCCGGGGCTAAATAGCCGGTACTGGACTTCGATCAAATCATTCGCGACTTGATTCGGTTTGGTCCGTAGAAATACGGCGTTCAATGGACACGCATTCGGCAAAGTGTCGGAGAATAAGTACCGGCCATTTAGGTGGTGTGGCTTTATCTCTGGGGTTAGCTGGAGTGGCTTTATCTAACCACAGACTCCGGCCTGGACGGGAAATCATTGATTGTTGCCGTTGGTGGAGCAAGTGTTCTGCTGCAAGCGTTCTCGGTCGGTTGCAGCACGGCAAGCAGCGCTGGGCTCAGCGCAGTCTGCTCACCGCGTTGCCGACTTCTTCGACAAAGAAATTCCCCAAGCCCGGTCCATAGTACGACCGCAGATCCACTTCGTACCCGCCATGGGCGTACTCGGCTTCGTTGACGATGTAGCCGACGTAGTCGCTTGCGAGGCCGAGCACGATGGCGTCTTCAAAACCTTCTTCCAGTACGGCCGCTTCGACCGCCACGCCCACCGGACCGATAGGTTCGCCAGGGAGCCCGACGAGGACGGTGCCACCGATGCGCAACATTCGGAGGTCGGCGGTCCGCGGCAAGGCTTCCAGCGCCGACTCGAGCAAATGGGCGTACTCGCCCGCCTGCACGCTTTCGCTGAATGTGATCTCTGGAAGTTGTGGGTGGACTTCAAGAGTGGAGACGGACAGGTCGGGAACCGTTGTGATCTGATCGGCAAGAGTTTGCACGCGCCCGGCGAGGCGGGATCCGAAATCGTCGATCCGCACGAAGTCATCTTCACCCTTCGCACCGGCGGGAGCCTGATCGCCTTCAGCGCCGTTCGTGTACAGCGCAATCACGCCGGGATACATCCGCTCGAGTTCGCGTTGGAGCACGCCGGGCCATTCGGCGGAGATGTCCATGTTGTCCGCCCCCGCGATGGTGGGGTGTGTCGCAAAGTTCACGAGAATGGCACGCGGTGTTCCCTCCAGATCGTCCACCCGCATGACCCAAAGGCGGGGATGGACAAACGGTTCCTCTCCCGCGGCTTCGCGCGTAGCCGTGTCGTACTCCCACCGCCGGTTGCGGGTAAATCCTTCGACCAGGGTCTCGCCGAATCCGACGCGCGCGGGCCCGGCGTTTGCGACTGCTTCGGCGAGCGCCGCGGAAACGGAGGTCGTCATTGCATCGACAATCGCCGGGTCGTATACGCCGAACTGAAACTGCCAGAACGGTTCCGGATACATGGCGGGACCCGCATGCGTGTGCGATGCAGCAACAAGAAGGCTCTCCGAGACCGCGCCGAGGTGTTTCGTTTTCTCCGCAATCTGCTTCGTGAACTCAGGCGTGATGGACCGAAGGTCCGCGGTGATGAGCGCGGTCTGTGTGTTCTCGTCCCGGAAGAACAGCACCTTCGCGTGTAGGCGATCGTGGATGCCGGTCGCGGGTTCACCTTCGCGCGCACCATATCCCGCAAGGGGCACTACGTGTTCGTTTACGTCCGGTGTAATGTCGCAGGTGGCGACGCCGATATCCAATGCGAAGCTCTGGTAGCAAACGGCAATATAGAAAAGAACAACGATCCTTCGAGAAAACATGACTCTCAGCCTCCTACGCGTTAATCAACGCAAGGCTTCATAATACTCGACGAACAACTCGCTGGCCATGGCGCCATTGGATGGCCGGACGAATTCGCGGTAACCCCACGTGATCGCGGTGCGCGTGTATTGCCGGGCAAAGGCGAGTTTGGCGATGAGTTTGTCGGCGGGAACACCGCGCCAGAATGGTGTCGTCTTCGGATCGTTCACGTGCGTGCGCAGACCGAAGCGCGCGACGTAGTCTTCGAGACTCGACACGTTCAACTCCCCGGTTTCAATGTTGGCCCAGAATGCCGTGTTCGTCGCGTCGCATGCGGATTTCATCGCCGCGAAGAACGGCGCACGTTGCTCGAGTGTGTAGCAGGCAAGGTGTTCGCCGCTGTCTTGCAGGGCGACTGTGTCGATGGCGGATGCGTGGAGAATGTCCGTCCAGAAGGCTTCGTACTCCTGCGGCGTCGCCCAGCGGAAATCACCGAGCAACTTCCGGTCGTCGAGGATGAAGAACGGTGAGATGAGCGTCTTCTTTTCCGGAGCGATCTCTTTGCACGCGGCCGATACACCGGCGTAAAGCTGTTTCGGAAGTTCTGCCGACGGTCCCCACATGCAGTAGCACTCGTAAGGGATATAGAACCCTTCGAACGAGGGGTGCGCGCCGTAGCGACGTTCGAGGCTTTCGATGCGTTGCCGGGCGCGTTCGAGTTCGGGCGTCGTGTCGGTGAGCGTCCACCACTGCGGCGCTTGAAGTGTACTAAGATAGACGCGCATACCGCGCCGGTCGAATTCGCCGAGTAGCGCATCGAAGGGATCGGCTTCGCCCTCGGCGGGTTCAACGCCCGCGTAAGGACCGGTGAAGATGAGGAGATCCATGCCCGATGCGTCGAGCGCGTCGAGATCTTCCTGCCACGCGTCGACGTTGCGCGCAGCATCCACCGGACTCAGCCACCAGAGCACCCCGGCGAGGTGGGCGCGCGCATTCGATTGACCGACCGTGGCGCATCCGGACGTGTAGAGGATCGTGAGAGCGATTGATAACTGAAGTGTGCAACGATGAAAACGATTCACAACAGTTCCCGGAAGTCATCGACGCTCAGCCCAGCGCGGTGGAGTATGGTTTCCAGCACAGCGCGGTCGATCTCTTCGACATCGGGGACGACAACTTGCAGGGAGGGCTCGTCGTTGCGCATGAGCATGTGGCGGCCCTGCTGCCATTTGAGATGGAAGCCCGCCCAGGTTAACGCCGCCACGCACGCGCTGCCGGATACGCGCGGCAAGGCGTTCATACCAGCACCACGTAGGTGTCGAACCGCTCCGGCGGCACCGGCAAATCGTCCTCATCCAGCGCGGCCACGTACCCGATGATGGCCTCGCGGATGTTCTCGATCGCGTCTTCCATGGTTACCCCTTGACTCACACAACCCGGCAGACTCGGGCATTCGACCATCCAGTAGCCATCCACCCCCGGCCGCACGATCACTTGTCGCATGTGGCTCGCCTCCGCTGTTTCGGACCGTGACCCCCCACTGACTATACGGTAGCGCGGAATATGCCGCGGGTACAAGAAGAGCAGGACATGTAGCGCAGGCGTCCTCGCCTGCTTACCCCGCTGGTACGTTAACGCGAGATGCAGGCGAGGACGCCTGCGCTACATTTCGGCCAATTGAAAGTTCCCGAATAGTTGTGGTGGAGGCTTACAGCCAGCGCGGGCGGGAAGCCAGCACCACAAATTGGCCCGCCCCCCAACATAACAGCGAGTTCGATCCACGTGGGTGGCCCATCCGCAGTACACGCGCGCGGCGGCGCTAACCCTTGAATCCGAGGATTGCTTCCCGCAATTCGGCGGCGGCGGCGCGGACGTCTTCGGCTTCGGTGACGGCGGTGACGACGGCGACGCGTTTGGCGCCGCGTTGGAGGACCTGGCCAATATTATGGCGTTTGATGCCGCCCATGGTGGTCCAGGGAATCGTCAGGTGCGGCACGATTTGATCGATCATTTCAGGGCCGACGATACCGGTGGGAACCGATTTGGTTTGCGTGGTGAAGATGGGGCCGATGTTCACGTACCCGGCGCCGGCCTGTTGCGCGGCGAGGGCCTCGTCGAGACTGTGGGATGACGCGCCGACAATGAGATCGGGCGCGATGCTGCGCGCGACATCTACAGGCAAATCGGATTCGCCAAGGTGTACGCCGTCGGCATCGACAGCAAGGGCAATATCGACCCGGTCATCGACGATCAGCAATGCGCCCACGTCCCGCGTGCGTTCGCGAAACTGGATTGCGCGTTCGAAGAGACTGCGGTCGTCCAATTCTTTTTCGCGAAGCTGGACCAGCTTGACGCCCGCGTCGAGCACCGCGTCGAGTACGTCCAGCGAAGAACGTCCCGCGCAGAATTGTTCCGTGATGACGACATAGAGGTCGGCAGCTTCAAAGCGCGCCAGCCGTTGGGCGAGGTCCATCACCCGCCTCCGACGAAGCGCACGAGTTCCAGCGCATCGCCCTCGGCGAGGGTCGTGTCGGCGTAATTGGCGCGCTCCAGGATCTCCGCGTTGCGTTCAACCACGGTGGCTTTGGGATCGAAGCCGAGTTCGTCGAGCAAGGCGGCGACGGTGGAACCGTCAGGGATGTTTTTTGTCTCGCCGTTTATAGAGATCTTCATTGGAGTTGTGGTTCTCCTTGTGTTCGCGGCACCCTCGATATACCGAGAGAACTGGTCGGTCGGATCAGTCCGATCGGTCGGATCGGTCCGATCCGTGGCTTAGAGACGGCTCAGTTTCTTTTTACCCTCATTCGCGATCGAAGGCGTAGTCGTAGTCTTTCCAGACGGGTTCATAGCCGGCGGCGCGGATGGCTTCCGCCACTTCCCTCGGCGGCCGGGCGTCTTCGATCTCGAATTGTTCCAGCGTCTCTTCGCCGTAGGTCGTGTAGCCGCCGGGGCGGGTCGATGAACCCGCGCTCATGGTGGTGACGCCGAGCGGAATCAGTTTGTCGCGGAACGCGGGCCGTTCGCGGGTGGAAAGATTGAAGCCCGCTTCCGGCAAGAACAGCCGCATGGCGAGCATGAGCTGCACCAGTTCCTTATCCGTCACCAGCGCGGGGATATCGAAACGTTCCGGAACGTGCTGCAATCTTGGAAACGAGATAGAAACCGAACTTTGCCAGCAGGCCCGTTGTAGGTGCCGGGCGTGCAGGGCCGTCCAGAACCCGTCGACGCGCCAGTCGAACAAGCCGAGCAAGGCGCCCACGCTCAAGCGCCGGATTCCCGCTTTCCCCGCGCGTTCGCTCGCGCCGAGCCGGTAATCGTAGTCCATCTTCTCACCGATGAGGTGAACGCGGCTGTAGGTTTCGCGATCGTAGGTCTCCATGTAGATGGTGACGCCGTCAGCGCCACGCCGGTACAGCTCTTCGTAATCGGACTGATCGAGCGAGTACACCTCGACCGCGACCGAAGGGAAGTACTCCCGCGCGATGGATACCGCGTCCGCGATCACCGAAGGCGGCACCGCGCGTCGCGCCTCGCCTGTCAGGAGGAGCACGCTCTGGAAACCCTCGGCGGCCAGGGCTTCGCACTCTCGCCGGATTTCGATTTCCGTCAGGGTCCGCCGCTTTTCCTTGTTGCCGGACCGCACCGCATACCCGCAGTAGGTGCAGTCCGCGCCGCACACATTGGAAATATAAAGGGGCACGTACATGCCAATGGTACGGCCGAAATGCCAACGGGTCAGCCGCTGGGCTTCGCGCGCCATGTCTTCCAGTCGCGAAACGGCAGCGGGAGAAAGCAGAGCGCAGAGATCGGCCGGGGTGCGCTCCTCACGCTTCAAGGCGCGGTCGATATCTGCGAGGGAGGCTTTAGCGGCCATCTCCCGCACGCGGCCGGCGGGCCAATGGTTCAGTTCTGTCAGAAGTTCTAAACTCATATTTACAAGCCATTTATCAGTGTAAACGCCATGGAGATTCAATGGCGAAACCTACGCGCGTCAGGCGCGACGCTTTAGACAGCTCTCTCTATTATGCACCTTGGGTGGGGTGGAATGCACGTGGTGGAATGGTCTGAATCGGCTGCGGCTTCTGGCGGGAAGTTCCAACCAATGCAGTGCGTGGTATTTTTGTAAGTTATTATATGAAAAGAGCTTGCCGGAGCCTTGCCTTTCTTGTGCGTTTCGTTTGCTTTTTTCTGGATTATATTGTAAAATAGACATAGTCGAAATAAAGAATCCAACCAATAAGGAGACCTCCTTATGAGTACCGTACTCAGTCCTGCCCCGGTTCCCAGCTTGAGCCTGCGGCGGAAGACCTTGCCCGAAGACGTACGCGCGAAGATCAACGGCGCGCTGCAAACCACGTTGACAAATCTCATCGACCTTTCCCTGCAAACGAAGCAGGCGCATTGGTGCCTGACGGGGCCCCGTTTCCTGCCGGTACACGAACAGCTCGATGAATTGCACGCGTTCTACCTGTCCGCCATCGACGATGTCGCGGAACGAATGACCGCGCTGAACGGCGTGCCGGATGGTCGCGCGGCGACCGTTGCGTCGAACAGCGGTTTGCCCACGTTTCCGCAAGGCGCGATGACGGTTGAGGGCGTGTTGTCGACGATGGCAAACCATATGGCCAAGACGATCTCGCGCCTTCGCGAACACCAGGCAGAAATCGGAGACCTCGATGCCATCACGGAAGATCTGCTGATCGGTATCATCGGGACCATGGAGAAGCAATTGTGGATGGTTCAGGCGCAAGAGTCCTAAGTGAACGTGAATGGGCGGAGCAACTCACCAAGGCGGGGCTGCGGGTCACGCGGCCCCGCCTTATCTTGCTTGAGCTGCTGCAGGAATTGGGGGGACACCGTTCGGCGGAAGATTTGCTGGCGGTTTTGCGTGAACGCGGATCAACCTTTTCACGGGCCTCCGTCTACAAAGTCTTGCAGACACTCGCGCAGAGCGGCGTCTTGACGGTGGCGGACGCCGGGCCCGGCACGGCGCGGTATGAAGTCGCCGGGGAATGGCACCACCACCTGGTCTGCCGCGAGTGCGGCGCATTGTGGGATGTGCCCTGCGCGGTGGGTATGAAACCATGCCTGGAGCCCCCGATTAAAGGCATCCAGACGGACGAGGCGCAGGTGATCTTCCGCGGTCCTTGTCCGTTTGCGTCGGGGCAGGGGGAGGCCGCCCGAGAAGCGGGGCTTAGCCAACCGGAGAAGTGTGTGCACCGAGGGCGGAAGGAAAACTGATGCGATTCGCACAATGGGTACCCGGCGTTTCCGGCAGGCCCTTTCAGAGGGGAAAATCGAGAGCGACGAAAGACGTACCGAGCAGTTTGTCCAGCATACCCAGTTTCTCGTAACGGAACTGCTCCGCGTAGCTCATGCCCGCTTTCAACCCCGTGGTTTCACAGTACGCCCGGACCCCGGCGGCAATGACCGCGCGGTGTCCCTCGGCATCCAAGTCCTCCAAGGCCGGCACCTCGACACCCAGCGCCTTGGCTTCCTGGACAAGCATGTCCACGGTCAAGATCATCTGGCAGTCGTGCGTGAGCAACGCTTCAATCTTCTTGTCGATGGTCGTCGCGATATCGACGAAAAGTTCCGCGTTCCATGGGTGCTTTGCAAACCAGTAGGCTTCCGTCACCGGATGAGGCGGATGCGTGTGTTCAGGGTGAAACAGCGGATTCCCGCTGAAGCTGGCGGCATCCAGCGTGGCCATTGCCACCATCCGGTGATCGGGATGATCTTCGTAGGGCGCGAAGGGATCCCAGCTCATCACGATATCGGCCTTGATCTCCCGAATCATCGCCATGACTTTGTCCCGCAAGATGACGGGATGCACTTCGTTGAGATTTCCGTCGGTGTAGCCTTCGAGACGGACCTCGCGCAGCCCGAGTATCTGCCCTGCCTCGACCGCTTCCCGGGCCGAGGTTGCCACCAGTTCCTCCGGTTGCAGACGGTAAGAACCCTTGCCGTTGTCGGTCAGAATGTACTCGTAAACGTCGTATCCTTTCTCCTGAACGAAGCGGGCCACGGTACCCGCAGCAAGAAACTCCATATCGTCGGCGTGGGCAACAACGACAAGCACCGTTTTTCGACCGCTCATGTGCGTCTCCTCCGAGTACTCCGGGTCATGCGACGGCGGACGGGCCAAGAAAACCAAGCGCCGATTAGCAGTACACGATCACGCCGGCGAAGGCGATCGTGATGCGTCAGCAATTGTGCGTTCAATGCATCCTCCCCAAAAGCCATCCTTGGAATGCTATACTACACGCCCCGTACCCTTGCCAAGTTTCCGAAGCTTTGCGATCCTACGGCCCGTGAGTCTCCCTTCACACCGTAGGCGGCGCTGAAATAGGAGCAACCCGTGATCTGGCGTTCTGGACAACCCGATATCGAGCAACTCAACGCCCTGCGGCCGCGATCGATTCTCGAATCGCTTGATATTCATTTCACCAAGGCAGGCGATGACTACCTCGAAGCGACCATGCCGGTCGACACGCGAACGGTGCAGCCCATGGGATTGCTCCACGGCGGCGCCAGCGTGGTGCTGGCGGAATCCCTGGGCAGCGTCGCATCCGTGCTGTGCATCGATACCGACACCCACTACTGTGTGGGCCTCGAAGTCAATGCAAACCACATTCGGGCCGTTCGCGACGGCGTCGTAACCGGACGGGTCACGCCGATTCACGTCGGACGGTCGACCCATGTGTGGGACATCCGCATCCGCGACAATCGGGATCGGCCCGTCTGCGTCTGCCGGCTCACCATGGCAGTGTTGCCTGCGAAACCGTGATCTTCCAGCACTTCCACCTATGTGGCTTGGGCGTCCTACTTGCCCAAGATCGGGATTTAGCGTAGGGTGAACGCAATGGACACGCTCTTGGGAAAACGTTGGGCCGAGCGCCGCGCCTTCACGCTGATCGAGTTGCTGGTCGTGATCGCCATCATCAGCATTCTGGCGGGCATGTTGTTGCCGGCGCTCTCCCGGGCGCGCGAATCCGCGCGCCGCGTGAGTTGTGTGAACAACCTGCGCCAGGTGGGGCTCTCCCTGAAGATGTACGCCGGCGAGAGCAATGAAAACTATCCCACCATCCAGCGCTTCATTGGGCAGAACTGCGACATCCGGAACGAGAGCTTCCTGATGTTTCAGGGCCTGGCCATGTACCCGGAGTATCTCTCCGACGCGCGGGTCCTGGTGTGCCCGTCGGATTCGAATGGGCGTCAACAATACGACTTGGGCCGGTGGAATCGTCCTGACGGTCCGGGCGGCTCGCAGGCGCAAGGCTCCACGAATCCGTGTTTGTTCGACCAACTCTCCTACCTGTATCTCGGTTGGAACTTTGAGAACGACTACCTCGCCGACCCGGCGACGCAGGACATGTCGCCGGCGTTCTATGCGGCCTTCGATGACCTGCTCCGCAATAAGCCCGTCGAGGCATTCGAGACCGACTGGGAATTTGTCGATGACAATGGAGTCACGCAAAAGATTCTGCGACTGCGGGAAGGTGTCGAGCGGTTTTATATCGAAGACATCAACAACCCATCCGCGACGAGCAAAGCGCAAAGCGAAATCCCTATGATGTTCGACCGGGTCGATCTCGATCCCACGGAGTTCAACCACCTCCCCGGCGGCGGCAACGTGCTCTACCTGGACGGCCACGTGGAATTTGTGCGGTATCCCGGCACGTTTCCGGTAAGCCGCGCCTGGGCGGAGATCGTCAACGCAGTCAGCCCTTGACGCAAATGCGCGCGAACTTCCATCCTTCTCACGCATGCGGTACATTGATCGCGCTTCGACTCCGTAGCGCTAGACCTTTTCAGGAGTATGGCCCATGTTTCGTTCGGATCACTTTGCCTTTCGCGTCTCGGATCTGGATGCGTCCATCGCGTTCTATACCGAGAAACTCGGACTCCCGTTTATGTTCAAGAAGGTGGACCCGGAGATGCGCGAGGCCTTCGCATATCTCGAACTCGAAGGCGGCAACCTGGAACTCCTGCAACTTCTCGACGCGCACGGGAATCCTGTACCCATGGAACAACGCGACATCGAGCCGCCCTACACGCCGCATCTTGCGCTGGGTACCGACGACCTCGACGGGTTGCTGGCGAAGGCCAAGGCAGCCGGAGTCCCTGTGGTCGACGGACCCTTCGACACGCCGGGGCTGGTGAAGTGGGTTTATCTGAGCGATCCTGACAACAACGTGATCGAGTTCGTGCAATGGGTCAAGCAAGATTGACGGCTCGCGGGCACGGGAGATGGACGTCATACAGGAAGTCGATGAAAGCGAAGAAGACCGGCGTCCGAACCGGCCATTCGATCTCGATGATTATACGGTGGCGGCATTCACGGCCGTGGCCGCACTGGCCGTGTACTTACGGACGCTTGCGCCGACAGTCACCGGAGAGGACAGCGGCGAACTCATCGCGGCCGCCTACACCCTGGGAATCCCCCACCCGACGGGCTATCCCCTCTGGTGCGTTCTGGGCAAACTTTTCATCGAGTTGTTGCCGTTCAACAGCGTCGCCTGGCGTGTCGCATTCATGTCGGCCTTCTTCTCGGCAGCAACCGTCTACGTCGTCACGCTTATCATCATCAAGCTCACACGCAATCGTTGGGCGGCGGTAGCAGGCGCGCTTGCGCTTGCGTTCTCCTTCGAGTTCTGGGAGCAGAGCGTTATCGCGGAAGTCTACTCGCTGAATGCATACCTAATCGCGCTTTGCATCCTGCTCGCGCTTCGCTGGCAGGACGAACGCCGGCCGGGCTTGCTCATTGTCTGCGGATTGTGCCTCGGCCTCGGCATCGGCAACCACAGCATCATCGCGCTGGCCGTGCCGGTGATCGCGCTCTACGCGCTGGTCATCGGCGGCATTTCGCGAGAGAGCCTGTGGACGTACACGCGCGCCTTCGCCGCGTCTTGCGCCGGGCTACTTCTGGTCCATCTCTACCTGCCCATCCGCTCCATGGCGAACCCGCCCATGGATTGGGGAAACCCGGAAACGCTCAGCAACTTCTGGGACGTGGTGACGCGCGCGCAGTACACGTTTATCATGACCGACGGACCGCGCTCGCTGCCCCGGTTCATGGAGCAACTCCAAGTCTTTGCGGGGATCTATTCGCAACAATTCACAACCGGCATCGGTTGGCTCGTGCCAGTGGGGATCGTGCTACTCGCGCGCAAACGGCCCGGTCCGGCCATTCTACTGACTCTATTGTTTCTCGCGTTCGCGATCGGGGCCATTCTCATCCCGAACTTCGGGTTCGATCGCATGGCAATCTGGATCAACACGACCTACTGGATTCCCGCATATCTCATCGCAGCCATCTTCCTCGGCGCCATCATTGCGGCGGTCACATCGCTGCCGGCCAGCCGCGTTCTGCAACGGGTGCTCGCCGTCACGCTGACCCTCACCGCGTCGGCCCTTCCCTTGGCCACCCACTTCCAGCAGAACGACAAGAGCCGGTATTACTTCGTAGACGACTACGCCCACAATGTCATGAACACGCTGGCACCCGGCGCCATCTTTTTCGGAGACAGCGACCACGCCCTGTTCTCCGCCATGTATTTGCAGATCGTCGAAGATCTTCGCCCGGACGTCACCATCGCCAATCCCTACGGCTATCCCGTCGAAAAGGTCTACAGCGCCATGCCCGAAAACGTCAAGCGGACCTTTTCCAAACGCCCGACCGAAGCGGACGAGGCCGTCATTCTTCATTGGCTCGTTCACGAGAGCGGGCGGCCCGTGTACTCAACCGCAAAGCGATCGGTAGAGGATGCGGTCACCGCGAACACCGGGTTGTTGTATCGATACACCCCTCCCGGCATGGAAGTTACCCAACCGCCCACTTGGAATGCCTACAAGTGGCATTCCCTGGACGAAACGGACATCCACGGCGATTGGACGGCGGAACTGATTCTCTTTGACGTCCATTTTGCGCGAGGTCGCACGCTTCTGGACGAGGGGCAGCGCGAGGAGGGCATCGAGGCTTTCGATCTCGCCGCGCACTTCTCACGCGCCGATGCCTTCGGGCTCAACAATCTCGGCAGCGCAGCGGCGGAGTACGGCCTCACCGCAAAGGCAATCGAATACTTCAGCGCCGCGTGCGACGTGGACCCGCATTTTGTCGTGGCGCGCCGGAACCTGGGCAAGGTGTATCTGCGCGATGGCCAATACCGGAAAGCGCTGGACCAGTTCGAGCAAGCCATCGCCCTCGCGCCGCAAGACGAAGCGACGCAGAAACTGAAAGCCTATTGCGAGCAGAAGTTGTCGGGCTAAGTACAACGCTCCGCGATTACGGAGACCGTTTCAAATCCTGCTTTCCCACCTGAAGAACATCCCCCTCGGTCCCCCTTCAAAGGGGGAATTTGCCGAAAGCTGTCTCTGAGTGGGCGCACCATGCTGGATACGTACCCAAGGATACGGATCTGGTTCTTAGCAGCGCGAAGCGTTGCTTAGCACTCCCCCTTCGAAGGGGGATGTTTGCTTGTGCCAAGCTCTTCGCACGTATCCTGGACGTAGGATTGTCGATATCTAAGCCCAGGCCGCTGCCAGCAATTGCCGCAACCGTTCCACCTGGCCGGGCGCGTCCGCGGCGATGTTTTCGTTCTCCAGCGGGTCGTTCTCCAAATCGTAGAGCGCGACCGAATCGGCGTCGGGATACCCGGTCACCAGTTTGTACCGGCCGTCTCGAACGACGCGGAACGAACCGAGCCCGGACAGCAGATGATCGCGGTGGGATGCGGTCTCCCCGCGCAACAGCGGCAGCAGCGACTGGCTGTCCATCGTTTCCGGCACGGAGACCTGTCCACAGTCGAGAAACGTCGCCGCGAGATCCATGATGCTTACCAGCGCGTTGCTCTCCACCCCTTCTCGTACGCCCGGCCCGGCGATGACCAGGGGTACGCCCACGGACGGCTCATGGGGTTTCGATTTGCCCCAGAGATCGTGGTCGCCGAGCATCTCGCCGTGGTCGCTGCTGAAGACGATGAGCGTATTGTCGAGTTCGCCCCGATCCCGCAACGCATCGATATAGACGCCGAGCCAGCGGTCGATGTTGGTGACCATGGCCGAGTAGTTCTGGCGGATCGCATTGTGAATATCCTGCGGAAACTCCGTGTTGCGGTTGGGCTGCGGATGCGTGACGCCCCGGCAGGCGGCCTCCATGCGCGCCGTGATGTCCATTGGCGCATGGGGTCCCGCAAAATTGATTTGCAGGAACCACGGCCGATCCTCCGGCGCCACCGCAATGAGATCGAGCCCGTTCTGCGCGATCCAATTGTCGCAATAGGCATTTTCGGGCAGCGGCGTCGGATCGGTGAACGAGTATGCCCGGTTCGGATCGCCGCGACGGTTCTGGAAATCGGCCACGTGCGTCGCCGCCAGATCGTGGTCGTGCAGGTACTTCATGTACGGGTCGGCCGGTAGATTCGACCCCGCCCGGATGGCATCCCATTTCCCCGCGCTGTTGACACCCTTCGAGAATCCCCACTCGTCGACCCGGTACGCGCCGTCCAAGCCCCATTTCTGCTCGCCCTTGTTCAGGTCGAACTTGCCGCAGCCCGTGACGTGATACCCCGCCGCGCGGAGGCGGGTGTAGAAGGTATCCGCGCCGCGCGCGAGGTCCTCTTTGTTGGATGGCACGCCGCAGCGGTCGTACTCGACGCCCAGCGCGAGACAGGCCCGCGACGGCGC
Source organism: Candidatus Hydrogenedentota bacterium (assembly GCA_045863335.1). Taxonomy (GTDB): domain Bacteria; phylum Hydrogenedentota; class Hydrogenedentia; order Hydrogenedentales; family SLHB01; genus JAHDWY01. Next base: position 54,380 of record BTVY01000040.1, on the reverse strand, counting down.
GCACAAGGGCGATGCGCAGTAGGCCCGCTCGAACCGGACGCCGCGCGCGCCCAGAGCATCCAGGTGCGGCGTGGGCACGCCAATGGCACTGTTCGCCCCCACCCAGTCGTACCGGTGCTGGTCCGGGAAGAAGAACAGGATGTTCGGCGGTTTGGCGGTGGATGTTGTGGTCGTGCTTGCGCACGCGCCCGCCGCCAGTCCGGCGGCCGCAATTCCTGCGGTCTGCAAAAACTCCCGGCGTGTCGGTTTCATTGGGTGCGCCTCCGTCCAGGTATCATTCGTCAAATAGACTGCCCGAACAGAGTACACGGTTGGGTGCGAATTGCGAAATAGGTACGGGAGGGTTGGTACCATTGACAAACGTTGAGCGGCCCGGCCGAGACTAACCGTTAATCGTGATAACCCTGCAATGGTGCTAACGACTCTTTTCCGCACCCAAATGCATTTCAGATTTCAAATTCGAGATCTGAAATACGTTTGAATCCCATCTTGAATCGAGTCCGAAACCCGGTCCGCCTTACGCTTCGATCGTCTCGTACTCGAACGGATTGGGCGTCTCGAAATCAAACGTGTACACCGCCGGATCGATCTCCACCAGTTGCTTCGTGGTGACCGCTTCGTGGCCGGCGATGTCGCACACGGACGCCATAAGGCCGACCATCTCGTTGGTGCGCGGTTTGCCGCCTTCCTTGATGTGTTTCGCGAAGGCCTGGAACTGGCGCGTGTCGGGGGTGATGTCGAACCAGGACGCATCCATAAGCTTTTCGAACGGCACGGGGTCCTGTTCGTCCCAGCGCGAGTACTTCTGCGATTGTCGCGTGGCCTTGATCCATTCGATGATTTGTTTGTCGGTGGTGGGTTGCAGCGTTTCCGGGTCCAGCCAAACCTTCACCGGTTCCGGGAAGAAGACACAACCGGGCGTTTCCAGGGTCCACCGTTCGCGCAATTCGTAGGTTCCCTCGTCGCCGACGACGAGCATGGAAGCGCCCTTCTTGGCGCTCTGCAGCATCCCCGACCAGGTAACGCGCACGGAATACGGCTGGTTGACCTTGCGCGGGTCCTGCTCTTCGATCTTGGCATCGACCGTCCCGAATCCATGATCCCGTTTCGACATGTCGTATTCGTAGGTGACCGTGAGGTTGTCGAAGGTGTCGCGGCCGTCACGCCAGTAGTCGAGTCCCCCCGTACCCCAGACGCGCGAGGGCATCGTGCCGAGCAGAAAGTTCACGACTTCGAGATGGTGCGTGGCCAGTTCGCTGAGCAGTCCAGACGAGTACTCTTCGTAGATCCGCCAGTTAACGTGCTTCTCAAGATCGGGGATCCATCTTTTTTCGGCGGCGTTCAGTTCGTACGGTGAACCATCTTTTCGCATCGGCAGCGGACGTCGCCAGGCATCGTTCCGGTGCCACTGGGCTTCGATGAACCCCACGCGACCGAGTTTTCTCTGCTGCAACATCTGGGTGGCCGCATAGTTGTATTCGGGGTTGAACCGGCGCTGGTGGCCGACCTGTACGAACAGTCCGGTTTCGTGACATTTCGTCACGATATTCCGGCAACACTCATAAGTGTGCGCCATAGTCTTTTCGCAGAAGACCGGAAAGCCCGCGTCGAGACAGTCCATCACGATTTGGTAGTGCGTCTTGAAGGGAGTCGCGATGATCACCGCGTCGATGTTGTCCGCTTCCTTCTCCAACATCTCCGGGTAATCGATGTAGAGGTGATTCTTGAGTTCGGGATCTTTCCCAGCGGTCGTCCATCCCAGCCCGAGGTTGTAGAGCAGACAGTCGGCGAGCGCGACGATCTCAATGTCCTGCGCGCCGGTGAGTCCGTCCTCGATGTGGAGGCAGTTCTGGCTGCCGGTTCCGATGAGGGCCACGCGCACTTTTTCGTTCTGCGCGTAGGAGAAGGGAGACCAGCCGGCGGCAACGGCCACCCCCGCCGTCGCGCCTGTGGCCTTGAAAAAATTGCGTCGCGAGAGTTTCGTACCCATGTCCGGCTCCTTTCCTCCCAGGCCTGGGAGAGGGGAAAACGCCATGTTTCGCTTCGCGAAGCCTTCGCGAAAGATGGCGTCAGTCCCTTTCGGCTCCTCTCATTCGCTGAAGCCAATCCGGATGAGTTCGAACTTCCCGGTTTCGGAATCGGGAATCAGGACCGCGCGCACCCCGGGGTGATCCCGGCAGTAGCGCTCGGTCCCCTCCAAGCCCATCACGAAGAAGGCCGTGCTCAGTCCATCCGTTTCCGTTCCTGTCGGGGCGATGGCCATGGTCATCGCGATTCCCTGCACGGGCATTCCCGTTGCCGGGTTGATGATATGGCCGTACTCCTTGCCGTCTATTTCCACCACGTCGATCAGGTGACCCGACGTGGACAAGGACTCGTTGCACAGGGTGAAGGTCGCGATGTCTTCCTCTTCGTTCACCGGGTGACTCACGCGAACGGTCCACCCCGGTTTGTCCGGCGGCGCACCCATGGCCAGGATCGTGCTCGAACCGCCGTGGAGTATGGCCATCCGGATGCCGTAACCGCGCAGCACCTCCGCCGCCCGGTCGAGGGCGAACCCTTTGCCGATCCCGCCGAAGTTCATCCGCAGACCGGGCTTAGAAAAGGACACCGTTCGCTCTTCGGCATCAAGGGTGACCTTGTCAAACCCTGTGACACCGCGGGCGGCCGCAAGTTCGGACTCGGTGGGCAATCGTTTTTCCTCGCGGCAGGTTCGCCAGAGATCGATGAGGGGGCCGACGGTGACGTCGAAGGCCCCGTTCGTTTCCTCGTAAAGCTTTCGCGATGCCTCATACATGGCGAATACATCCGGCGCGACGCGGATGGGGCGTTCCGCCGCCTCTCGATTTACCCGCGACGTCTGGCTGCTGCGCACCCAACTGCTCATGCGCGCCTCCAGGCTGTCGATGGTTTTGAAGGCCTCCTCCGCCGCGCGGGCGAACTGGTCGGGCGAGTCCTTTTCGCGATCGCCGTAGACCACGATCTCGAAATAGGTCGCCATAGCGCTGTGGACATAGGATTCCTGGAAGTACCCCTCCGGGATGATGTCCGTCACGGCATGATTGCGCTCCAGTTGCGCAGGATCTGGTTCGGCAGAATAGACGGGTAGCGAATAAACAAGGAATGCAATCGCCGATAAGCTATAGAAGCAGCGAGGGTTCATAACTTCAGCTTAGACCTCTTCCGGCGATCCGTCAATCGCTGCGCGGGAACAAAGGAAAAATGGGGACAGGCGCCAATTTCCTTTTGAATCGCCGCGTAGAAAGTACAGGCGCGGAGAAGGAAATTGGTGCCTGTCTCCATTCTTCTTCTCCGCTACCGTTGCGTGAAGACGGTGCGCCCTTGATCGTCGTTAAACCAGATGGCCGGCCCTTCTTCGCCCACCTTGATGAAGATACGCCCCTGATTGTTCGCGTCGCGAAGGTTGACGAGCGGCTCGTCCTCGCTGACTTGCAGGTAAATTCGTCCCGTGTTCTGCGAGTCCCGCATGGCCACCAGCGGACCCGTGCCGCTCACTTGGACAAACACGCGCGGACTCCCGGTATCGTCGTTCAAGTTGATCATGGCCGTGCCGTCCGGCATGACGCCGCTCCACAACCGGGGAACGCCGTCTTCGTCGGAAACGACCAGCCGCGTCGTGCCATCGGGGTCGGTGCCAAAGCTTCCACGCACCGCGCCGGAAGTATCGACCAGCCGGAATTCGTTTGCTTCCAGGTAGGCGGGTGCGGCAACCACCACACCGCCAAACATCCACGAGGCCATGAATCCGCTCGCCGCTCCCACAACCGCAACGCCGGCGACAAGCAACGCAATCTGCATCCTGGGCATCTGTTCATTCCTCCGAAAACACGCAACGCAGGTGTAGGGTGATGTTTTTTTGAAGTCGTGAAGCAACGGGGCATGGTAGATCGCGATGGACCCAAAAAGAAAACTCCGGCAGCGCACTCTCTTAAGCGAACTGCCGGAGTGAAAGGTTACATGGAGACTATTCGGCGCGGTGCTCCGGCATCAGGGAGTAGGCGTCGGTAGTTTGGAACTTCTTGACGCCCTTGTCGGTGCCGATCGTGCCGGTTTGGTCGGGTGTTTGCACTTCGATGCTGGATGCGCCATCCGCGCGCTCTGCGTTGCCGGCGCCGCCGAAGGTCGCGATCGCGCCCACGGACAACACGACCGCCAGCCCGATGCTGACCGCCAAACCCAACCAATCTTTCTTCTGTGAAGCCATCATGATACGCTTACCTCTGGACGCCCGGCGAACCCCCTTCGGCGTCTATCTGTTCCTCTCAAAACCAGACGCTGATTCGCGTAACGTATTCACTATACCGCATTTTCAGCGCCAATTAAACCCCTTTTCGGGCCAACCTGTTGGGGATGGGGGCTTTGCAAACTTTGCCGGGAATCGGGTAGTCTGGCCGAATAGGAGAAGTATCCAAATGCCTGCGTTTATCACCAATCACAAGATCCTGTCTGCCATCGCCCTGATCGTCCTGCTGCTGGTTGCCTTCCTCGGCTACCGGATGAAAGGGCCGTACCGGTTCTACCGCGCCGATCTTGTCAAGCCGGCCGCCGGAAGCACCGCCACGCCGGGCGTGCTGGAAGTCGGTGTCGCCAAACGGGATATCACCCCCAACCTCTCCCTGTACGACTCCTGGACGGACGCCGACGGCGATGGCAAGTACAACGAAAACAAGGGCGACACCTGGGAGGACACAAACGGCAACGGCAAGATGGACCTGGTCTGGATGGCGGGATTCTCGAACAACCGCCCGGCGAAAGGCGTGAACGATCCGCTCTGGGTCCGGTCCATCGCGGTGCGCAACAACGGCGTCACCCTCGCCATGGTCACCATCGATAGCATCGGGATTCTTCACGAGAAGTTTATCGCCGTGCGCAAGTCGCTGGACCCCGCGCTCGGCATCGACCACGTCATGTTTTCCACGAGCCACAACCACGAAGCGCCGGATACCATGGGCATCTGGAGTTACTCGCCGTTTCGGCCCAAGTTCGACCACGGGTACATGAAGCAGATCCAGCAGGCCTGCAAAGAGGCCATCGAGGAGTCCGTGCGCAACCTCGAACCGGCGGACATGATCCTCGCGGAAAAGATCATCGAACCCGAAGGCTTCGTCGACGACAGCCGGAAGCCCATCGTCTACGACCTCAATATTTGCAGCGCCCGCTTCGTCAAACATGGCACGGACGAGACCATCGGGACGATGGTCTCCTGGGGGAACCATGTGGAAACCCTGGGCGGCGGCAATTCGCTGCTTACGTCCGACTTCCCCCATTGGCTGCGTCAGGGTGTCGAGACAGGCGTCAGCGACCCGAACGGGGTCGAGCCCCTGGGCGGCATGTGCCTCTACTTTCAGGGGATGGTTGGTGGTCTCATGACCCAGTTGCACACAACCGTGCCCCATCGCGACGGCATGCAGAAGTTCGAGGAGGACAGCTTCCCGAAGGCCGAGGCCCTCGGCGAGAACGTGGCCATCGAAGTCGTGAAGTCCCAGCTTGGCGACGGCGCTACCCGCGTGGAGAATCCGCAGGTCGCGGTGGTGGCGAAGACCATTTTCGTTCCCATGGAAGGCCTGTTCGGCTACGCCTGCATGCTCGGCCTGATTCATCCCGGCTGGTACTGGGGCAAGGCCAAGACGGAGATCAACGCGATTCGCATCGGCGACCTGGAAATCCTGACGATCCCCGGCGAGATCTATCCCGAGATTGTGGAAGGTGGCATCGAATCGCCCGAAGGCGGCGACTTCCCCGGCGCGCCGGTTGAAGTGCCGCCGTTGCGACCCCAGATGAAGGGTAAGGTCAATATGGTGATCGGTCTCGCCAACGACGAGATCGGCTACATCATCCCCCGCACGCAGTGGGACGTCGATCCGCCCTACGCCTACGGCCGCACCGACAAACCGCAATACGGCGAAGAAAACTCCGGCGGCTCAAAGGTGGCCCCGGTGATTCATCAGGAATCCCTGGCCGTGCTCGAACAATTGCACGCGATACGGTAGGCCCCGCCGAAGGCTCTGCCGGCGCGTCCGTGCAGGTCCGTGTGAATCAGGAGCCCACGCCATGAACCGAACCCTCTACGAAGAGACCCAGCGTTTCGCCCTCTGGGTATACATCCTCATGTTTGTGATGGTCTTCGGAACCCTCGCCGTCATGGTGGGCGTCGGCAAAGACCCCGGCAACCCCGAAAGCGAACCTATCCCCACGGGCATCGTGGGGCTCACCATGGCCGGCTTGTTGCTCGTATGCAACCTCATGGTCCTCCGCGTGCGTGTCCGTGAAGAGGACATCTACGTTTCGCTGGGGGTCTTGTTCCCCATGATGTGGCGTCGCGTCCGCATTGCCTCCATCCAGAATCAGCGTGTCGTCAAGTACAACCCGCTGCGAAACGCCGGCGGATGGGGCATGCGCATGGGGATGTTCGAAAGCAAGCCAACGACCTTCTTCAACGCGCGCGGCGACCGTGGCGTCCTGCTCGAAATGGACACCCGGCCGATCCTCGTTGGTTCGCAGAACCCCGAACCGCTCGCCGAAGCCATCGCCCGCGCCCGCGAGCAGTACGCGAAAACGCACGGAATGTAGCGCAGGCGTCCCGCCTGCATTCTTTTGCCCTCGGCCCCATCCGTCAACATTGCATGCGAGACGCCTGCGCTACATGGGAATCCCCCTTTGCCTGACGCCCCGCGAGGGCGTACCATGAACGAGACTGCCAAGAAAGGAGTTTTCGTCATGCGATTCGTCCCTGCCCTGCTGTTGTGCGCTTTCCTGACTTCCAACCTCCACGCTGAAGAGACCTGGCGACAGCCGCTGCTCGATAAGGACCGCATCATCGAGGAAGGCATCGTCGCGAAGCACAACATCCTCGGACTCTACCCGTCCCTCGTACAGATCCCGGAGCCGGGGCAGGAATTCGACCTGACGACGACCAACCCCTTCGCGGACGTGGTCCACGCGGTGTGTTGGACTTCGAACCATCTCGCGGGCGCGTCCTACCGCTACGCGTACCTCAAAAAGACCGGCGCATCTGCCGAGCAGATCGCCGCGGCGAAACAACGGGCGGATGAACTGTTTGAAGCGGTCTACCGCTGCCAGCGCATCACCGGCACGCGCGGTCTTCAGGCGCGCGGCTATTTCCTCGGCCACGGCGAAACCTATGAAGAACGCCGCGCGGGCAGCAAGCGCGACGAGTGGCACCAGGGCACGGCCGACGGGCAGGACTTCCGCTGGGTTGCCGACCCGAGCCACCACAACTACAGCGACTCCATTCATGGCCTCGGCCAATACTACGACCTCGCCGCGGAAGGCGAACAGAAGGAGCGCTGCCGCGACGCCATCGACGCGCTCGTGAGTTATTGGGTGGACAACGATCTCATCATCCGCAATTACGACGGGCGCGCGGTTCCCATCCTCGGAATGACCGACGGCAAGACGTTGAACATGCGGATCATGATGGCCATCGCCGGCGCGAAGGTCGCCCATCATGCCACGGGCGATCCGAAGTTCAAGGCCGTTTACGATCAACTCATCGACCAGTACGGCGTGCGCAGCTTGAAGACGCTCGAAACGGAGAAAGATTTCGACGACGCCGAACACGTCATATGCCATCTCGAAAACCTCTTCCGCATCGAGGACGATCCCGAACTGCTCGCCGCCTACCGCGTGGTCGCCGACGCCATCTGGAAAAACCACGTGAACGACGCGCAGAGCCTCTTCACCTACATTTACTTCGGCATCGCGCCCGACGCGCCCGGCAAGGAGAAGGCACTGCAAGAAGCGCTGTACTCGCTCCAGACCTTCCCGACCGACATGACCGTGCAACCCCGCATGAACAGCATCCGGAAAGACGCGAAACCGCCCTATCCCGTCTACGCGGCCGCCTGGGATAACGAGTACCTCTGGAAAGGCAACCTCCTCCGCGCCGACGGCTGGGTTAGCCGCATCGTGCAGGACGTGGCCGTGTCGCCGGAGGACCCGCTCGTGATCTACGCCGTCGATCAGGACGGCTCGCTCTACCAATCCCGCGACGGCGCGGCCACGGACGCGAACTGGCGTCCCATCGATCAAGATCTCCCCAGCCCGGCGAAGGCCGTCGAAGTGGGCCGGCGTTCGCGCATGCTCTACGTCGCCGCCCACGACGGGTTCTATCTCTCCGTTACCGCGGGCAGCCGTTGGGAGCGCCTGCCCGTACCCGCTGACGGCGGCGCGCCGGTCGATATCTTGACCGATCCCGCGAATCCAAACGTCATCTATGCGGTGGCGGAACGGGCCGTGTATCGCAGCATAGACTTCGGCGAAGAATTTCTCGGGAAAACCTGGGAACCGGTCACGGAAGGGTTGCCCAACGCGGGCGCCATCCAGTTCACGCTCGCCTTCGATACATCTTCGCCGGACGCGCCCGCTACGGAACGGCGCGACCGCATCTACGCCCTCGCCGGTAACGCCCTCTTCACGCGCCGCTTGAACGAGGACGTCTGGGCGCGCGCCGGTCGCTTCGGTTACGGCGAATACGCGCGCACCTACCCCTGGCTCGTTGCGGACCCGGCCAATCCGGATCACGTCGTCGCGGGCGTGCGGTCCGAGTTCGGCGGCATGGGCGTGAACTCGCTCATCCAGGAGTCCACCGACGCGGGCGCGACGTGGACGAACACCATGGAGACGCTTTACGCGAAGTATTCCGAAGGCGGCATGCTTGGCATCATGAGTCTGTTCGTTCGCGGTGAGATCACGAAACCTGTCTTCGCCGACGGCGCACTCACCGCTGGGAGCGATCGCGGTGTCCTCGTTCGTACCGGCGACGGCACGTGGAAGGAACACACTGCCGGACTCGACATCCCCCTCGCGCGGACCCTCTTCGCCCCGCGCAATACCGATTCGCTGTTTACCGGCACCCCCGCCGGTCTCTACGTCTCCAAAGACCACGGCGCGACCTGGGAGTCCGCCCACCTCGTGCTCCAGTTCGAGAAGAACACCCGCCGCGAACTCGGCGGCGCCGCATTCGTCGACGCCTTCTGGCGCGGCATGTGGTACGGCTTCATCGACGAGGAAACGGCAAAGGCGCGGTTTGAAGGGGAGTAGGAATACTCGCTAGACGTGTGTCGAGGCTGAAAGTTTGCCTACCCAAAACGATGCTACGTGGCTGAACAAGGTCAGAGGAGAAACATCCCCCTTAGTCCCCCTTCAAAGGGGGAATGATCGCAACGCTTCGCGTTGCATGGATCGAGGTTTCGCAACCAACTTTCGTTAGCTGCACCGCGCAGCATGTATGACCGAAACCGCGAGTAAGCAAATTCCCCCTTTGAAGGGGGATCAAGGGGGATGTACTTCTGTCTCACCGACCGTCAACGCAAATCAAATTCGGCGTTGCATCGTAACAAGATGAAATCAGCGCTACCCTCGCAACACGGCATTCGCGGCCAGGCCGAAGCTGAGCGCGGAGGCGATGAAACAGGCACCCGCGCCGCCGAAGTTGAGGTCGTAGAAGACGGCGAGGAGGCCGACGATGTAGGCCGTCACGCCGGTGAACAGGCTCAGCAGCACGGTGATGCCCGCGAGGGTCTTGCCTTTGTCGCTTGCATTGGCCATGGGGGAATTCTCCTTTCGCGGTTTCCGAATCACTTGAGTGCCAGTCCATTGTGGTGCAGGCTTCCAGCCTGCTTCCGTTCGCAGGCTGGAAGCCTGCACCACAATTGAACTCCGCTTCTCATGTTCTCTTCGCAGGGGGGAAGCTTTTCTTGCAGGGTTCAGGGTATCATAGTGGATGGGGGACGTGCCGCGTTTGGCGCGGCGAGTCCATTTGCAGCGATCCGGGGGGAACTAAGAGATGAGAGCGCATCACACCATCAACCGTCGTGGATTCCTGAAAACTTCACTGGCCGTCGCGGCGCCTATGATAGTGCCGTCGTCGGTGCTGGGGTTGAACGGGCAAACACCGCCCAGTGAACGTGTCGTGGTGGGATGCATCGGCGTCGGCGACCGCGGCACCTACCTCCTCGGTGCGACGCTGCAACAACCGGACACGCAGGTCGTCGCCATGTCGGACGTGAAGAGCAATCGGCGCGACGCCGCGGTGAAGCTCATCAACGACACCTATGGCAACCAGGATTGCGCGGCCTACCTCGACTTTCAAGAGCTCGTCGCGCGCGACGACATCGACGCGGTGGTCGTGGCATCCTGCGATCACTGGCACGTGCTGCATGCCCTCGCTGTCGTGCGTTCCGGCAAGGATGTGTACGTGGAGAAACCCCTCGGCGTCACGGTGGAGGAAGACCAGGCCCTGCGCAAGGCGGTGCGCGAACACCAGCGCATCTTCCAGTTCGGCACGCAGCAGCGCTCCGACGAAAACTTCCGGAAGGGCTGCGAGATCGTTCGCAACGGCGGCATCGGCAAGCTTCACACCATCAACGTATGGTCGCCGCCCAGCGTCGCGGGCGGACCCACGGAAGAAGCGCCCATCCCCGAGACCCTCGACTACGAGCGCTGGCTCGGGCCTTCACCGTACGTACCCTACACGCGCGACCGCGAAACGAATCAGTGGTGGTGGTTCATCTCCGATTACGCCCTCGGCTTCATCGCTGGGTGGGGCATTCACCCCATGGACATCGCCCTCTGGGGCGCGGGCAGCATGGCGCTGACGCCGGTGAACGTGGAAGGCACGGGCACCTTCCCCACGGAGGGCGTATCCAATACGGCCATCGCCTGGCAGATCATGCTCGCTTACGACAGCGGTCTCACCATCGATTACCGCTCGGAACCCGCCCCACCCGAATGGGCCCAACGCTACGGCGAAATCACGTCCCACGGAACCGCCTTCGAAGGCACCGACGGTTGGGTGATCGTCGACCGGCGTCACGTTGCCTCGGGGCCCGAAGCCATCGCTCGCGACTACGCCAACACCGGCATGATCCGCCTTCCCGAGAGCACCCACCACATCCGGAACTTCGTCGACTCCGTAAAGTCCCGCAAGGATCCCGTCAGCAACATCGAACCGTCCGTGCAGAGCGACATCGCCTGTCACATCTCCGACATCGCCATCCGCCTGCAACGCAAGGTCCGCTGGGACACCCTCGCCGAGCGCTTCATCGACGACGACGAAGCCAACGCGCGCCTGACCCGGCCCATGCGTGATCCCTGGCGCCTGTAGGCAGACGCGCACGCGCTCATGCAGCTCCGCGCCAGCGCCGTCCGTTGGACGAAGGTAGGATCTCGCCACGCCTGGCCGAGTGCTGAAGAACATCCCCTTGCTCCCCTTTCAAAGGGGGAATTGTGCGATGGCGTCGTCGCACGGTTGGTCTGGTCGATCGCGTGGCGGGAAACGCTTTCCGGCTTTTCCGCTGCGACGCAAAGCGCTGCAACGAATTCCCCCTTTGAACTTTGAAGGGGGGAAAAAGGGGGATGTTTCTTCGTTTCTTCCGCACGCTTTCGAGAGAGCCCGACTACTGCTCGCCATATTGTCACTGGTCGGCCGGCGCCGAATCGACGTCTGCTTTCGCCTGAATGTGGACGTATACGTCAAATTCGTCCTTGTTCTTTACGGCGCCGAGAAAGGCCGAGTAGGGTTCGATCCCGAACTCCGTGAACCGGAACTGGCCAATGGCTTCGACCCGTAAGGTATCCTCGGTCAGCTCAATGTTGGCGGGCATGGCTCGTTCGACTGTCTTGCCGTGAACGGTGAAGCGAATGGTGGCCGCGTGGTTAAAGGTCTTTTCGCCGTGGATAGACTGGGCGGACTCGATAGACACCAGTTCCACTTTGATCTCGGGGAACTGTTCCGCGTCGAGCTGACCCTCGGCGAGCATGTGTTCCTCGATGGTCGTCCGATCGGACTCGTCAATTTCACTGAACGGTGTGTCCAGAATGGCCAGCGCCTTAACGGCGGGGTACCACTTCTTTTGGGACTCCGGCAGATCGGCGGCCAGTTCCTTGACTGGAAAAGACATCGTAAAGTTAAGACTTTTGATGGAATCCTGAGCGTTCCCGATTTCACACGAGTAGGTTCTGGGGGCGATGAGATGATTGTGCGCAAGTCGCGAGGCCACGCCCGCCTTATGCGTAATCACCGCGAAGACGCTTTCGGCGGGATCGACCGCATACGAAACTGGGGCGGCCGCGACAGGGCTGGCCCAACTCAGGACAATGGTAAGCAGCAGTCCGGAGAAAACGTACTTCATGACATGTATTCCTCGTTGCCAGGACGCGGGGGCTTTCGCAGGGTCTATTCGCCGCCGACCGCTCTTCATACCAGCAAAAACGGACAGTGCCCTCCTTTTATTCATTTTGCTTTGCGATGGCCCCGCTGATCGTTTGCAGGAAACGCTCATGATACTCACCGAACTGCGAACCGGCCGAGTTGCGCGTCATCACGACCACAAGGTCATTAACGGGATCGATTCGCAAGGTCGCCGCCGATGCCGCGCCGTGACCGAAGGTCTGGTCGCTGAGCCCGCCGCCGCGCATCCACACGCCGCCGACGCCCCATGCAATGGACGTATCGAATTTCACGTAGGGGGCGAGGTTGACCGGCAGCAACTTCTCGTAGCTTTCTTCGCTGAAGAAGCGCATGTGGCCGTAAGCGCCTTTGTTCAACATCATCTGGCCGAAAATGGCCATGTCCATGGGTGTGCTGAAGGTCCGCGCGCTGCCGTCGACCGCGTCCGTGCCGTTGCATCCGAGAGGGCCCCACAGATGCTTGCGGAACAGCTGCGGCAAGGCCTCGCCCGTGATAGTCTCCATGACTTTCCCGCCGAGCGCAAACCCGACGCCGTTGTAGCCGTGGCGCGTGCCGACCTCGAGGTAGGGATAGTACTCCGCAAGGACGTATTCGAGGTCGTTGTGGTCGTCGCCCCAGTGATCGACGAAATCGCGCGGCGGACGCAGATTTAACTGAAAGCCGTTGGTGTGGTTGTAGAGATGGCGGATGGTCAACGGCGTTTCCACCTCGATGCCGCGAAACTGCGGGAGGTACGTATCGATCGGCGCGTCGAGATCGACGAACCCCTGATCGACGAGCGTCATCATCAAGGTGCCGGACAGGAACTTTGAAATGGACGCCATCCAGCTCTTCGTATCGACGGTAATCGGCTGTCCGTCGCGCGTGCCGAAGGCCTTGTGGTAATAGACCACGCCGTGTCGCGTGAGGCATACCGCGAAGGGTTCGCCGCTGGCTTCGACCCACTCGTTCAGGAGCGCGTCGAGTTGACCAATCACTTCGGGATTCATGCCAGCTTCCTCCGGCGTGCCGGGCCGGAGCGTCGGGGCGGGATCACCCTCATTCTGATACGGGCACACAAAGGCGTTCGGGTAGAACTGGTCCATGCCCGTCAGTTTTCGCTTGAGGCCGACCCACCATTGCCGGTCCATGGCCCACGCGTCGTTTGCCACGGTTGCCGGCGCCATTCCAGGTTCGGATTCATAGAGGCCCGCGAGAAGTATGGCGCTCTTCGAGTCTTCGGCGACGCTTTCCTCGACCAGGTTGCCGACAAACTTGCCGATGGCGTCGGCCTGCGCGTCTTGTATCGACGGATCGATCTGCAGCGTCGGCGGCAGATCCAGCCTGGCCCCTTTCCGCTGGAACCACCACTGGAACGTGGGGTTGTACCCCTCCGGCGCGCGAAACAGCGTGAAGGTCCGCGTCACCGTCGGGCCGAACTCCGGTGCGATTTCGACCACGGCGCCGTAGCGGCCCGGGTTCGCAGGGCGGTCGACGACGTTGTAATTCTTGTCGTAGTAGGTTGTCTTAATGGTGGCGGCGCCCAGCAGTTTCTCGGCCAGCAGCGGCTGAACCAAGGTCGGTTCAGAGAACGTGTCCCGGTGCATGATGGACGGTTTCAGGATGATGGGCAGAAACAGGAGGCGCTGCGCACGGATGACATCCGCATCGGGCAAGGCCAGCGTGCCCAGTTCGTCGCCGCTCGACCGGATCTCAAACGTGCGCGGACCGAGACCGCGCTCCGGCATGTCGAACAGCAGATCCGCAATCGCGAAACCTCCGTCCGCGTGAAAAGTACCCTTCGCCGATTTCGTCCCGTCATCGCGAACGACGACCGATTTGTCGGCGTAGTCACCCGTCGCGATGACGTGCACGTGCGTCCGCAACCCCTCGTCGTATTCGCCCGTAACGCGCGCCACGACGGGCGGGCTCTCCTTCTTCGCGAGGCGAAGGGTATACATGGCGTTGGTGTTGTTCTGCGAGTTCGCCTCCGGATACCACACCAATTGACGCCGGTCATCCGGACCGTCGACGTCGTTGACGTAGAGTTGGAACGCGCATTGGCCATCCAATTCCGGCGTGATGTTGAGATTGGCCCATGGAAGAAGCGCTTCGATGGCGTAGCCGTTTGGGGTTTGTAAGCGCGCGGTTTCGATTTGCAGGTCGCCGCGCGGTTCCATCTGCCGCAGGTCTATCTGCTGCGATCGCAAGGCAGGTTGGTCACCCGCGACGCCCGGTGCAACCACGATCTGATAGCGATCTTTTGAGCCGCGCTCAGTCGCGACGAAGAGTTCGATGGAATCGCCATTCGCCAGCGCGTTCGCGTCTGCACTTTCAAAATGCGCATCGTCGTTTGCTTGAACCAGCACCAGAAGACCGCGCTCATCCCACCCGAGCCGCGCCGACGCGCCAATATCGGAGAGGTCATAGGGCTTGCCGTCCACCGGCAGCAAGAGAGACACGTGGAACCCGTCCTTGCCCCAATCGTCGTGGTTGCCGTCAATCGCGACACCATCAACACGGGGGATGGCATATGCGTCCGCGTTTTCCTGCGCGCGTAGCGGCAGCGCGGCGGCAAGTGTCATAATCCCCGCGATGAAGGTGAATCGAAATGGATATCTCATGGATCGCTCCCGGTGTGTCGCGCGCGTCGTGCGCACTCTCGCCGGAAACAATAGGCCATGACCGTGAAGCCGCTCAACTTTGGACCGGTCATCCATGCGACCTTCCTGGAGCGGCCCAATCGCTTCCTCGTGCGCTGCCGGTTGGAAAACGGGCGGAAGGTCGAGGCCTTCATGCCGAATCCGGGGCGCATGGGGGAACTTATGTTGGCCGGCGTGCGCCTCCATCTCACTGATCATGGGCGCGACACCGCGCGCAAAACGCGCTACACCTGCCTCGCCGTGGACCGCGACGGCGCTTCGATCTTCCTGCACACCCACGTCAACAACGCCGTCGCGGAGCATCTGTTGCGCGCGGGTCGCATCCCGGGATTGGAGCAGGCGGAGGTCGTCCGCAGCGAAGTCCGCGCAGGGCACAGCCGCTTCGATTTTCTCCTGCGCGAGGAGGGCCGCGACGTGTTGGCCGAAGTGAAGTCGGTTACGCTGTTTCACAACCGCGTCGCCATGTTTCCCGATGCCGTTACGGAGCGCGGCCGCCGTCATCTCCTGGAACTTGCCGCCATCGGCCGCGCGCAACCCGAGGCGAAGCCGGTTGTTTTGTTTCTGGTCCATTCGCCCAAGGCGCGCTGGTTCATGCCCGATTACCACACGGACCTCGCCTTCAGCCGAACGCTCCTCGCCGTGCGCGAGGACCTGCGCATCCTCCCGGTGGCATTGCGGTGGTCGGAGTCGATCGCGCTGCGAGGGAAACCGAGGCTCTTGACCATTCCCTGGGAATACATCGATGCCGAAGCGCGGGACCGAGGAAACTACCTGGTTGTCGCGCGCTTTAGGCGTGCATGGAGCGATCGGACCGATCAGTCAGATCGGTCGGATCGACAAAACCGCAAACTCACGCCAGGCTGGTACATCACGGCAAGTCCGCACGTAGACGACCTCACCACCCACCTGCGGCGACTGCGCCCCGGTCTGAAGCGTCCTATGTCGGAGACGGAGCGGGTCTGCGCAGCCGCTGATGCGGTTGCCGTGTATCCCGTGCGCGGTTCAGGCTGCATTCAGGCAACCATGATGAAGACGTTCTCGAAAGTCTTCTCGATGAGTAGCCGAAAAGGTTGGTTCCACTTCGAATCCGACCCCCACCATCTCCCTGCGTTTCAGTCGCTTCTGCTTGACACGCGGTTGCACCCTCCTACGTAGCGCGTGACCGACATTGGCCGAATCGTTCATGGCGTCGTCTATGGGGTGAGACGCGCCGGGCTGTCCCCGCCTTCCGCGAGGATGACCAACCTGGCGGTCCCAGCATTGGAGATCACGATCATGCGTAACTTTGCAGTTGTTGGATTCGCGCTCGGTATAGCCACGTTCGCGGTTTACGGAGCGGCGGCTACAGCGGATGAAGCCGAGCCGGGCGTGTCGGCGTTGCCCATCGAACTACCCGAACCGAGTTTTGGCGGGACGCCCATCACCTACTTCTCCGACTTTCTCGAGGAGCGGGTCTACACCCCGCGTCCGCCGTTCATGGCTCCCGCGGGTGCGGCCAATCTGGCGGAGGGTAAACCGGTAAGCAGTAGTTGTGTTAGCCCAACCTACGGTAAGCTCACGCAAATTACAGACGGCAAAAAGGGGCCCCAGCCCGGCGACTCTGTGGAACTCGATCCAGGGGTGCAATGGGTCCAGATCGATCTTGGCCAGGTATGTGCGATCTATGCCATCGTGATTTGGCACCAATACAGCCGGGAGAACGTGTACTTTGACGTGGTTGTGAAGACCTCGGATGACGCGGAATTCGCGACGGGCGTGGAAACCATCTACAACAACGACTTCGACAATTCCGCCGGGTTGGGCATCGGAAAGGACAAAGAGTATTACGAGTCGAACGAAGGGCGTTTGATCGACGCGAAGGGCGTTCAGGCCCGCTATGTCCGGCTCTATTCCAACGGGAACGCGGTCGACGACCGCAATCACTACGGCGAAGTCGAGGTCTACGGAATACCCGTTGTCGAGGAATAGACCCGCGAGCGATTACAATACAGTATGGAGTGCGAGGGCGTGCCCTCGCGGTAACCGGGTGAGTACACGATAAGGAATCCCCCGGCTTTGGCTGTGAACGATTGGACCTTGCTGGAGCGTTGGTCGCGCGAGCGCGACGCGGAGGCCTTTGCGGAACTCGCGGCGCGTTACGCGGGTGTGATCTACGGCGCGTGCCGCCGCGTCCTCGGCGACAGCGGCGATGCCGAGGACGCCGCGCAGGAATGCCTCTTGACCCTTGCCCAGACGCAGGTACCGCCTCACACAAATCTTGCCGCCTGGCTTCACCGCGTCGCCGTGAACAAGTCTCGCGACCGGGTTAAGGCGTCGAGTCGCCGCCGGGACCGTGAACAGCGCTACATCAAGACTCAGCCCACGGAAACCGTCACTCAATGGCGCGAGATCGAAGCATTGGTAGATGAGGCCATAGCGGATTTACCGGTCGAGTTGCGCGAGGTTGTCGTCGCCCATTTCATGTTGGGCGAGAGCCAGGCGTCCGTGGCGGAGCGGTTGGGCGTGTCGCGCCAGACCGTCACACACCGTGTAGGCAAAGGCGTCGAACGCGTTCGCGAGGTGCTGCGCCAGCGGGGATTCCCGATTGCGATCACCGCGCTTGTGGCCGATCTTGCCGCGAACCTCGCCGAGGCTGCGCCGGCCACGCTGGTCGCTTCCGCGGGCAAGATGGCCGTCTCCGGTGTGCCGGCAGGTACCGCAGTGGCGGGCGCCATGGCGGTGAAATACGCCGTGCTCGGTTTGTCCGTCTGCGCTATCGGTTATGCGGGCTACTTGGTATCTGGCGCATTCGTCCGGCGCGAGGTGGCGGAACCGATGAGTGAGGCCCCAATGGTGCGGGAGGTTTTGGCTCCGGCACCCGCCCCGTCGCGCCCCGAGCCGCAATCGGTCGTTCCGGAGCCCCTGCCTGAACCCGAGGCAGCTGCTCCTGTTCCCGACCCGGAACCGGAGCCGGAACCCGCGCCGCCACCTGTCGTCGAAGAAGTCGAAACACCTGCAGAAAAGCCGGCGCAACCCATGTTGAGCGGCGCTTCAGGCGCGACACCCAGCGCGGATCAGTACCGCGTCCGCGTCGTCGATCCGAATGGGCCGCAGATACCCCTGCCGCTCGAGTTGCCGCAACCGTATTTCGGCGGCACGCCATTGGACTACTTCGGCGAAAACCTAGAGGAACGCAGTTACAAGCCCCGCGAACCCTTGATGGTGCCTGCAGGCACATTCAATCTGGCGCTGAATATGAACGTTACGAGCAGTGATCCCGATCCGGACTATGGCAAGCTTGCCTTTGTCACGGACGGTGAAAAGGGGTACCAACAGGACTATCTCGTCGAACTCGACACCGGCGTGCAGTTGGTGCAGATCGACCTCGAACAGGTATCGGACATTTATGCCATCGTGGTGTGGCACTTCCACGCGGCCGAGCGCATTTATTTTGACGTGGTCGTGAAAACCGCGGACGATGCCGCGTTCACCGAGAACGTGCAGACCGTCTACAACAACGACCATGACGATTCGTCCGGCCTGGGTGCCGGGAAAGACAAGGAATACGTAGAGACTTACGAAGGACGGTTGATCCCCTTGCTGGACCAGAACATCACGGGACGTTATGTCCGGCTCTACAGCAACGGCAACACGTCAGACGAGACTAACCACTACGTTGAGGTCGAGGTCTACGGGTTGCCCGTTCCGGACGAGTCCAGCTGACCGCCCGGGACCGGACTTGCTATTCCCCCCGCCTAGCCCATAGAATCCGTTCACCTGCCGGGTCGTGGTCTTTCCGGTGCAACTCCAACAAGCAATCTGTAGCGGGCACTAAACTTTTCCCGAATTCTGACACGCACACCATGCGAAAAACTTGCGGTTTCACATTGGTCGAACTATTGGTGGTCATCGGCATTATCGGCGTGCTGGCCGCCCTCTTGCTGCCTGCGCTGTCGCGCGCGCGGGAAGCGGCGCAACGCGCCTCGTGCACGAATAACCTGCGCCAGATCGGGATTGCCTTCGAACTCTACGTGCAGGAGAATCGCGAGACCTACCCGGCAGCGCAGGATCCCGTTAGTCTCTCCCCATTCTATTGGCTGTGGATGGGCCGTGGCTGGCGGACGAAACTCGTCGAGTACATTCCCGGCGACAAGGAAAACCCGGGCGTCTTCTGGTGTCCCACCGACCCGCGGTCGGAGACCAGTTTCGAAAGCACCTCGTACGCGTATTCCATGGCCTTCTACCACTCGCCGGAGCAAATCGATGTCATGGACGATATATCCGACAATTTCTCCAACGCCGTCGAAACCATACCCCAGCGGAAATCCGCCGTGCGCTATCCGAGCCAGAAGATTCTCGTCGGCGAATGGTACGCCAACCATGCCGCATTCGGAACCGATGAAGGCTGGTTCGCGGAAGGCGGTAAGCGGCTGTACCTCTTCGCTGACGGACACGTCGAGTATCTCGACTGGACTGAACTGAACACCGCCAACGATGGCTTGCCCAATCCGAACCTTACCAAAGGCGGCATCTCCGGTATCGACGTGCCGTAAACACTCTCCGAGAAACTCGTGACTGTCTATTGTGGTGCAGGGTCCCAGCCTGCCCGGTTCGCAGGCTGGAAGCCTGCACCACAATTGCACGCGCGTTTCCGGTGTCTCAGTTTCATTCCCTGATTTCCCGTGGTATTGTCAGCGGCAAGCCGAAGGTTAACCGGGGAAATCCGCGCCGTTCATGACCACACTGCTGCTTCTGTTCGCCGCCTATGCATTGGGCACGTGGGCTCCATGGCTCGCGCCTATGCGGACGCTTTTCGAGTCGGCCCTGTACCGGATGCTGCTGGGCCTCGTGACGGTTGCTTTGCTAACACTGATTATCGGATGCGTGTCGCTTTCCGCCGCGTGGTGGGTGGTGGCCATTGCCGCGGTCGGCGGTGCTGCGCTCTCCGGGCGGGATGCGCGCGCGTGGAGGTTTCGCTCTCCCGGCTCCGAGCCGTTGGATTGGGTGGAATGGGTGTCCTGGGCCGCAACTCTTGCCGGTTGCGGATTCGCCTTCATTTGCGCCCTCGCCCCGGTGACCGGTTGGGATGCCGGGGTCGCTCACATCGCGTTGCCCGCGGACTACGTGCGCAACGGCCGCATCGGGTTGATAGCCGGTAACAACTACGCCGCGTATCCGCATTTGATGCACGCCCTATACGCCGTCGCCTACCTCGGCGGGGAACGGGACGTATCGCTGGTTAGTTGGACCTTCGGCGTCCTCGCCTGTGGAATGGCGTACGCCCTGGGCGCGCGACTGGCCGGCCGCAAGTGCGGCCTTGTCGCCGCAGCGATCATTGCGACTACTCCCATATTTACGGACCAGGCGGGAGCGCCGTCGCTTGACCTGGCGTTTACCGTCACCGTGCTCGCCGCGTGGCACGCCCTGACGGCGTGGCGAAAACAAGAAGACACCGGATGGCTGCTGCTTGCGGGTATCGCGGCCGGGGCCGGATGCGGGATCCGCCACACGGGGTATTTGGTAGTTGCACTGCTTCTCCCCTTCATCCTCGCCGGCGCACATGAACGGCGTTTTCGGGCGGCGTTTACGTTCGCATGCGCGGCGGTTGTCGCCGCCATGCCTTGGGCCATGCGGAGCGCCTTCGTGACGGGCAATCCGCTCTACCCGTTCTTCGCGTCCCTCTTCGGCACGGGGGACTTGCCCGACGTCGATCCCGCGTCGCTCCTGTCGCACTCGTCCATTCAGGGAACGACACTCCTCGGTCTTGTGCTGTTTCCGTTTCGTGTCATCCTCGATCCGCTCCGGTATGGTGGATGGACGAGTTCCCCCGGGATTCTGGTTCTCGTGCTGGGCGTCCCCGGTTTGTTTGTTGGAGGCCGGGAGGCGCGCCGTTTGGGTCTGTTCAGCGGGCTCGGTATCTCCGCCATGTATTTCTTCCGCCGCTTCGCGCGCTATTTGCTTCCTTTCTTCGCTCCGATGGCGGTGGTCGCGGCCCTCGCCGTCGTTCGTGCGAAACGGTTTCACCCAGTGCTCCTGATTATCTTGCTGCTTGGCTACGGGATCGGCCTCGCGCCCGGTGCGGCCATGACGGTCATTCGGATTCCTGCCGCCGTGGGGATGGCATCGCGCGACGCATTTCTTTCAGAGCGTATCGAGCGTTACCCGGCCTTCGTGTGGGCGAACGAGCACCTCGATACGGAAGGCACTGTCTTGACTCTCGACCCGCGCGGGTACTATCTGGACAATTCAACGTTCGTGAACTTCGAGGCCCTGAAGCCACTGGTAGGCATGGACGCTGACGAACGTTTGGATTGGCTTCGCGCCCATGACATCCGCTATCTCTTCTACCCGGAAGCCTACGTGATCGAATCGCCGGCGTTTCGCGAGACGGGTCTGCTCGAAGTGCTGAACGAGTGGCGAGCCGATGCCAGGCACTTCACGCTACTCACCCGCATGGAAATCGACCGCCCGCGTGCCGAAGGTGCAGAAGTTGTCGAGATCTATGAAGTCGGGGTGCCGGAGCGATGAAGCTATGACCTTCGGAGAACGACTACGCGCGTACGCGGAAAAGGACGGCCGGGGGTATCCCGATTGGGCGGTGCGTTACGTGCCGGTCGTGCGCTGGTTACAGCCATATCTGCACACCGCGAAACCCGTGCTCGAGATCGGCGCCAACGAAAACGGACTCGCGCGATTTGCGCACAGGCGTACTGTTGTCGTGGACATCGCACGGGATCACGTCGTGGCGGCGCGCGCGACGCAAGACGTGCTGCCCGTGCTTGCCGACTGTACGGCGCTGCCTTTCGCGCCGGACGCGTTTGCGGCCACCGTGTGCATGGACACCTTTGAACACGTGGATGGGCAATCGCGTGATGCGGCCGTGCGTGAAATCGTCCGCGTGACCTCCGGCGCGATGGCCGTCGGCTTTCCATCGGGCGCCGAGTCCGCCTGCGCGGAGGCGCGGATCCGCGAAGACTACCGTCGCTTCTGCGGGCGTACAATTAAATGGCTCGAGGAGCATACCGCGAATGCTCTGCCCGATGCCGAGTCGATCGCGCAACGGTTTTCCGAATCCTGCGGTGAAGAATACGCAGTCGCGATCCGGAAGAACGCCAATCTGCGTACGTGGACCTGGACGTGGCGCGTGTTGATGTGCGGCTGGCCGGGCCGGGGCAATGCCGCGTTCCAAGTGCTGTTGCGCTGGATGACGCCGCTGTTGTGCCGCATGCATTTCGGTCCGTGCTACCGGGCGATCGTATGGGTGGAGCCAAACCGATGAGCGCCACG
This sequence comes from Candidatus Hydrogenedentota bacterium, assembly GCA_045863335.1. Classification (GTDB taxonomy): domain Bacteria; phylum Hydrogenedentota; class Hydrogenedentia; order Hydrogenedentales; family SLHB01; genus JAHDWY01. Next base: position 32,237 of record BTVY01000040.1, on the reverse strand, counting down.
CTGTCCATCGTGATCCCTACGTGGAACGGCCGCGAGATACTTGCGGAGTGCCTTGCGTCGTTGCGCCGGCAGACGCGCCCCGCAGACGAGATCGTCGTGGTCGACGACGGCTCGACCGATGAGACGACTGCCTTCCTCGCGAACGATCATCCCGGCGTACGCGTCATCCGATTGGACTGCAACTCCGGTTTTTGTGTGGCCGTGAACGCGGGTATTCGCGCAGCGAAAGGCGATCTGATCTTTCTACTCAACAATGACATGACGCTCGCGCCGGACTGTCTGGAGAAACTCTGTGCGGCGGCCGCATCGAGCGATGCCGCCTTGTTCGCTCCCCTGGTCTTTTTCCGGGACGACCCGGACATCGTGTACGGCGCGGGCGACCTCCAGCGCGTAAATGGCCGGCCCGAAAGCATCGGGTTCCGGTGCAGGCGCGACGCCTTCGAACTGCCGCTGCGCATATTTGGCGTCTCAGCGGGAGCCGGGTTGTACCGGCGCGCGGTATTTGATCGCGTGGGGCTTCTGGAGGAACGCTTCGTCGCATATTTCGAAGACAGCGACCTGAACCTGCGCGCGCGGCTCGCGGGATTCGACGCGCAATTGGTGCCGGAAGCCCTGGCCTGGCATGTGGGTTCGGCTAGCCTCGGCGGCAAGACGTGGTGGCGGTCGCGGCAGTGCTGGCGCAACCACGCCTTGCTCGTGTTGCGGAACTTCCCTGCGTCGCTCATCCGGCGGCACCTTGGGGCGATTGTTGGGGAGCGCATCAACCAGACCCGCCGCCTGCTTTCTTCAGCACGTGCGGAATTCGGCCTGGCGCGAGCCTTCGGAGTGCTCATTGGCGCGGGATTGTCGCTTGGGGCCGCGTTACCGTCAACAATTGCGGCCCGGGCGCACATCCAGTCACACCGGCGCATCACGCCGCGCCAACTGGAAGATCTCATGAAGAAGTCTTGAATTTCGGAGACATCGTAGTGACCATTTCATACCGTTCAATCTGCGTATTCTGCTCATCGAGCGACGCCGTCGCGCCGGTGTATTTCGATGCCGCCCGTGAGTTGGGCAGGCTGATGGCGAGCCAGCGCTTGACCCTCGTCTACGGCGGCGGGAACGTGGGGCTCATGGGCGCCCTGGCGCGATCGGTCCACGACGGCGGCAGCAAAGTCATCGGCGTAATCCCGTCGGCGCTCCGCGATCTGGAACTCGCCTACACGGAAGCCGACGAGATGATCGTGACCAAGGATCTCCGCGAGCGCAAGGCGATCATGGAATCCTATGCCGACGCTTTCGTAGCCCTGCCGGGCGGCTACGGAACGGTGGAGGAAATTATTGAAGTGCTTACACTTAAGCAACTTCGCTTCCACGACAAACCGCTTGTATTTCTGAACACGGCTGGATTCTACGCACACCTTCGCGCATTCTTCGAATATCTGTACGAGCACCATTTTGCGAAACCCATATCCCGTGGGTTGTACCGTTTCGTTGACGAGCCCCAAGATGTGCTGGATGTCTTGGAGCGATGGGAACCGACCCCGGCGGGAACCAAGTGGTTTTGAAGGGATCGAACGGACCGGACCGATCGGTCCGATCCGTCTGGTGCTCGCCCGACTCGACTGACCGAGTTGAACTTCGCCTCCCCAATAGATGGTGGTGCACCATTTCAACTGTCATCTATTTTGTGCTCTATCAATGAATTACACCCTCGTTTTGTTCTTGACGAACCTGTAAACGGTTGCTACCATGCCGCGCCTCGAAAGGGGCATTTACCCTAGATTCTCCAAGGGCTTGCGTGAGAATCGGGGCAAATTTTGAAGTCTTTCTCTGGGCGATGACTTGGGCTGACTGCGGGGAAAGAATGGCATGCCTACCTCTCAAGAATTTAGGGAACTCAGCGTCAAGGCGGGCGCCGTCGACGAAAGCTCCGCGCCCGCGCAGGTAATTGGCCGGGACGAACTCGTTGAGGCGCTGTGGGTGCAGGTGAAATCGGGGAGCACCCGTCTGTCTGCTCCCCGCCGCATCGGCAAAACTTGGTTCCTGAACCTGGCTTTGGCCATGCGGCCGGAATGGGCAGGCCCCACCCTGTTCAACGCGGGCGCGTGCCGCAGTCTGCGCGAATTCGTCTGGGAGCTTACCCGCCACTTGCACAAACACAGCTTCGTTCCTGATTCTTGGGAAGAGCAAGTGCGGCGCTGGTATACGCAGCGTCCGGCTACTGTCGCAAGTAGCGCCGAGCTGGGTTTGGAAGCGGACTGGGAAGCCGTGCTCACGAAGACCTGCGGGATTCTCATGGAGAAGGGGGCGGCGGATTGTCCGGTGCTGATGATCGACGAGTTGCCGGCGTTCCTGGATACGCTCATGGGCGAGTGGGCCGAAGACGAAGCCGGCCGGCTCCTCGAAGCATTGCACAAGTTGCGCGTCCAGTATCCCGCGTTGCGCATGATCCTGAGCGACGCCCAGGGATTGCAGCGCATCCTCGACAAGTTGCGTCGGGGAGGATTTCAAGGCCAGCCCCTGGAAGACTTGCCGCCATTTGAATTGCCCGCATTGTCGCCTGCGGACGCGCGATACCTCGCCGGCTGCTTGTTGCTGGGCGAACAGGTGCCCTGCACCGACATCCATGCTGTAGCCGGGGCGGTCGCGGAAGCATGCAAGAGCGTCCCGTCGGCGATTCGCAATACCGTGGATTGGATGGCACGATTCGCGGAATCCCCGTGGTCGCCAGACCGGGTCAGCGAGATCCCCTCGACCCGCGACTTGGAAGAAGACGATCGGGCCGAGCCGGGAACGTTGGAAGAACACATCTCGCTATTCGGCCCGGAAGACTTGGTCCAACCGGAGCCGGATTCGGCTCCGGCGCTTGGCAGCGCGTCTGACCATCTGGCCAATCGAGGCTTTGCGACGCTGTTTCCCTTTTCCCTGGACGCGGTCGCGGACGAATCCGCGTTGGTGCGACACCGTTTGACCGGCGAGCCGCTGAACGATCCAGAGAACCGTTCGATTGTCGCGGGGCCCTTGGCCGAACGCGGAACCGGCGATCCGCTTGACCCGGCAAATCGGTCGTTCGACTGGCTCGAAGCTACCTTGAGCGCACCGCACCGGAAGGTCGTCATGGACGTGCGCACGGCCCTAGCCCGGGGCGTTCAGTCCGGCGCGCCGCACCACATCATTCTGGCGGGTCCGGCAGGTAGCGGCAAGAGCCATACGCTTGCCGTTCTGGCCAAGGGGTTTGCAAAAGGGCTCGGCCTGAGCGGCCGTCCCCGCAAGATTATCTATCTCACGGGGTCCGAACAGGTGGCGGATTCGCCCTTCGATCTACTGCTCGCGTGCATGCAAGCCGAGAACAGCGCCAACGAGAGGCTGCGGGCGCGGCTGGATGCGGCGGCACCGGAGAATCGCTTTGACGAATTGATGGCTGCGTTCCGCGAACGCTTTGGCAATCAGTGCACGGTGGTGGCCCTGGAAGGACTGGGCACGCTACTTCGCAACTGGAACAAGGCCGCCCTTGAGAGCCTGCGGTTGTTTCTCGATAGGCACCCTTCCGTGATTCTCCTGGGCACCACGGGATCGGAACCGCTGGACACCGGGCGATTCCACGGCTGGCTCCGCGAGCGTTTTCGGTCTTGCGTCATGCCGGCGTTGGCCGCGGAGTCGTCGCGCGATCTGCTGTGTTCCCTGGCGACGGCACGGGGAGATCGCGGCTTGGCCGCCGCCTTACGCGAACCGCAGCGGACCGGCGTGGTACAAACCATCCACACCTTGAGCGGAGGAAACTGCCGAGTCCTCGCCTCGCTAGATCGGTGTCTTTCCGTCAAAGGGTTGAGCGCGTTGGTCGAGCCCGTGTTGCAGATGACCCGCGGCGATCTTGCGCCCGCCTACGAGCGCCGCATCGGCGACCGGCCGCCGCAGCAATACAAGATTTTGCAGGCCCTCGCGGAGCATCAAGGGCGGGCCGTCAACGTGACGGAACTCGCCCGGTATATGTTTCTCACGCCCCAGGCGGTTTCTCGCCAGCTCCAGGAGTTGTTCCGCGCGGGGTTTCTCGTTCGTACCCAAGTCGGGCGCGAGATCTGCTATGAACTCAGCGATCCCTTGATTCGCTTTGTCCTGGATTTCAAGCACGGCCGCGACACCGCGCTACCGCTGCTGGTGCGTGTAACGCGCCGCTGGTGCGAGGTCGACCGCCTGGGCCGGTCCGAGGATCGCGGGTTTCCGTTCGTGGAAGCGTTTCGATTCGAGAGCCTGGTGGACGTCACCTTCGCGATGGGCGCATCCGACGACAGCCCTGCGGCAGTCGTAGCGCTCGTTCCGGATGCCGGCCAGCAGGTGGAGAAGCGGTGTGAGCGAATCGCATCGCGCCAGCTTTCGCTCGGCAGCCCGGAGCTCCGGAATTCCGAAATGGAACGGCAAATCTGCGCGCTCGGAGAGGAGACGGAGACCGGGTTCGCCATGATCTTCCGAGCTGGGGGACTGTTCGCGCAAGATCGCAACTACGACGGACTGGCAGCGCTGGATGATTGGCTTCGATCCTCCGCCGCGGCGAAAATGACGGCCACCAATCAGATGATGGCTCATGCGATGCGCGTGTACGCGTTGCTCATGCTAGGGCGGTACGACGGTGCCGCGGCGGCCGCCGAATCCGTGTTGCGCTTGACCGGCCTGCCGGATACCCCGGCGGTTCGAGAGTGCCTCGCGATGACCCGGATCAATCAGGGCGTTGCGTACCTGAAGCTGGCCCGGTTCGACGATGCCGCGACCGCGTTTGACGAGGTTGTGCAGCAATGCAACCCGGTGCAGTTGCCCGAGATGATTGCGGCCGCCCTGCTCAATCGCGCGGCCGCGTTAGAACGGCTAAACCGGTTCGCGGAAGCCATGGCGGCGCTCGATCTGGTCAGCGAACAATACCGGCGCGCCGTCCACGGAAACCTGCGATTCGTTGCTGCGACCGCGCGAGTCGCGAAGGCAGCGCTGCTGGAGCGGCTCGGGCAACTTGAGGAAGCCGTGGCCGCTTGCGATGACGCCCTGGTCATTCGCCCCGGACACTCGCGCGCACTGGTGATGCGGGCGCTGTTCCTGAGTCAGGCCGGCGTGGAAGGCGAACTTTTCCGCGCGGTGGAAGCGGCAGTGACCGCTACCGAGCCGGCACAGGCCGAGCGCGCGATACTGGCTGCGGGACTGTTCGAGCGGATGACGGGAACGGAAGCCACTGTCCAGGTGGCCGCCGCGATTTTCGGGCGGGACCGCACTTCCTTGTTGCACGGGTTGATTCTTTGGACGCAACGGCAGCTAGGCGTGAGCGAGATGGATATCCGCGGCACCGAACGGCGCCTCCACACGCTTCGCGGGATATTCGATGACGACGCGGAGGCGACGCTCGTGTTGACCATGGCGGACACGGTGGCGAGGATAAAACAAGGAGACGCCCGGGCGGCGCTGGACCTGCCGGTGGAGCTGCGGAGGCTGATCGCAGGCGGGAAGGGATAGTTCCCTTTCGCGGTGACGCGCGGGCACAATCGCAATCATCAAAGCTGGAGGGTCGATGGCTGCCGGCAACGAGCTGTCCTTTCTTGAGAACGTCAACCTCATGTACGACCGCGCGGTCGCAACGATGGATCTTCCGCCGGGTTTGGGCGAACAGATCAAGACGTGCAACAACGTCTATCAAGTGCGCTTCCCCATCGGATTTCGCAACGGGTTTCGAGTCTTCACCGGTTGGCGCGCGGTCCACAGCGAACACCGCCTGCCCGCCAAAGGCGGCATTCGCTATGCGCCTCACGCCGACCAGGCCGAGGTGGAGGCGCTGGCGGCTCTCATGTCGTACAAGTGCGCGTTGGTGGATGTGCCATTTGGGGGTTCCAAGGGCGCGTTGTGCATCAACCCCAAGGAGTACGACGAACGCGAGCTGGAACGGATCACGCGCCGGTTTGCCGAGGAGTTGACGAAGAAAGGCTACGTCAGCCCGAGCCTGAACGTACCGGCGCCGGACATGGGCACGGGCCCGCGCGAGATGGCCTGGATTGCCGACACCTACCGGCGGCTCCATCCCCATGACATCAACGCCATCGCCTGCGTCACGGGTAAACCGGTTACCCAGGGCGGCATCGCCGGCCGGCTCGAAGCCACGGGCCGCGGCGTGCAATACGGGTTGCGGGAGTTTTTCCGGAACCCTGAAGATCTGAAGCGCGCCGGTTTGGAGGGGCACCTCGCCGGGAAGCGAATCGTCGTCCAGGGTCTCGGAAACGTCGGTTACCACGCTGCGAAGTTCCTCCACGAAGAGGACGACGCACGCATCGTCGCCATCGTGGAGCGCGACGGCGCCCTTCTCAACGACGAAGGCGTGGACGTAGAAGCGGTCTACCAGCATTTGCGCGAAACCGGCGGCCTCAAAGGTTGTAGCGCCGGCAAGCATGTCGTTGAAGGGCGCTCCATCCTTGAAATGGAGTGCGACGTGTTGATCCCCGCGGCCATGGAGAATCAGATTACGGCCGAGAACGCGGGACGCATCCGTGCGCGGGTTGTGGCCGAGGCGGCGAACGGTCCCGTGACGTACAAGGGCGACGAGATCTTGCGCAGGAACGGGATCTTTGTTATCCCGGACCTGTACCTGAACGCGGGCGGGGTCACGGTCTCCTACTTCGAGTGGATCAAAAACCTCCAGCACATCCGCTTGGGACGCATCGAAAACCGATTGGAAGCCATGCGCGGAGAACACATCATTCAGCTCATCGAGGAAATGACCGGCACGTCTGCGCCGCCCCATCTGAAGGCGCGCATCACACACGGCGCGGACGAGGTGGACCTGGTGCGTTCCGGGTTGGACGACACCATGCGGAGGGCATACAACGAGATTCGCGACGTGTACCTCAGCCGGAAGGAGGTGGCGGACCTCCGCACGGCGGCCTTTGTCGTGGCCATTGGCAAGATTGCGCGGACCCTGCTGGAAATGGGAACCTGAGGCGAGAGCCTGCGAAGTCTGCCATGGGGAGATTTCTTTTCAAATACCGTGTATAGTAAAGGCGCGTGTGGGGCGGCGGATTCTTGCCGTGCGTCCGCCTTACCATTGTCTTGTCCGTTCACCCGAGTTTTGAAGTCACCCAGGTGACCCATGAAAGGAGAGGTAGAATGATTAAGAGACTGCTGCTTGTTCTGGGTATCGTGTCCGCGAGTGTATTGGGAGTCGGCTGTGAGCCCAAATCCGAAGGTCCTGCTGACGCGGTAGAAGACGCTGCGGAAGAGGCGGGCGATTCCATGGAAGATACCGCCGAAGCCCTCAAGGAAGCTGCCGAAGAAGCTGCGCAGTAGCACGATCGTAGTTGCCAATCAAATGGCCTTCGTCTGCCATGCGGACGGAGGCCATTCTTGCATCGTGCGGTGCTGTGGAGTCAGTGCCTTACTTCCCACCGGCGCAAACCCGTGCGCGACAAATACGTGGGGATGACTTGGTAGCGCGGATTCAGCTCCGGCAGGGCAGCGAGGAAGGCCCGCTTGTGCTCGGCATCGGCGTCGCAGAGAATGGTCAGCGAACCGCCCTCCCCGCCCGCGCCGTTTACCTTCCAACCCACGGCATGGTGTTTCTTCGCGAGATCGATCACCGCGCGGGCATCCACCGACACGAGTGCCGGATGCAATGCCGCCTGGCCTTCCGTGTTGGCAATCATGCATTGCCCGAGGGCATCGAAGTCTCCGGCGAAAAGGGCGTTCTTCCCGGCGTGGGCCGCGGCCCGCAAGGGCGCCAAGGCGGACTTGTCGGCGTTTTCCTGTTCGAGCCGATGGATAACCTGTCCGTGCACATCGCTGGACGAATGGGAATGGCCCAGGTAAACCAGGACGAGCCGCCGTTCGAGTTCCCACCAGAGGTCGTTGGAAACCGCAATCTGCGAGACGGAGGCGTGGGGATAGTCGAACATCTCGATGAAGCACACGCCGCCATAGGCCGAGCACAATTGGTCCTGAATGCCGCACTGCAGTTTCAGTTTCTCAGTCTCCACCCGGTGCGCCAGCGACGCGATCTCGTGGGGCGTGCGACGGCCCGGCGTCAAGAGATCGAGCGCGCCCAACAGCGCGACGGTAACGGCGGCCGACGTACCGGTCGATGCGCCGGCCGGCGCGGTTGAATACAGGTCGACTTCGAAACAAAGCGACTCCGGCAGTTCCATGATGTCGATGGACGCTTCGATGAGGGGATGGCGATCGTACGTGATGTGACCGGGCGCGAGGGTATACCGGTCGCCGAAGTTCTCCGCGTTGATGACGATTCGCTTGTCCTGCAAACCGTCCTCCGAGACGGCAACTTGCACTTCCGCGTAAGGGTACACGCCGATGTTGAACACCGCGCCCGTTTCCGCAAACCAGGTATCCGTCCAGCCGCCGAGATCGCAGACCCGGATGGGCGCCATGGCGTTGATGACCCGCGTGCGTGGCTTACTCTTGTCCGCAGTCACCGCTTATTCCCACTCCAGCCATTCAATGCCGTTCGGCGTCGCGCGAAACTTGCGCGCGCGGATGCTCGAGCCTTCCCCTTCTTCGTAATAGACAATCAGGGTGGAGCCGTCGTTCAGGGTCACCATGCTGGGATAGGCGCCGCCCACCGAATCCACCTGCACGTTTTCACTCCACGTCGCGCATTCGTCCAAGGAATAGTGAATGCTCGTGTTTGGCAGCCGGTGCGCCACCACGATGATGTCTTCCGGCGAACGGTACAGGTAAGGGCAGTGGCCGGGGAACCCCATCGGCTCGGAAACTGCCCAGGTCTGGCCACCGTCGGACGACGTCGAGAACCGCATGCTCTCCTTCTCCGTGCGCTGTGCGGCGTAGAGGCGGCCGTCCTTCAGCGCGATGACGTCAGTTTCCGCATCGAGGCGCAGTCCGCCGTTGGGGATGTCCACTGGCGGACTCCACGTGGCGCCCTTGTCCATTGAGATGGCTACCGCACCGAAGGCGTCGTCCCCTGTCTCCTGATAGAGGCCCAGAATGAGCCGTCCATCGGCGAGTTCGCGTACCGGTGTGCTCGCGTAGTACGGGCTGACGGGCCGCAATCCGGTCCAGGTCTGCCCTGCGTCGGTTGACTCCACCATCCAGGTCCCGATACCGCGATAGCCTCCGCCCTTGGGCCGCAAAGTGAAGAAGACGCAAAGCAAACGGCCGTCGCTGAGCTGCGTCACGGAGGGATCGCGGTCGTCGTCGGGTCCGTCAAACACGACCTGAGCATCAGTCCAGGTTTTGCCTTCATCCGAGGAATAACATCCGCTGACGCGTCCACCGCGCGGCAGGTTCTCATTCGGCAACGCCACATGTCCGTAGCCCGCGTAGAACACGGCGAACAGCCGCCCATCCGCCAGCCGGCACACATCGGGAAACGCTTCATACGCGCCGGCGCCCGCATCGCGGCACACGTAGACGAATTCCTTGCCCGCGATTAATGGTCGCGGTTCCTCCTGCGCCGTCGCCGCCGCGCAGGCCAGCACCATCGCAAGAAGCACACTGGCACACCACTTCGTTCGCATGTTCGGATCTCCCCTCACCAAGAATTCTTGTTTACGCCCGCGCGATTCTAGCACATGAGGCGTTGGCGACTAGCGAGAATACGCGGGCAGGCTGGTCAAACGGAGGTCGTCGACGGGTCCACCGACCGTGAAATGGTAGAGGGACTGAAACGCGCTCCCGGTCATCCCGAACACTTCATGAACGGGGTCGTCGAAGAAACACCCAATTCCCGTTGCGCGGATCCCCGCCGCTTCTGCTTCCAGGTAGAGCACCTGCCCGATCAGGCCGGTTTCCCAGAAGAGGCGGCGATACATCCAGGCGCCGCATTCGCGTATCACCGGCTCAAATTCTGCAATCATGCCAAGGCTGAAGGCGCTTTCGCTCGCGATATCCTGTCCGCAGCTCACCGCCATGGCAACCTGGCGGTAGTCGGCTTTTTCCAGGAAATACAGGGGGAGGCCTGGCGGGCAATCCTGGGGTTTGACCCAAGAGAACCCGGCGTTCATGGCTGCTTTAAGGGAACTCAACGACGCAGGATCCCGTACCAAGGCGTAGAGACCCGGCGCAATCCCCTCAACGCGATGCACGAATATCCCGAGATGAACATACGGCCGCCCCGGCATCGCGTCCCACGGCACAGCAGTGCACGTGGGGACAACGCGGTGCAGCATGCGATAGAACGTGTCGCGACCAATGCTTGTAACGCCATCCATGGCGACGGCGCTACGACGTTGTTGGATGATGCGAAGCGCCGAATGGCCACAGGGGTGTTCGCCTGTTCGATCGGGCACTGCCACAACCTTGACTTGAACGGGATCGGATTCCGGTTTTTCGCAGACCTCCTCCACGCCGCGGATGATCTTCCAATCAACGTGGTCTTGGCTTAGACGGTTGGCCTTTCCGAGCCATACGCCCTGGGCGATCCGATCGACAGCGTGCGTGAATGACGGAACGTCGATGAAAGGCGCCGCCGTGTTCGCGGGAAACACCGCGAGAATTGCATCGGGAGACTCGCGCTCCATTTCGTGATATCCGTCGTCGCGGTCCACACCCAGGAGCCGCGCGATGGTCTTGTCCGCGAGCGCGTCCAGCAGGACCGCATTCCAACCCAGCATCGACGCCGCCAGCCTCAGCGCCGCCAGCGCATGCCCCACGTCGTGCTGACCGTAGCGGTAAGCGCGTTCGCCGTACTTCCACGCTTCGCGCCAGTGAATGGACGCAAGGCCCGCGAAGAATGCTTGTGCCGGAAAGTCGCCGCGCAAGTCCTCCCAAACCGTCGCCTCAAATGTTGTACGCTGCTCGAGCGCGTGTTCCTTCGGCGCGTAGTGATAGACGGCCGGCCGGCCGGAGAGACCGTCCACTGGTCCCGCGACAAGATAGCCTTCCGTAGGATGCAGGTTTCCGCTCGATGGATTGCAGCGCAACGCCCAACGGTTCCCCTGAAACTCTTTCCACGCCGAAATCGCCAGGCTGCATTCGAAGAACAGGCCCATCGATTCAGCGGTTACGGCGCGTGGCGGGGAGCCATACGTGTAAAGGGACTCATACGGCGGCGTGTTGTCGGCGTCGTGCAACGGCAATCGAACCAGCGGCGCACCGGGATACCGGCGGAAGGGATCGGGTTGATTCGCCCAATCCATATACCCCAGTGAGCGCGCAGAGCGGTGAAAATGGTGTTTCGTCGCCTCGTGATAGGCGATGGCAGTTTCTTCGGGCGTCATGGGACCCGCAGCATGCCGCAGCGGACGGCGACGAGGCAAGTTCACTTCAAAGAGCGACTTCATCGGCGCGGCGGGTTGGAAAACCCGCCCCTCCTAAGACGAGGTCTTCGCGGCGGACAAGTCGTAGAGATAGACGCTGGATTCAGGAGCGCGAAGGGTGTCGAGGCGTTCGCCCTGAGTGTCCAGCCAGGTCGTGAAGAATTTTTCTTCCTCGCCCACCAGGGGCTTTGGTGTGTTGACGAATATTAACCAAATGCGCTCGTTGCCGTACAGCGCTTCCATGTCCCGGATGTAATACTGCCAATCCGCGCGAGCGGTAATCCCGGCGACAAACGGGAAGTCGACGCCGTCACGCAGCATGCAATAGCGGAGCGGCGCAATCGCCCAGTGGTAGACGTAGACCCTATCGCCCTCCTGGTAGTGCTCCATCAAATGCGCGTAGGCGGGTCGCACCCCTTGCGGTACATCGGACTTCACGAGTGTGCGTACGCCGGCGATTGCGGGTTGGGTAAACAGGATGACCGCAATGAGTGCCGGGATCAGCGCGGTCCGCGAACGCGCGCGCAGCAGCTGAAATCCTTCGCCAATCAATACCAGTACGAGGGGCGTCGCAAACAGCAGGAACCGCCCGGTAAATGGATAGCGCTGGAGCCCGCTCGCCAGCAAGGCGAACGCCATGGGCGCGAGCAGCAGAAGCAAGGCGCGCCGGTCGCGGAACAGGAATGACAGCACGCCAAGCAGGAACAAAAAAGCGCCCATGCCGATGGCGGACGTACCGATGGGATCGCGGAAGAGATCGAAGAAGGTGCGGACGAACCAGTTCAGATCGGTCAGCGAACGCGGCGGAAGGGGCATGAACGTGTCGGTCCACCAACTGCGCAGGATGGCATCGTCGCCGGTGTACCGGATCACCGTCTGGTAATACGTGCCGAAACTCAGTAGCCACAGGATTCCGGCTACGACCGTAGCGGCGAACCTTCCCCCGCGCCGATCCAGTGCTGCCTCGGTGGCCAACGTCGCTCCGATTCCAGCCAGAACGAAGATCGCAGGGATCGAACACCACACCGCGACCGCACCAGCGATGGCAAGCGCAAGGAGCCACGTGCCGCTGTTCAATGCGGAAAGGGAGCGCTGCGCGAGTACCAGGAGCAGTATCGTGACGACCACATCCAGCGCATAGGGTTTTACTTCGGAAGCGTAGCGAATGACGCCGGGCGACAAGGCGAAGAGCGCAAGCGCAACGACCGCGCCATCGAAACGGAGAAAGCGCCTCAGAAATACCCACAGCAACGGCAGCGCCAGGATGGACGCAAGCCATGGTGCCAACCGCAGCGCGTACTCGCCCGGACCGAACTGGTCAACCGCCCACCGCTCAGCGACCAGAAAGGCGTACGGCGCGGTTTGTTTGTATTCGAGAGGATTCAGAAGCTCGACATAGCCGCGCTGCACGATGCTGACGGCGAGTTGCGCCTCATCGAGCCAAATGGCCTTGTTGTGGAGATATTCCGCAGTGCGGAGTGCAATGCCAAGCAGGATAATCAGCGCCGGCAACAGCGCGATCCAGCGATTGGTCTGGCGTTGTATTAGTGACTCGCTCACGGCGAGGAATTATAACGCACAAGCTTGCGTGGAACACGGACAGACACGGACGGTCACAGACAAACGCATAAGTCCCGCCAAAGAGGGAGTGGCAAGGTGCCGATCCTCAGCCTTGGCTGATGGCGTTTACGACGAGCTGCAGATCCACCGTGTCGGTGGCGCCGTCTCCGTTGGCGTCTGGATCGTGGCTTATCGACTTTCCGAGGATGGCGAGGACGACAAGCTGCACGTCGGAGGCGTTCGTTTCGCCGTCGTCGTTGATGTCCGTCTTAATCACCAGGGGCTTGAGTTTCAGGTTTACCCGTACGGCGCGGCCATCCGTGACGACGATATCGCGTTTGCGTTTGTTCTTGTATCCCGGCGCGGAGAACTTGAGCGTGTACGTCCCCGGCAGGAGCATTCGGTGGTAATCGCCGTAGTCGGGGTCGGTAAACACCGGTTGACTGTTGCCGATGACTTCCACCTTGGCATAGACGGGTTCCCCCGTCTCCTTGTCGCGCACGCGGCCTCGCACACCGATGTCCGCCATCTCGGCGTAGGCGATCATGGAGTCGCGGTTGTCTTCCCAGAAGGTTGGCAATGTCGAGGCATTCGGGTTCTTTACCTCGGAAAGCTCGATGGTCACTTCGTTGCACGCCACGTACCGGTAGTTCCAGTCCTGCATCCCGCCGTCGATTTGATACCACGCCGAACCATTCGTAATGCCTTTCGGAAACGACGGCACCGAGTCCGTGTACATGGGCGTGTTGAACATGGAGTAGGTCTCCGACACGTACTCGAACAGGGCGTCATCCGGCGTGGGCGCGTCGTTGCCCGACCCTTTCCCGTCGTCGTCGAAGGGATAATTCACCAACAGCGCGCCCGTGTGCAGATTTGCCGACAAGGTAAAGCTGTTGTCCGCCGTCCACTGCATTACGTGCTGCACTTCCAATTGGCGTCCCATCAGATCCAACGGCGCTCCGTCGAACTGTGTGCCTGTGATATCGCCGGGCCAGGAGGGGAACGAGCGGTTCAGGTCGTACCCGTTCGCGTTGAACCGCGTCCCCAATGCGTGTCCGTCGGGATTCATCAAGGGCACGACCCAGATGGCCGTGCGGTTGACGAGACGTTTAATCCGGTTCGAGACCGTGTATTGACTCAGGAGGTGATCGATGAAATACAGGCACAGTTCCGTGCCCACCGTTTCGTCGCCGTGGATGGTCGACACGTATTTGAACTCCGGCTCGAATTCTTCCACGTCCGGATTGTCGGTGATCAGCATGGCCCAGAGTTCGCGTCCTTGCACCGACTGGCCGAGGGAGACGAGCCGGCAGATATCGGGATTGACGGCTTGATTGGACCCGTACGCGGCCGCGTAGGTCTGGAGAAGGGTCGTCATGTCCGCGTAGGAGTGGTATTCGCCGAGGGCCTTCGCGCCGCCCTTGGGCGCGCTGGGACTGGGCTGCTGCTCGACGACGTCGAAGTCGTATCCGTCCACCTTCAGCCACAACAACTCGTCGAGCGAGGCGTGCACCGTGGCGATATTATCCTTCAGGCTGCTGATGGAAAACCCGGCGTCCGACAGGTGATCCACGTCGGCGGCCGGATCGGAAAGGGTGATTTCGACGACATACACGGGTCCCAGGTGCGGACGCGGTTCCTCCGCGTGTGCGGCGAATCCCATCATTCCGCTGACGAGAAAACCCAGTGCCAATGTCCGGAGCGTCATCGAGCGTTCTATCCCACTTGGTATATCGGACGCGGCGGTACGAACTTTATTCGACCGACCCCTGCACGACGGCCTTGACGCGAACCGTCGTAAGGCTATTGTACCCGGAACAGCGAGACCTTGCGGGAATATTCGAATATGCCGCGATTGGGTTTTGCGTTTATAACTCTATCAATTACAGGGTGTTAACGCAAGAGTCAATTGTTCTGCAACAAGTCCAGCATGGCGCGATCCAATTGATGGCCGCGGAAGTCTTCATACGGAACGTCGCTGCGCTGCGAATCGACTGGTCCGAAGCCGCCACGGAGGTTCCACAAGGCCCAGCCCCATCCTGCATCTCGCCAGAGTGCCAGCATGTCCCGCATCCACGCAAGCGTCACTTCGCGGGGCGTCTGGTTGAAGGCGCCCCACTCGCCCACGTGGACGCCTACACCTTTGGCTTCCAACGCTTTCCAGGGTTCGATGGCCGTTTCATAAAGGCGTTGCTTATCCCAAACCTCGCCGCCGAACGTAAAGGGCCAATCCGGCTCATCCCAGGTATCCGCCCCTTCGACCCAGGAGGCTTTGTAATGCGTCAAACGAAATGGATCATAGCCGCGTGTACTCTGCGCAACGCCCGCGCCGGCAAGTTCGTGTATGGGCTGGCGTCCCCACTGCATGCCGTCGGAGATGATGAGCCGGTCCGGATCCACGGCGCGGATGGCATCGATAATTCGGCGCGCTACGGCGACGTATTTCTCGGTGGGAACCTTGGCAGGTTCGTTCACGAGATCGAAGCTGAGAGTCGCGTTTGGCACCCCTTTGAATCGTTCGGCGAATTGGGCCCACTGAAAGGCGAAAGCTTCCTGAGCCTTGGCGTCGTCCCAAAGGAGTACCGGCTCCGGCGGATTTGGATTGACGGAATAGCCCGGCGCACGGTGGAAGTTCAGGCATACGTGGATACCGCGCTGGCGTCCGAAGTCGACGGCCTGGTCAATCTCCGCCAACTCGGCGTCGTTGATGGTGAACCAGTCGTCCTGGGTTGACCAGCAACGGTAGTCCAAAGGCAGCCGGACGAAATCGAATCCCCATTCCGCGATCCAGTCGAAATCCTGCTCCTTGAACGGCCCCTTGTTTTCGGCGATGAACTTCTCCTGAAGATTGAATCCGCGCCAACGGGGGAGGTGGCTGGGCATGGGCGCCGGTTTCTGTGCGGAAGCGGTCCAAAGGCCTGCGCCCACAACACTGGTGGTTGCGCCGAGCAGGAAGGTCCGGCGATCGATGTGCACGGGTCTCTGAATGGTACTCATACACGTAGCCTACGAGATTAGACGCGGAGAATGCGACCCTGCGATGAACGCAATCCGGAAGAAGGCGTCACAATGTAGCGCAGGCGTCCCCGCCTGCACGATAAGCAGATACCCGTGGGATTGAAGATAGCAGGCGGGGACGTCTGCGTTACTTTGCGACGAGATCGCTTTGGTAGGATTACGACCCGGGGAAGCTGGAGGATCCCTTCATGATCGCAATCATCGTACACGGTGGCGCGGGGAAGTGGCCGGAGGCAAAGTACGCGGACGCAAAGAAGGGGTGCGAAGCCGCCCGGGACGCGGCGTACCGCTTGTTGCAGGACGGCGCATCCGCCCTGGATGCCGTCGAGTGTGCGGTGCGGATGTTGGAAGACAATCCCCTGTTCAACTCGGGCACGGGCTCGCATCCAACTACTGCCGGCGAGGTGGAGATGGACGCGCTAATCGTCGACGGCGCCGCGCGCGACTTCGGCGCGGTCGCGGGGATTCGCAACGTCCAGCATCCGATATCGGTGGCGCGGAAGGTAATGGAGTCCACGCCGCACCGGTTTCTCGTGGCGGATGGCGCGACGCAGTTTGCCCACGCCAACGGGTTCGAGTTCTTCGCAACGGAGCGACTCATCGTACGTTCCGGTGCGAACCCTGCACAGGATACCGTCGGCGCCGTCGCGCTCGATGTGCAGGGCAGAATCGCATCGGCTACGTCCACCGGAGGCACGTGCAACAAGATGCCCGGACGCGTCGGCGACTCGCCCCTCATCGGATGCGGAGGGTATGCGGACCACATTTGCGGTGTTTCGGCGACTGGCGTGGGCGAGGACCTCATGCGCGTACTCATGGCGCGGAGCGTGGCGGACGCGGTCACGCGGTTCGGCAAAGCCCAAGCCGCTGCCGAGGCGGGAGTTGCGCTGCTCGACGAAATACGCGGGCAAGGCGGTCTTATCTGTCTGGACGCACAAGGCCGGATAGGCTACGCCCACAACACTCCCCACATGGCAGGCGCGGCCGTTGACGGTACCGGCGTCGTAGTAGCCTTTGTGTAGGCCTCGAATCCCGGAAATAATTGACAAGCCCCCGCCGCAAAGTAGACGATCCGAGGCGTGAAGAATCTGCAATTTCCAAGAGACCTGGCGACGATAAATCCGCGATTCCGAATGGCGGTGCGGGCCGTATTCGCGGGTGTCGTATGCGTTGTCGCGCTGCTTGACAGCCCGTCCGCCACGGCGCAACCCGTGCAGGACCCCCGCGCGTTGTGGGAGCAGGCTACCCTCTACCGCGACGAATGGGGCGTGCCCCACATCCAGGCCGACAACTTCTTCGCCATGGCTTTTGCCTTTGGGTATGCCCAGGCCGACGACCACATCGAGCGCATGCTCTTCGCCTATCGCGTGGCCTGCGGACGCGCGGCGGAAGTCTACGGCGAGGAGTACGCAAACTCCGATCAGTTCGCCCTGCAATTGGGCCATCTCGAGGCGGCGCAATCCGTCTTCCCCTATGCGGATGAGATTACGCGCGACCTCTGCGCCGGGTTCGCCCTGGGCGTCAACACGTGGCTCGTGGAGCATCCGGGCGATGCGCCGGATTGGGCCGACGGTGTGCGCCCCGAAGAAATCCTCGCGCTTTTTCACTGCTACCTGATGAGCTTCGCGCCTTTCGACCTGCCCGAGGCATGGGGCCGTTCACCCGCAGCGACCACGGGGAACGCTTGGGCATTGGGCCCCTCCCGCACGACCACGGGCGAAACCATGATCGCCATCAATCCCCATACAGACTACCGCGGGCCGTTCCAGTGGTACGAAGCGCAGCTCACCGTCGGCGACTTCAATGTCTCAGGGGCAACCCTGTTCGGCATCCCGGTCATCATGCAAGGACACAACGGCGCGTTGGGCTGGGCCTTGACGCCGAACTTTAATGACTTCGCCGATGTTTACCTGGAACCGGGGTCGGCGGGCGAGGTGGACCCGTCCAACCCCGCATCCATCTTCGCGAACCGCGATTCGGTGCGGTACATGCAGATGGTGGCCAATTCGCGCACCTACTTTGTGCGCCAAGCCGGAGGGATGGAAGAGCGGCAGATTCCCTACCTCGATACCGAACGCGGCCCCATCATCGGAAAGCACAAGGGGAAGTTTGCCTCGTACCACATCGGCGGCTATCGCGATTTCGGTGCCTTGCGGCAGTTGCATCTCATGGGCGCCGCGCAAAGCTTGCCGCAGTTTCAGTCGGCCCTTGAATTGCATCAGCTTCCCTGCTTTCACGTGACCTACGCGGACCGGCAAGGCAATATCTTCTACCTGTACAACACCAAGGTCGGAAGCAAATACTGGCCCGGTCCCGTCAACATGCTGACCCCCGCCGAGGCCGCCGAGTCGGGCGAACCAAACTCGTCGCCGCGCACCGTCAACTGGGCATTGCCGGTACCTGGCGGCAGTTCGGTATTCGAATGGGGACCTATTCTGCCGCCCTCGGCATTGCCGTCTTTGACGAATCCGGCCGCCGGGTATATTCAGGCCTGCGGCAACCCGCCCTGGGGCGCGTCGGAACGCACGGACCTGTCGCGCGATCAGTGGCCCGGCTGGTTTGCTCCCGAGGCTGACACCTTTCGTGCGCAACGGGCCCGGCGCCTGCTAGCCCTGGGCACTCGATCCTTCGAAGACGTGCAATCCATGCTCTACGACGTCGTCGCGCCCGCCGCCATGTACGCCGTGCCGTGGCTCAAGCAGACTGCGGAGGCTCATGCCGACCGCGTGCTGAAGGCCCATCCCGATCTTGCGCCGTGTATCGACGGTTTGCACGGCTGGAACTACGTGGCCGAACCGGACAGCGCGGGCATGACCTACTACCACCTCTGGTGGACGGCCCTGCGCCGGTTGACGGGGCAGTTCAATGATGTGGACCTCGTGGCGGCCATGGGTGGAAATTCGCCGGAGATCCAGGAAGCGGGATTGCGCGCCGCCGAGGAAGCGGCCATGCTGTTGCGCAGCGAATTTCAGACCCTCCACGTGCCGTGGGGCGACGTGCACACCTTTGTGCGCGGGGACACGATATTGCCCGCGCCGGGCGGATCTTCGGGGCAGCCCTTGTTTGTGGCATCGGATGACGCGTTTCAGGACGGCAGTTGGAAGGTGAACTACGGTTACGGATTCGGGATGGTCGTTGCCTTCGGCGCGGACCGCGTCCGCGCGGCGAGCATGGTTCCCTTTGGCGCTTCTGAAGATCCGGACTCGCCGCATTTCGCGGATCAGATGGCGCTCATCCAGGATCGCCGATTGAAAACCGCGTACTTCGATCCGGCGGAAGTGACGCGGCTTGCGGAGAGCGCCTACGGATCGAAGGTGCGCGTTGCGCCGCCGGGAATGGACGCGGAATGCGTTATCAGTGCACGCGATCCGGTCCACGTCACGACCGAGATTTTCACCGATCCGCCTGCGCCATTGCCGTCAGGTTTGGCCACGTACTCGGTCTATGCGCACATCGTGCAGGACCCCATTACCGTGCCTTCCGCCGTGGATCTGCGCGTTACGCTCGCGCCGGAACTGGTTGCGCAGGAATCCCTGCCGTACCTGGCGATCTTTGCCTACGATTCCACGAACGGGTGGGCGCCCCTCGAAGCGCAGGAGGTCAACTACCAGACCCGCACGTTCACGGCCCGCGACCGCAGCCCGCGCACCTACGCTGTGTTGGGGCCCGAAGACTATCGTCCCGGTCCCAACGCGGAATCGCGCATGCGCGTGGCCGAAGTCGTGCCGGAGCAGCCCGCTGTCCCGTTCATGCCGGAAGCGCCCAAGGTGCCCGAGCAACCGGCCCCGACCCCAGTGTCTGCCCCGTTGGTTCCTGCGGAGCCGAAGAAGAGTCAAGTTTCATCGCCGCTGGTTCCTTCCGAACCCGCCGCCCGTCCGCCCGCTCCGGAGCCATCCGTGTCCGCGGCCGATCCGCCGCCCCTCGCGGTGGCAGCCGCCAAGGCCGATCCCACGATCCGGCAGGGGGCAATCACCTGGGGTTCGAGCGTGAAGTTGCAACCGCCGGATATGGACGGTCTGATTGAACTGCGGTCCGATGCACCGTTCGGGGTTCGTCTGGTGGCCTACCAGAATCCGCCCGCGCCGTTGCCGGACGGTGTTGCAGCGTTTACCGAATTCGTCGCAGCCGACTGTCAATCGCCGGAGGAGAGCGTGAATCTGAAAATACACCTCCGCGTCGCGCCCGAAGTCTGTTCCGCCGACGCGCTCGATCAGTTGTCCCTGTACGCGTTGGATGCGAACGGAACCTGGACGCCGTTAGGGGAACTCAAGCGTGATCCCGCCCGCCGCCAGTTCACCGCGCCGGATTCCAAACCGCGCATCTACGCTGTGCTTGGACCTGCGGCCTTGCGCACGCAAGCGCCGTCTCCCATGGCGAAAGCAGGCCCCCCGCGGCCGCAGTAAGAAAAATGGGGACAGTTTCCATTTTCCTTCCCGGCGCCCTTGCCACTTGCTCAGCAATCTAAAAGGAAAATGGTAACTGTCCCCTTTTTTCTTTTAGGATAACCCTCCCGCGGGCAATTCCGCCCGACGGATGCTGGACCTGGAATCATCATGGATCGAACAAAACTACTCGCATTGCTGGAAGAAGTTTCCACGGGCGCCGTGCCGCCCGCTGCCGCGTTGGAACGGTTGCGCGGCATGCCGTTCGAAGACCTCGGATTCGCGAAGGTGGACCATCATCGCGGCATCCGGCAGGGCTATCCGGAAGCCATCTTTGCCGCGGGCAAGACCCCGAAGCAGGTCTCGGAAATTGTCGGGCGCATCCGCGCGCACGGGAGCAACGTGCTGGCGACGCGATGTTCCCCGGAAGTGGTCACTGCGGTATTGGCGGAACATCCGGACGCCGTGCACCACGATCTGGCACGGGCTATCACGGTCACCGTCACACCGCCAGAGCCGCAGACCGGGTTTGTGGTCGTGGGATGTGCCGGGACGTCTGACTTGCCGGTGGCCGAAGAAGCTGCCGTAACTTGTGAAGCCTACGGGTGCCCCATCAAGCGCGTGTACGACGTGGGGGTGGCGGGCATTCATCGACTCCTTGGACACCACGAACTCTTTCAGAGTGCGAACGCCATCATCGTCTGCGCCGGGATGGAAGGCGCGTTGCCGAGTGTTGTGGCGGGGCTGGTTGACGTGCCCGTCATCGCCGTGCCCACGAGCATCGGTTATGGCGCGAACTTCGGCGGGATCGCTGCGCTCCTGGCCATGCTGAACTCCTGTGCCTCCGGTGTGTCCGTCGTGAATATCGACAACGGTTTCGGCGCGGGCATGCTGGCCTCGATGATCAACCGCATCGCGAACCGCCCCTGATCGGGCAAACGTCCACCGGGCTTCCTTTATAAGGGGCCTTCGTCGTTACCCGATACACAGCAGTGATTTGGAACGATTTGACGCGGCAGGATGCGGCAGGTCCTGGCGGGCGCGCTCCCGTATCTCTTGCAAAACCCTCTTGACGGAAAGGCCATTTGCTGCGATAATGTGAATATACATTCACATTTGGTGAACGAAATGGCGCGAAAGCTTCAGACCGAAATCCGGAAAGAACAGATTGCAGAGGCCGCCCTTGGCGTGGTCCATGCCCATGGATTGCGCGGGCTCCGAATGGAACGGGTGGCGCAGCGGGTTGGGATTGTGCCGTCCGCGTTGTATCGGCATTTTTCCGGGAAGCAGGCCGTCATCGACGCCATGCTCGATCTGATTCGCGGTAAACTGGAAGGAATCGTCGCGGCGGCATCCGAGGAACCGCTGCCGCCAATGGAGCGGCTCCGGCATTTATTGCGGCAACACCTTACCTTGGTCCAGCATTTTCAAGCCATTCCGAGACTCTTGTTCTCCGACGAAGTCTGCGTGGGGAACCCGGCGCGGAAGGCGCGTATCTACGAAACGATTTCCCGGTATTTGGAAGCCGTGGCCGGCCTCGTCCGTCAGGGCCAGGCCGACGGCTCGGTGCGCGACGATGTGGATGCAGACACGGTGGCGGTGATGTACCTGGGCCTGTTCCAACCCGCGGCGATTCTGATGTTCATGAGCGATGGCGGGTTCGATGCCGCGCGGCACATCGATCGCGCGTGGGGCGCGTTCTGCGAGGGGATCGCGCCATCGTCCTCAAAAGTGACGCCTCATTCACATAACCGCCCACACGCAGGAGCGAAGCGGCCATGAAAAAGCGTATTGTCTTCATCATCCTGGTTGTTGCAGCCACCGGAGCGGGGGTCTATTACTTCGCTTACGCCTCGAATGGGGACGGGGGTTTGGTCACCGTTTCCGGCAACATTGAACTCACGGATGCCCAACTGAGTTTCAAAATCCCCGGCCGCCTGGAAGAACGTCTGGTGGATGAAGGCGAGAGCGTCGAGAAAGGGGCCATCGTGGCCCGCCTCGACCCGAAGGACCAGCAGCTCATGGTCGGGCAGGCCGAGGCGAATCTTGCGTATGCGAAATCCGTGCTGGCGGAACTCGAAGCAGGCTCGCGGGAACAGGAGATCCGTCAAGCCAAGGCGGCCGTCGAACAGGCCAGGGCCATGCTTGACGAACTGGAGCGCGGGTCGCGTCCGCAGGAAGTGGCGACGGCCGAGGACATGCTGGCACAGGCCAAAGCGGAAGCGGATCGGCTCGCGGCCGATCGCAGGCGTCTTGAACAGTTGTACGCGCAAGGCGCGGTCAGCGAGCAGCAATACGACGCTGTACGCACAGCCGCGATTGTGGCGTCGGAACAATACGACTCCGCCCAGGAGACCCTGAACCTTGTTGTAGAAGGGCCGCGCCAAGAGAGAATCGAGCAAGCCCGCGCGGCGCTGGCGCAAGCCGAAGAACGATACGCCCTCGTGCAGGAAGGCCCGCGCAAGGAATCCATCGAGCAGGCGCGCGCCAAGGTGGCCGTCGCCGAGGAGAGTCTTCGGCAAGCGCAACAGCAACTCGAATACACAGAACTCGTCGCACCGTTCAACGGCGTGGTCCTCAGCAAGTCTGCGGAACCGGGCGAATACCTCAATCCGGGTACACCGGTAGTGACCGCTGGCGAGATGGACCGGGTCTGGTTGCGCGCGTATATCAACGAGACCGACTTGGGCCGCGTGCATTTGGGGCAAGAGGTGCAAGTCATCACGGATTCGTACCCTGGCAAAACCTACCCGGGCCGAATCGCCTTCATCAGCAGTCAGGCAGAGTTCACGCCGAAGACCGTGCAGACGCACGAAGAGCGCGTCAAGCTCATGTACCGCATCAAAGTCGATCTCGAAAACCCCAACCATGAACTCAAAGTAGGGATGCCCGCCGACGCCGTGATTGACGTGGCGCCCTGAAGGCCGTTCACCGATGCCAGCCGCCATCCGAGCCAAAGGCCTCACGCGCCGCTTCGATGATCTCGTCGCGGTCGAGGGTATCGATCTGGAAGTCCACTCCGGCGAGATTGTGGGTCTCGTCGGGCCGGACGGCGCCGGCAAGACGACCACGCTTCGCATGATGGCAGGCATTCTCGATCCAACCGAAGGCGACGCGTGGATCGAGGGCCATCACGCGGCGACGGAATCGGACCGGGTCAAAGAAAACATCGCCTACATGAGCCAGCGCTTTGGGCTCTATACCGACCTCACGGTGGAGGAGAACATTCACTTCTACGCGGACCTCTATGGTGTGCCGCGAAAAGGACGGGCGGAGCGATTCGACGAACTCCTCGACTTCAGCAACATGCGACCCTTCAAGAAACGCCGGGCGGGGGCCTTGTCGGGCGGCATGAAACAGAAGCTGCAACTTGTGTGCGCCCTTGTGCACACGCCGCGCGTACTCCTGTTGGACGAGCCGACGAACGGGGTCGATCCCGTGAGCCGCCGCGATTTCTGGCGCATTCTGTACCGCCTCCTCAAGGACGAGGTAGCGATCCTCGTCACGACGGCCTATCTCGACGAAGCGGAACGCTGCAATCGGGTGGCCCTGATGCACCATGGCAAACTGTTGGCCTCGGGCACGCCCGACGACGTCAAGGAGTTGATGAAGGGAACCATCCTCGCGGTACAGAGTACGAAGGCGCGCGATATCAGCAAGCTCGTTCGCGACCGGCTCGATTGCCAAAGTGTGAACGTCTTCGGCGACACGGTTCATGTCGTCACGAAAAGACCGGAGGAAACGGAAGGAGCGATCCAGCGGTTTCTCGAAGCGGAAGGGTTCCGCGCGGAGGGTGTTCGCCGCCAGGAAGCTTCGCTGGAAGATGTATTCGTGAGCGTCTTGAATGAGGAGGACGGCAACGCATCGGACCGATCAGTCGGATCGGTCGGACCCGCCGGACCACCGGTCCCGCGGGACCGGGCAAGAAACGGTCCCGCGGTCTCTGCGACCGACCTGACCCGGCGCTTCGGCGACTTTACCGCGGTCGACAACGTCTCCTTCGAAGTGCCCCGTGGCCAAATCTTCGGGTTTCTTGGGCCCAACGGCGCGGGCAAGAGCACGACGATCCGCATATTGTGCGGACTGCTCGAACCGACCGGTGGGAAAGCCAGCGTATCCGGATTCGATGTTGCCCGCGAACCGGAGCAAATCAAAAAGCACATCGGGTACATGAGCCAGAAGTTCTCGCTGTACGAAGATCTGACCGTGGAGGAGAACATCGATTTCTACGGCGGCATCTACGGCCTGAGCCGCGAGAAACTCGCGCCGCGCAAAGAATGGGCCATAGCGATGTCGGGACTGAACGATCGCACGGATAGTCTTACCGCGCTCCTGAGTGGCGGCTGGAAACAGCGGCTTGCGCTCGCCTGCGCGATCCTCCATGAGCCGCCCATCGTCTTTCTCGACGAACCCACCAGCGGAGTGGACCCGATCAGCCGCCGGCGATTCTGGGACCTCATCTACAGCATGGCCGACGACGGCGTTACCGTGTTCGTCAGCACGCACTACATGGAAGAGGCCGAGTACTGCGACCGCATGGCCCTTATGTACCGGGGCAAGATCATCGCGCTCGGCACGCCCCAAGAACTGAAGACCAACATGATGGCGGACCAGATCCTGGACATTCAGTGCCCGCGGCCCCACGAGGTGATGGATGATCTCGCGGCACTGCCCGAAGTGCGCGAAGTAGCCCTGTTCGGCGCGGGCCTGCATGTGGTCGTTGCCGACGCCGAAGTCGCGAAGAAGGCCATCGAAGCGGAGTGCAAGCGGCGCGGACTCAACCTGCAACACATCGAACAAATCACGCCGAGCATGGAAGACGTGTTCGTGTCGCTCATCGAAGCGGAAGAGCGGAAGGAAACGAATGCGAAGGCGGCATCATGATTAGCGCCCGGCGGCTCATCGCTATTGCCCGCAAAGAAACCATCCACGTTATCCGCGACTGGCGGAGCCTGTTTCTCGCGATCGCCATTCCGATCGTGCTGATCCTTCTCTTCGGCTACGCGCTGAACATGGACCTGGAGAATGTGCCAACGCTCGTTTGGGACCAATCGCGCACTCCGGAAAGCCGCGACCTGCTGGCCCTGTTTGACGGGTCGCCCTATTTCGCCGTCGAGGGTTACGTGGAAGGCTACGAGCCACTCCAAACCGCCCTCGTCGCCGGGCAGGTTATGATTGCCATCGTTATCCCTGGCGATTTTGCGGACAAGGTCCATGCGCGCGAAGCCGCGTCGATACAAGTCATCGCGGACGGAAGCGACGCGAGCACGGCGCGTCTGGCGGTGGGGTACGCGAACGGCGTTGGCATGATCTACAACCAGCGACTGCTCGTCGAGCGCATCGCACTGATGGGCCGCGGGCCCCTCGTCGAGCCCATGGTGCTGGAGTCCCGCGCCTGGTACAACCCCGACCTGCGCAGCGAGAATGACATCATCCCCGGGATTATCGCCATCGTGCTGGTCGTTATCGCCGCTATGCTCACCAGCGTTACCGTCGCGCGCGAGTGGGAGATGGGCACCATGGAGCAGCTCATCAGCACGCCCATCCGTGTGCCCGAAATCGTGCTGGGCAAGGTCGTCCCGTATTTCGCCATCGGCATGATAGACGTCGTCATCGCCATGATACTGGGGCAAGGTCTGTTTCACGTGCCCTTGCGCGGCAACCCCGGGCTGGTATTTCTGTCCGGCGCGATTTTCCTCATGGGCGCGCTCTTCTTTGGGATGATGCTGAGCATCACGGTCAAGAAACAGGTGCTCGCGAACCAGATGGCGCTCTTTGCAAGTTACCTTCCCACGCTGCTGCTGAGCGGGTTTGTTTTTGCGATCGCCAACATGCCGAAGCCTCTCCAGATACTCACGTACATCATTCCCGCGCGTTACTTCATTGCGCTGCTGCGTGGTATCTACCTCAAGGGCATCGGTCTTGAAGTGCTCTGGCTCAACGCCATGTTGCTGACGCTCTACGCGGCCATCATGGTCTTCCTCGCGCACAAACGCATGCGGCTGAAACTGGAGTAGCCATGCTCGAACGCATCCAACGCATGCTGATCAAAGAGTTCCTGCAGATGTTTCGCGATGTCCGCATGCGGCTCATCGTGTTCGTCGCACCCGTGCTGCAGATGACCGTCTTCGCCTTCGCCCTGACCACGGATGTCACGAATATCCGAACCGTCATCCTCGATCGCGATCGTACGCCCCTGTCGCGCGAGTTGATCGACGCCTTCACCGCCAGCGATTACTTTGAAATCGTGTCGGTCGCGGATTCGCCGGACGATTTCCGTACCATGCTGGACTCGGGACACGCGCAGGCGGCGCTCGAGATCCCCTACGAATTCGAAAGCGACCTGCTCGGCGGACGCACGGCTCACGCGCAACTCCTCGTGGACGGTACGGAAACAAATAACGCCGCCGTGACTCTTTCGTATGCGAACCAAATCGCGTCGCAGTTTGCGCAAACGAAGCGGTTGGAGCAGATGGAAGTGTTGCTGGGACCGAACGCCATCCCGCCGCCAGTCGACTTCACCACGCGGGCCTGGTTTAACCCGAACCTGGAAAGCGCCTACTACTATGTTCCGGGTTTGATCGCGGTTATGTTGATGGTCGTGAGTACGCTGCTTACCAGCATCGCCATCGTGCGCGAGAAAGAGATTGGCACCATCGAGCAGGTCATGGTGACGCCCATCCGCCGGTTCGAGTTCATCATCGGCAAGACCGTCCCCTACCTCATCACGGGTTACATCACGATGACGATCATGTTCGTCATCGCCATGCTGATCTTCGGCGTGCGTATCGAGGGAAGCTGGGTGCTCTTGTACACGCTGGCGGGAGTCTACGTGGCCGGCAACCTCGGGCTGGCGCTCTTCATCAGCGTAAGCGCCTCCACGCAACAACAGGCCCTGTTAACGGCCTTCTTCGTGCTCATGCCCGGCGTGTTGCTGAGCGGGTTTATGTTTCCTATCCGCAACATGCCGGAAATCGTGCAGCACGCGACGGCGCTGAATCCCCTGCGCTGGTTCCTCGTGATCCTGCGCGGGATCGTGTTGAAAGGGGAAGGAATCGCGACCTTGTGGCCCGCGATCCTGTGGCAAACGGGGTTGACGATTTCGTTTGTGACGCTCGCCGTGGCAAGATTTCGGAAGACGTTAAGCTGAACATAGGATTCAGAAAGAGAGTAGCTTCCAAGGAGGGCGGGTTTTCCAACCCGCCATGTCCGATGGCGACTTCATGAGAAATCCTTCGATAAGTCCTGTCGCGCCTATCTCAGTGGGAAAGCCAACGCGTCGGATAGGCGGCTTTGGCGAGGCGGGTTAGAAAACCCGCCCTCCTACCGTGCGACGTTCAGCAGCGTTTCCAGCATGCGGTCGGCGATGGTGATGACGCGGGCGGAGGCTTCGTAGGCACGCTGGAAGAGGAGCAGCGAGGTAACCTCCTCGTCGAGGTTGACGCCGGACACTTCCTGGCGGCGCGCGTTGAGGTCCTGAATGAACTCGTTTTCTGTGAGAAGTATGTCGTTGTTCGCACGGGCATCGATACCGAGCGTCGCGACGGTGGACTGGTAAAAGTCGGAAATGGTCGATGCGCCACTGTCGAGGACCTGGGCGGTGCGCAAGTTCGCAAGCGCCAGCGCCGCGGAGTTGTCGCCTGTTTCCGTGAGGTCGGTGCTGAAACCCGAGGTGAGAAGCGCGGGGTTGGCTTGGAGATCCGGATTCAGTGTGATTGAACGCGCGTCCGTTCCGTTGAACAGGTTGTTGAGCCCAAGCGCCGGCAAAATGCCCGTCGAGTCGTTCGCGAAAGAGAACGAGAACGTGGCGTCCGGCGTGATCTCGATCTGATTCCCGTTGACCACGGCATTCAAATTGGCAACCGCATTGAGATCGGTCGCGAGATCGTTGAGCGTTGTGCCGGGATTAATCGTAATGCTGGTCGTCGCCGGATTACCCGCCGAGTCATAGACCACCACGTCGAAAGTGCCGGGCGTGACGGTGAACGGCAGCCCCGCCGCCGTGAGCGGATCGGTTGGCGCGCTCACTTCGTTCGTGCTGATAAGCGTGCCCGAAATGCCTTCCAGGCCCCGGCCCTGACTGTGAATCGCATTGAGTTCCAGGATCAGGGCGCGGGCGATCTCGTCGATGCGGGCGTCCTGCTCCGGAATCACCGTATCGCGGATGGTAAGCGCACCGAAGATTTCCCCGTCGCGCACATCGACCAGCGAGTTATCGTCCACAAACCGGAGTTCCACCAGGTCGCCGCGCTCGGGATCGAGGGCCGGGTTGCGGAACGCGGTGATCTCGCGGGCGCGCGTCGTGTCGACCAGAATGGCGCTGCCGATCTGGACTTGCACCTGGCCTTGGGCGTTCTCTTGATACGAGATGTTGATGAGTTGGCCCAATTGATCGAGGAGCAAACCCCGCTGGTCGCGCAGGGCGTTCGCAGACCGGCCGGACCCTTCGATCTGTTGAATCTGTCCGTTTAATTCGTAAATGCGCTGGGCCAGCGTGTTGACTTCCGGCACCAGATTGCGCACTTCTTCGTTGGCATTTGTGCGCAGTTCGTCAAACCGCCTTACGAGCTGATTCAGGTCTGTGGCCACCGCGTCCGCTTCGGCGAGAAACGCCTCCCGTACGGGGAGCGATTCCACATTGTTCGCGTAGTCGTTGAGGGCATCAAAAAAGCGATCGAGCCGGGTGCCAAAGCCGGCTTCGCCGGGTTCGAGATAAGCGTCTTCGATGAGGTTGTAATACTGGGCTTGGACTTCGGCGCTGCCCAGTCCAGCCACCTGCCGGACGTAGGCGACGTCCAGAAAGATGTCGCGGAGGCGCGTGATCTGCGCGATCCCGACGCCGCGCCCGATCTCGCCGACGGTCGTCTGAATGGGAAACAGTTCGATCAGTTCCGCGCGCTGCCGGGAAAAGCCGGGGGTATTGACGTTGGCAATGTTGTTGCCCGTGACG
Source organism: Candidatus Hydrogenedentota bacterium (assembly GCA_045863335.1). Classification (GTDB taxonomy): domain Bacteria; phylum Hydrogenedentota; class Hydrogenedentia; order Hydrogenedentales; family SLHB01; genus JAHDWY01. Next base: position 3,093 of record BTVY01000040.1, on the reverse strand, counting down.
TCGAGCTGGATTTGCGCCGTCCGCAACCCCGACGTTCCGATACTGAGCGCACTGAATAGCGTTCCCACGCCAACCTCCTCGTTGCCTGTGCGGGCCCCAAAACGCTGGGCCATGCCTTCGGACAGGTTCGTCCTTGCCCAAGGGGAGAGCAACCCGCATACCCATTATCGGCGGGGCCGGCGAAGGCCTTTAGTTTGGGCCTGAAATGCACGTAAATGGCTGGGATGGAATGGCATGAGGCGGAAAAACCTGCCGGAAGGGGCAAAAGGTGCCGGGTAGCACGACGGGCGTGTTCGTCCGGGCTGGTCCGTTTGGAGGAACCCAGGACCGCTCGAATCCACTAAACCAGCATTTCAAATTCCTTTAATGCAAAAATAGAATTGCAAAATTGCGGGCTTGGTGATATCTTGATATCAGCGGCAGGAACCGCGCACGAGAGCTACTTTGTAACGTCCGACAGACGGACAAAAAAAGTGTGGCCCGAGTATATGCCCCTAGTGCCTATACAGCTCTCGCCGAGGTTCCTGCCGCCGTGTTTTTCAGCAGAGCGGTGGCGCGGCCGTAGCGGTAGGCGATGATCATGAAGAATTGCAGGCCGAACACGAGCGAGGCCAGGACCAGGTGGACAGGCTGAAGGATGGGCGGGATCGCGAAGTAATACATGATCGCGCCCGTGGCGATCTCGATGGCGATGAGCCCGAGCAATGCAAGGGCGCACCGGCTCAGTAGGGTGGATGCGCCACCATCCTTCCAGATGACTGCGGCCGCAGCCGCGTTGAGCGCGAGCATGACGATCGAGAACGATCGGTGGATGTAGAAACCGATCCCGAGGGATTCCATCCAGTACGCGCGGTTCGCGGAGAGGACGGCGAGTTCGTCGACGTGTTCCCGCACGCGGGTGCCGAGGACGACCTGAACGAGTGACAGGGCCAACACGATAATGAGAAGCGGCATGAGCGCCGGTCTTGATTTTGTTTCGATAACGGCCAACTGGTCGCACTGGGACCGCGCAATGGCGTAGATGAGTAGAGCCACCAGCACGAGGGCGACGATCATGTGCAGGGTAATCAAGTAAGGCGTAAGGTTTGACGCGACGACGACCGCCCCGAGCCACCCCTGGAACCCAACAAGCAGAAACGATACGAAACTCAACACGGGAACGACCTTGTCGGTGCGCGTATAGGCAAACGAAAAGATCAGCGTGAGGAAGATGAGAAATCCGATCGTCACCCCGGTGAGCCGGTTCACATACTCCGTCCACGTCTTCACCACGTTGAACGTGGTATCGGCGTAGCCTCGGTGGGCGTAAATCTCCTGGTAATCCTCGGGAAGCTGCGATTCATGCGTCGGCGGGATCCATTGGCCGAAACACTTGGGCCAGTCGGGACAGCCCATCCCCGCGCCGGAAGCGCGGACGATGCCGCCCACGAGAATCAGAAAGTAAACCGCGGCGATGGTGGTGATGCCGACGACGCGGAAGGCGCGCGGCGTAAGAAACATACTGCTCATGATGGTTGCCTCGAAGGATAGGGGCTACTTCAAGTCCAGGATATCCAGCATCTCCTGGATGCGTGTAAACTTTTCGCGCGGCTTGCCTTTTAGTTTGCCGCGCTCGATTTCCGCGGCATCGATCCGCTGCCAGTCCGCGAACGATACGAACCGCACGCCGCGCGAACGAAGGAGGTCCATCAGTTCGACGCCGTCGCGATGCGCGCAGGGTTTCAACTTCGGAATGTCGTCGAGCAACGCCGCCGCAGTGGCTTGGCTGTCCGGCTTGTTGGTGCCGATGACACCGCTGGGGCCGCGCTTGATCCAGCCGACCACGTACCATCCCGGGACGACTTCGCTGCCGGCCACGACACGGCCATCGATATTGGGGATGACTCCGCGCTTTTCTTCGAAGGGCACACCCTGCAAGGCCACGCCGCGATAACCCACACTACGAAACACCAGTCCGCAGGCTAGTTCTTCCATCTCGCCGGTGCCGACGGCTTTCATGCGGAAGGGTTCGCCTTCGAGGCGGTTTCGTTCAAGAATCAGCGATTCAACATGGGACTCACCGCGGATCTCGCGGGGACTCTTCAGGAAGTGGATGTGGTATTGCCGGTTCTTCGCGGGCGCGCCACGACCGGCAAAGGATTGGAGCACCGCAAAGTTCTTCTGACTGTGTTTGTTGTCGGGATCGTCCAGTTCGGCCTGACTCGACGGGTCCAGTTCCAGCGCGCCCGGCTCCAGGACGGGGTCGCAATCCGACAACTCGCCGATCTCCTTGATCTCGGGTTGCGTGAACTTGGCCTGTACCGGTCCTCGCCGGCCGATCAAATGAATCTCGCGCACCTTGCTTTCCGCCAGCGCATCCAGCGCATGATCGGCAATATCCGTCTCCTTCAATTCGTCAATGGTCTTGGCGAGGATGCGGCTCACGTCCATCGCAACATTGCCCTGGCCGACAACCACGGCCACTTCGGCGGAGAGATCGAACTCGCGATCCCGATAGTCGGGGTGGCCGTTGTACCAACCCACGAACTCGGTGGCGGTATGGCTGCCTTTCAAATCCTCGCCGGGGATGTTCAGGCGGTTATCGGTCTCCGCGCCGCTGGCAAAGATGATGGCGTCGTAGAAGCGTGCCAGTTCCTCGATGGCCACGTCGCGGCCGACCGTGACATTGCCCCAGAAAGCAAACCCGGGCGTCCCGGCGATCTTGTCGTAGACACGAGTAACACTCTTGATCTTGGGATGGTCGGGCGCGACGCCGCCGCGGACCAAGCCGAAAGGCGTCGGCAAGCGGTCGAACATGTCGACGTGTATCTGCGGCTCCGCCTTGATCAATGCTTCCGCCGCGTAGAACCCGCTGGGTCCACTCCCCACGATGGCCACGCGCAACGGCATTCCCGCCGTACCCAGTTCGCTCATGTCGTCCTTTCCCGTTTGCCGTTCGCCGCGCGCGGAGGAAGAAAGTCGCGTTGTGTGGTGCCCTGCCCCCGGCTGAATGCCTGAATATAGGAGGGGATTCCGGCCAAGTCAAGGATTGGCGCAGATGTGTCAAGACTCGTTAGAAATGTCCTCTGGCTTAACTCGTTAGAAATGTCCTCT
>BTVY01000039.1:0-70397 GCA_045863335.1 Candidatus Hydrogenedentota bacterium | reverse complement strand
TTCGCCACCGGTGTTCCTCCAGATATCTACGCATTTCACCGCTACACCTGGAATTCCACTCTCCTCTCACGTACTCAAGCTCAGCAGTATCCAAAGCACGTCCAAGGTTGAGCCCTGGAATTTCACTTTAGACTTATTGAGCCGCCTGCGCTCCCTTTACGCCCAGTTATTCCGAACAACGCTCGCAACCTCCGTATTACCGCGGCTGCTGGCACGGAGTTAGCCGTTGCTTATTCCTGAGGTACCGTCAGGGCCGGAGCATTTCCTCCCCAGCTTGTTCTTCCCTCAGAAAAGAATTTTACGACCCGAAGGCCTTCATCATTCACGCGGCATGGCTGGATCAGGCTTTCGCCCATTGTCCAATATTCCCTACTGCTGCCACCCGTAGGTGTCTGGGCCGTATCTCAGTCCCAGTGTGGCCGATCAACCTCTCAGCTCGGCTACCCATCGTCGCCTTGGTGGGCTGTTATCCCGCCAACTAGCTAATGGGGCGCGGACTCATCTCCCGGCGAGGCTTTAAAGGCCCCTTTCCTTGCCGGACCCGAGGGCCCAACAATCGTATGCGGTATTAGCGGCCGTTTCCAGCCGTTATCCCCCACCGAAAGGCAGATTATCCACGTGTTACTCACCCGTTCGCCGCTTTATACACCCCCGAGGGGGCTTTAATCGCTCGACTTGCATGTATGAGGCCTGCCGCCAGCGTTCGTTCTGAGCCAGGATCAAACTCTCCGATAAAAATCTAACAAGCGCTACGGCTAAATGCAGCGCCTGCCTTAAGCGAGTCTGATTCCATGTTGTTGGAATCTAGAATTGTGAGCTGCCTCTCCGTTTCCGGAAAGACGCTCAGGGTTGGTCCAGGAACCGAAGTTCCTGCACCCGCACATGACCATGTCTTCCGACATGCATCGTATTCAACTCTCAAAGAGCACTTGGCTGAGCAAACCATCCCGCCGCCCGCGAAGCACGTTAAACGCGCCAATTGGGCGAACTATTCCCTTGCCAAGTTTTGTGTATTACACCCAAACTACGCAAGAGCGGATGGAAACCACCACCGGTACAGCGCAAATCCTTACGCCATCCAGCCTCGTATTGTAACACCGGTTTGGGCGCTTGTCAACTCTCGCGTTCCGCGACACAAACCGACCCTGTTTTGGAGTCGTGTGTGGGAATCACTGCTGACTTCCGCGCACCACCTCGGTGGCGACGAGACGCGTACTTTAACAAACGGAAAACCCCATGTCAACAGAAAAATAAAAAAACTTTTCCAGGGGTCTCCCGGCCGGAAAAAGGACGCCGGGCGAGCGCCCATTCGGACGCCTCGCCCGGCGTTTGATAACAATTATTCGATAACTAGGCTTCTGCTACTGCAGCTTTCCAGTTTTCCCAACTTGCTTTCATGTCCGGCACGGGATTGTCCGGGCTCTCTTCGTATTCCATCATGATAGGGCCGCTGAATGACAGCGCGTTCAATTCCTTCGCCACCGCGACCAGATCCAGATCGCCCTTGCCGATGATCTGTTCTATGCCGCCGTGGATCCAATCCTTGAGGTGCAGCGAGATCAAACGGTCGCCCAAGGCCTGAATGGTTTCGTGCGGCTTTTCTCCGGAACGGATGCAATGCCCCGTATCGAGGCACGCGCCGATCAAGGGGCTGTGGCCGCTTACCGCGCTCAACGTGTCGGACACCTTGTCGTACCGCGCGCCGGGGCCGTGGTTATGGATCGCGATTTTGATCTGGTACTCCTCGCAGAGGTTGTCGAGGTTGTCGAAGGAATCAGGCGTCGGATCGGCGGTCAGGATTTCGATGCCGAGCGCTTTCGCGAATTCGAATTTCTTTCGGTTGGCTGCTTCGTCTGCCGTGAAACCTTCGACGCCGTAGCACGGCACCGTGATTCCCGCTGCTTCTATCGCGGATTTCACGCCGGCGAATCCTTCGGCGTCCTTGTCGGGCGGGAAGTGGACTGCGCAGAACTCCATCTCGCTCAGGCCCAGTTTCTGCAGGCAGTCGATAGCGCCGTTCAAATCGAAGTTACGGAAACTGTAGCTCTGCGAACCCATGCGAAAATCTCCCCCGCTTCGCCCCCGGCGCGCGGCGTTCGCCACCAACGAAACCGCGGGCACAGCCAATGCGCCGCGCACCAGGAATGATCTGCGATTCATCTCACTCATGACAGTGACTCCTTCATCCAATATCTGCTGTTCGTTCTCGTAGGACGGAAATGATTCCCGTCCCGGATCGCGCACTTAATTGGCTTGGGGTAAAACCTTCGTACGCGGCAGCGTACCTAAGTCTTGAGCGGTCCCCACGCCACGGGTCCCCGGCGACCCGCGCTACACTTACGCCGTTTCGCTGCTCGCGGCGTACTGGCGCAGCCGAACCGCAAGGCACGCCAGCCCAAGCAAAACCGCCGTAACACAGGCAAGCGTTACAACCGCACCGGTCGTGCTCACGGGATACACTTCCCGCATCAATTCGACCGGCAATTCCACTTTTGCGATCTCGATACGCTTGAAGGGCACCTCCGGTAACAACCGGCCCAAATACTTTTGCAAGGTCAGAAAGTCGGCGTAGCCCGGTATGGCGATGACCATTTTCTCCCAACCGAAAATGAAGAGGGCCGCTACCAGCACCGGCCGTTGGGTCAGCGTGCTCACCGCCAGGCACAAGGCCCCGTACGCGCCGAGCCCGGCCACACATAACAAAACGTACCGAGCCAACAAGGCATGATGCGCCCCAGTCGCCGGAAGTTTCAAGAAAAGTACACAAGTGTAGAAGGTCGCGACGAGAGACGCGGCGACCAGCAGGGCGGACACCAAGAGAAAGGCCGCGAATTTGCCGAGCACCAGAGCGCCCCGGGGCACGGGCCGCGATAGCAACAAGGGGAAGGTGTGCCCTTCGATTTCTTCCGATAGCAGGGCGCACGCGTAAAAGAGCGCCGTCAGCGGCACGAGCGTGTACACGTACAGGAAATCGAATAGGGCTGCCGCGAGCCGGTCCGGCGGCATGCTCAACCCTGAATCGAAACGCGCGTTCAGGTAGGCGACAAGCGGCGGCAGGAGGGACGGGGTGAGAATCAGTATGGCCATGATCCAGGTGCGCCCCCGCCGAAGATGCGTCCGCGCCGTCATCAACGCGACGGAGACCAGCACCCGTATGTAGTGACTTATTCCCATTGTCGTGAACCATCCCGTGCGCCGCACGCCGGAGTATAGCATGGGACTGCGCGCGTTCGATGTCCGCTTGACAAGCTGTCGGGATTGGCACACACTCTGTACGTTGAGGAGCCACACCGGGAGGAGGCGCCGTGGACAAAGGCCAAGCTCAGTCGCAGTTCCAGAAGGCCGACGACTTGTATCGGAGCGGCCGGTACGAAGAGGCTCTCAACGTTCTGAACCGGCTGGAGGCCGCCTTTCCGGAGAAGAAGAACATCATGTTTCCGCGCGCCCGTTGCCTGCGCCGGCTCAAACGCCCGCAGGAAGCGATGGAAGTGTGCGACCGGCTCATCGAACTTTATGGCGATGAACGCGCGGCGAAACTCAAAAACTCAATCGCGGCCGCGGAAGCCGCATCCCATCAGGAGTCATCCATCGGTTTCGCCCCCCTCACGCTTGAAGACCTTGGCATCACCAATCGGCCCGTCGCCGAGCCGCCCCCCGTGGCACGGCGGCAAGGTTCGCGCGCGTGGGTGCTCGTCGTGCTTGCCGTGCTCGCGGTCGTCGTACTTGGGCTGGTCATCATGCTCAGCCGGGTGCGGTACTGATCGCGCGTTTCCCGCTGGGCGGCATAATTCTCAGGGACATCAAAGACAGCAAGGACCGCGCGGCGTGGGGGGTGCAGTTATCCGGCGCGCAAAAAAAGATCGAGGAACCTCTCGTGCAAGAAAGGTTCCCCGACACTCAGGCGCCTCCTACGCGCCTAAACCTACCACTCGAGACTGGCGGCCGTCTGATATTCGGTCACGCGGGTCTCGAAGAAGTTTTTCTCCTTCATGAGATCCATCGTCTCGCTCATCCACGGGAAAGGATTGCGCGATCCGTAGTGCGCTTTCAAGCCGATGCGTTCCATCCGCCGGTCGGCCACGTACTGCACGTACTCGCGGAACAGTCCCGCGTTCAGTCCTAATATACCACGAGGCAGGCAATCTTCGGCATAACGAATTTCGTACTCGACCGCTTCCTGGATAAGCGCGAGGATCTCTTGCTGCAATTCGGGCGTCCACACGCCGGGGTTTTCTTCCTTGATCGTGTTGATGAGATCGATGCCGAAGTTCAGGTGGATCGTTTCGTCGCGCAGGATGTATTGGAACTGTTCGCCGATCCCCGTCATGCGGTTTTGCCGGTGAAAGGACAGGATCATGACGAAGCCGCTGTAAAAGAAGATGCCTTCCATAATCACGTAGAACCCGACGAGATTCTTGATGAACTGTTGAATGCCTTCGTTGGAGTCCGTCGAGAAGTCCTCGCGCATGACGTCTTCGGTCAACTGCATGACGAAGCGATCCTTGCCTTCGATGGAGTCGACTTCGTTGTACATGTTGAAGACTTCGCGCTCGTCGAGCGCGAGGGATTCCACGATGTAGTGGAAGGTGTGCGTATGCACCGCCTCTTCGTAGGCTTGCCGCAGGAGGTACTGACGCGCCTCCGGATTCGTAATGTGTTTGAAGATGGCCAGCACGATGTTGTTGCCCACGAGGCTCTCGCCGGTGCTGAAGAAGCCGAGGTTCCGCATGATCACCTGGCGTTCCGCCTCGGTCAGCGAATCGGACTTCCACAGTTCGATGTCCCGTTGCATGGACACCTCGCTCGGCAGCCAGTTGTTGTTGCAGCCGTTCAGGTAATGCTCCCAGGCCCACTTGTATTTGAGCGGCATCAACTGATTCACATCGACCTGGCGGCAGTTCAATAACCGCTTGTCTTCCGCGTTGATGCGCTTGGTCAAATCGTAGGGCTTCGGCGGCATCCCCGTCGCGTTGCAACATGCTGACATATTCTCGTCTCCTTCCGTCAATAAATCCGAAATTCGAATATCGAAATCCGAAACAAATTCAAAATCCTAATACTCAAGAGCAAGCGGATAATCCCACATACGCGTCGCGGCACAAATCCTTGTTCACGTTTCGGTATTCGATCCTTCGAGTTTGTTTCGGATTTCGTGCTTCGTATTTCGGATTTCCTACTGGCATGCTTCGCAGTCGGGGTCCGTGATGCTGCATGCCTTGGGCAGTTCCGGCGCGACGTCGCGCTGAACCTGCACGTTGCTCGACGCGGACTTGTTCTTCATCCAGCGCGGTTGAATCCCGCGGCGGTTGATGTCCACCGTCGACTTTTCGACCTGGGTGGCGCCGAGGGACCGGAGATAGTACGTCGTCTTCAGTCCCTTGCGCCACGCGTAGAAATACATCTCGTTCAACATCTTCCCGCTGGGCGTGCCCAGGTAGAGGTTCAAGGATTGCCCCATATCGATCCACTTCTGGCGGCGGCTCGCGCATTCGATGAGCCACTTGGGATCGATCTCGAAGGCCGTCAGGTATTTGTGTTTGATGCGATCCGGCACCCGCTCGATCTCAGTGAGACTTCCGTCGAAATACTTGAGATCATCCACCATCTCCGCGTCCCACAAACCGCAGGCTTTCAGGTCGTTCACCAGGAACGTGTTCACCCAGGTGAACTCGCCGGACAGGTTCGACTTGGCAAACAAATGCTTGTACGTGGGCTCGATGGACTGCGTCACGCCGGTGATATTCGAGATCGTCGCCGTCGGCGCGATGGCCATGGTGTTGCTGTTGCGCATGCCGTGGGCCTTGACCGCCTCGCGTACGACCGCCCAATCCATGGTCGACGAACGGTCCACATCCATATGGCCGCCCCGTTCGACGTCCAGCAGCGCAATCGTGTCGATCGGCAGCAAACCCCGGCTCCATTTCGAACCCGGATAACTGGGATAGTGCCCCCGTTCGCGGGCGAGTTCGGTCGAGGCGAGGATGGCGTAGTACGAGATCATCTCCATGCTGCGGTCCGCGAACTCGACCGCTTCGTCACTCGCGTAGCTGACATCGAGCTTGAACAACGCGTCCTGAAAACCCATCACGCCGAGACCGATGGGACGGTGCCGAAGGTTCGCGTTGCGCGCCTCTGCCGTGGGATAGAAGTTGATGTCGATGACGTTGTCGAGCATACGCACGGCCGTGCGCACCGTTCCCGCGATCAGTTCCTCGTCCAGGCCGTCCGGGCCCACGTGTGCGGCCAGGTTGATGGATCCGAGATTGCAGACTGCGGTCTCCTCGGCGGAGGTATTGAGCAGAATTTCGGTGCACAGGTTGGAGCAGTGCACGACGCCGGTATGGTCCTGGGGCGACCGGATGTTTGAGGGGTCTTTGAAGGTAATCCAGGGATGGCCCGTCTCGAAGAGCATGGACAGCATTTTTCGCCAGAGGACTTGCGCCTCGACCTTCTTGTACTGGCGCAGTTCGCCGCGCTCGGCCTTGGCTTCGTACTCGAGGTAGCGCGTCTCGAAGGCCTTGCCGTAGAGGTGGTGCAGGTCTTCGACCTCGGACGGATTGAACAGGGTCCACTGGCCTTCCTCGGCGACACGTTTCATGAACAGGTCGGGGATCCAGTTGGCCGTGTGCATGTCGTGTGTGCGGCGTCGTTCGTCGCCGGTGTTCTTGCGGAGTTCGAGAAAGTCCTCGATGTCAAGGTGCCAGGTTTCCAGGTAGGCGCACATGGCGCCTTTGCGTTTCCCGCCCTGGTTGACGGCGACCGCCGTGTCGTTGGCCACCTTCAAAAAAGGAATCACGCCCTGGCTGGTGCCATTGGTCCCTTTGATGTAGCCGCCGGTAGCGCGCACGTTGGTCCAGTCGTTGCCGAGACCCCCCGCCCATTTGGACAGGCGCGCGTCGTCGCCGATAACTTTGAAAATGTGTTCGAGGTCGTCGTCGATGGTGGACAGGTAGCACGAACTGAGCTGCGGATGGAGCGTGCCCGCATTGAACAGCGTGGGCGTGGAAGACGTGAACAGGAACGTGGACAGAATATCGTAGAACTCGATGGCCCGTTCGTTCTTCTGCTCCCCTTCGTTCAAAGCGAGACCCATGGCAACGCGCATCCAGAAATACTGGGGCGTCTCGATGCGCCTGCGCTGATGATGGATGAGGTAGCGATCATAAAGGGTCTGCAAGCCCATGTACGTGAATTTGCGGTCCCGCTTCATGTCGAGCGCATCTGCGAGCCGTTCGAGATCGTAATCGAGCAGTGCGGGGCTCAGGCGCTCGAGTTCGACGCCGCGGGCGAGGTAGTTTTTGAAGTGGCTTCGGTGCACGGCCGACACGGACCCGACTTCTACGGTGTCCGGGAGCACTTCGCTGTAAATCACGTTGAGCAGCAACCGAGCCGCCACGTAGCTGTACGCGGGGTCCCGTTCGATGCGCGCCTTCGCCGCGAAAATCATCGCCTTGGCAATCTCGGCCGGCGTGATGCCGTCGTAGAGCGTCTGGAGAATCTCACTATGCATCTGGTCGACGGCGACGAGGTTTTCGTGCTCGGCGCAGGCTTCGGAGAGATTCTTGCGGATGCGTTGGGCCGAGAGTTTCTCGCGGGCGCCGTCCGGTAGGTGGACGAACATCTCGGCGAGCGCCGAGCCCTGCATGTCGGTATCTCCGCGGAGGGCGCGCGCTTTCTTGCGCTCTTCGCGATAGACGATGTAGCGGCGGGCAACGGCGTAATCGCCATGCTTCATGAGGTGCCGTTCGACGGCATCCTGGACGGCTTCCACTTCGATCCGTTCGCCGGACGCCGCCCGTTGCAGCGACTCCGAAACGACCGCGGTCGTGATTTCATCGACCCGCGCCTGGGTTACTTCGTCCAGGGATTCCGAATCGGTCAGCGCCAGTTCCGCTCTGAACGCCTTCTCGATGGCCTTTAGTATGCGAACCGAATCAAAGGAGACCGTCCGCCCGTCTCGTTTCGTGATGGTGTGTGATGTCTGCGCCTCGATCACCCTTGGCACCTCCTGCACTCGTCTCGGCGTCCCCTCCGCCTGCCTAAATCCGCCCTCTCAAATGGGTAACGCACGTTGAATTCCGCCTGGGCTATGCCCGACGCCAAGACATTCCTCTCCGCCCCAGTCAGGAATGTGATTCTTCAAAACGCGGCGCCGAACACCCAAAACGGGATTCAAATGCTTGTACAGCCTGCATTTAAGCAAGGAGAGCCCAAGAAGTCTCACGGAAACAGCCTTGCGAGAATTCAACCCCTTGCACGCGAACAGCCGGTAGAACCGATGTTTCTGCGGTAAAACCCACAATATACTGTGGTCCGTTTTTTTGTCAATACCAAATTTTGCGTATTAGACCTTTTATGGAAGTTTCGGACTTTCAGGTGCAATAATCACAAATTTCGTGCCTTTTACGTCAAGTAATTATCTGTTCGCCCTACCGCGCGGCAGTGGCCCGATTGTCTTTGACTTCGTCCCTGTCCTTCGGAAATAATACCTGGCAGGTCAGGAATAGAAGGACGCCATGAATATCTCTTCACGTTGTGAGTACGCATGCCGTGCGGTAGTGGAATTGGCTCGTCACGAAAACAGCGAAGCACCAGTTACGGCGGTCCATATCGCAGAGCGTCGGGGGATTCCTGAGAAGTATCTCGTTCACATACTCCTGCAACTCAAGCGGGCAGGACTGGTCAAGAGCATCCGTGGCGCCCAGGGCGGGTATCTTCTCGCGAAGTCGCCCGACGAGATCTCGTTGCATGATTTGGTTCAGTCGATTGACGGGCCTATTCTGGACCCCCTTCCCGTCGAGGATGAGGGGGGCGCGGATCTGCGGATCGCCTGGCAGGAGGTGGCGCGCGGTATCGAAACCTGCCTGGCCGACATTACCGTCCGGGATATCTTGAACCGGTCCGCCAAGGGCACCATGTATTACATTTAATGAACGTTATGGACGGGATGGACATTATGGACGATCGCGAGTAATTAAGATTCAGGTAAGCGCCTCACGTGGGGGATTTACTTGTTGCGTCATCAGCTTGCGTCCATACCGTCCATAATGTCCATACCGTCCATACATACACCGAGGAAATCTCCATGCAGCATTCAATCACCCACGACGGAGAACCCAAGGCCAACGAACTTCGCAAGCGGCTATCCGCCGTGTCGGGCATTGGCCAGCGCACGTATACGCCCACGCAGATTGTTGTTGAGAAAGCCAAGGGCTGCCGGCTTTGGACGGTCGACGGCCAGGAACTGCTGGATTTCACTTCCGGCGTCCTGGTTGCAAATCTCGGCCACGGGCACGAGGGATTTGAAACCCAGTACGCAAAGTACGCCGACTCCCTGCCCCGCACGTCGTATAACATGGTGACCGAAATCGAAGTTGCCGCGGGGGAACGGCTGGTCGCGAGCATGAAGTCGAACTCGCGCGCCGAGAAGGTGCTGTGGGCGGCCAGCGGTTCGGAAGGCATTCAGAAGGCCATGTGGGCTGCGATGCACAAGCATCCCGACCGGCCGATTCTGCTGGCGACGCGCTTCGGGTTTCATGGCAAGAAGGGCCTGGCCGGTGATGTGACCGGGGACAAAAGTCCGAATCCGAATGTGCGGTTCATCTCTTTCCCGATGGAGGAAGAGCGGACGCCCGATTTCTACGAAGCCGAACTGGACGCGCTAGCTCGCGAGTTTCCGGATAAGATCGCGCTTCTGATTACCGAACCCTATCTCGGCGCGAAGGGGTCCTTCCATCCGCCGAAGTGGTATCACCAATTGCTTCAGAAATGGTGTAACCGCCATGACGTCGCCTTTATCTTCGATGAAGTCCAGTCCTGCCATGGCCGGACGGGCAACCTCTATGCGCATGAGAGTTACGAGGTGGAGCCGGACTTGGTGGTGCTGGGCAAGGGATTGGCCAACGGCGAACCCGCGGCGGCGGTCGTTGGCCGGGCGGACCTGATTGATTCGCTGAATTACGGGGAAGCGTCGGATACCTTCAGCGGCAATCCGCGGGCTTGCGCGGCGGTCTGCGCTACCCTCGACATCTTCGAGCGGGAGCGGATCGTCGAGCATTGCCAGAAGGTGGCGCCGGTGTTGCGCCAAGGTTTGGACGCGTTGAAGGACGAATTCGATTTCATTACTGCCGTCCGAGGCGAGGGCCTCGTCTTCGGGGTGGAGATGGAAGATCCGGAAGCGGCGAACCGCTGCGTGCTCGAAGCCTACCGGGGCGCGAACTCAAAAGGCGTCCACTTCCTGGGACCTCTGGCTCAGAAGGTGTTGCGTGTGAGCCCACCGCTGATTATTTCGGAGTCCGAGATCGCGCAGGCGCTGGAGATTCTACGGAACGCGTGGACCCGGGTTGGAAGCATCCGCTAGCCAGCAGTCCCACGGAAGGGTTTAGAAGAAGTCCCAGATCGCCTGTCCCTGTTTTTCCTTGTCGTCGGCAGGTTCGTCTGAATTCTCGTCGGAAGCTGCCGGAGCAACCGCCGGAGCGGGTTCGAGTTCGACTTCCTCCTCGACGGGTTTGGATTCGTCTTCCGGCTCTTCGACCGCATCGGCGTCGCGATCCAGGGCGACCCTGTCCGGAGCCTCGCCCTCCGCCCCACGCGACTCGACCGGGTCTGCTTCAAAGGCTACTTCGGCGCCCTGTGGCGTCGCTGGTTTGCTCCTGGGCTTGGCCGCTACGCGCACGCGCGTGTTGGCCGCGGGTTGCAGTTCCTCTTCCGCCAGTACACCGCTCTCACCGTCCCAGCCCGGGGCCAGATAGAAGACATAGTCTACCGGCTCGCGGAGCAACCGGGAAATCTTCAAGCAAATGAGAATGGAAGGGTTGAGACGACCTTTCTCAATAGCAATGATCGTCTGGCGGGTGATGCCCACTTCGCGCGCCAAGTCGGCCTGCCGTATCCCCAACCGCGCCCGCAGCTCCTTCACCCGGTTTCGGAGAGGCGATTGCTTCTTCATGGGTAAGAGAATACTCGGGTTTCGGCAAAATATCAAGCTTTGATTACATTCTGTAATCAGTGGGTTACATTTTGGGCCACGATTGGCCGTTCAACCGTGGACATATCAGGGATGTCCAAATCTGTACAGCGCGCGAAGCGGTGCTATTCCGAGTACAATTCCGAACGGATCGCTGCGGACGCCGGATAATCTCGGCAGATCAGAAGTTGTGTCGTGACGATCCCAGCGTCAGCTCCTCGACCGGGGACGCGGATCGGCGGGCTGTGTCAAGCATTTTGGTCATCCGTCGCAGTTGGAGAAGAGCCAGATCCAGCTCAATCAGGTTCCCAGATTGTTAAATTGCCATCGGCTGGGGCGGTCGCAGGCCGCCCGTCGGAAATGAACGCCGTCTGGACGTGCTCAAGTATTCAACATGCGCGCTAATCGCGGCCAGGATGGGCTTCCTCGTCGCGTTTCATGCGAAACACCGAGTAAGTTCCAGTGCCGGGGAGACTCCCCATTTGGTCGTTGTCTTTTGGCACATGCAAAACGTTACACCATTCGATCAGCGTCGAGGCCGACGATCCTCGGTCCTGATAACCGGCTCCTTCTGTTGCGGAAACGGGTAGATGACTCATTGTTTTTCTGGGGATTTCATGTGCGGAGCCAAATGCCGCGTTCCGGTTCTAACCCGTGCAACACATGTTGCGCGCGAGTAGACGGACACATCGTTCACCCCTGCTTGGCCGCACATTCCGAGCACGTGCGTTTCAATTTGAATCGTACCGGCAAACGCAATTTTCGCTGCTTCGTTTTGGCATGAATTCAGCTCTAATTCGCACAAACAAACCAACCGGACGCGAGTGCTCAGTCCAGAATCGGGTGAGCAGTGTCCAGTGATGCAGAGCCATTTCCACTGTAAAGTACTCTGGCGCAGGTTTGGACGTAGTGAATTGGACAAAACAAGCACTGTGATGGAAGACCGCGGAGGCATGTCGGGGATCGACGGCAAGCGCGCTGCTTACTTGGGATGGCGAAAAGTACCCGTCGATGGGCGCCACATTCATGGTTCGGCTGGAGAAGAGTGGCCAATTCCCTCGGTTGGACGATTTTGTACGGCCAGATTTCCTGGCGCTTGGCTTCAGGCTGACTCGGCGGCGGTATGAGCGTTGAAAATTTGAGTACCACGGCTCCGCTCCGCGACATGTAGCGTTGGCGGATCGACGGGTACAGAGTTCGGCGGTCGCTGACCGTCGCCATTCGACTCGCGCCCCCGTGACGCAGGGTAGAAATGGATGGGCAATTTGTGGTGTTATTGCTCGCAGCCCGGCGCGGCGCGCGTCTTCCGGTGTTGTGGAAGAGGCGCGCCGCGCTCGGGTTGTTTCCAGCAGTTCCGTAGTCGCGTAGGTGAAGCGTCCCCGGTTCTGGGGACACTGCAGGGGTGATTCCTCCGAATGGCAAGTAAGGCATGTGGCGTCGATTTCGGTACCTCGAACTCGAGCGTGGCCATGGTCACGAACAATGAGATCCGGGTGCTGGATGTCGACCACCTGAACGACAGTCCAAAATCGCTGCCGTCGTTGCTCTACATCTCGAGCGATGGCGAAACCATCATCGGTAGGGCGGCGGCCAACGCCTTCATCGAGCGGAATGTCGATCGGGAGGTTATCCTGCAGCAAATCGATCTCGGCATCAGCATCGAAGGGTACGTGGCATCCGAACCGGACAAGGCGGATGGGTACCGCCCCCGAGAAGACGGCGATACGCTTCGCGAAGCGGTACGTGCCAAGGCTACCGTCGAGGTCAATTCCCCCGGCCGGCTCTTCCAGTCCATCAAGAGTTCGCTCCGCTTCCGGGATTTCAAAGGAACGGAGGTCTTTGGAACGACCTATCAGATCGAAGAGCTGACGGCCATGATCCTGAACCGGATCAAGGAGGCCGCAGACCGGGCGGCCGGGGAACCGGTGGAACGGGCGGTCTTCGGACGCCCCGTTCATTTCTCCATGCGTCCCGGAGAGGACGACGTAGCGGAGGAGCGGCTACGCCGAGCTGCCGATCTGGCGGGGTTCAAGGAGGTCGTGTTCTTTTTCGAGCCCGTGGCCGCGTGTGTGGAATACGCCATCGAGCGGGATCGGAAGCAACGGCTTATGGTGGTCGACATCGGCGGCGGCACTTGCGACATTTGCATCATGGAGTTCGGCGGGGCTAGCGGCGCGGCGGAACGGCTGGCGGAGAGCCGGATTCTGGGGGTCGCGGGCGTGCCCATCGCGGGCGATGCCATCGATAAGGAGATCATCCGGGCCAAGGTCTTTCCCTGCCTGGGCAGCCGGTCCCGGTACGGTCCTTCCAAGCTGCCCATGCCGCAGCATGTCTACAACGCCATCATCGACTGGCAGAACCTGTACAAGCTGAACACGGAAGAGATCATCAATTGGCTCATCGCCACGGAGGTCAGCTCGACCCAGCCGGAGGCGATCCGCGCCTTGCGCACGCTGATTCAGCGGAACTACGGCTATCCTCTGGTCCGCAAGGTGGAGGCGGCCAAGAAACTGCTGTCCACCGAGTGGGAGGCCCACCTGGAGATCCACAAGGAGGCCATCCAGATCAGCGAGAAGCTGGGGCGCACGGAGTTCACCCACATCATCGAGCCGACCCTCGAGGACATGTTCGCCAGCATCGACGAGGCGGAGAAACTCGCCGGAGTCCAGTCCTCGGACATCGACTGCGTCCTCACGACGGGGGGCACCAGCCTCATCCCGGCGGTCCGCCGCATGCTCACCAGCCGCTTCGGCGCGGAGAAACTGCTCCAGCGCGATACGTTCACGAGCGTGGCGTCGGGGTTGGCGGTGGTTGCGCAGTACGCCTGAGGTGCCACGGGCTTCCAGCCCGTGATTCGAGGTGCCATGGGCTTCCAGCCCATGAGGCTGGGGAAGCAAGAACCCCAAGAGCAGGCTCTCGAACGCCGTTATGTGTTAACCATGCTTGCGGCATAACAGGCGTTCCTCGGTATCGGTATCGCTATCGGTATCGCTATCGGGATCGGTATCGTAAAGAACGCCCATTTTGCAGCCAGAATGAATAAGACATTTTCATTCGCTGCTTCTCGGTCTGAACCGCATGGTCGTTGCTGCATCGACTTCGATCCCGATCCCGATAGCGATAGCGATTTTAGGACACGGCCTGCCACCTCGGGGATTGACATTTTCAAGTTATGAGCATATACTCATAATAGAAAGTCTAATCAACATGGCTCGACCGCACAAATGCCGTTGGATCGGCGCAAATCCACCCGCCCGGGTCTTCAAACCCGCAGGGGTTCCCTTGGGGAACCTCGATGAGGTGGTGTTGCGTCTGGATGAGTTGGAAGCCCTTCGCTTGGGGGATCTGGAAGGGCTGCACCACGGGGAAGCCGCGAAACAGATCAATGTGTCGCGGGCGACCTTTGGCCGGCTCATCGCGGGGGCGCGGCGCAAAATAGCGCAGGCCCTGGTCCAGGGGTTGGCGGTGCGAGTCGAAGGGGGAAGTGTCGCCATGAAACGCGATCGTCATTTCATTTGTTCTGAATGCAACCACCGCTTTGCCGTGCCCTGCGGCACGCCGCGTCCGGAAACCTGTCCGGCCTGCGACAGCGAACACCTCCACCGCGATCCGGAAGAGCGCGGGCATGCCTGCACCGGTAACCACGGCCACGAGCGCCATCACCACGGCGAATGCTGTGGGCAAGGTGGCGGGCATGGCCACGGACATGGACACGGGCGCTGCCATGACCATGAGCCAGCAGCGAGCGAGGCGACGGAGTAGACACAGGCAAAGACTACGACCGGCCAGTTGTGGTGCAGGCTTCCAGCCTGCGAAGTGGGCAGGCTGGAAGCCTTCACCACAATTGAGGCGTCATGCACCCTTGAAGGCGGGTAGTCTCGACGCCGGGGGAGAAGAATCGGGACAGTCACCTTTTCGTTTCTCCGGCGCGGTGTTTTTTCAACGACTCAGAAACGAAAAGGTGACTGTCCCGATTTTTCTTCTGAGTCGCCGTGCTGTCGAATCCATGCGGCTTGTCTTGCTGTGGGGATTTCTGGAAGGATGAATTGAACGCAGCATCCCCATGAACAGGAGCCGCTATGGGCGCAGTATCCCTCTCCACAATTGCCAGGAACACCCGTTGCGAAATTCGCACAGATGACTTGACCCGCCAGCTTTACGCGACCGACGCTTCGCTCTACCAGATCCCGCCGGATGCGGTGGCGTTTCCGCGGTCGGCGGAGGAGGCGGCAGAGGCCATGCGCGCGGCGGACGATGCCGGTCTCGCCGTCATTCCGCGGGGGGCGGGCACGGGCTTGGCGGGCGGCGCGGTGGGTCGCGGCATGATCGTCGATTTCTCGCGCTACAACCGGGCCATCGAAGATTTCGACAGGGAGCGCCGCACGGTTCGCGTGGGAGCGGGGGTGGTGCTGGACCAGCTCAACACGTTTCTGAAACCCCACGGGCTCTGGTTCGGCCCGGACGTGGCGACGAGTTCGCGCGCCACGCTCGGCGGCATGATTGCCAACAACTCCTCCGGCGCGCACGCACCCATCTACGGCACGACGGCGGCCCACGTGCAGGCGCTGGAACTGGTGATGGCCGACGGCCGCATCGAGACCATCGGCCCCGGGTACGACACCCTGGCCGACCTGCGCGCTTCGGTGGACGCAGTGATTCAACAGCACGCCGACGTGATCCGCGAGCGGTTTCCCCACGTGCTCGTGAAGCGGTGGCCCGGCTACGGGCTGGACCGCTATTTGCGCGAGGGCCCGTATCTCACCCATGTCATGGCGGGGAGCGAAGGCACCCTGGCCGCGATCGCGTCGGCGGAATTGCGCTTGACGCCGTTGCCCGCGCGCAAAGGGTTGTGCCTCATCTTCTTCAACTCCATCACGGAGGCCGCGCACGCGACCATCGATCTGCTGGACTACGAACCGGCGGCCATCGAGGAGATCGACGACGTGCTCTACGACCAGACGCGCGGACAGATCGCCTTCGCGGCAACGCGCGGCTTGTTGCAACTCGACGACAAGCCGTGCAAATGCATTCTCATCGTGGAGTTCTTCGACGAAATCGACGACAAACTCGCCGCGGTTTCCAGGCTCGACATAGGCATTCGAAAACAGATCATCACCGATCCCCGCGAAATGGAAATGGTCTGGGCGTTGCGCAAGTCGGGCCTCTCACTCCTGACCGGGTGCAAAGGCGCGGCGAAACCCGTGCCGGGCATCGAGGACGCCGCCGTGCCGCCGCGCAAACTGGCGGAATACGTCGACGGACTGCTGGCGCTCTTCGACCGCATGGGATTGCAGGGGTCGTTCTACGGTCACGCAGCTTCGGGCCTGCTGCACGTGCGGCCCGTGCTGGACCTGCACAAGCCCGAAGACGTCGTCCGGTACCGGCAAGTCGCGGAGGAAGTCTCCGCGCTCGTGCTGGAAGTGAAAGGCTCCATCTCCGCCGAACATGGCGTCGGCATCGCGCACACGGAAGACATGCCGAAGCACCTTGGCCCGGACGCGTTGGCGGCGATGCGGGCGATCAAGGCAATCTTCGATCCGAAGAACCGGATGAACCCCGGCAAGATCATTCCGCTGGAAGGTTACGATTTCCGCATCGACACGAACCTGCGCATGGGGCCGAATCACGAGACGCCCATGCCCTTCGAACCGGTGCTCGGCTTTGTGGCAAAGGACGAATCGTTCATCGGCAACCTCGAACAGTGCAACGGCAGCGGCGTGTGCCGCAAGGCATTGCCGACCATGTGCCCCACCTACATCGCGACGGGCGAAGAGATCATGTCGACCCGGGGCCGGGCCAACACCATTCGCGCGGTGCTGGAACATCGCATCGACGTGGATCCGCTCGCATCGGCGGAACTGGACGCCGCGTTGAGCAATTGCATTTCCTGCAAGGCCTGCACGACGGAATGCCCGTCCAACGTGAACATGACCTTGCTGAAAGCGGAACTCGTCCACGCGCGTCAACGCAGGGACGGCATATCGCTGCGCGACCGTGTCATCAGTTCGGTCAACCTGCTCGGCCAACTCGGCTGCGCAATGCCGCGCATCACCAACGCGATGCTTAAGAACCCGCTCGTGCGGAAACTCATGGATCGCGTGTTGGGGATCACGCCCGAGCGGCCGCTGCCTTCGTATACACGGGAGCGGTTCGATCGCTGGTTCGCGAAGCGGCCGCGCAACGGAAGCGCCACGCGCGGCAAGGTCATCCTGTGGGACGACACCTTTGTGCGCTACAACGAACCGAACATCGGGCGCGCGGCGGTGAAGGTGCTCGAAGCGGCGGGGTTCGAGGTCGTGCTGCCGGAGGGGCGTCAGTGCTGTGGCCGTCCGGCCTTCAGCGTGGGCCGGCTTGATATGGCGAAGCGATTCGGCGAGCACAATATCCGGTTGTTACGAAACGGCGACGCGCCGATTATCTTCCTCGAACCCTCGTGCTGGTCCATGTTCCAGGAGGACTACGCGGAATTGCTGATCGACGGCGCGCAGGAGGTCGGGAAGCGCTGCGTGTTGTTCGAGCAATTCGTGTGCGGCCTGTTGGAGAAGGAGCCCGACGCGCTTGCGTTCCAACCGGGGTATTCCTGGGTCGCCATCCATGGACACTGCCACGCAAAAGCCTTGAGCGACACGAGCGTGGCGGAAAAGCTCGCGGCGCACTTGCCCAACAGCACCGTACAAACCTTGAACACGGGGTGTTGCGGGATGGCGGGGGCCTTCGGGCAGTTGTCAGCAAAGTACGATCTCTCCAAGAAGATCGCGGAACCGCTGGTCGAGCAAATCAACACGCTCCAGGCGGGCACGGAGGTCGTCGCATCCGGCACAAGTTGCCGCCACCAGATCGATCACCTGACGCCAGTGAAGGCGCTGCATATGGCAGAACTTCTGGCGAATGCGTTGGTGAGTGGAAATACCGTCTGAACAACACCGCTGCTGGAATAATCACGAAGCGGAGGAACCAGGGCAATTTAAACTCGGCATCACGCGTATTCGGCAATCAATGGCGAAATCCCGGAGGGATCATTCATGCGCATCGTAAAGGAGTTCAAAGAATTCGCGGTACGAGGTAACGTCGTCGACATGGCGGTGGGCATCATCATGGGCGCGGCCTTTGGCAAGATCGTGACTTCCTTTGTCGGCGATCTGGTCATGCCGCCCATCGGTGTCTTGCTCGGGGGCGTGGATTTCACCAATCTGGTGATCACGGTCAAGGAGGCTACGGCCGACACGCCTGCCGTAGTCGTCGGTTACGGCAAATTCATCCAGACAATCGTTGACTTCGCGATTATCGCATTGGCCATTTTTGGCATGGTCAAGTTCATCAACTCGCTCAAACGCAAGGAAGAGGCCGCTCCATCGGAACCCTCGCCCGAGGCCGTGTTACTGACCGAAATCCGCGATCTCCTGAAAGAGCAGAACTGAACGACGAATCCTCTGTGGATCCTCACGCGAAAATACGGGTGGGCACGGCTGGCTGGTCCTACGAGGACTGGAAGGGCGTCGTCTATCCAAAGGGTATGTCTCGCTCGCTCCATCCCTTGACGTATCTCGCGCAGTTCATGGACACAGTGGAAGTGAATTCCTCGTTCTACCATCCACCGAACCCGAAGCACACAGAGTCGTGGGTGCGTAAGGTCGCTGAGAACGCAAACTTCATGTTCACGTTCAAGCTTTGGAAACGATTCACGCACCAGCGCGACACCTTTGCAACCGATGCGGAAGTGCGTCAGTATCAGGAAGGGATCGCGCCGGTGGCCGGGGCAGGCAAGCTTGGCGCCATTCTCATTCAGTTTCCGTGGAGTTTCCGGCGAACGCGCGAGAGCCGCAAATGGCTGGCGCAGGTGCTGGATACATTCGCCTGCTATCCACTGGCGCTCGAGATCCGCCACGAGTCCTGGAATGTGCCGGAGGTTTACGAAGGTTTGGCGTCACGAGAAATCGCGTTCTGCAATATCGATCAGCCGGTCTTTTCCGATTCCATCAAACCGTCCGACAAGGTCACCGCGCGGGTGGGGTACGTGCGCCTGCACGGGCGCAACGCGAAAGACTGGTTTCGCAAGGACGCGGGACGCGACGACCGCTACAACTATCTCTACAGCCGCGACGAACTTGCGGACTGGCTGACCATGGTGCGGCGCATGCGGCAACGGGCGAAGAGCATCTACGTGATTACGAACAACCACTTCGAGGGGCAGGCGGTGGTCAACGCGTTCGAACTCAAGCATGCGCTTGAGGACCGACCTCAGCCCATCCCGGAGTGCCTCATGGACGCCTACCCTCGGCTGCGCGACATCGCCAGGCGGTGACGGCGAAAAGTGCCTTCGCGAGTTCAGAGTGATTGCGCGGCGTCTTCACATGCCGACACGACATCCGGGAGGTGCAGAATCTGGTTGACGAGATGCTTCACGGGGTTCTTGCGAACGTAGGATTTGTCCAGGTCGGGTGCGAACAGGATGGACTCGCGATTCGGCCAAACGACGGTTCCGCGCAACTCCAGCATCCCGCGCTTTTGGAAGTACTCGAGGGTGACCTTTACTTCTCGCGGCAGATCGGCCAGCGCTGTTTCGTCGATATACCGGTTTGCGGAACACTGTGCCAAGGCCGAACGAACCGCGGCAACCAACTTTCCCTGATCGATGGGAAGCGGCCGATGATGAAGGCACTGCAAGTAGAGCACGGCTGCTGCGGCCATGGCCACATTGATTTCCACCAGATCGCCCATGCGCTCGACCAGCTGAAAATCCAGATCCCGCTGCATAGTCCGGTCAGCATCGTGCGGCAGGTACACAGGCGGGCCAAAAATAATGACGGACCGTTTCGTGACGGGATTGTGCGTCCGCGCCATGGGTACCGCCGGCACGCGCAGTTCCGGATGGCCCCGTTGCGCCTGCGCGAGAAAGAAGGTCACGCCGCCCGGTTCGTCAATGCCATCGCGATACTCCATGAACAGTCCGGATCGCGATCGGGATCGTCCCGGGTACATGATGAAGCCGTTATTCTCGCGCAGGAGTTTCACGAACGGCTTGAGCTGGGAGAGCTGCACGTTGTCGCGGCTGATTTGCTGGGCGCCAAGCATTCGCACCAGTTCATCAATGTCGACGATGCGCAGGTTGGGCAGGCCCTTGAAGAAGTCGTCGCGCATCATGTAGCGGATTTCGCAGGACCAACCGGTGACGCGGTGCACCGCGCGGTACATGATGAAGGGATCGTCCTTCTTGGCGTGGTTGCCCGCGTACACGACGGGCCCCGCGGGCGGACAATGCTCGCCGCCTTTCACAAATAGCGTGCGCGGCCATCCCATGACGCGGTCGAACACGACGACGGCTTCTGGATAGACGTCCATCAGCGTCGGGCATTCCCCCAACCCCATTCGATAGCCGAGATAGCGGAGCAACCGCCAACCGACCCGGATCCATGCGTACGGTTCATTCATATGCATGCGGATTGTAATAATGACGCGGGGCGCGCGGCAAGCTTGCGGCGCGTTGTTATTTCCATCACCAAGTATGTACTCTTGTGAGTGATTATCGGCTGCCCGCAACCCCGGTCAATCGGTAAGAACGATTCGGGTCGACTGTAGCGAACTCGAAACTCGTTACGTTTTCATTCCGGGCACTCGGGGAACATCCCCTAAATCCCCCTTCAAAGGGGATTTTGGACCACCCGCTACACACGGTGAATGAGAAAGAACTCGGGTACCGGGGTTTGGCTCGGCCCCGACATTTACCGCACCAGAGAATAGATGACGATCGCACTGTTTATCTTTGGCATGCTCGCGCTCGGCGCGGGGGTAGGCGTTATCAGCGCGGCTCTCGGGCTAGGCGGCGGGATCCTGATGGTACCTGCGTTTATCACGTTTGTGCCGGGAATCGACGCACACACCGCCAAAGGCACGAGTCTCTTTATCATCATTTTCGTGGCCGCGCTGAACACGTGGCGGCTCAACCGAGGCCACCGCGATCGCCATTGGGACGTGGCGGCGGCCATGGCGGCCGGTTCCATTGTCGGCGGCTATCTCGGCGCCTGGATTACCGCGCAACTTTCTGACGAGACGGTCATCTGGATCTACATCGCGTTTCTCTTGATTGCGGCGCTGCGGACCTTCCTTATTCAACCTGCGCCGGTGAGGCCCGAGAACATCAGGCGCCGAAACGGCGTGGCCGCGTTGATTGGCGCGGGCGCGGGCGCGGTGGGTGGCGGCACGGGCACCGGCGGTGGATTGCTAATGGTGCCGTTGTCGCTCATGGCGGGCATTATCACCAACGAACGCGTAGTGGCGCTGTCCAATTCGGTAATGGTTGCCACGGCCATTGCGGGAAGTGTTGCGCACGTCACCGCGGAAAAGACGGTAGACTTTCCATGGACCTTAGGCCACATCAGCTTTGCTCTTGCGCCGCTCGTATTCATCGGATCCCAATTGGGAGCGCCTTGGGGGCAGCGGCTGGAACGGCACCTCACCTTGCAGCGCCGCAAACTGATCATGGGAATTCTGCTGCTCGCAATCAGCGTCCGATTGGTATATCAGGTTCTTCGCTGACCAATTCCTCGGTGGTCTCGCGGGTCACGTGCAGAACCGGGTAACCCCACACGACCGCAAGGCCCAGAACCGCGAAGATCCCCGCCATGGGCCCCACGAGCAATATGCCGGTGGGATTCTCGACGGAATTGCCGAAAGTGCTCATGCACACGTTGGACACGGCAATGGACAGCGCCTGCCCAGCCTTGATGGCCATTGTGTTCACGCCGTTGTAACTGCCTTCCCGCCGTCTTCCGGACTGTTGCTCGTCCAGATCGATGATCTCGCCAAGCATGGGCGTGAGCAACACGTACTGCATGCCCTGTCCCAATCCGCAATAGCCGAAAAGCATGGCGCCAAGCAGAAAACGGGTTCCCGTCTCCATGGGCAGTGCGGCGACAGGGTACATCAAGGGTAGACCGGTGCCGATGATGATGAATGACAATGCCAGCAGCCACTTCACCGGAAGAAAACGCCCGAGGATGGGCATGCCGGCGAAGGCCATGACCAATGCCGATCCAATGAACGGCAGCATCAACAGGGTCACCGTGCTTTCATCGCCGCCAAGACCGACCTCGGCCCAGTTGGGAAGGACGCGTTGGGTGGCGAGAAACCCGATGCTGAACAAGAAGATGGCCGCGATGTACCGGAGGAAGACGCGGTTTCGCATGACCTCGGCCATGTCGCGATACGCGTGCCGAATCGTTCGGGACGTTTCCGGCAGCCGTTCCGGCTCGCGCTCGCGCTCGCGAACCACCCATACCACGAACTGAAACGTCAGTAGCGAAACCAGGGAAAACACGATCGCCGTGCGCTGATACCCGAGCGATGAGAATGACGGGGGCTGGCCTTCCTCCACGGGAATCCGCCGGGCCGGATCGAAAGTATCGATTAGCGTGCCAGAGACGCCTGCGGCCAACGCGAGCCCAAGGATCATGCCTACCGCGATCCATACCCCCAGCTTGATGCGGGCCTGTTTGGAGCGCGCCACTTCCGGCGCCATGGCCACGAGGGGCACGACGCATATCGTGAAGAACAGAAAATGAAGACATAGCAGGACACTGCCGTATACGAAGTTGAGCGTGGAGGTGGTGGGGATGGGAGGGTACCAGTACGCGATCCCGGTGAACGTCATCAGGATGGAACCCCAGAAGATGAACGGTCGCCGCCGCCCGTGAATAGGGATCAGCCGCCACCGTCCGGGCTTTCCCGGCGTTTCATCCGACCACAGTCCAGCCAGGGGATCGGTAATCGCGTCGAAGAAGCGGCCGATGACAAACATCGGCAGGATGAAGCCGATGGTGATGTAAACCATGCGCCCGCCGCCGACGGTGGGCGAATAGAAGTAGTGGCCGAACTGGCTGACGAATTCGCTGCTGAGTTGAACCCCGATGGCAGAAACGCAAAAGGCAAGGCCCTCGTACCACGTGAACTCCCTCGATATCGGCTTGGCCATCCCTCAGGCGCCGATGTGGGTTCCATCGGGCACGATCGCGCTCTTCAACACGATCACAATCCCATCCCGCACCGCCCACCCGTCTCCGTCGGTATCGGGCAAGTCGTCGGCGCCACGAATGACGACGTTCTTTCCGATGCGGGTATTCTTGTCAATGATGGCATTGACAATCTCGGTGCCTTCGCCAATCCCCATGGGAATTGCGGCCTGATAGTCGCGCTCTTCCTCAAAAAAGTCGGCGCCCATGATGACGCTTCGCTCAATCCGTACGCCTGCACGTACGATGGTACGAATCCCGACGATGGACTTAATAATCGTTGCGCCGTCGATCTTGGTGCCTTCACAAACGACAGACTCCTCGACGGTCGCTTTCTGGATCCGCGACCCGGGGAGATAGCGCGGCCGGCTGTAGATCGGTTTGCCTTCGGCGTGAAAGTCGAAATCGGGTTTAGCCTTCGTAAGCTCCAGGCTGGTTTCGAAGAAGGAACGCACCGTCCCGATGTCTTCCCAGAACCCGTTGAACACGTGCGATTGCACGCGCAGATTGTTCAGCGATTTCGGAATCACGTCCTTTCCAAAATCAATCCAGTCCGGCTGGGAACTCAAGATAGATTCGAGTATTTGCGGCTTGAACAGGTAAACGCCCATGGATCCGAGGTACGGCCGCCCCTCAACCTGGATGCCGTATTCCGCGAAGACACTGTCGGAGGTCATCAAGCGATCGAGCGCCTCGTCGGTGTTGGGTTTCTCCACAAACTCGATGATCTGCCCCTCTTGGTTGACGTTCAGAATGCCGAAGCCTTTCGCCTGATCCCTCGTTACGGGTAACACGGCCACGGTGATGTCTGCGTCTGTGCGAAGGTGGGTCGCCAGCATGGTCCGGTAGTCCATGCGGTACAACTGATCGCCGGAGAGGATCAGGTACTGGCTGGCTTGAAGATGATTGATCTCGCGCAGGTGCTTGCGCACCGCGTCCGCCGTTCCCTGAAACCAGTCGCCGCTCTCGGCGCGCTGTTCGGCGGCGAGAATCTCGACAAAGCCCTTGGAGAAGTTGTCGAACTTGTAGGTGTTGTTGATATGGCGGTGCAGGGAGGCGCTGTTGAACTGTGTGAGCACGAACATGCGGTTGATGCCAGAATGGATGCAGTTGCTCAGGGGGATATCCACCAGGCGGTAGCGGCCGCCGAGCGGAACTGCCGGTTTCGACCGTTCCGCCGTGAGCGGGTGCAAGCGTGTGCCGCGTCCCCCGCCCAGGACCAAGGCAATGATCTTCTCTGTCGTCTCCGCGATATTGAGGTTCTTGCGCCGGTTCGCCATGGATACTGCCCCTTCTCCGAGCAGGCGTTGCCCCATCACGCGCCAGGCCGGCGCGGGTACGTTCCGCTCGCTACTATCCGAACTTCCTGCCACCATACATGATCGCGATGCTTGCCAGACCCCATAGCAACACCGTAATCAGGAGCGGCACATCCTTGAGGAGGGTCCTGCTTGGATCTCCACCGCCCATTTTATGATGGACTAAGTAGAGGTATCGGAACAACCCGTACACCACGAAAGGGAGCGACAGATAGAGTTTATCCGTACCAGTACGCGCGACGACCTCCGGGGAACACGTATAGATCGTGTAGGTGAGTAAGGTAGCGCCCGCGAGGATCATCATGAGGGAGTCCAGGTAGGGGACCGTGTAATGGCCCAGCACTTCCCGGTGGTTGATCGCTTCCGCTTCGAGGAGGCCGATCTCCCGCCGCCGTTTGCCCAAGGCGAGGAAAAGGGCCAGAAAGAGCGTGCAGACTACTAGCCAGTTCGTGAAGCGCACGTCCAGTACGAGCGCCCCGGCGATGCCGCGAATGACGAAACCGAGCGCGATGGCGATGACGTCGACCAGCATAATTCTCTTCAGGAGAAACGAGTACAGCAGGTTGAGCAGGATCAACCCCGCCACGGCGCCACAAAAGGAGGGCGCCAACGCATAACCCGCAGCGAGGCTGCCTAGAGCGAGCACGAGCATAAGCGCGAACGCGGATGGGATTGCGATCGCCCCGCTGGCGATAGCCCGCGTTCGTTTGTCGGGATGGGTGCGGTCTTTCTCGCGATCCACGATATCATTCAGCACGTACACGGTGCTCGACGCCGCGCAGAGCACGACGAAGGCGGCCACGCTTCGCAAAACCTGATCAACCTTGGTTAATTCGAAGGCGAAAACCAGCGCCGCAAACACCACAAGATTCTTGGGCCATTGGTAAACGCGCAAGGCGCTCAGGTAGGACGCAACTATGCCGGGACGTGAGTTGTTCATGACAGAGTGGAATTGTCCCTTGCCGGCGGGAATCAAGTCAAGAATTCCGGCCGTCTTGTACGCCCGAATGACCTTCGGTACCATGGCGCTCCACACTTCGTAAAACAGGAGGAAGCCCGGCATGATTGCTGTCCGTACACTTGCTGTCGTACTCGTTGTCGCGTCCGCAGGGGTCGCGGAGCCCCTGACCACCGGTACGCTCGTCGAGCAGATGATTGACATGCACCGGCTTGCGGAGTTTCCCGAGCCCTACTACAAGACTGTCCAGTTTTCTTCCTACGACCATCGGAGCACCGTGCCCGGGGGGCCGGACTGGTTTGCCAATTCCGACGGGTTCGGGCAGGAACCAATACCCAACTTCGAGGCCGTGATTGCGGAACCCGAAGCCAACGGCATCGGCGAGTATCTCGTCTGCGACGTGGAAGGACCGGGCGCCATCGTTCGCGTTTGGACGGCGCGCAGCGAGGGTGCGGTTAAGGTGTTTCTGGATGGCGCGGAAACGCCGGTCTTCGATGGCCCAGCGGAAGAGTTCTTCATGCACCCGTGGACCCGCTATGTCCATGCGGCGGGTATTGAAGAGGAGGTTTTGAACGGCACGTTCTACCAGCGAAACGCAGCGTACTGCCCCATGCCCTTTGCGAAACGCTGCCGTATCACCTGGACCGGTGACGTGAACAAGATTCACTTCTACCAGATCCAGGTGCGCTTGTACGATGGCGATCTCGACGTGGCGACGTTTCAGCCGGACGATCTGAAAACCTACGAAGACGCGATACGCCGTACCGCCGACGTGTTGCATGATCCCCAGGCCCGGTGGCCCTATCGGTTCGCGGATTCCCCGCGTTCCTTCAACGTGGCGGTAGATTCCGGCACCCGTTCGGAACCGCTGACGCTGGAAGGCCCCGGCGCGATTGAACGGCTCACACTAAAGGTCACGGCAGACGATGTCGACGCCGCCCTCCGCCAGACTATCCTGCACATCCGTTTCGACGGCTATCCCTGGGCGCAGGTGCAATCGCCGATTGGTGACTTTTTCGGCGCCGCGCCGGGCATCAATCCTCAGAATACGGCGCCCTTCACGGTCAACGCGGACGGCACCATGACCTGCCGCTTCGTAATGCCCTTTGCGGATTCTGCCGCGATCGTCCTGGAAAACCTCGGCGAGCAGTCTGTTACCGTGCAGGGCAATGTGCTCAGCGGCCCATACGAATGGGACGATGAACGCTCCATGCATTTCCGCGCGCGCTGGCGGATCGATCACGACCTGACGGCGTCCGGCGCGGAACCGCACGACATCCCCTTCCTCGTCGCCGACGGCGCGGGCGTCTACGTCGGCAGCGTGACCTATGTGTTGAATCCCAACGACGTGCCTTCGCCGGGCGGGAACTGGTGGGGCGAAGGCGATGAGAAAATTTTCGTGGACGACGACGTTCGTCCCTCCACCTTCGGCACGGGTTCCGAGGATTACTACAACTACGCGTGGTCGAGCCCGGATATTTTCATTCACCCCTACTGCGGTCAGCCGCGCAACGACGGCCCCGCCAACCGGGGTTTCGTGACGAACAACCGGTGGCATATCGTGGATGACTTGCCCTTCCGGGAGAGCATCGCGTTCTTCATGGAGCTTTTCCCCCACGAGTTGAACCACGGCATGGCCTATGGCCGCATCGGCTATCATTACGGGCGCCCCGGCATCGTGGACGACCATATCGTCATCACACCCGAGGATGTGCGCGATCAAGGCCTTCCAAAGTGGATGCCGGCCGCCCGCGGCGCCGCGTCTAACTCGGTCTTCTACCCCGCGGAACAGGTGGATTCGCCTCGGGACGACGTGTACCTGGAAGACGGCGAACTGTGGGCGGGAGGCAGCATTTATCGCTGGTATCCCACGGAACCGGGCGAGACCATCGAGTTTGTCATTCCTTTTGAAGAAGCGGGGAAATACAGCATTCAGGCTGTGCTCGCGCACGATAAGAAGTCCGGCTCGGTCACGATGCTCTTCAATGGACAGGAAGCGGGCGCCTGGGACTTGTACCAGCCGTCACGCGAGATGCTCCGCGCCATGCACGGCGGCGACCATGAAGTGGAAGCCGGCGATCATACGATCGCGTTCCGCTTCGACGGCGGGGAGAAAAGCCTTGGTATTGATTTCTTTTGGATTCAAAAGCGGTAGATCGTAAACAGGGAGGTTTTCAGTGGAATACTGTCGCAAATCCATTCAACTGCTTGCTGCTTGTGTTGCCATGGCCTGCGCCGGATGGGCACAAGACAACGCCGCGGTGCCGTCGGAGGATCCGATCGCCGAATCATTTGTCGCGGTGCCGAACGTTACCGCATGGCCTAACCTGACGCGGCTCCCGGACGGGACCATCATTCTCGTCGGTTTTGATAAACCGAGCCATGGACAGGTAGAAGGCGACGTGGCGTGTTGGGCCAGCGAGGACGAAGGCCAGACCTGGACTTATCGCGGCACGCTCACGGAACACGAACCGAACACCGTGCGCATGAACCATGCCGCGGGGGTTGACGCCGAAGGCAATCTCATCGCGCTCGTGGGCGGCTGGTCCGATGTGCAACAGCCCGGCGCGGAGAAGCGCGGTGATTTCCGGGATGCCATCATCCGTCCATGGGTTTGTAAGTCCACGGACGGCGGTAAGACGTGGACGACCCACAAGGAGTTTCCCACGGACCCGTCGGGGCGCGAATTCGTACCCTTTGGAGATATTCTCGCGTCGGACGGTGGCCGGCTCAATGCTTCGGCCTATTCGACCTCGTACTACGACAAGCCCGGCCCTTGGGCGGCGTACTTCCTGACCAGCGAGGACGGCGGGATTACCTGGGAAATCCGCTCGAAGATCGCGGATAACCTCAACGAGACCGCCATCCTGAATCTTGGCAACGGCGAATGGCTGGCGGCGCTGCGGGGACCGGCCATGTCGCTTTACCGATCCACAGACGACGGGCTCACGTGGCAGGATGAAGGGCAGGTATCCGAGAAAAAGCAGATTCCCGGTCACCTGCTGCAACTGAAGGACGGCCGGATTCTCCTCACGTATGGCGATCGCCGCGAGGGTCTCCGCGGCGTGCGCGCGCGCATGAGCGCCGACAATGGGAAGACCTGGGGCGCGCCGGTCTACGTGGCGCGCATGGCCGAATCGGACGGCGGGTATCCGGCAAGCCTGGAACGCGACGACGGCCAGGTTCTGTCGGTCTTCTACACGCATCCCGAGAGCGGCTACGCGGTGCACGGGGCGATTTGGGATCCGGAGGTTTGTGGCGTGGGTGAGGGCAGTAACGAGTGACCGGGGCGCCCGGCGCGGAAACCTACACGGACCTGAACGGACGAAACGCTAGTAGCGCACGCCCAAGGCGTGTTCTCGGGCGCGGACGAGGCGGGTGAGCAGGGTGTTTGTGGGGCAGTCAATGCCGTGCTCGCCGGCGTGCCGGGTGATGGCGCCGTTCAGGGCGTCGATCTCCGTTCGGCGCCGATGCTGGAAATCGGCGCGCATGCTCGCGTAATGCGCGGCGGTCGGCGGGATCAGTTTCTCAAAGAGTAAGGTGATATAGCCTTCCGGGGTCGTAGGTTCGAGTTGTACGTTCAAGGCCGCTGCGACCGTGTAGAGTTCGTGCACGATCTCCCGCATCGTTTCCCGCGTGTGCTCCGTGTCCAACAGCCCCCCATAGGGCACGTCCAGCAGCGCGGACAGAGGATTCAATGCGCAGTTATAGGCGACCTTCCCCCAAAGGACCGTTTTGATGCGGTCGGTATACACGGTTGGCAGCCCGGCCTCATCCATGGCCGCGACAATCTCATGCACGCGGGAAACGGGCGTCGCCTCATGATACGTACCGAGCGCGGTCGGGTTGGCGATGACCGTGATGTCGATCCATCCGGGCTCACGCACGACGACCCCGTAGATGGCCCGCGCGCCGATGGTCCGCTCCCAGCCAATAACCGACGCGATGGTCTCCGCATTGCCCAGGCCGTTCTGGTAGGAGCATACGAGTGTCTCCGGGCCGACGAGCGGCCCGACTGCTTGAGCCGCGGCGAGGGTATCGTAAGATTTGACCGTGACAACGATGAGGTCGAACCAGCCGGGTGAGATTCCATCCAACGTGGTTCGCGCGTCCAATCCCATGACGCGATGGTCGCCCCAGATTCCCGTGATGCGGAGCCCATCTTTGGCGACGGCGTCCATGTGAGGATTGCGGCCGATCAGCCATACCTCGTGCCCGGACTTGGCCATGAACCCGCCGACCGCGCTCCCCAGCGCGCCCGCCCCGTAAACCAGCAATCGCATGGAATCCCCCTACGAATGAAAACTCTCTATGTGACGCCCCAAGTATAGTGCACGGGCCGTCCGATTCCGAACCTCCGCCGGCTCCGAACTCGCCAAGCGGATGCATCGCGCTGCCGCCTTCGGTTGACTTGTTTTGCCGTGAAATGATAGGGTTCGGGTTACCCTTTACGCGTTTCTCGCCCGCCTCTGGATGTGCAAAAGCATTGGAACCGGAGCGGTTACACTTGAGACGGCGTGGTGGAGCGTCCGGCAAACGAGCGTTGGTGCGCGCCGTAGGTTTGCCGGGGCGCGGAGCATGTGGTGGCGGCCGGGTCCCATTCAACGGGATGCCGCCGAACCCGGTCAGGTCTTGACGGAAGCAGCCGTAGGTGGATTTTTCCGTGTGCTGTGGGAGCGCCTGGCCGTCACCAGATGCCCCGCGCTGGGGGTTTCCGGCGCGTCTGGCGGGCAGTGGGGATCGCGCCCCGGTTTGTGAAAACCGATTTCGAGGAATCGTGCATGTCCAAAGACCCCTATCTGGTGCTTGCCCGGAAGTGGCGGCCCCAAGCCTTCGAGAGCGTGGTCGGACAAGAGCACATCACCCGCACCCTGCAGAACGCAATTTCCAATAACCGCATCGGCCACGCCTTTCTCTTCATTGGCTCACGCGGCATCGGCAAGACCACGACCGCGCGTATTCTGGCGAAAGCGTTGAATTGTGAATCCGCCGAGGGCCCCACGCCCTCGCCCTGCGGCGAATGCGATAACTGCCGTACCATCGCCGCGGGCACCAGTCTGGACGTCATCGAGATCGATGGCGCGTCCAACAACAGCGTGGAGGACGTGCGCCAGATTCGGGAGAACGTTCGATTAGTTCCGTCACGGTCGCGCTACAAAATCTACGTCATCGACGAGGTGCACCAGCTTTCGGCGAGCGCGTTCAACGCGTTGTTGAAGACGCTCGAAGAGCCCCCGGAACATGCGGTGTTCGTCCTCGCGACGACCGAAGCGCACAAGGTGCCGGCCACAATCATTTCCCGTTGCCAGCGCTACGATTTCCGCCGCGTGGGTATGGCCGACATCACGAAGTTGCTCCGCCAGATCCTGGACGCTGAAGGGATCGTGTGCAGTGACGAGGCCCTCTACGCGATCGCGCGCGCGGCGGACGGCGGCATCCGCGACTCGGAGAGCATCCTCGAGCAGTTGATTTCGTATTGCGGCAAGGAAATCACGTTCCAGGACGTATTCGACGTGCTCGGGCTGGTCGATTGGAACGTGATGCACAGCCTGAGCACCGCGATCCTGGAAAAGGACATCGGCGCGCAACTCAAGGTCATCGAGGATGTGGTCGTTGCGGGGAAGGACTTGTCGCAGTTCGTCCAGGACATCCTGCACTACCTGCGGAACCTGCTCGTGTGCAAAACCGCGAACCCGAAAGATCTGCTGGCATTGCCCGAAGAAGACATTGCGGCCATGCAGGCGATCGCGGACCGATTCACACTGACAGCGCTTATTCGGCTCGTGGAGCAGTTCGCGGAACTTTCTAAGGGCTTCGATTCCCAGTTGGCCCAACGCATTGCGCTGGAGTCTCTCCTCATCCGCATTTCCAAAGTGTCAGTGGAAGTCTCTATCGACACCGTGCTGGAAAAGCTCGCACAGTTGGGCGCCGGGGGAGTTGGACCCGCGCCCACGGAAGGGAATGCGCCCGCAGTCACCATCACCCGTTCCGTCGGGGCCGCAGGCACGACGATAGCGCCGAAAGCAGTCCGCGAAATGGCGCCGGATGCCGAGGAGAATGATGCGCCGGATGCGCCCGCAAAACCTCGCCGGGTGACGGTTACGCAAGACAATATGGCCGTGCACTGGCAACGCATCGCCGAGTACGTTTCGCGGGACAGCCTCCGTATCGGAATCGCGATGGCCCACGGCCGTCCCGTCGCCATCGACGGCGATGTCCTCCTCGTGCGGTTTCCGGAAGACCAGGCGAATTCGCTGGCCTTGGTGGATCAGGCTGACTGCCGCACGCAGATTGGCGCGGCCCTGGCCGAACTCACCACGAACGTTACGGGGTGGCGAATCGACAGCGTGCAGGAGATTGCTGAAGTGGAACTACCGGTGGATCGACGCCGAGCACCCATATCCGCCGGACATGTGAGTGCGGAAGTTGCGGGATCGGCGCTGGAAAACCCGCATGTGGCGAAGGTCGTGGATTTGTTTCGTGGCCGCATCGTCGACGTGAAGCATCGGGCCGGGACCGACTAAGGTGACGCGCGGCCGTGGGTGAAACTTCGATACCGGGTATGGGATTCGATACGATGTAACCCGCGCGAACCCCGTCACGACATAACGAAGCGGAGACTGCAGTTGGATATCTACATACGAAAGCGCGGCGCCGGACCTTCGATTGTTGCGGTTGCCGCCTTTGTTTTCGGGCTCCTGATCGGATTCACGACGTGTTACGCCATCTTTGGACCTCACGCCACGCAACCCCGCGAGATTGCGAGCCTTCCCCCCGCTGAGACGCCGCCGGACGAACCGGCGGAAACGGCTCCACCTGCGCCGCCTGTCGAGACCACGCCGGAACCGGAAACGCCGGCCGAGGCGGAAACACCGCCGGAACCGGAATCGGAACTGGAAATGCTGGAGGACGCGTGGGCCGCGCGGCACCTGTTCGTGACGGTCAAAGGAACGAAGCTCGACGATGCGACGCGGGATCTGTTGGCAGAACTGAAGCCCGGCGGGGTCATCCTGACGGCTGACAACATCACGAGCAAGATTCAGACGATCGGATTGGTCAAATCCATCAAGGATGCGGTGGGCCTCGGCAAGGAGATCGATAGCCTACCCCTCATTGCCGTGGCGCAGGAAGGCGGCGAGGCGGGGAATCCGCTCCGTCTCACCGATGCGCCCAGCCCCGCGACCATTGGCGAACGCCGCGACATCGAAGCCGCGCGGGCCGTTGGAATGAACTACGCGGAATCCTGCGTCGGCCGGGGAATCGGCGTACTGTTCGCGCCTATCCTGGATGTGTATTCTGCCGAGGCGCCTGTGGCCGTTCAGGCCCGGTCGCTCGGTTCAGACTACCAGGTGGTCCGGTCGCTGGGATTGGCCCTTGCGCAGGGCGTGTCGCAAGGCGGCGTGATTCCTGTGGTGAAGCGCTTTCCCGGTCTCGGCTCGGCCGCGGGCGACGGTTATGAAACAGTGGCCGTGCTTCCAGCGGAAACTCCCTTGGAGGAAGTCGTCTTCCCCTTCAATGAGGCCGTCACCCGTGGCGTTCCCGGCATTCTGATTGGGCACGTGGCAGTTCCCGCGTTCGATACGGACGCGCCCAATCGGCCCGCCTCGTTGTCGCCGAAACTGCTGAACGAACTGATTCGCCAGACCTGGCGTTACTCCGGGGTGATTGTTGCAGACGACCTGACAGCCCCCGCAATTACCGCAACGCTTTCTCCGGGCGAGGCTGCAGTACAGGCTTTCGCTGCGGGGTGCGATGCCGCTGTCGTGTCGAACCCGGATTTCACCGCCATTCGCGAGATCGTGGCCGCCGTGGACGAAGCGGTCCGCGCCGGCGTGCTCAGCCGTAGCAACCTGAGCGACAGCAAGGAGCGGCTCGACGAGTGGCAGCAGTGGTTGCGCAAACCGGTCCCGGCCATCTCGGGTGATATTCCGCCGCTCCCGCCGTTGCAAGTGGCGGGCGAGACGCCCGCGGAAACGCCGACGGCCACCCTGACTCCGGCGCGGACGCACAAAGTCGTCAGCGGAGACACGCTTTATAAAGTCGCGCAGACCTACAACGTGACCATTCAGCAATTGCAGGAATGGAACAATCTGCGCGGCACTACGCTGCGCATCGGGCAGGAACTGGCCGTGGGTCCTGCGCCGGCCGCTCCGGAAGCGCCCGCTGCGCCTGAAGAACCTGCGCCCGAGGAACCGGAGACGGCACAGCCCGAACCGGAGGCCGCGGCGCCGGCGGAATCGGAGTCCGAACAACCCGAAACGGCCATGCCGCCGGAGGAAGTGCCCGAAGAAGCTCCCGAAGCCGCCGCGGCAGCGACCGTGACGCACACGGTCAAGCCCGGTGAGTTCCTTGCGACCATCGCGGACCAGTATGGGGTGCAATACCAGGACATCATGCGCTGGAACAAGCTCTCCAGCACGAACATCTATGCCGGCCAGAAGCTGACGATCCACCAGGGCGGCGAACCGTCGGCCGCAGCGCAGCCCGCTGCCGCGGAGCAGAAGTACACAGTGAAACGCGGTGATTTCCTCGGCAAGATTGCCGACGATCATGGTGTGACGGTCCGGCAACTGATGGACTGGAACAACCTGAGCAGCATCGACCTTCAGGTAGGCCAGGAACTGGTAATCAGGAAGTAATCGCTATGATTGCTCCCTCTCCGTGGATGGGGCCTACGATTCCCGATACTCTGCCGTTACGGTGCTCGCCAAACCGCCGCGGGGATTGCAGGCGATGACGATCTTCATGTGCCGGGGCCGGCATGCCTCTACCAAATCCTCCAGCATGCGATTCACGAGATGCTCGTACCAGATGCCCACGTCGCGGTACGAGGTGAGGTAGTACTTCAGCGATCGCAATTCCAGACAGTACCGCCCCGGTGTATAGGCGATCGTGACGCGCGCGAAATCGGGCAGGCCCGAGAAGGGACACACCGACGTAAACTCGTCGGTCGTCGTCACGATCTCCATGGGCTCGCCGACGGGTTTGTCAGCGTAATCGTATTCGAAACACTCCAGGCACGCCGCGTCGATGGCTTCCGGTCCCTTGAATGGCAACGTCTTGTCATGCGCCTGAAACTGCTGCCGCACCGGGTTTGCTGGTTGGTCGGTCATTCAATTCCTCCAAAGAATTCATTCGCCGCGATAGATGCAGCGCGCCGTGCAGGTTTCCGCCACCACAATCGCTGACAGGTCAGGCACCTTCGGATTCAGGACATTCCAGATCCACCGCGCGACCTGTTCCGACGTGGGATTGGACAATCCCTCGATCTCGTTCAAGCAGGTATGGTCCAACCGCCGGTAAATCTCCGGAAGTTGCTCCGCCAACCGCAAGGTTTCCAGTGCGCCGACCTCGACGAGAAAACTATGCCCGTGCATCCGTTTGCACTTGTGGGTGTCGGGCAGCATGGGAAGGGCGTGCGCCGCCTCAAAACCAAACCGAATGCGCGGCGGCAAATCGTATACCGCGTCCGCCGGTACGGGCGCCGCGTGATACGCGCAGTCGCCCACGATGCACACGTGCACATCAAGCGTACCGGGGACGTCCAACTCCAGCCGTTCGGTGATCCACGTTCGGATACCGCCGACCGAAGTGTCGCTCATGCCGGCCACATCTTCCAAGGTGAAGTGGTCAAGCTGCCGGAACAATGGGTCGAATCGTTTCGAGATATCGCCGTAGTCGACCAGCCAGCCTAAATGCGGATCGCATTCCCCGCACACATGGATGTCGACGCGGTAGCTGTGGCCGTGCAGGTTTGGAGTGTCGCCTTTTGGCGCCAGTGACGTGTGGGCCGCCTCGAACTGAAACGATTTGATGAGGTCGACCTTCAACTACACCCCCTTCTG
This sequence comes from Candidatus Hydrogenedentota bacterium, assembly GCA_045863335.1. GTDB lineage: Bacteria > Hydrogenedentota > Hydrogenedentia > Hydrogenedentales > SLHB01 > JAHDWY01. Next base: position 35,304 of record BTVY01000039.1, on the reverse strand, counting down.
GTCCGCCGGCCAGATGAACTTATGCATCTGCAATTGAAAACGCACCTCGAGTTGGTCTTCCAATATCCACTTCACGATATCTTTCGGGTCAACGGACCCGAACACCGGCGAAAACAGGACTGCGTGGCAGCGCGATGGCAGGTCGTGCTCGCGCGCCACGTCCCGGCTCCATTCATAGTCTCGCCGTCCCGCGATGACGAACTTCACTTCGTCGCGCGGCGATAAGCGCTCGATGTTGGACCAGTCGTTCTTGTCGCATTCGCCGCTGTCGGGGCATTTGAGATCCATGATCTTGATGACGTCCGCCGGCAGCCGGTCGATAGGCAATGCGCCGCTCGTCTCGCACAACACGGTCATGCCGCGATCAAGCAAACATTGCGCCAAGGCGCCGCAGTGCTTTTGCAGCAGCGGCTCGCCGCCGGTGATTTCCACAAGAGGACACTCCAATTCCACGCAGCGATCGACAATCGCGCCGATGCTCATCTTGGTACCACCATGAAACGCGTATTCCGTATCGCACCAGACACACCGAAGGTGGCATCCGGTCAATCGCACAAAGATGCACGGCAAGCCCGCCCACGTCGACTCGCCCTGCACGGACTTGTAGATCTCCGTGATGGTCAACGTGGCGCTCAGCCGCGGGTCGTGCTCGACCGCGGTGATTGCGGGTCTGTCCTGTTTGCCGACTGTGGGCACATTCAACTCCAACATGCGGGGCCAAGGGGCATGGGCGTCCCGCCCGTGTAACTCCATGGGCAGGATGCCCGTGGCACCTCGAATACGTGCTGTCCCCCCGATCATAACACGTTGCGGGCGGCGTTCGCGCGTTGTGCGCGCGAAACCGTAAGATGATCCCGGTTCACACGTCATTATGGATAGAAACCCAAGGAGTTTCGGGCGAATGGCGCCAACGGATGAAGCGCTCGCGCGCGGTTGGCAGCGCGGCGACGAAGCGTCGGCCCGGGCCGTCGTCGACCGCTATGCGGGCGCCCTCGGCGCGGTGGCCTACGGCATCCTGAACGACCACTCTCTCGCGGAGGAGGCCGTGCAGGAGAGCTTTGCCCGCGCGGCACGGACGATTCGACAGTTGAATGACCCGCGGCGGATTGGCCCGTGGCTCGTGACGATCGCCCGCAATGCCGCGTACGACATTCATCGAAAGCGGGCAATCCGGCGCGAGACGTCCCTGGAAGGCGTCGATGCCGTAACGGCAGCCAATCCGGCAATCGATGCGCGCCGAAACGAACTGGCGGAGCGGCTCCGATCCGTCGTGGCGACGCTTCCGGAAGACCAGCGCGACCTGTTTCTCATGAAGTACATGGCGGACATGAGCTACGCCGCAATCGCCGCGACGCTGGGGATTACGCCGGAAGCGGTCAGCCAGAAACTGTGGCGCATCCGCCGGAAATTGCAGCAGGAACGACAGGAGTTCCGGCCGTGAACGAACGTGATTACGAACTGCTATCGCGCAGCCTCGACGGACTGCTCGGTCCGAACGAGTCCGCTACGTTCGCCCAACGGCTCCTGGACGACCCGGAACTCGGTGCGACGAAGAGCCTTTGGGAGGAAATCGACATGGCCGCTCGCGAAGTCTATCCGAAGACGGTGTACAAACGGCCAGACCCGCCGAAGACCCAGAGTCCGCGTTGGCTCCGCGTGGCCGCCGCCGCAATCATTGCCGTAGCACTAGGAGGATTGACCTGGGCCGCCATCGAGTATTTCACCGCGGACGATACCGCACCCGTACAAGACAACGGTACACCGACTTCTGAGCCGGTCGAACCACGAGTGGACACGGGAACACTCAATCAGTCCGAGCGGTCCGATCCTACTAATCAGTCTTTCGGCGTGCCATCTCCGCCGTTGCCGGAGCCAGCAGATCTCCTGCACGGCACGATCGTCGACGTGGCCGGTTCCCCTGTTTCTGATGCGACCGTAACAGCGTTCGAACATCAGGACTTGCCGACACGTGACGGTGGGGTCTTGGCAGTCGCGAGTTCTGAATCTGACGGGACCTTTGAATTTCCCAAGTCGCCGCGAATGGACTCACTTGTTATACGGAAGCCGGGGTATAGAATGTCCGTTCTGGCCTTGCAAGACGCGATTATTGACAGGATTCGCGTGTGCCTCTTGCGCGAATCGCCAGTGACAGCCTACATTGCCACACTTGGCGAGGATCCAATCGCCGACGCCAGGCTATTCTCGGAAGAATCTTTGACCTTTGCGGGAGTCGTAGAGTCCATCGTGACGCGAAGTGACGGGAGCTTCGAGGCGCCATTGGACATTTCCCATGGAAGTGGGGCATTGATCGGCGTCCACGGCGACGATGCCCGCTTCGCCTTAGACTCTCTTGCGCCGGGGATCATATTGATTCCAGTCCTTCGTCCAGGTGCAAGCATTCGAGTTCGAGTCATACAAGACGATAGACCGGTGGAGGGCGCGCTCGTTTCCATAGAACCTGCATCCTCCTCGCCTCCGCTGCGATCCGACTCGGACGGCTACGCGACTCTAACCAATTTGTCGACCGTGAATGGGTCGCGGGAGGTGACGCTCTTTGCGTCGGACACGTACGGTAACACTGCCAGTTTGACACTTGACCAAACCGGATTAGAGCCTGGCAAGATGACCTACCAACTCATCGTGCTTCCCACCAAGGGATCTTCCTCACTTCGGGGCACCGTGGCGGGGCCGAACGGCCGCGGAATCCCGGACGCGATGATCATTGCGTCCAGGGAACCTGGCGAGCAGGTTGGGACCTTTACGGATACGAACGGTCATTACGAACTTCCCTTGCCGGCCGGACACTACGATATCTTGGTCCGCATCCAACCCGCTTGTGGATTCACCATCGATTCGAATTCCCCTGTGTCTGTCGATGTACCTGCTTCCGGGCCGGTCTTTCAGGACTTCACCGCCCGGGCGGTTGCGCCCACGGTCCTTCATGTTCGCGATGCACAAGGGCGTCCCATCGAACATGCTGAATTGGGCCTCTTACGGGATGGGTGGCTTTCGGTAGCGCTATTGGAGCTACCGGGAGGGCAGTTGCGTACACGCGATCCGCGTCGGCCGTTCTGTCTCCTCGATCCAGAGACAGGTATGGCGGGATGCTGGGCGGGGGAGCGGGAGGAAGCCGACTCTATACTCGTACTCGATACGCCTACCATCAACGTTAGAGGTACGGCGGTTGATGCCGCTGGCCGTCCGCTGCCTGGACTTGTCATTTATGCGTTCGTCCAACCGCGCAACGTTCGCGCAGGCGAGTCCTGGCCATCGTTTGTGGCCCAGTCCGGTCCGGACGGGAGGTTCGTTCTTCAACATGTTCCGAAGCTGGACGACGCATCACTGGAATTCCGTGTACCCGGCTATCAGCCCCTGGACTATCGTCGTAATCGGGACGTTCGGCTGGGCAAGGATGTCGAACCGGTACGTCTGGTTCTTGGCCCCGCCAACGCCCGCGTCTCCGGCATGCTCCTCTACGCGGACCGCACCCCAGCCGAATTCTTCAGCGTCCGCGCGGACGCGGGCTCGGAATCCTGGGCCTACGCGCAATCCGAACCCGACGGCTACTTCCAGCTCTATGTCGCGGCGGGCGACTATCAACTGAAAGCGGCGGAGTCCGGCGCGCTCACGACTGCGTCCATGAACATTACCGCGCCGGTTTCGAACATCGAGTGGGTGCTACCGGTGCCGTCGCCCCGGCAATTGGAAAACGTTGCGGAACCTTCGGGATCCGGTCACGACGGCGCAACCGCGGTGCTCGCGGCACTGAGCGAACTCTTCACGTCCTTCGCCGCCGACTCCCAAGGCAGCCGGTATCCCGCGCTTGTCCGGCAGTACGGGACGTTCATGCCGGACTTCGCGGAGGTCCGCAACATCACTGGGCTGACGGGCGATGAACTGAACCGGTTGCTCGGCTCCTACGATGGCGAAGTTTGCTACCTGGGTCATCTCGTACCCGATGAGCCTACCGCGATGGCGTTCCTGGATGCGTACGAAACATACGGCCCGGAAGGGGTCGCCGGGCAGGATATCAATACGAGCGAAGAGGCCCAGCAGGAAGGGCTCCCCCGGGTATTTCAGCTCCGCGAAGGGATCGAGCGATTCCTGATCACGGACATCAACGACCCCAACGCCGGTGGCAAGGCGCAGAGCAAGATTCCCGTCATTTGGGAATTGCCGGGCAACCACGAGGAGAGCGGCGGCTGGGTCGTCTACATGGACGGGCACACGGAATGGCTGCCGTACCCCGGACCCTTCCCCATGAGCGAGGCCTTCGTCACACGCGTCCGCGAAATTGGTGGCGTGACCGAATAATTCCGCTTGCGATTCTCGTCACTACGGCGCCTCGTTGGGGTCGTCGGAGGGCACATACTCCGGCGCAGGACCCGCGTAGTCGAGGCTGGGCGTGCCGTCTGGGGCGACGCGGAGGGTGGCACGGGGGGTGCCTTCCGCATCGCAGAGGAACAGCTTCGGATCACCTTCGACACTCAAACCGAACCCGGCCCGGCCTCGTTCGTTCTGGTCGAGAAAGTGGAAGAACGGTTGCCCTTCCGGCGTGACCAGCAGATTGACCCGCGCGCGTTCTTCCTGGTCCAGCATGAAGATATTCGCACCGCCGGCCGGGTTGACGGCAAGTCGCAGGCTTGGCGTCCCTTCTTTGCCGTACAGCGTCAGGCCCGGGCTGCCGTTGTGCTGCGGGCCAAGCACCGCCAACACGTTGCCGGACGCATCCACCAGTTCAAAACGCTCGCCCCGTACGACCTTGGATTGCGCATGTGCATCCCGCGTTGTTACGAAGAATGCTAGCCCACCCATGGCTACGACAACGCCAAGCAATCCAACCAGGCCCGCTCTACAATTCCATTCCATTCACGGATCCTCCGTACAGTCGTGCCATTTTAGGTTCAGGGGACAGCGTAACCGGCAAATGCTGAATCGCGTTGAGCTTTGACGAATGCGGTGTAACTATTCCTCATTAAGCTCATCACGAAGGCTTTGGGGCAGAGACTCTTCGAGGTCGGGAAAGCCTTCTAACAACCTGAGGATGTCAGACAAATCCTTCTGTCTTTTGCTCTTCCGCCGCTCTTTGTCCATGTAGGCCCAGATCTTCCCTTGCAAAACGTCACCAAGTCTTGCAACCTTCATCTCGTATCCAAGTACGCTCTTGGTCTCGGCATTCGGAATGAAGCTTTGGTATCTAGGATCCATTTGAAGTTGAATACGCAAGTCGGAGCCTTTAATTGACAGATTGACACTATGCTGAAAGCGCTCAATCGCAAAACCCCGCTCTTGAGCCAGGCGGTTCACCTTCTCAACGTCCTCAACCGCAACCACAATGTCGAGGTCCAGACTCACTACTGGCTCAGCGTAAGCATTTACGGCGAGGCCGCCGATCACGCAATATCCGGACCCCGTGTCGCTCAGGATGTCCAAAACGATCTGAACAACATCGATGTTTCCGTTTGCCACGGATCTAACGAATTCCTTGCCAGTCATGTCCTTCATCCTCAGAGCGAAGTCGATGTGCTCCCACGAGAATCGCAGTCAATCATCAATAACGGAAGAGTCTCGCTCCAGTTGATTGACTCAGTGTAGCACGGAATTATAGCGCGTGCATCGGACCCCACACGGAACAAATGGAACTTCATCACGTCGAAATACCATAGCTGAGATCGAACGGTACACCATTCAATACTCCACCGACCCGTCCGTCAATTGCACCGTCACCGGCCAATCGGGGTACTGCTCCGCGCCGGGCTTGGAGGGGTCGACCCCGCACGGCCAGCGTTCTGGCTCCAGCAGTCTTGTCAACGCTGAACTCGCGGATGCCAGGATTCGGGCAGACGAGAGTGATGCGCCAGTGCGAAGATGACGATCTCCTCACAGTCAGGTCGGTACACGAGCGCAAACGGGAAGTCTTTGACGAACACGCGCCGAATGTCCTTCGAGAGCAGCGACCCGGTGAAGGGAAAAGCGACAGCCCGAGCGGCAGCCTCTTCAACGGCCGTAGCGAAACGAGCGCCCAGTCCAGGCTCCTTGCCGTTATAGTAGGCGGCCTCTTTGAGGAACTCTCGCCGGGCGGGCGCGATGAACCGTACGCGTTTCACCGCGACAGGCGACGAGCGTCAGCGAACACATCTTCGGCCGGGTACGAGGGGATCTCCCCGCGATCAAAAGCGGCAACCCGGCGTTCAATTTCCTTAGCCCAAGCGGTCTCCACTTCAGAAACGGGGGTATGCAACGACTCGAGCATCGACTCCGCCAATTGCGCCCGCTCCTCGGGATTCAGCGAGCGAGCCTGCTCTTCGATCTGCTTCAGAGTAGTTGGCATACCGCGCTTCCTTACCCGCCCATTCGCTACGGACGTGATCGCTAACGTTCGCGGTAGTATAGCAACCTATCGTCCGATCCGCCAGATGCTGGAGCCCCAGATTCCGGCGGCTCTGGCTCGCCGCGAACTCCTAATACTCCACCGACCCGTCCCGCAGATGCACCGTCACCGGCCAATCGGGGTACTGCTCCGCGCCGGGTTTGGAGGGGTCGACCCACCGGGGCCAGCACTCGATGCGGACGCTTTGGTCCGGCTTGTTGATGCGGACAATCCCGTAGCCGGGTGCGCGATTATACAGGTCGGCGGGTTCGATACCGGCGTCCAGCGGATTTGCCGCGGCAAGGATGGTCATGTAGTTGCCGAAGGCGTCCTGGAACTCCCCAGTATAGGGCGGACGACCCTCGTCGCGGTTCTTCCCTTCCATCGGCGGATACCAGCGCCGCGGCCAGGTGTTTCCGATGGCGGGGACGCAAAACGCGTAGCCCGCGTCGTTCCAGTCGTCGACGCCGTAGCGCACGACGATGCCGAGGTGTTGGTCGCCGCACAGGTGAAACGCGTTGGCCTTGCGCAGGGCGCGCACGGCGGCGTTGCGGCCGGTTTGGGGCCAGCCGTTCGAGTCGGCGTCGGCGATGAACTTGTAGTCATCGGATAAATGGTCTCGCGGCACCGGCGGCAGTCCGGGCGTCCCCTTGTCGGAATCGAAGTCGCGCGGCAACGTCGACACGTTGTTGAACACTGTCTGCGACAACGCCACTTTGACGTCGCCCTCGCTTGAGCTCGCCCAGTCATCCAGGAATTTCAGTTGCCGCTCGCCGAGCAGCACCGCGCCTTCCACGTCGGCCTGCGTCGCGGGATCGAAGTCGGGATTGTGAAAGAACCCGTTGACGACGTCGCCTTCTGGAATCATAGCCGTCGGCGACGACTTGAACTTGCGATCCTCAAGGATTGCAAAGTTGATCCCCCCATACACGAGGTCGGTGAAGTACACGGTGATCCCCTGTTCGACTGGCGCGGGGTCGACGGGGTCGGGCAAATGGCTCACCTGCGTGCGCTGCACCATGTTCACGAAACGCGGCGGCATCGTGAACCCGCCATCGTCCAGTTTCTCCGCGTGACGGCCTCCGGCGCCCCAGATGTTGCCGTGGTACACGTCGTGGTCGTCCGGTATCGCCACGCTGGGCACGTCGCGCGCCAGATCGCCAAAGACCCAATACCAGCGGTACCACTTGTCGAGATAGTCGAGGATGGCCTTCTCGATCGGTTCACGTTGCGCGCCGGTGTAATCGCTTTCGTAGATCTGATCGCCGGAGAAGAACAGGAAGTCGGGCTTGTGCTGCTTCGTCGCGGCAACAAGTTCGTTGTGCGGGAACCAGATGGCGCTGCTGTTAAAGGCCATCGGGGTGCCCGTGTAAATCTTGTGCCCCGTGAATGCTGCCACCGTGATCTCGTCGCGGTCAACGGGGTCTTTACGGATTGTGCATTCCCACGTGTGCGTCTCGGATGTGTCCGCACCGGTCTTTAGTTCATAGACCACCCGATAGGGCACATCGCGGTCCGCGTCCCAATTCTCGACGCGAAACGGCGCGGTGTAGCTGTCCTCGGTGATACCCGCTTCGTCCGCCACGGTCCACGCGCCATCGGTATTTCGGATTTCGAGCTTCGCGTACTGAGTGTCGTCCGCGCCGAGGGGCGGAAACTGCGCCGTCAGCTTGAGCGTGCCGCGGCTAAGCGTGTGCAGGGTTCCCAGAATGGGTCCGTTGGCGCGCTCCGGAATTGCCGTGATGCTGCTGCCTGATGCCGTCCAGTCGTCGAACCGGAAACCCGTTCCGCCATTCGACGCCAGCGCCAAGCTACCCTCGACCAAATTCGGATCGACCTTGGAAAGCCTCACGCGACTCAGGGGGTAGTTGTTCTCGGCGTCCGACGCAGAGAAGGTCAGATGATACGTACCGTCGCGCCGTTCACACGTCATGTCCAGACGTACCGGGCGCTCCCAGGTTTCCGAGAATCCCTCACCTGCGTTGATTCTCGTCGGAAGCCGGGGACGCCCCTCCGTCGTGTTGTCGCAGAAGAAAGCCTGTCCCGTCGCGTCAATGGCTGCGACCAGACCGCCATCTGCACCGGTCCAATGGTGCGTGAGCGCGGTCAGCCGATAGTCCACATCGTGTCCGCCCGCGCCAATGAGAAAGCCTGCCCACGCGTCGGGGTTGCGCGCGCCGCCGGGGTTCATGGGCGCAACCAACACGGTCATCGAAAACTCGCCATCGCCACTGGCAATCGAGTGCGTCAACGAATGAACCACGCGCAACGGCTTGTTCTTCGCCGACTCGACGCATTCGAGCCGTTCATCCTGCACGCGCCAATCCTGCAGCCGGTTCGCCCAAAACTCGGGGCCAATCCACACCCGATTGGGCACGCCATCCCAGTTCGCGGACCAGTCGCCTGCAAGAGCGGAACCGCCGGCAACCGGCAAGATGAATAGGGTTGCGAGCAGTAGCGGCCGCGACAGTGATTCGATACGAAAGCGGTGCAACACGATGACGGGCCTCCTATGTGGATGGAGTTCGTTTCGTTGAAGTCTTGGAGTGAAAACATCGAGTATAGCACGCACTTTGGAGAATGCGCCGCGTGCCCGAACTGGGCATTGGGCGCGGTTTCCTGCTATGGTCGAGGGCAGTGAACAACGCAAGTTCCAGCGTGAGCGAGAGGAGCTTTTCCATGAACGCGTGTATTACGTCCACGATTCGAGCCGGTATCGTTCTGTTATTGGTCGCCCCGGCTTTTGCCCAACCCCTCGACATCGGTACTCGTTTGGAACCGCTGGTAGATGACTATTTGATCGACTCCATGGACAACGTCGCGCTTCAACTCCACCATCCCATCGCCCGCGAGATTGCATTGACCACCGATGCGCCGTGGGAAGGCAATACGAGTTGCTATGTGACCGTGTTCCAGGACGGCGATCTTTTCCGCATGTACTACCGGGGCTCCGACTATAATGTGGAAACCGAGGAGCACGGCGGCCAGCGCGCCTGCTACGCGGAAAGCACGGACGGCATCCATTGGACGAAGCCGGAACTGGGCATCATCGAGTACAAGGGATCCAAAGCGAACAACATCGTGTGGGAGGGCGTCCACAACTTCGCGCCTTTCAAGGATGCTAACCCTGATTGCGCGCCGGAAGCCTTGTACAAAGCGCTGGCGAGCGGCCCGGACAAAGGCTTGATAGCCTTTCAATCGCCAGACGGTCTCCACTGGTCTCTCATCCGCGAGGAACCCGTGATTACGGTAGGCGCTTTCGATTCGCAGAACCTCGCATTCTGGGACACCGTCCGTGGCCACTATGTGGATTTCCACCGTGGCTTCACCGATGGCGTCCGCGCGATCATGACGGCGACTTCGCAGGATTTCGTCAATTGGACCGACCCGCAGTGGATCACGTACACGGAGGGCACGCCGCCGGAACATTTGTATACCAACGCGACCATCGCCTACCCCCGCGCGCCACATATCTTCATGGCCTTTCCAAAACGGTTTGTGCCCGATCGCAAACCGGTGGACCATCCCGTAACCGGTGTGTCCGATGCGGTGTTCATGACCAGCCGCGACGGCATGCAGTGGAACCGCTGGCGTGAAGCGCTCGTGCGGCCTGGCCTCCAGGACACGCGGTGGGTCAACCGCAACAACATGACCGCCTGGGGCATCCTGCGCACCAAAGGCACGCTGCCCGACACGCCCGATGAATACTCGCTGTACCTGACGGAAGGCTACTACGTGGGACCCTGCCACTACCGCCGCTTCACCATCCGGCAGGACGGATTCGTTTCCGTCAACGCGCCGGCAGAAGGCGGTTCGTTTACGACCAAACCTCTAGTCTTTGCCGACGATCCGGATGCGAAAAGCGCTGGCGAAGTGGAACTGGTCATCAATTTCTCCACGTCCGCCGCGGGAACCATCCGCATTGAGCTGCAGGACGAGTCGGGGACGCCACTCCCGGGCCATACACTAAACGACTGCGACGAAATCTACGGCGACGCCATCGAACGCGTCGTCACGTGGAGCGGCAATTCGGAAGTGAAAGACTTTGCAGGGAAGCCGGTGCGCCTGCACGTTACGATGAACGAAGCCGACCTGTACGCGGTTCGATTTCGGTAGATGCAGCGCCCAAGCCGCCTGATGCGGACGACTTCACCTTAGTCCTGTTCTAAAGAGGCTTATCTCGCGTTCCGGGGCACTGAAATCGTCGAAGCTCTCCGTTAATGGAGACGCTATGCCACTACCGCGACAAACTCTGTCGTTACCGTTTCCTTGTCCACGTGAAACAGCCGGTAGCCCTTTGCCGAGGTGCCGTCGTGGTTGTCGCGGGTGGAGGAGCAGCAGGCGGTCGTCGTGAACAGAATGCCGTCGCGGGTTTCTTCCTGGTTGCCGTGGAAGTGCCCGGCGGCGACGAGTTTCAGGTTGTGCTCAGAGAACATGGCGAGCACTTCGTCCGCATTCTGCACACGGTACTTCGTATTCGGATTGAACGGATGATGTGTCATGAGCGCAATGGGCCGTTTCGTGTTCGTTTTCTTCAACTGCTTCTCGATCCACGCGATCTGATCGGGCCGGATCGCCACGTCGCTCTTGGCCTCGTTGGTGGAGTCGATCCCCATGAACAACCAACCTTCTTCCTCGTCGCGCCAGTTGGCGTCACCAAATAGTTTCGTGTAGTTGCCGTAGATGTTCTTCGCGCGCATGTTCACGTCGTGATTGCCGGGGACGACAAAGTAAGGCTTCTCAAAGCGCGCCAGGGACGTATGCGCGAGGTTCAATTCCACGTACTCGCCATCCGTCGCGAGGTCGCCAAGCACAATAGTGAAACGCACCTCGTCCCGCGCGTTGATGGCATCCACGGCCTGGTTCACGATGCCCGTGCTGCGCGCGTCTAGCACATGCAGATCTCCAATGCTTGCAAAGGTGAATCGCCCGGGACCGCCGGGCATGACATCCATGTCGGCGACCTTGTCAAGCCCCACCCGCGCGCAGCCGGACAGCCCCGCGGCACCAATCAACCCGATGAACTGTCTGCGCGTGAATCGCATAGCACCCGCCTCCTTGTCGTGAACCCAAGATGACCAGAAGTTCATTTTTGAGAACGTCGTAATGGGATGTCAACTGAGGAAACGACCCGCGGCAGATGGAAGGGGTATACTGGGTGCCAGCAACCACATAGGAAACAGCTGTGTTGCTCATTACCAATCAAAAGAGAGTTCCTTCATGCGCATCGTGATCGCCCCGGATTCGTTCAAGGAGTGCCTTTCCGCCCTTGAGGTTTCGGAAGCGCTGGCCTCCGGGCTGCGGCGCGCGCTGCCCGATGCGGAGTTGGAACTCGTCCCCATGGCCGACGGTGGCGAGGGCACGGTGGATGCGCTGGTCGCGGCGACCGGCGGCTCCACCGTACCGCTCACCGTTACCGGACCGCTCGGCGATCCCGTTGACGCGGTTTACGGCGTGCTGGGCGACGGCACAACGGCGGTCATCGAGATGGCCTCGGCTTCAGGACTTGCGCTGGTCCCAAAGGAGCGCAGGGACCCGCGTATCGCGACGACCTTCGGCACGGGAGAGTTGCTCCGGGCCGCGATGGATGGCGGTGCGACGCGCATCATCATCGGCATTGGCGGCAGCGCCACGAATGACGGCGGCGCGGGCATGGCGGAAGCCTTGGGGTACCGATTCTTGGATGCCTCTGGTAATCCGTTGCCTCGGGGTGGCATTGCGCTCGCCAAGCTCGCGCAAATCGACACGTCGAATCGGATTCCAGCCCTCGACGATTGCACTGTTCAGGTGGCCTGCGATGTGACCAACCCGCTTTGCGGACCCAACGGTGCGTCTTTCGTCTACGGACCTCAGAAGGGTGCGAGTCCACGCGACGCAGAGGAATTGGACGAGGCGCTGCGTCATTTCGCCCACGTCGTACGCGAACAGTTGGGTATCGAGATCGCCGAGTTGCCTGGCGCGGGCGCTGCGGGCGGGTTAGGCGCTGGTCTTGTCGCGTTCGCTCGTGGTAGCCTTCGCCCCGGCGTGGACCTGGTCGCCGGCGCATGCCGCCTGGCGGAGCGGCTCGAAGGGGCCGATCTCGTCATCACGGGGGAAGGCAAAGTCGACGGACAATCCATCCACGGCAAGACTCCCGTCGGCGTGGCGAAGATTGCACAGAAGGCCGGCGTACGGGTCATCGCCGTGGCGGGCATACTCGGCGATGGCTATGAGGCCGTGCACACCGCCGGAATCGAAGCGGTCCATTCCCTGACCGGCGAATTCGTTACTCCGGAGTACGCGATTGCGAACGCGGCGGCCTTGTTGACCGAGGCAGGCGAACGAATCGGCCGGACTTTCCGGCCGTGAATATGCGGCCTGGTCGCCGATAACACCCGTTCGATGATTTGAAATGCAGGATGACATGAAATCAGAGTTTGAACACTTCACATTCGACGATCCCGATCGCGCGGCGGCCTTCCTGGACCGGATCATCCGCGACGATCATCCGCGACTGACGATGCACCTCGCCGCGGCATTGGACGAATGCGGCGATCCGGCCACGGCCCTCATCCGGCTCGAACGATACCTGGACGTGACCCTTACGCCGCGCGCGGAAGTGGATCTCATGGATGCCACGCTGCGCTATGCGCGGCTGCTTCTTACCATCCTCGCGCAAAGCCATTACCTTACCGACATCATCTGCCGGAATCCGGAGTACATGTCGTGGCTGTGGGAGGAAGCGGACCTCGAGCACGCGCGGCCGCGGGAAGACATGATCCGCGAATTGCTGCGGGTCCAGGAGAACTTCGCCACTTTCGAAGCACGGTGCCAGGCGCTACGCCGGTTCAAACGCCGGGAAATCCTGCGGATTGCGTCGCGCGACATCTTCGCGCATGTTTCGCTCACGACTCTCACGCAAGACTTGTCGAACCTCGCGGACGCGACGCTCGAAGCGGCGTATCAGAGCGCGCGGCGCGACCTCGAACCCCGTTTCGGCCGGCCGCTCTGTCCGGACGGCGAAACGGAATCGGGCTTCGTCGTGCTCGGCATGGGCAAACTCGGCGGGTGCGAACTGAACTTCAGTTCCGATATCGACCTCGTGTTCCTCTATGCGCGCGAAGGGAACACGTCCGGCGGCAGTTCCGGTACTGCGAGCAACTCGGAGTATTTTCACAAGCTCGGGGAACGCATCATCAAGGCCCTGTCCGAGGTCACCACGGAAGGGTCGGTTTTTCGCGTGGACATGCGGTTGCGTCCCCACGGACGCATGGGACCCCTCGCTGTGGACATCGACAGCGCGGTCTATTACTACGAAAGCGAGGGCCAGGCCTGGGAACGGCAAGCCTTGATCAAGACGCGGCCCTGCGCGGGGGACCTCGAACTGGGCCACCAGTTCATCGAAAGTACCCGGCCCTTCGTCTTTCCGCGCTACTTCGACGATGAAACGCTCGAAGACATCCGCAATGTGAAATACCAGATGGAAGCGCAAGTCGCAGGCCGGGGCGAGACCGATACGGAGGTGAAACTTGGACGCGGCGGCATTCGCGACGTCGAGTTTACCGTGCAATTGCTCCAACTGCTCAACGGCGGCCGCATCGAGGAACTTCGCACCGGCACGACGCTCCACGCCATCAAGATACTGGGCCAACACAATCTGCTGAAACCGCTCGACGCGACCACGCTCGCCAGCAACTACACCTTCATGCGCCAGGTGGAGCACCGCTTGCAGATCGAAGGCAGCCAACAACGGCATGCCTTGCCCAAGGACCCGGAACAACTCGACGCCTTCGCGGCGCTGCTCGGCTACGATTCGGGCGCGGCATTTATGACGGACTACCAGGACCGCGCCAGCGCCACGCGCAAAATTCTCGATCAGTTTCTCGCCACGGAAGGCTCCGGCAACCTCTGGGTAGCTGACCTGCTAAATCCGCACTCCACCGGCGAGGCCGGGTTGGAAGGATTGCGTCCACTTGGATTCAGCGACGTACTACGCGCGCGCGAAGAACTAATGACCCTAGCCATGGGCACGCGCGAACGTCCCCATTCGCTTCGTGTGCGACAGCAATTCGCCGAGGTCGCGCCAATCCTGTTGCAAGCCTTATCGAAAAGCGCCGACCCCGATGCGACGCTCCTGCGGATGGGGCAGATCCTGTCCAATCTCCGCGCGCCCGGCGCCATCTACGATATCCTCAAGTGGAGTCCTCATCTCTGCGAGTATCTCGTCAAGCTCGTCGAGAACAGCGAGTTCCTCTCGGGACTACTCATTCGCGATCCGGGGCTTTTCGATACGTTTGGCCGCCCCGGCGCGCTGGCGCACCCGTCGTCACGCGAAGATTTGGAAGAACAACTGGCGGCCCTGTCCGGCGCGTACGAGAGCGAGGCTGCGCCGTACCGGCTGCATGCGGGGGAAACGCTGCGCATCGGCATGCGCGATCTCATTCTGGATGCGGGCATCATCACCATTGGCGAAGAGCTGACACTGCTCGCAGAAGTTTGCCTCGCCTTCGCGCTGGAGAACGCAAAGAAGAAAGTTGTCGAACGCTACGGCGAAACCACCGGCGCCTTCGCCGTGCTCGGGCTCGGCAAGATGGGCGGCCGCGAGATTGGCTACGGCAGCGACCTGGACCTGGTGTTTGTGTATGAGAGCGGCGCGACCATCGACACCGGCATGTCGCCGGTGGAGTACTTCACCGCCATCGCGTCCCACGTCATGCGGACACTCAAGGAACCGACGCGCTACGGGCAGCTCTACGAAATCGACGCGCGCCTCCGTCCCGACGGCAAGAAGGGCAGCCTTGTCGTGAGCGACGCGCGCCTCGTCGAGTACTACACAACCGAGGCCCAGCCATGGGAACGGCTCGCGCTGGTCAAAGCCCGCGCGGTCGCCGGCGACCACGAGTTCGGATCAGTAATGGGCCGGCGCGCGCGTGAACTCGCTTTCACCCTTGAATTGACTACGGAGAATATCGCCAACATCGAAGACATCCGCCAGAAGATCGTGGCGGCGTCCAACGCGCGAAACTTGAAGAAAGACGAAGGCGGCATCGCCGAACTCGAGTTCGCCGTGCGCCTGCTCCAATTGCAGCACGCCGCCAAACACCCCGACCTGAAACGCGGCGATGTCCTCGGCGCGCTCAGCCTGCTCCAAAAACTCGAAGTACTCTCCCAAGATACCAGCCGCATGCTTCACGACACCTACCTCTGGTTCCGCCGGATCGAAAACCGCCTCCGCATCATGCACGGCCGCGCCACCAGCACCCTTCCCGAAGACCCGGAAGCCATCACCCGCCTCGCCCGCCGCCTCGGAATCGAGGGCGACCTCACGGAGTTGGTCCGCGAACGCAAACAGCAGGTGCATGAGTTTTACGTAAGAGTGTTGGAAGAGGTGCGGCCAGACTAACGCTTATCGTGCGGTGTCGTTCTTCCCCAAGGAGCATGGGCGTCCCGCCTGTGAAGAGGCCATGGGCAGAATGCCCATGATAGGTACACGGGCGGGACGCCCGTGCTCCTTGAAACTAACCCGCGATCCGTAGCGCCAAGTACGGAACCAGGTGCAACACGATCATGCCAATTTTCAGCGCGGCCATGCCGCTGTAGTGAATCGCGTCGAAGGTTTCGACGGACATCTTGAACCACCTGCCGTGCCAGCGGTACATCATCTCATGGGCGAAGAGAAAGAAGAGGAGCCACATCCACAGGATGAGGACGTCCATCACAATGCACCAGCCCAGCATTCCACGGATTGTCTCGAGCGTCATGAGAAAAACTCCTTCTAAAGGTGGACATTGGCTGACTGCGGGAACTATCACATGGTCTCGGGGTCGATGTACTCAAATGCCCCCGGTACGTCTGCAAGAAAGATGGCGAACGCGCGCGGGTGGTCCACAGGCGATTCAACCCCCGTCAACACGCCGTTGGCAAACACCTCCAATTGCGCGATCCTGTACCGCATGCGCGAAGCGTAGATTCTCCGTTCGCGGGTATCGACAATTACGATCCGCGCGCGTGGTCGAAACCGGTAATGCCACTGGGGTACGGCGAGGTAGCGGGAATCGTCGGACCACAAAAAATCCGGCCCGCAATCGGGGATGTCGAAAAGCCCTGGGATACGCAGGGTTCCCTTCGTCGGCCCGGACATAAAGATCTCGACCGCGCCATCGAGCGTCGCCTGCCACTTTCCATCGGGGGACGTGGCCTCATGCGAACGCCGCCACGGCGGCTGATTGTAGGGGTACGGTTCTTCGCCCATGCCGAAGTCCTACTGCGGGTAATCCCGGTCGCGGTTGCCGGCTTCGGTACAACAGGTTCACCATGACCCCACATCTATTCAACCGTATTGGCAGTCTTTATGTCCAGATCCGAGTTTTCCACGTAGTGACGACAGAAGACGGTCGGACCGCCGCCGCCTCCGGCACGCGGAGAATTCGTATAATTGCAGGCGCAGGCCTGGCATCGGGACTTGTCCTTTGCCCGAACGCCCGTTCGTCGTAATGTAGATGCAAGGCACAATCGGCCATCCCCGGCCGATGGTTCAACCCCCGAAAGGAGCGTGACAAATGCGCGTTATGGTGATTGTGAAGGCCACGAAGAGCTCCGAGGAAGGAATCATGCCCAGCGAGCAACTGCTCACCGATATGGGTAAGTTCAATGAGGAACTGGTCAAAGCGGGCATCATGCAGGCCGGCGAGGGGCTCCATCCCAGCAGCAAGGGCAAACGCGTGAAGTTTACCGGCGGCAAGAAGACGGTCATCGACGGCCCCTTCGCGGAAACGAAGGAACTCATTGCGGGATTCTGGCTTTGGAAGGTGAATTCCATGGACGAAGCCCTCGAATGGGCAAAGCGCTGTCCAAACCCCATGCCAAATGAAGAAGGCGTGCTCGAAATCCGCCCGGTCTTTGAAGCGGAGGACTTCGGCGAGGAATTCACCCCGGAACTTCGGGAGCAGGAAGATCGCCTGCGCGCGGAGATTGAACAGAAGCACGGCTCGTAGCGCGCGAGTTTCGCGATCGAGCGGGCACGGCATGGTGTATACTGGCTTCTGCGGCCTCCCTCGGGGGATGGACGGCCGCAGGGGATCGTGCCCGCTCCGGCGGCCACGCACTTGGGGGATCGCTACCATGACCACCTACTGGGATCGCCGATCGTTTCTGAAATCCATGGCGGCCATGGCCGCGGCGGGCATGTTGCCGGAAATGATGTGGGGGCAGTCGCCGCTGAATCTGCATCCCGTGCCGCGGCCCAAAAAGCCCGGGCTCGTGCGCGGTGCCTTCTTCTACCCGCCGGAGCAGGTCGTGCTGGACGGAAAGAATGAGGACAATTGGGCGCAGCACAACTGGTTCACGTGGCCGGGCAATCAGTTCAAGCCGGAAGAGCAGCAGGCCAAGTTCATGGCGAAAGTGAGTGAGCTTGCCGCGCCGCTGGACCTGAACCTGGTTATCGACGAGCAATCGATCTACACGGATGAAGCCATCCAGGCGTTCATCGCCGACATCCAGGCAACGAAACCCGAGGCGCTGCTCCTCTTCAATTTCTGGAACAGTTTCAGCAAGAAGATCGAACCTATCCTCGACGCCTATGAAGGGCCGATCATTCTTTATCATCCCCTCGGCGCGAACCATCAACTGCCGCCGGAACGCTTTCGCACAGAGCCGGGCCTGCAGTACATCCACTCCATGGAAAACTGGGACGCGCTCGAACGCGGGTTGCGCTGTGTCCACGCCAAGACGCGCATGCGCCAAAGCCGGTTGCTGCGCGTTTCAGGAAAGCTTGAAGCCGAGGCCGACGACCACGAAGTTTTCTTCGACATGCCCATCCACGGCGTGCCGGCCTCGTACTTCAACGACCGCTTCGACGCCATGGCGGCCACCCCGGAAATGCAGGCGCTCGCGAATGCAATCCGCGGCAGCGCAACATCGATCACGGACCTGCAGGACGAGGTGTTTATCGATGCCATGCGCGCGCATGCCACCGTGCTGCAAATGATGGAAGAGTTCGATGCGGACGCCATCACGATCGAGTGTCTCTTCCTGAAGCATCGCAAGCCCTGCATCAGCTTTTCGCTGTGCAACGGCGCGATGGTTCCCTGCGGATGCGAAAACGATTTGAACTCGTCGCTGACGCAGATGTTGGGCGCGAATCTCTTCGGGCGCGGCGGCTTCCAGCACAACCCCGAATACGACACGGAGGAGAACCTCTACTTTGGTTCCCATTGCACTTGCCTGACGAAACTGCACGGAGCCGACGACACCGACGCCCCCTACGCCTTGCGGCCCTTCTTCCACCAGATGCCGAAGACCGCCGCGCTGGATGTCATTTGGCCCGCGGGTGAGCGAGTCACGCTGTGCAAATACAACACGGACGAACACCGCCTGGACGCCTGGGCAGGCGAGCTGATCTCGTCGCCGACCTGCCCGCCGACGGGCGGTTGCGCCACACGCGTGCTCGTCAAGTTCGACGACGTGGACGATGTGTGTACGACGTATCCGGGCCCGCATCCAGTGCTATATGCGGGCGACTTTGGAAGGCAAGCCAAAACCTTCGCGGATCTCTATCAACTGGAGTTGCGCACGAACGCGTAGCGGAAAGGCGACAATGGCATCGACGTCCGCGCCATCTGTATGGGATACCGGCGCGCTGGAGTCGGTCACTCGAGCAGGTCGAGAATCCAGTGCCGCAGTGCGTCACGTGCTGGAATGTCGCGCAATACCCACGTGTCGGTGTGGTTGCGGTAAAGAAGGGACTGAAAGGTGAAGTCCCCTCCGGGATACGCCGTGGCTAAGTAATCGCGCGTCGCGTCCACGCTGCCTTCGTGGCTGATGAACTGGGGCCGATCTCCCAGTCGCTGCAATCGTGCCATTGCGGACGCGCGATCGGAGCCTTCATAAGGCCACGCCTTCACACCGTCATAGTGGCTATGGCAGATGAACGCGCACCAGAGCGCGGAAATCGCGTCATCGTGAAGGCCGATGAAATTGCACGCGATCGACCCACGGGAGAACCCCGTAAGAATCACCTTCGACGGATCGCCGCCGTAGGTTTCACAAATGCGCGGTACCATGCGCCTGCAATAATCAACCGTCGCATCAATATCGCCCCACCACTGCAACTGGTTGCGCTGACCATCCGCGCTCACATACGGCAGACAAAGCCAAATGAACCCTTCGCCACCGCTGACGCCGTAGCCCAAGCTGCAATCCTCAACCTTACCTGTACACACGTCGCCGTAGTCGTTTTTGTAGGGGCCGTTACCCGCGTACTCGACGATCACGGGATACCGCTCACCCGCGCGCCAGTCCGTGGGGAGATAGAGCGCATGGTAAACGTCCGTCCCTTCGTATTCCGGGGCCGTTTGGCGGACACGCGCGCCGGGCTGCGGATTTCCTTCCGTCATGGGCGGAAGCGACAGATCCGGTTCTACGGCTCGGATGTCCGGCAGTTCAGACGCCTGCGCCGAAATGACTGAGAGTAATGCCGCAATCTTGACAATCATTCAGAAGTCTCTAGTTGTTTACAGCCCGCGGAACGCTGCGTTCCGCGGGCTTCGGTATTGCTCATTCTCTAAAAGTAGTCATCCCGGAGTGCGCCGTCAAACTGTTTGGATCGTAGGCAGCACCGTTTGAAAGCGGCGTCCCGACCCGCAGGGGCACAGGTCGTTGCGGCCGAGCTTCTCGGAAAGTTCCTTGCCGTCGCCAACGATTCGGCGCCCTCGTTTCACGCGCGTCTCGGAAGGATAGCCTTTCCGGCGCTTACTGGTCCTCTCGTGGTCGAAAGGAGTCGGACTTCTTGCTGAACATGATGCACCTCCGATCGTCTCTGGACGCGGCGGAATGCCGTGCGTCTTCCACGGTAGAATGCGCTATGCGCATTCGAAGGCAGGCTACCGGCGATCGACGATGAGCGCCAGGGTGAGCGAAGCCAGCGCCTGCAGGTATAGACCCGCTCCGGCTGCGTGGGCGTACTCCCACTGCTGCCGCAAGGATTCCCAGTTTTCCGGGAGCGTCGTCCAGTTTTCGGTCGCTCTATTGGCGGGAAAGGTGAACGAAAAGAACACGATCAGGTTCACGGCGATGCACAGCGCCGCGATGAGCGCCAGCACGCCGCGGGCGGGATGCTTCCACTCAAACCATGCCAACAATGCCGATAACACCAGCGATGCAATGACCGCGATACCTAGATAGTGCCAGCCGCGGTAGTTCTGCTGCACCGTCACGTAGGCGTCGGCGCTCAATCCAATCTTGTTGGGGAGTTCGTACAGGTGCGCGAGCGCCGCGCCCAAGGCAAGCGCGGTAACCATAATCGCGAGAAATCGAGTCAGATTCAGGACAACGCTACGGTTCGGTCGCGGGTTCTCGAGTGCTCTCGCGTTTGCGGAGTTTTTTGATGACGGCATGCCAGCCCTCCCGGACACTCGGGTATTTCGGCGCCCATCCGCACTCATCGCGGAGTTTCTTGTTGGAGATTCGCAGTGAACGGGACAAGGTATCTCCCATCGAACCCAACAATTTTCCCGTCCACGCCGGGGGAATCTTCGGCGGCGGCACACCCAATTCCCGCGCCAGCAAATCAAAATACTCCCGCCGCGTCACGGGACGGTCGTCCGTCACGTTATAGACACCGCCATCCGCTTCCAGCACCGCTGCCACTGCGGTTGCTGCGTCGCGATGGGCGATAGATGAGATGTAACTCGTCGGGGACCCGGGGTACGGCGCCCACCCGTAACGCAAACAGCGCATCGTGTCTCGCGTCTGAAATGCGTCGGACCCGTAGAAGAATGCGAACCGCAGTACGATCCCCGTGCGGCCGCGCTCGGAGAATCGTTGCGTGGCCTCCTCCGCGTCCAGGATCGTCCGGTTGTACCGCGTGGGCAGGATTCCCATCTCTTCGTCGATCCACTGATCGCCGCAGTCTTCATACACCGGGGCGAAGGATTCTTGAATGTAACGCGCCACGCCCCCCGCCAGGCAGGCATCCACGAGGATTGACGAAGCCACACTGCGAAGCCGATCGTTTTCGCGGAACGCGCCGGGAATGAGCGCGTGGAGCGAGCTACTTGGGATGTGCGTCGCAAGGTTGATAACTACGTCGTGGCCTGCAACGCCCTGACGAACGGACGCCGCATCGAAGAGATCGACATCCACCGGGCGCGCGCCCTTCAATTCGAGGTCGAGCCGCTTGCGTTTCGTCCGTCCGGCGGCGGTAACCTCATGCCCGGCTGCGAGGAGAATTGGAAGAAGTCTTTTTCCGACAACACCGGTCGCGCCTGCGACGAAGATCTTCATGAGCAGATCTCCCGGAGTGACAGCCCTGGGTATTCGTTTGCGCACAATTGGCGCAATTCGAATTCCGCACCACCCAGAATAAGCCTATTGCTTCTTCGGAACGCTGCCAGGTACGGGAATCTTCCACCGCGGATCGACTTTCTCTACGGCAACTTGGGCAATTGCCGGACATCGCGCGCTACGCCGGGGAGCACTCGGCGCAAATCAAGCGCGCGTACAACGCGCCCATCCGAATCTGATACTCTTTCACAGGAAAGGGGGAAACATGAAGTCAAACAAAATACCAACGTTAAAGAACCGAATACTCACCCGAATCGCCCTCGCCGCTGTCCTGGCCGTTATAGGCTCGTTCAGCGCCCAGTCTCAGGAAGCCTTCATCGCGCAGAACGGTACGACTTCCTATCAAATCGTACTCTCCTCGTCCGCGCCGGAACCGAGCCCGTCGGAACGCCGCGCCGCCGAGGAACTCCAGACCTATGTCGAACAGGTTACCGGCGTACAGGTCCCCATCGCCGATACGCCGCCCGCGGACGCAACTGCGCCCACCATTGTTCTGGGCGCAGGACCCGCCGCGCAGGCGTTGGGCGTCAATCCCACGGCAGATGACCTTGGTGAACAAGGATACGTCATGCGGACCGTTGCGCCACATCTCGTTATCGCGGGAACGCCCGCGGCCGGCACGCTCTATGGCGTTTACGAGTTCATCGAGCAGTACCTTGGCGTCCGATGGTATGCGCCCGGCGCGACGAAAACACCACACATCGATACGCTCCCGTTGCCGGAGGTCGACAAGGTGGTCCAACCCGCGTTTGCGTGGCGCAATACAAGTTATGCCTGGCCAGGGCGCGACGCGGATTTCGATTCCCACCTGCGCAACAACGCAGGCAGCGGAGGACCCGACAACCCCTTCGGCGTTGAGTACGCTTTCGACGGAACTTGCCACTCGTACTTCCGGTTTATCAGCCCCGGCGAGTACTTCGAGGAACACCCGGAGTACTTCTCGGAGATCGGAGGGGTTCGGCGCGCGGAAGAAACGCAATTGTGCCTTACCAATCCTGAGGTCCTCGAAATCGTGACCGAAAAGATGCTCCAACGCATGGCCGACATGCCCGGCGTGCGCCAGCACAATTTCTCACAGGAGGACTGGTACAACTATTGCGAGTGCGAGAACTGCCGCGCCATGTACGAGCAGTATGGCTCGACCGGCGCAACCCAGTTCTGGTTCGTCAATCAACTGGCGGAGCGAACCTCCAAGCAGTATCCCGAAAAGCTAATCGGCACGCTCGCCTATACCTTCACCGAAGAACCGCCCCAGGGAATGACGATGCACCCCAACGTGGCGGTGTGGCTGTGCCACATGTTTCCGTCCTGCGACAGCCACCCCATCGCGACCTGTCCGCTCGATGCCGAATACAAGCGGCGCGCGGAGATTTGGGCGGAGAACTGCGATCACCTCTATCTCTGGCACTACATCGTCGATTTCGCCCATTACTTCAACCCGTTCCCGAATTTCCGCGCCATGGCTTCCGACTTGCGGTTCTATCACGACATCGGCGCGGAGGGCATTTTCTTGCAAGCCATGGGTCACGGTGGCGGCGGCGGGGAGTTCGCCCTGCTGCGCGGGTACTACGGCATGAAGTTGCTCTGGGATCCGGACCAGGACCCGGACGCGGTCCTGCAAGATTTCCTGCAGGGATACTATGGCAACGCATGGGAACCCATCTGGTCGTATATCACCATGTTGCACGACAAAGTCGAGAACGAGAACATTCACATGCACCTCTACACCAATCCCGCGCAGGGCTATTTGCCCGACGGGTTGGTCGCGACCGCGAACGATCTCTTGGACCAGGCCGAGGCGGCGGTTCAGGACGATGCCGAGTTGCTGGAACGCGTTCGCGTGGCGCGCATGCCGGTCACCTACGCGCGCATCTTCCCGCGCAACGGTTACACGCTCGAGAACGGCAAGCTCCGGTTCCTCGGCGATATGGCCAACATGGAAGAAACCACCGGTTTTATTGAGCGCATGAAGGCGCACGGCTTCGAGACGATTCGCGAATGGGGCGGCGACCCGCAGCAATTGACCATGTGGGCCTTCGCGGGAATGATGGGCGTGCCCTACGAGCGCATCGAGAACGATCGTCTCATGGTGGACGTATTACCGGCCTTCGGCGGCCGCGCGTTGCGGGTCATTCATCGGGACTCCGCGGAATGCGTCACCGCGTACAACACGGCGCGCACCCTGTTCTTTCCCTTTGCGGGTGGCGAGGAAACCCGGATGGGTACCACGTTTGAAGCGACGCGGGGCACTTCCCTCGTGCCATTCACCGTGGAAGAACGAGGCGACGATCGCCTTTCGCTGGTCGCGGATTTCCAAGACATCACGTTGCGCCGCATCCTCACGCTGGAACCGGGCGCGGCGGTGCTGACCGTAACCAACGAGGTCGAGAATCGAAGCGACAAGCCGACGGTCATCCTCATTCGAAGCCACCTGGAACTCGACCTTGGCAGCCTCATGCGGACCGAGGTTGCGTTCATCAACAAGGCCGGCGAATCGGTTGCGCGCGGCATGCAGCCGATTGTCGACGGCCTCCGCGAAGGTGAAGCTTATCGGGACCAGAATGCCCCCAACGGCGTCTGGTCGTTCACCGGTAGCAAAGGCCTCCAGGTGACGCAACACTTCGATCCCAATCAAGTGGATTACACGTGGCTGTGCGCCTATCCGGCATCGCTTGAAGTGCTCGAAACCGAAGTGTGGGCGAAGAGTGTTACGCTGCCTCCGGGTGAAACCATGACCTTCACCACGGCTTTGGAAGTCGATTACGAGAGTTCCGTCCAGTAACAATGGCAACATCGCCCCGGAACGCGTGAGCGTGCCGGGGCGATGCGTTTTACTCCAAACCCGTTACTTCGCGTTGTATGCTTTCTCGAATTCGTCCACCAGTTCACGAAGCGCCGTCACGTTCGCCAGGTCCGTCGTCTGTTTGCACTTCATCGACGTCACGAGCATTTTGTGACACAAGGTCAGGTGATTCACATAGGTCTCGTTCGCTGCCGCATCGCCACTCTCGGGCGTCTTGATGCGCTGCTGAAGGAAGTAGTAGGTGATGATCTCGGCGAACTCGTCGGAATGATCTTCCTTGTTCATCACCCAGCGCACCAACTGGTTCGCATGTTCGCCCGGTTCGGACGACAGCTCGTTGATCTGGTTCATGGATTTCTCGATGGTGGTGATATGTTCCCGCAGTTCCGTGAACCGCGCGGGGTCGTCGTAGATGCCGCAGGGGATCTGACAGTGCGCAAACGTCACCTGCGGAATCCACAGCACGGCCGCGATGGCAACGGCTCCCAATGCGACGGCCGCACCCAATACCTTCTTGCGATATGTCATTGCAGGCTCCTCCTTTGTTGCATGAGTTGCAGCGAGCCCGGCCGGATGCCGGTGGCGATGAACGACATTGAGGGAGATAGAACGCCATACGGCGAAGCAA
The DNA here is from genome assembly GCA_045863335.1 of Candidatus Hydrogenedentota bacterium. Classification (GTDB taxonomy): domain Bacteria; phylum Hydrogenedentota; class Hydrogenedentia; order Hydrogenedentales; family SLHB01; genus JAHDWY01. The sequence goes on along the minus strand of BTVY01000039.1, from coordinate 10,182 downwards.
TAGTCAATATCTGCGGATCCACGCGGCATGTTGCGTCAAATGGATTGGAAGGAATACAGTGAATGCACGAACTGCAAGGATCCTGGATATGCACGGTTACCAGTGGATCGATCTCGCGCTGCCGGTGTTGCTATGCCTTGTGAACGCCCCGGAAGCCGGCGTGCTGCAGACGGAGCGATTCGATGCTGCTCCCGCCTGGGACGGATGGAACAACCGCAGCACCGCTTTCGAAACGCGTTCAATTGAACAGGATTTCGGATATGCGGCGGAACGATCGGTGGGCGATCACCCTGGAGCAATCGGTGGTCTCGTGACACCCATCGGAGTTCCGGCGTATTACGCGAGGCCAGTGAAATCCTCCGGATTCGACGAGCCCCTCTCGGCATCGGGAACGCTGCGGGTCGAACCTGGCGCTGGCAATACCCTGTTTGGATTCTTCAACGCCGGCACGCTGAACGAGTGGCGCACACCGAATACCGTCGTCTTTCGGATTAATGGTCGCGGCGAAGTTTTTCACGTCCACATTGAGTTCGCCACCGCCAAATGGCGCGCGGGCGCTTCCGTGATCGGCCGATACGATTCTTCCGCGGACCGCATGTATCCGCTGGAGATTCCCAGCGGAGGCACTCATACGTGGGCGATCGCGTACGATCCGGAAGGGGCCGGCGGCCGCGGCGAAATCGTTGCCACCTTCGACGAGCACCGTGCCGTCTGCCCTCTTGCGGACGGGTTCAAGACGGACGGGGCAACCTTCGACCGTTTCGGCATTTTGAACGTTGTCAAACACGCCGACGGCCCGGGAACGTTGTGGCTCGGCAATCTGGTCATCAACGGCGAAACCACTGATCTCGCGCAGGACCCGGGCTGGGAAGGCCGCGGAAACCGTACCCGCTATGAGAGTGGCGACGTGCGGCCACGTTTTGATTTTGGATACAGCGCGACACAGCACGCGGGCGGGGTCGCGCCGGGCGAGATCGGTGGGCTCTTCTTTCGCGGCGACTGCCGGTATCCCGAGAAACTTGCCTACTATGGCGCGATGGTCGGTCCGTTGACGCTGGATCGTCCCATCCGGGCCGAAGGGAAGTTCGCGCTACGCCGGGGCGTGACGGACAGCACCACGCTGTTCGGCTTTTTTCATTCCAGGCACAGTGTGCTTGTGAACGAGTCGCAGAAGTACGCGTACCCGTTGAATTTTCTGGGTATCGCCATCGAAGGGCCTTCGTCAGAAGGGTTCTTCGCGTATCCGGTCTACCGGACCCACGGGGACGGGCACAGCAGCGGCATCCCGGCCGGCTCGCCGCGTGTTTACCCCGACGGGGCGTCTCACACCTGGTCGCTCGAATTTACTCCGGCTCGTGGAGATGTCGACGATCGCATTACGCTTACCGTTGATGAAGTTTCGATTCACATTTCCATCGACCCGGCAGATAGAAATGAAGGCGCGACTTTCGACCGGTTCGGTTTCATCACACCGTGGATCGATGGCAATGGTCAGGTTGTCTACTTCGATGATTTGACCTTTACCTCGCAGTAGTCGCCGCGCCTTTCATGGATCGCGCCGTGCCTTCGTGGCGTACGTCGATTGGATTTCATTGCCGCACCCGTCACCGCAGGTTTCGCCGAAGCCGGGCGATTCTCAGAACGACGGCTTGGCGGACCTCGTCTGCCTGCGATACAATCAAGTTCCGGTGACACACAATTTCTCATTCACGAAAGAAGGCGGCATGAACGAGCATTTCCCCGAGTCCGTATGGAATCTGATGAACCTTTTCTTTCGCGCGCATCCGTGGCATGGCGTATCCATCGGCGAGCAGGCGCCCGAGATCGTGACGGTGTACGTGGAGATGACGCCCACCGACAACGTTAAGTACGAACTCGACAAGGAAAGCGGTCTCCTCAAGGTGGATCGCCCGCAGCGGTATTCCAGCGTCTGCCCCACCCTGTACGGATTCGTACCGCAAACCTATTCCGGCGAATCGTCCGCGGCGTTCTGCCGGGAGAAGACCGGGCGCAACGATATCGTCGGCGACAGCGATCCCCTGGACATCTGCGTGCTCTCGGAGAAGCCCATCCGCAAGAGCAACGTGTTGTTGCGCGCCGTGCCCATTGGCGGCCTGCGCATGCTCGACGGGAACGAGGCCGACGACAAGATCATCGCCGCGATGGTGGACGATGAGACCTTTGGCGACATGCGCAGGATCGAAGAGTGTCCTTCGAGGCTGGTGGATCGCATGCGGCATTACTTTCTCACCTACAAGCAGGCGCCCGATGCAGTGGACAAGGTCTGCGAAATCACCCATATCTATGGCCGCGAGGAAGCGCAGGAAGTCATCCGCCGTGCCCGGGAGGATTACCGCCGGAGCTATCCCGATATGGCCGCCAAACTGGCCGCCGTGCTGCACGGTTAACCGCACGACCCCTTAAAATGGAGGTGGCGACCAGCGGGAAGGAGCCAGGGCCGCTGGTCGCCGAGGTGCAGTGTGGGTGTGGTGAGCTAGTTTAACGGCGGTGAAGTTGGGCCAACTCCGGTGCCGTCTGTGGTGAATCGAATGACCCCCGTGTCGTCTACGAAGAACTGCCGCCAGCCGGTCTGTCCCGGCGCCATTGGAATTGCGGTGCAGGTATACGATGGCGGCGTGGTTGCGTTTCCAGGGGTCACATTGACCGCGAAGGCGTACCCTTGCTTAAAACCATTGATGAGCACCGCGTCGACAAAGGCCGGGGTCGTACCGCCTCCGTCCGGGTTGCCCAGTTGCGCGAGGGTTCCGTAATCACCAAGGCCGTCTCCGTTCACGTCAACGAAGGCCGCCGACTGAAACGCGACTTCGGCCGTGGAGATTGTGCGCATCGCGCCGGATGCGCTGGCCTCGTTGGCGCTCATGCGCGAACGGAGCAGGTTCGGTATGGCAATCGCCGCGATAATCGCGATAATCGCTATGACGATCATCAGTTCGATTAGGGTGAATCCGCCATGCCGTTTCATATCGTTACTCCAAGTTGCCCCAAGTATCGTTATCACGTTCCCGTCTACCGTCCCCGCAGGGACGTATGAGAAGAGCAGCCGTCGTGCCAATTCGGTATCGGTTCACATAAAGCATTCTTAACGAATGGGTTATGAACATAGAGCGATGATTGAAAGTCGGTGTATTCAGTGAAATTCGTGACCGTTAGAGCATTGTGGCGACAATTTTTGTCACCTTCTGCGGGGGCTGTCTGTTCTAGCGGGTTACGCTGGAGGGGTCCAAAATGAAGGTCTTGGCTCCACTCTATGAAGACGCTCCCCGCATGTGCCCGGTTCGGGCCTTGCCGCCGTACCGCCACGTCCCGGGCCTGACACCTCACCCTGTGAACGACCTGAGGGGGCACAGCTATGGCGGCGACGCGCTATTAGGGTTCGGGCCGCCGTGGGAAAGCTGCGAGGCCTTTCTCTACGGCATCGACCTCTATCATCAGGGCTACTTGTGGGAGTCCCATGAAGCCTGGGAACCTTTGTGGCGAGCGCTGGGCAGAAGTTCTATGGAGGGCTGCGTCGTGCAGGCGCTGATACGCAACAGCGCCGCGCTGCTGAAAGCGCACCTCGAGAACTGGCGCGGGACGGACCGGCACAGCCGGGCGGCGTTTGCGCTGCTCGGTACGGTCCTGGCGCAGCGGGGCGCGGGATGCCGGATCTTGCGTATGGACGTTATGGACTTTATGGACGCTATGGAGCGCTGCTACGGGGAACTGTGGCGGGGTCACTACGAACTTGGTCCGCCGCCGCGGATCGTTCTGCGATAGTCTGGCAAGCCAGACTCCCACCGCTATTCGAAGGCCTTCTCGTAGAGGACCTTGCCGTGCACGTCGTGAAAACGGAACGCGATCGTGCTCCCGTCGCCCTTTGGCGAGACATTCACGGAGAGAAACCCGCCCTCCATCCGGTGATATTGGTGGTATTCTGGGTCCTCTCCCGGGGATCCGCCGGCATGTTCGTCGCTGACGGGGCCGCAACTGAATTCCTGCACACCCGTCTTCGGGTCGATGCTGTGGTACTGCCAATGCCGGTCGCCGCAGGCGATGAAGAGATTATCCGGCACGTTCTCCGCAAACCATTCACGCATCTCGTTTCCTTCGTGGGCGAAGGCGTCGTTGGCGTGGTTGTCGGCCTTGCTGCCGCGGTCGGGTCCTACAATCGGCGTGGGCGACACGAGCACTTTCCAATCGGCATCGCTTTCGAGCAAGGTCGTTTTCAGCCACTCCTTCTGCTCTTCGCCCCAGATGGTCTTGCCGGGACCGTCGGGCATCGTGTTGGGCGACCGGTAGTCCCGTCCTTCGACAAGCCACACTTGCAGGGCCTTGCCCCAGCGCACGGTGCGGTAGGTCTTATCACCCATGGGTACCACATCAAGGAAATACTTCAGTCCCTCGTCGAAGGTGAAGTTCCCCATCTTCTCTTCGACCATACCCGGCCAGCAGTCGTCGTGATAGGTGTCGTGGTCGTCCTTCTCCCAATACGCGGGGGCCGTGAGATGAAACTCGACGAGCCGCGGCAGGCTATACATGCGCTGCCAGTGGTAGGAGGCCACGTCAAGCGACGTGACGACCGGCGAATCGTTGTCGTAATAGACCGTGTCGCCGGTGGGAACGAGGAAGTCGGGCTTGAGTTCGGTCATGGCGGCATAGGCGTTGAAGCCCTTGAGATCGTCCAGGTCTCCGTAATACATCCCCGTAACCACCGTGAACGTGACGTCCGCATTGGTCTCGGGCGCGGGCGCAGTCCCGAATTGCCCCTGCAACGTGGCGCTCGGTTCTTCCGAGCCCGGATCGCGAGCTTCGGCGACGTAGAAATACTCGGTTGCCGGTTTGAGTCCATCGATCGCGAAGCTGTGGGCGAAGTCAGTATTCGATTCCACCTTGACCCAGCCGGTCACTGTCGCATCGGCCAAGTCTTGCGACGTCCCATACCGCAGGCGCACCTCACCGGGCGCGCCGGGGCAGGCGCCCAACAGTTGCTCGGGCCGAACGCCGTCTGGAACAGGAATCGCCGGCCGGCCCGCGAACCATAGCCCGCGTCCGTTCCGCTCCGCCTCCTCCGTCACGCGTACCCAAACGATGGCGGAATCGGTCGTCACTTCGCCAACCTTCACGCCCGTGGCGAGTCCCGCTGCGGTGTGGGTGGCGATGAGTATTGCCGATGCGAGTACCGGTGAAATCATGTCAGTCTCCTTCAGCCCTGCCTTGCGTTGCGCCTGCTCCCCGAATATACCCAAAACTCATGGGTGGCGCACTGAACGATGTGCGGTTGGTAAGTTCCAGCGTACCGCGATCGGATGACTCAGGCAAGGTCGACTCGGTCAGGACTTTGTGGACAACCAACCCGGCGCCGGACGTCGGGTTCTCCCGTCGCTCCAGGGATAAGGCATCCTCCCAGCCCTCGACGCGCACATCCGCGGCGTAATCGCTGTGGTTTGCCCAAAACAATACGCCTCCCATCACCGCCGCAACAACGTGGGCCGGACTCGATGAGGCGCATGCCCGCACGGCGTCGCCGGACTGGGTCAAGGTAGTGAAGTTCCGCCACGCGTGGTACACGGGGCGCGGCTTCCAGTTGTTGTCCTTAAAATCCCAGAGGCCGTAGTTCATAAAGCCGTTGCCGGGGTAGTACATTTCCTGGAGGCACCAGATCGAAAACCCCGCGACGCCGCGGTTGAGTCCGTCGATGACAAATGCCGCCGTCCACACGGCGTAGGGGTAAGTCTCCATCAATGGATTCACGAGCGCGCCCGACCGGTCATCCTGGAAGCCGAACTCGGCGATGACGAGGTCCTTGTGCCGCGTCTTTGCGGCGAGCACTTCCAGTCGCTCATTGTAGAAGGCGGGCGCGGTGACGCGGTCCGCGTACGGAAAGTACCGGTGCGATGCGAAATAGTCGACGAGGGGATAGTACCGGTCGTCCGTCACGCATTGCTTGAAGAACGAATAGCCGCCGTTCGTTTCGTCGCTGCCCACGATGCGGATTGTCAGTCCGCGCCGCTCGAACTCGGCGTGTACAAGTTCATGCAGCTGCACGAAGCGCTCGAAGTCGTAGCCCGCGCGAATGAAGTAGCCATTCGGCTCATTGGTCAGCGTCCACTCCTGCACGCAGGTGTAGCCCTTCGTCTTGATGAGGTGCTCGAACAACGCGCCAATGGCCTTCGCCGCCGCCTCGGGATTGCCGTAGGGATCCTCGACGCCCCACTCGACGCCGACCACGTTTACAGGAACGCCAAGCCGTTGGTACAAATCCAGCGTGCGGTAATGACTTTCCATGTTCGGCGAGTCGAAGGAAAAGGTCTCCCAATCACCGGACGGATTCCAGTCCTTGTACCAGAAGAACATCCGCACCCAGTCGATGCCCATGGACGCGATACGCTCCTCGCGCAAGCGCGCATCGTCCTCCGTAACACCATGCGCCGCGTTCTCAGGATTGTAGAACCAGCCGTCGTCCTCTACTCCGAAGCCGCGAAAGGAATCGCACACGACGTTATCGGTGATCGTAATCGTCACCGGTCCATCCGGCGGGCCGGTTGCGCCCACGCCGGGTTCGCGCGTGGCGGTTACGGCGTCGAACTCCGCGGTACCGGTTCCGTTCAGAATGAGCGCAATGCGCGCGCGGACCGCCTCCTTCGGCATAACGCCCTGCACGCGCAGCTCGGTCCACGATCCATCCGTCTCGGCCATGTTGGATTGACTGAACGAGACGCGCTTTTCCGCCGCGTCGAAGTACTCGATGACCATATACGCGCCCGCGCCGCGCTGCACGCCAATGTTGCGCGCCTCGGCCGTCGCGGAAATGAGATCGCCAGGGAGCGCATCGAGCGATTGGGCTACGTGGGGATAACCCGGTTGGGCAGTCTCAGGCACAACGATACGCGCAATCGATCGGTCGTCGACGGAAGTGACGAGCATCTCAATCTCTACACTGCTCGGAGTCCAGCCTTCTAGCCCGTCGTCAAAATCCGGGTTGGTCAGAGCGCTGCTTGCAGCGGCGGCCCACGCGAAAAGGAGTAATAGCATCAAATCAATCCCCCGCAGAAAACGGACCTATCGGACCGATTCGACTGATCCGACATAATCCGTGAACCAAATGGCGTGAACCTGGGAAGAGCAAACTTGGTTCCAGTCTTTCGACCTTCAACCTCCGACCTTCAACCTCCGACCTCCAGTCTCCAGTCTCCAGCCTCCGGTCTCTACCCGCGCGGTTCGACCGCAGCTTTGGGCAATCCGCGCCCCGCGAAACGGAAGTACGCTTTCAATAACCAATCGTTGCCGCCTGCGATATGGGTGCACGCGATGACCGTCTTAACCGTCCGGCGCGAAATCTTCACGTCGTTGCCGGATGCGAAATCGGGGTTCGCATCGATTCGCCGCAGGGTGAACACCGCCATGAACAGGGCCCACAAACAGAAGCGCCGGATCCCCATTTCGGATTTGGGAATGAGCAGGGTGTACTGCAATGCATTCTCGAGATGGCCATGGGCGATGGCGATGAGTTCGCGCAGCCCGGCACGAAACCCTGGGTCGCTCTGACCTGCACGCAGGTTTCGCAGGTCGAATTCGTGCGCTTCAAACACGCTCTGCGGCAGCCACACCACGTTGCGCTCCTTGTCGTCCCAAATGTCTTTCAGGATGTTGGTCATCTGCAGGCCTTGCCCGAAGGATACGGCGTAACGCTCCAAGCCTTCCCGGTTCCGGGCGGCCTCCGGCGAGTGGGCACAGAACAAGGCGCACAACATCTCGCCCACGACTCCCGCTACGTGATAGCAGTACGCATCGAGATGGGGCACGTCGCGTAGTCCCTGCGTGAACTTCCCCTCCTGAAAATCTTCCATGCCATCCGACATGATGCGGACGCAACGGTTCAACGCTTCGCGCTCTTCGGTCCGGAAACTGTGGGTCAAGCGGATCACCGCAGGCGTGTTGCGCACCAAATCGCGCTCGGCGTCCAGGCAGCCACCCGTAAGCGCGGCCGCGAGGTCCCGTCCGAAGTCCTCCGGTGCAGCATCGCCGCGCACGACCGCGACGAATTGCTCGCCGAATCTCAGCTTCTCCTCGATGGTGAGCACGGAGGAATCTTCAATCGTATCCGCAATCCGACAAAGGAGATAGGCGTTTCCAACCACCACGCGTAGCCGCTCGGGAAGTTGGGGAATCGTGAGGGCAAAGGTCCGCGACACGCCCTGGAGGATCTCCTCCTGGTAGCGCAAATCGGCGCTGTGGTCCGGCGCGCTGGTCTGCGGTTCTGTGGTCAACAAAAGATGCTCCCCGGAACGGCGTTGACGCGGTTTCGAGGCCCTATTGTACGTGCCCCTGCCGCGCATTGTCACGTGGCGGAGCTACCCCGCAATTTCCGCAACGGTCTAAAGTTTTCGCGTTTTGCTGCCGATACACAGATCGGCGAACGGGATGGGTTTTTCTCACGGATGAGCCACGTCGAGGGGCGTGGACAGGGATTGCTATGGGTACTGGCGCACTTCAATTCAACCAGGCGCCGTTGTTCCCGGGTCTGCCGGGACTGATCAACGGCAACGCGCAGGGGTTGCTCGCCCGGATCCTGGGGGTCGACCCGTCGAGCCTTGCGGCAAAATCGACGGAACCTGCCGCGGAAACCGGTGGCGTCGAAGAAGACGCGTCCCAAGCGATTGCGCGGCAGTTTGATGCCTTTGTCTATCGCTCTCAAGTGGAGCGCTTCTCGCTGACCGTGTCGCTTCAGGAAGCCGCGGCGCGCGTCAATGGCAAAGACGGCGAGGGCAGCGCGGAAGCCCAGGCGTCGCAACTGACGTTCTCCTTCTTCGCGGAGTCGCGCACGGAGGAATTGGTCCGCTTCAGCGAGCGCACGCAAGGGGTGGCCGATGGACTCCAGGGCTCGCAGCGCGAATCTTACCTCGAAGCCAGCCGCAAGGTCGCGCAACGGTTCTCGCTTTCCCTCACCATCAGCGGCGCGGCACTCAACGGCTTTGCGGGTGCCTCGGAGAAACTGAGTGACGAAGAGACCGGTATCGACCAATTGCTCAGTCTTACGAATGAAGCCCTGAGCGACAACGACGATGTGCTCAACAAGATCTTCGAATTACTCGACGCCTTTTTCTCGAACACAGAGTCCGATTTCCAGACGCGGTTCAATGACTTGCTCGCAGGATTGCAGGAGATCGGATTGATCGGCGCACCGGCGAGTTCGGGCCAGTCCACCGGCGGACAACAAGTCCAGCTCACCCAGTCCAGTTTCAATCTACAGCTCGAATTCAGCTTCGAATCCGTCGAGGTAGTGAGCATCAAGCAAGGCGAAATCCAGGAATCCGATCCCATCACCCTCGATCTCGATGGCGACGGCATCGAATTGACCAGCTTCGGTACGGGCGCGCGCTTCGATATTCTTGGCAGCGGGTCGGCAGTCAATACGGCCTTCGTCACCGGTGGCGACGCCTTCCTGGCCATCGACCGGAACGGCAACGGGTCCATCGATAGCGGCAAAGAACTTTTCGGCGATCAAAATGGCGCGCGCAACGGCTTTGAAGAACTTCGGAAACTCGACAGCAACAACGACGGTCGTATCGATTCCCGCGACAAGGAATTCAACGCGCTCCGCCTCTTCCGCGACAACGGCAACGGCCTCACGGAAGCGGGCGAGCTTATCTCCCTCGCGGATGCCGACATTGAGTCCATCGATTTGAACTACCAGAACGTGGATGAAAAAGCGGCGGGCGGCAATCGCATTGCGCAGTCCACCACGTTCCGCTACGGCGACGGGCGCTACGGCCGCGCCGTTGACGCGATTCTCAACTATACGGTGTAGGTTTTCTAAACCTCGCTCCCGCGAGGCGCCCGGACCGGTTCACGGACGAACCGGTCCGGGTTAATCTTTTTCGTCGAGTGCAGATTCGCCAAGTCGAGACCCAAAGCACGGAGTCCGAAATAGATTCAAATGATCTGAATTCGATTGATCAAAATGATTTGACCAGGCCGAGGGGAACAACCCCGAACATGCTCAGTGCTCCCAGTTTCACTCGCGCGGGTTCGGCAAACACATCCGCCTTCGACACGGCACGTTGCTCGATTGTGGTGCAGGCTTCCAGCCTGTGAAAAAACGCAGGCTGGAAGCCTGCACCACAAATCAAACCGGTACTTTGCAGGAAGAATCCGTAAGCCGGGGATTGTGGAACGAACGAT
>BTVY01000038.1:0-71605 GCA_045863335.1 Candidatus Hydrogenedentota bacterium | reverse complement strand
ATGGCCACCTTCTCATAAGCCAGCCAACTGTCAGGTAATTACGATCTCATTTCACAAGGAGTCTTCCGTGAATCGAACGGACTCCGCGAACGCGTCGCGTTCAGTGAGCAAAGTGCTCATTCCACGCCTCCAGAAACGTCTCCCTGTTACTCAGGACCATATCTTGCAGCATATTTACCTCGTGACCACCAAAACCTCGCGACCGGGCCAACCAAACCGGGTTCAACTAAAACTTGGCTGTCGCCCGATCCCTACGAACATGAACATGGGGCGGCTCATTCCCTTCGTCGGAAAAGAAGAAGAACCTATAGGGGCCTATGCTTTTGATGGTTGGCACAAAGCCATTATTCCGAAATGGAACCCTCAGATTCCAATGTGCGTTCGTAACGCCGCAATCAGATCCTGCCCATTCCTGAACGTCTCACCCAGCTTTGCCAGGACCGAGATGCCGTTTCCCGACGAGCTGTAGTTGTGCTATAGTGAGTATACACATAACACGACCCTCCGGAGGTCCGCGATGAAATGTATTATGGAACGGCCCACTGAGGCCTGGGTCGAATACTACGACGCCAAAGGCCGGAAACACGTCTATTGCCGCAGCATTCCTGAACCGGACCACTACGCAACGAACGGCTGCTCGCATATTGAAACTTACGTTAGAAGACTGCTTCATTCGACCGAGCATTTCTCCTCGCTTATGGTTTCCACGCCCGATGGAGAAGTGGCGCTCGGTATCTTAAAGCTAGAAGACCATCTAGAAATTGGGCTATCTGTTGATGTAACTAACCTTGATGAAGAACAAACACTGAGGAGGTTTTTTGCAGATCGAAGCATTGAACCGACCTACGATTACCTTGCACAAAACGGGAATGTTCCAGACTCGGTCCGAATGCTGGATTACCCCTTACCGGCGGATATCGAATTTGTGACGGATCTTGCCAAGAATCTGCTCGCAAACGTCTACGGAGTGAATGAACGTGCGGCGTTGGATATTGTTTTTGAGGAAACCTCAACGCGACCTCGACCGACGCTCGTCTCGCGCCTCCGGGGGATTGTTTTCGGATGGCTGTTCAGGTCAGATTAAGATTGCACGCAGCGTTGAGAGATCCGCTTTTCGGACTTTAACACGATTCGGAGTGGCAGTCGCTACTTGACCGACACCGGTCGAAGCTCAAAGATGCGTCCGAAGCGCGTTGCCGTCTCCAGATCGCCTTGGCGGAGGGCATCGCGCACGTCATCCAGTCGACCCGCGTCCTCGACGCTTAGGTAGGGCGACCGGCCGCCTTCTTCGTCATGCATCTCCACTTCCATCTCCGCCACGTAGGCGCCCTCGTGTACGTACTTAATCTTCTTTCGTCGCATAGTCACTTCCTCCGAAGAGAATCTACGCGCCAGCAATCCGGGACTGGGCTACAAGCGTTCTTCAATTCCTAGAACCGGTCAAACATCCAAACGTAGGGCGCGCGCTTCGGGAAGATCGTCGTGAAGAGTGCCCGGGCTTCGGCAGAAATCAGCGAGCGCCGTTCGTCGAGCAGGTCTTCGGCGTAACGGTAACCGGTGACGAGGTGCATGAGGTCGCCTTGCGACAGGGAGACTTTGGATGCGCCGATGCCGGGGGCGATGTCGACGGCGCCGTGATTGGAGCGGATGCGGTAGCTGCTGCCGTTGACGAGCAGGGTGCATTCGGTACGCAGGTCACGTACGGCGCTGTGGCCGATGAGCGATTCCCATTCGGGAACCATGGACTCAAGCGTTTCTGCAATGTTAACGAAGGCCATCATGCCGCCGCTGTCGCGGTCGACGCGCATTTCATGGACGGAGCGGAACTGGGACAGGAAGCGTCCAAACGCGTTGGAGGGCGGCACATGGAACCGCACCTGCGCGAGGCCTTCGTGCTCGGCAACATGACCGGCCGCGGAAACGATGGCAGCGGAGACGCCCGGGTAATCCGCGCCCACTTCGCATACCTGTAGAGAATCGCCGTCGGGCCGGGCGAGGTAATAGGCCACGAGTTTGCCGCGTTCGTCTTTCAATACGCGCCACTCGCTCCACCGGCTCCACTTGTTGCGAATGTGCCCGGCCGAACGAATGAGCGAACAGACCGACGTGCCATCGTTGGCGTTGTGGATCTTCTGAATCGCGGCGACGTCGCCCGGTTTCGCGGGATGCTCGCGGAAGGGGTTGTCAAAGGACAAGGCTTCCATCGTGTCCATGCGCACGGTGTAATCCGCAAGGGTCGTGACGTAGCCGAAACGGTGGTAGAAATCGACGATGCCGAAGAGCATGGAAACGTGGTAGCCATTCTCGCGCATGTAGCGCATCGTGTCTTCGATAAGCTGCCGGCAGACGCCGCGCCGTTGATAGTGGGCCGCGGTGGCCACCCATCCCAGGCCGCCCATCTTCAATCGCGCTTCGCCGACACGGATGGTATCGGTGGTCAGGCGAAGGGCGCCGAGCACCTCATGCCGGCGAATGGCAATGCGAGTATGCTCGCGGCGGTACCCTGGATACTGCGCGGCGCAGCTCTCCAGCCACCGCATGGCGAGCTCGTCGCCTTCGGTGTGCGTCTTGGCCATCAGCTCGATGGCCATACGCAATTCGTCGCTGGATTCGACCGGTTTTACTGCAATTTCCATGGTGTGCAATCACGCGTTTTATCATTCCTGCGTTGTGTGAATTGTACCACAGAACGGGACCGGGAGTTGACGGAGGGCTACTCGTGACGAAGGGCTTCGACGGGGTCCATATCGGCGGCGCGCATGGCGGGATAGATGCCGAAGATAACGCCTACGAGCGCGGAAATGGTAAACGCGATGGCTGGCGACCAAGGCGTCACAATGGTCACCAGGTCGGCGAACTTCGTGATGAAGAAGGGAATAGCAAGACCCAAAGCCACGCCGATGAGCCCGCCGGTGGCGGACAGAAGGACGGTTTCGATGAGGAACTGAAGGACGATGTCTTTTCGCTTTGCACCAAGCGCCCGGCGAATGCCAATCTCGCGCGTCCGTTCGGTCACAGTCGCGAGCATAATATTCATGATACCGATACCGCCGACGAGGAGGGAAATCGCGGCGATCGCCCCTAGCACGATATTGAATATGCGCTTGGTGCGTTCGGCCTGCCGCAACAAATCCAACGGCACGATGATCTCGTAGTCGGTCTTCTTGTGGGTTGACGCAAGCAACTCCGAAATGATTTGCCACGTCTCCACTACGTCATCAATATTGGCTACTTTAACCGTAGCTTCGTGCAGTTGCACGCGTTCGGCATTGAAACTCCCGCTGCTGCGTTGAATAATCAGTTCGCCAAACCGCGCTTTGGATGCCGTCAACGGTATGTACATCTCAAATGGCGCACCGGTCCCTCGCGACCCTCCGTTCCCACCCAAGGCGCCGTTTCCTCCGTTCGACGCCATGGTGCTCCGTTCCGACTCGGGCTCCATGGTTCCAATGACGCGGTAGTAATCGCCGTCCACCCGAACCATGGATCCGATGGGATCGTCGATGGGGAAAAGCTCCTCGGACATGCCGTCACCAAGTACGCAAACGTTGAGCTTGTTCTCGAGTTCCTCTTCCGTGAAGAAGCGGCCCCGGGCAACGTAATGATTTCGCATATCGGGGTAGATGGGGACCGTACCGATGATATCGCAATCGATTCGGTTCGGGCCGTTCCAGACGTCTTTGCGCACGATTCGGCTGGGCACGATGACATCCACGGTCGGGATGGTGGCCTCGATACGGCTTGTATCGTCGTAGGTGACGCCGTATTCGACGATTCGGCTATGTTCGGCGGAGCTGCTACGATCTTCCGGCGGTTTAACACTGCGGATGATGATGTTGTTGCTGCCCAGTCTTCGGATCTGTTCCTGGGCCTCGAAACTCAGTCCCTCGCCAATGGCCAACATGGCGATCACGGAACACACGCCAAACACAATACCCAACCCCGTGAGGAGTGAACGAAGGCGATGCAGCCAGAGGCTCTTCAACCCCAGCTTTACGGAGCGGCGAACGCGCTCCGCGTCAGAGGCCCAGTGCTGCCAGGGAAAGCGCATGGTCTTGTTAATTGCGCCGTTCATCGCGTTCCACCTGACCGTCGCGCAGACGGATCTCCCGTCCTGCCCGCTCGGAAACTTCGTCGGAGTGGGTGACCATGATGATGGTCTTGCCCTGATGATGGAGTTCATCGAATACGCCGAGAATGTCCGCCCCGGACGATGAATCCAGGTTACCGGTCGGCTCGTCGGCGAGAATGATCAAGGGATCGTTTGCCAGCGCGCGCGCCACAGCAACGCGCTGCTGTTGTCCGCCGGAGAGTTCGTAGGGCCGGTGATCCGTCCGATCTCCGAGACCGACGCGCTCTGCGAGCCGCATGGCGACGGCCCGGCTTTCGTGTTGAGGCCGGCCCTGGTAGTACAAGGGGACCTCGATGTTCTCGAGTACGGTGAGTTGTTGAATCAGGTTGTACGATTGAAAAACGAATCCGATGCGCGTACCGCGAATCGTGGACAGTTCGTCGTCTTCCAGCGTGGACACGTCGTCCGCGCCCAGGATATACCGGCCTTCCGTGGGACGGTCAAGGCAGCCCAGAATATTCAACAGGGTGGATTTCCCACACCCGGACGGTCCCATGATCGTGATGTACTCACCCGGGTAGAAATCGAGCGAAACGCCGCGCAGCGCCTCGACAAGGACCGCCCCCATCATATACTGCTTTCGGACCGAATCTATCTGTGCAATCGGATCGTGCATTGAACTTCAATCTAGCTTTGTGGACCGCGGCCTTCTCCGCGACGCGCACCGCCTGATTCGCTCCCTTGCGAACCGTCTCCGCCCTGGCGTCCGCCCTCGCCGCGGGACTCGGCGCCTCTCTCGCCGCCTTCGCCTTCCTTCTCACCTTCCTTGCCGGTTGCGGCGGCCGGCCGCCCTTGCGGCGCACGCAGCAGAACCTGCTCGCCCTGCTTGATGCCCTTGTTAATCGCGATGAATTCTTTGTTGAATTCGCCCGTCTCCACGACCCGCCGTTCGGTCCGGCCACTTGGAAGCTCGACGTAGCACACACGCTGATCCTTCTCGGCCTGTACCGCCTGGATGGGCACGTAAACGACGTCATCGAGTTGGGAAACTTCAATCTCGACCTGGGCGGTCATGCCGGGTTTCAACCAGTCGTAGGTCCCGTCTATGCTGACCGTAGCCGGGTACAATTTCAGATCCGGATTCATCCAGCGCGACGAGGAATCGGGAATGACGCTCACCTTGGTCACTTCGCCGGTCAACATCTGATCGGGGTAGGAATCCAATTCAATCTGGGCGTGCTGGCCTTTCAGAATCTTCTTGATGGACGATTCGTGGATCTTCACTTTCACCGCCATCTGCGTCATGTCCGGGATGGTGATGATCTCTTGGCGCTCGTATACCGTTGCACCCTCCTCAATGGCCTCCCGGTTGCGCCAGGGTTCGTCGCTTCCGGCGTAGACCACGAGACCGGGACGCTCGGCGGGAATCACGCAGGCGTCCAACTGGTCTTGGAGTTCCTTCATGCGGGACTCGCGCAACTTATAGTTCGCTTCGCTCGACTTCCACTTCGCCTCGGCCTGCGCTTCCGTGGCGATCCCCTTCTTAATTGTGCGTTCAAGTTTTCGAATCGCCTCTTCATAGGCAGACAGCAGCGTCTCGGCTTCTTTTGGGAACTCATATTTTACGAACAGTTCTTCGGCGGTCTTCGCGGATTCGAGGCTGATTGCGTTCTTTTTCACGCTCATTTCGTCGCCGTCGAGTTCCTGCTTCGTGACAAAGTTCTTCTCGGCCAGCCGGCGCGTACCGGCAAGTTTGACTTCTGCGAGCGCCAACTCCTCTTCGGCAATCAGCCGGTCGCTCTCCAACTTTCGTAATTGTTGCTGCGCTTCGCCGTCCCCCAGCCGGTCCGGCGATGCGTATTTGGAGAAATCCACATCCGGTCGATCTTGCTGGGTGGCTGAGGCCAACAGAATCTGAGTGGCATCGGGCTCGTCCACGGTAGCCAAATCTGGTGCGGGTTCGGTTTCAGATTGTTCGGGGTCGGCCTCCGCCGGTGTGGCGGTCGCATCGGCGGGTAAATCGCCACCCTCCAGATCGGAACCATCTGTCTCTCCGGTGACATCAATCGAGGCGGCGCCAGATTCTTCTTCGAGAACGATGGTCGCGCCTTCTGCCAGGCTTTCTGCAGTCGTTTCGCGGGTTTCCTCGATCAGTGCATCCAGATCGATCTGCAGGTCGATTTCGTCTAGAATCTGGTCCGCGAGCAGGTCGCCCATGTACTTCTTGAAGTCCATGAGCGCGAATTTCACTTCCAATTCAGACGCGGTGACATCACTTTCGTTTTGCTTCACCTGAATCTCGTACTGTTCCCGCGCGTCCGTGTAATTGGCATAGGCGCTCTGGAACTCGATAGTCTCTTGCGTGATGCGCTCGATTAGTTGGGAATCATCCAACGTCACGAGGACCTTTCCGGTGTCCACATCTTCCTGAGTCACCAAGTATCCTTCTTCAACGATCGTCAGGATTTTGGTCTCTCCTTTGATCTCGGACTTGATGGTCTGCGATTCCAGGGCCTCAATGTTTCCTCCCGCGACGACGGATATGGTGAGAGGACCGCGCCGGGCGGCGAAAGTGCTGCGCGTCGCCCCACTGTCATCACTGCCTCTGAAATAAAGAACGATGGCCGCCAAGACCGCGATGGCCGCAACGATCCGGACGAAGCGGTTCCGCGTCAGCGCGCGCATCCGGCTACTCCGCGGTGGACTCTGCGGTATCTGCTGGGACATCAGAAATATCCTCCCACTGTCCGTTCTCTTTCACGTAAAGGATGCCCATGTCTCGCCAGAACTCCAGCCGCGCGATGGTATGGCGAATAAGCGCGTCCGTCAGTTGGTTCTGGGCGTCTGTATAGTCGTTTTGCGCGTCAATTCGGTCGAGGGGGATGACTTCGCCGATTTCCGCGCGAAGGTCCTGCTCCTCGACACGGCGCGCCGCCAATTCCAGGGCAAGTTTCCGGTTCTCGTAATTCCATCTGGCCTGGTCGAGATCCCGCCAGTTATTACGCACTTCCAGTGTAACATTGTCCTCTGCCAGGGACAATTCGCGCAGGGCCCGTTCGTACGAAATCAACGCGGTTCGATACGCGTTGCGTTCGGACTTCCGATCAAGCGGAAGGTCAATATCGAATCCGGCGCTCCATCGCGCCCGCTGAAAATCGAGGGTGTTGAACGTGTCCTGGCCGGGTTCGCTGTCCACTTGTCCGGTAACGACGAGATCAAGGTCCGGAAGCAAGGCGTTCGCGGCAACTTTGATCTTCCGCTCGGC
Organism: Candidatus Hydrogenedentota bacterium; assembly: GCA_045863335.1. Classification (GTDB taxonomy): domain Bacteria; phylum Hydrogenedentota; class Hydrogenedentia; order Hydrogenedentales; family SLHB01; genus JAHDWY01. The sequence continues at coordinate 64,268 of BTVY01000038.1, read as the reverse complement.
ATCGTCCGTTTCATCACGGACGTTGTACAGATCCAATCGTGCGACCCGAGCGACCGCAACGGCGTCTTCGCTGGAAATTTCGGGGTGGATGATTCCGCGGTTTCGCAGCACTTCGAGTTCGTTCTCGTCCAGAATAATGGGCAGATTAGTCGAAACGCCAAGTAATATCTTGAATTGATCGAGACTTTGTTTGTACGCGCGAACCGAATTGACCCATTCGTTCTCGGCGTTCAACACGGACTGCTCGATTCGGCCCAGACCCGCCTGCGTCGATCGCCCTTCAGCGGCCAACGCGCGCTCCTGCTCCGCCTGTCGCAGAAACGCCTGATACCCTTGCCAACTGTTCTGCACAGAGTCCCGGTCCTGCAATACCCCGTAATACGCCGAGGCCACTTCCACGACGAATTCCTTGCGAAAACGGGTGAACGACCGCAGTTGATACAACACGTCGCGCTCGGCTTGCGTGAGCTGTTCGGCGGCCACGTCGCTGCCTCGCCCTCGCAATAGCGGCTGCGTGAAGCTGCCAAGCAGCGCCGATGATGTAGAAACGCTGGGATCCCCGGTTAGAAACCTCAGAAAGTTCGACGTGAGGCTGATGGCAACGGCGCCGCCACCCTTCAATAGCATTCCGACGCCGACACTCGTTTGGCCGGATACGCTGCGCTCGTTGCGAATCTCATTATCCGGCTGGTTGATGCCTGTAACGGTAAACGCCTGCTCGACCACGTCCGCGTAAGAATTCAGAAGTTGGGCCGGCGTACCTGATAGGGCCCCTATGGCTTCGAGGGTGGCAATGGAAGTGCTGTTCGGCGCCACGCCGAAGAGCTCCAGGTACCCGGCCGCCGTGGACGCGTTCGGGATGCTGGTCGATGCGTTGGCGCCGGACTGGCGAATCCACCCCGGAATCGTCTGGGCCAATTCGGCCGAACCCGACAGTTTCGCAACGTCGGTGGTCGTACGGTTGTATTCGGCGGATCCCTCCGCGAAGAAGATGGGGGTATAGCGATGCCGATCCAATGTGAGCGACAAGGCTTGGAGGTAAAGCAATTCCTTCTGGTTCTGATACGTACGATTATGGAGAACCGAAATCCGTAAGGCGTCTTCCAGCGAAATCACGTGGGCTCCGATTTCGAACGCACCGTCCTCGCCAAGGAACTCGTCAGTCTCAGTCGCCGTCGGCAGATCGGTAAGGGGGGTTGACTCCTCTTCCTCGATGGAGAATTCAGCGGGCATTCCCGGCACCCCGGGAGACTTCTGCTCGATGATCTCGTACACTTCGCGGTCGGCACGCTCCCGGTATTGGGTCGTCGAGCATCCTGCGATGAGGAGAGAAGTCATGGCTATGGTCCACGTGCGCGGGGTGAACATGAGAGCGCGAGCCGAGCCCTGAAAATTTCCTAAAGACATACCGTTAAACAACTTAAAAAGAACACCCAAGTTACATAAGGCCCTGTATGGGCGCAATCTACCACAGGATAAAACCCCAAACATTGCCGGAAGTTCCCCCATTAACCGCTGCGGTCCCTTACTTGGTAAGTCGCGGGACTCCGCGTTGTGTAACAATGCACGTGATCGCAAATCCCGATCACGGTCTATTCCAGCGGGTGGCTCGCAAAATAGGCGCGGACCTCGTCAACGTCCCGGCCGATCTGAGCCACCAATTCCGATATCGAAGGAAAACGCATCTCCGGCCGGATACGATGACGGAAGGTAACCTCGATCTCGGCCCCATCAAGTTCTCCGTCAAAGTCGAGTAAAAAGGCCTCGATGGTCACGTCTTCATCGCGTATGGTGGGTGCGACCCCAATATTCACCGCCGCTGGATAGACGCCGCCGACCACGCTTGCGTGAGCGATGTAGACGCCCTGCGCGGGAATTGCACTGTGGTGCGGCTCGATGTTGGCGGTGGGATACCCTAGAGTCTTGCCGACCTTGCGTCCGGAAACGACTTCTCCAACAATCGAATAGGGACGGCCCAGAAAAGCTTCCGCCTTTTCCAGATCCGCCAGAAGCAGACGCTCGCGAATCAGCGTACTGCTAACGCGTTCTCCGTCCATGAGGAGGGGCGGAACCTGGGTGACCGAGAAGCCATATCGGGGGGCAAGGTCTCGAAGGGAATCGAAATCGCCGCGGGCGCCTTTTCCGAAGCGAAAATCGTGCCCCACGACCACGGAGGTGGCGGCGCAGCGGCCCACGAGAATGTCCCTCACAAAGGCATCCGGTTCTAGCGCTGCAACGTGGCCGTCGAAAGGCAGCACAAATACACCGTCAATGCCGGCCTCCTCAAATAGCTGCCACTTCTTCTTGTCGTGGGTGAGAAGACTTGGGGCATGGTCGGGTGAGAAGAACTCGCGCGGATGGGGCTTCAACGTGAGCACCGCACTTAGACCGGAACAGGCTTTGGCCTGTGCGACGACTTCCTGAAGAATAGCCCGATGCCCCAGATGAACGCCGTCGAAGCTCCCGATGGTCAGAACGAGATTCGAGTAGTTGATTTCGGCACGGAAGATATTCTCGACAACGTGTATCACCGCCCGCACATGACCCGCTTTGGCAGGACTCTCCTTATTCCGAGGTTGGATTCCACCAGTCCCAAGGCGAGGAGCGTGCCGTCTTCCGCTTTGACTTGAATCCACCCATGGTCGATGGGGCAGGCCTTGACGAGATCGGGGGGTTCGAGCGCGCCGCCAGTAGCAACGGTTTTGCTGGCCGATCGGCGCACGCGCACCTCGGGTAGATCGAGCGCTTCGTCAAGGGGAACGAGCCGCGACGCCACAACCTCGGCCGACGTGAACTCGTCCACCGCGAGCGCGTCTTCAATCCGATACTTGCCGACGGCGGTCCGCCGCAGATCGGCCAGGCATGCTCCACATCCAAGAGCCTGCCCCACGTCGTGGCAAAGGCTGCGCGCGTACGTTCCGCGCGTACATTGCAACCGGAATGTGGCCCTGGGCGGCTGAAAATCGAGAATACGGAATTCCCGAACGGTGACGGGGCGAGGCTCCCGTTCGACGACTTCGCCCTTTCGGGCGCGTTTGTACAGCCGCTCGCCGCCAACCTTGACGGCGCTGACCATGGGCGGCACTTGCAGGATTGAACCGGTAAATGCGTCGCAGGCGGTCTGCACTTGGGCCAGCTCGAGTTCGGGAACATCACGTTCCTCGACGATCTCACCGTCCAAGTCGAAGGAATCGGTCGTTGTGCCGAGGAGTATGGTGCCCTCGTAGGTCTTGTCCAGCCCCGTAAGGAACTCGGACAGGCGGGTCGCTTTGCCGAGGCATAGAATGAGCAGGCCAGTGGCCGCAGGATCGAGTGTGCCGGTGTGGCCGACTCGTCGCATCCCCGCGGCCCGGCGAATCCGATCCACCACATCGTGAGAAGTCATGCCCGCGGTCTTGTCTACCAGGAGAATTCCGTTCACAAATCGACTTTCAATGCTCCGCGCAGATAGCGGAAGAGTTCCGCCTTTGCCTCCTGCAAGGGATACGGCAGCGTGGCGCCGGCGGCCATCGCGTGCCCGCCGCCGCCAAAGTGTTGCGCGATCTCGGCAGCGTTAATTGTTGGCTGCGACCGGAAGCTCACTTTGGTAACCGCCGGCTCGGACTCTCGAATCAGTATGGCAAGTTGTACGCCTTCCAAGTTGCGCAAGTAGTTGATGAGCCCGTCCACGTCTTCCGCGAGCGCTCCCGTTTCCGCCAGATCGCGTTCGAGGATGTAGCCGTGCGCGATACGGCCGCCATCACCAAGCTCTGCGCGGTCCAATAAGCGGCGGAGAAGCCGGAACTTGCCGATGGTCATGGTATCAATGACGCGGGACGTAATTTCGCGAACGTTGATGCCGGTCTCGATGAGTCGTGCAGCGGCGCGGTGAGAACGGGCGGTTGTGTTGGCGTAACGGAAGTTCCCGGTATCCGTCGACAGTGCGACGTACAGGCATTCCGCCACCGCACAGTCCAGTTCCACACCTGCGGCTTCGAAGAGGTCCACGACGATTTCGCCCGTAGCAGCGTAGGTGGAATCGATGAGGTGAACGGTGCCGTTTCGCTCTTCGGTGAGGTGGTGGTCCACAATAACGACGGTGGAAGCGCCCTTGATAAATGCGCAAACCGCGCCGACTCGCTCGCACGAATTGGCGTCGGCGATGAGAACCGTGTCAAAAGAGCCGGTCACTTCGTCCGGCGGCAGAATCTCGTCTACTCCAGCCAGCCAATCGTAAACTCGTGGAACCGGATCGTGAAGACTCATGACGACGTCATCGGCTCCAAGCGACCGGGCAAGCTGCGCCAAGGCGAGGACCGAACCGACCGCGTCGCCGTCCGGATTGACATGGCTGGTCACGAGGACGCGCGAAGCGGCGCACAGCGCTTCTATCACCTCGTCCTTATCCGTTTTCGGCATCGTTGTCCTGCTGATCTCGCTCTTCATGGATTTCACGGAATCGCTCTTCCAGTTTATATACTTCGTCGAGGGTAGAGTCCTCAAAGAAACGAATTTCGGGGGTGACTCGGAGGCGGATTCGCTTACCGATCTCGCGGCGAATCCACCCGGCGGATTGCTGCAGTCCGATCAGCGAACTCTTCTTTTCACTTTCGGAGCCGAAGAGACTGACGTAGACATTGGCGTAATGGAGGTCCGGAGACATTTTGACAGCGGTTACAGATACGAAGCCGATGCGAGGATCCTTCACGCCTTTCATCAGCAGGGCGGCAACTTCGTGGCGAACTTGCTCGCCCACGCGTTTGGGTCTCGGTTTTTCCATTACATCATCTCGATGTGGTAGTCCACGACTTCCGCTCCGCTCTTGTTGCAGGCGAAACGCGCAATCTCATTCAGCTGGGTATTCACGAAGCGGCTGTCGTCGCCGACCACGCAAGCGGCGAGCCGGGCCCGGCTCCAGTGGTCTTTGGGTTCCACCTCGGCGACCGAGGAGTTAAATCGGCTGCGGAGCTGCTCTTTCAGGCTCTTTACGACCCGTCGTTTGTCTTTCAGGGATCGGGAACCGGGAATGATGAGGTCGATCGTGAGCAGGCCGATAGTCACCCCGTAGGACCCTACGCCAGCGTCTTGGCGACCGATTCCACGCGGTATGTCTCGATGATGTCGCCGGGTTTAATGTCTTCGTAGGAATCCAATTTGATTCCGCACTCGTACCCGCTCGACACGGTGCGCGCGTCATCCTTTTCTCGGCGCAAGGTCGCGATCTTTCCTTCGTACACAATGGTGTCATCACGCAGGAGCCGGGCGAGACCGTTGCGCTGCACTTCACCGTCGAGCACATAGCAGCCCGCGATGTTTCCGAACGACGAAGAGCGGAACACCTGCCGAATCTCCACGTGACCCGTGATGACTTCTTTGGACTCGGGTGCGAGCATACCTTCGAGCGCCAGCCGCACGTCTTCGATGGCTTCATAAATCACCCGGTACGTACGGATGTCTACACCTTCCTGCTCGGCCAGTTTCTGGGCGCGAGGACTCGCCCCGACGTGGAATCCGATAATCACCGCGTCGCTGGCACTGGCCAGAAGCACGTCGGATTCGTTGATGCCGCCGACGCCGGTATGGACGAGTTTGACCTCGACCTCCTGGTTGCCGACTTTCACGAGGCTCGATTCGAGCACGTCGACCGATCCTTGCACGTCGGCCTTTACAAGCACATTCAACACGTTCTTCTCGCCAGCCATCATCTGCTCGTGGAAATCCTCGAGCGTCACGCGGCGCACGGCACGGCCTTGCTTCTGCTTGGCCAGATCGGCGCGCTTCTCGGCGATCGCGCGGGCGGCGCGCTCGTCTTCGACCGCTGCAAAGTGGTCGCCCGCGTCGGGCGGCGCACTGAATCCGGTAACAACGATAGGCGTGGCGGGACCAGCCTCGGTGACCGATTCGCCGCGCGAATTGTGGATGGAGCGCACGCGACCGAACGTCTCTCCAGCGAGGAAAATGTCGCCGACGCGGAGCGTTCCCTTCTGGACCAATACCCAGGCGACGGGACCCTGTCCGCGGGAGATCTCCGACTCAATGATCACGCCTCGCGCGCGTCGATCGGGGTTCGCTTTCAGTTCCAGCAACTCGGCCTGAAGACCAAGCAATTCGAGAAGTTCCTCGATCCCATCGCCGGTCTTGGCCGAAATATTGCGTATGATCGTCTTGCCGCCCCACGCCTCGTCCACCAGGTCAAACCGCGTGAGTTCCTGACGGATCCGGTCGGGCTGCGCATCGGGCTTGTCGATTTTATTGATCGCGACCACGATGGGCACTTCGGCCGCTTTGGCGTGGTCGATGGCCTCGATCGTCTGCGGCATAACCCCGTCATCGGCGGCCACTACGAGCACAACAATGTCGGTGGCCTGCGCGCCACGCGACCGCATCTGGGTGAACGCTTCGTGGCCAGGCGTGTCGAGAAACACAACGCGCTTGTCGGATACCCGCACGTCGTACGCGGCAATGTGCTGCGTGATTCCGCCGGCTTCGCCTTCGGCCACGTTTGCCGCGCGGACCCGATCAAGGAACGAGGTCTTACCGTGGTCGACGTGACCCATGACAGTGATAACCGGAGCGCGGGGCTGCAGGTCGTCCGGATCGTCGGGCTCATCGGCCAGGACTTGATCCTCTTCGGGAATAATTGATTGGACTTCGAATCCCTTGGGTTCGGCAATTTTGCGGACCAATTCAATCCCGAGCGTCTGGTTTTTTGTGGCCAATACATCCAAGTCCATCAGGTCTAGGATGATATCGTTCACCGACACGTCCATGCGGGATGCCAGTTCTTCAACGGTCACGCCGTCCTCGACCTCGATGGTCTTCGGAACGGCGACCTCTTCTATGACGTCCATATCCACGCCTTCATCGCGGCCTCTCTTCCGCTTCCGCTTCCGGGCACCCGGGCCTGCAAGCCCGCCACCGGCATACACGCGCACGGCGGCCGCCGCATCGCGTCGCAAATTCTCTTCGTTTCGTTGCTTCTCGGCCCGCTTCTGCCGTTTGCGCGCGGTCTTGCCCGTGCTACCACCACCCTTCCGAGTGTCCACGGCCCGCTGCGCCTGGAGTTTCTGAAGCCGCTCCGCGGCCTTTCGTTGAACTTCGGCGACAACTGCCGGGTCAGGCTTGACCACCGGCCGCGCCGCCGCCTTGGCTCGACGTGCTTCTTCCTCTTCCTGTCGGCGCTCCGCCTCAGCGAGCAATCCTGACGTGTCTTCTTCGTCCGTCTCAAGGGACTCTTCGGATTCGACTAGTTCGAGTTCTTTCGCCTCGACATGCGTGCCGTCCGCGCGAACGACTTCGACTGCGGGCTCCTCTTTCTCGACGGCGGCACCGATGACAATGCTCGGTCCCTTCTCTTCCGCTTCGCGTTTCTTCGGAGGCTCGGCTTTCTTCTTCTTCTTTGCCTTGGGTTTCTCATCGTCCGCCGGCAAAACTTCACCAGACACCACCGATTCGGCGGGCTCGCCGCGAATAATCTCCACGACGGGATGCGCTTCCGGCGCGCCTTCCACGGTTTCGACTCCGGGCGAGGCGGGCGCCGAAGCGTCCTCCGCGTCTCCGGCCTCGTCCCCTTCGGCCTCTACCTTGGCTGGCGTCTTCTTGGATGCGGCCTTCTTCGCGGACGCCGCCTTCTTCTTGGCGGCAGCCTTCTTGCGAGTCTCGGCGCTCTTCTTCGCGGCCTGACGGAGCTTTTCTTTCTTCTTCTTCTCTTTCTCGATTTCTTTCAGCTTCTCGTCACGAACCCGATCGGCGACGGCGGGGTCGTCTGCCACTTCGATAAGCAAGTCGCACGCCTCGTCGCCGATGACGGATTCCACGTCATCGACGTCGATGAACATGTAGCGCAGCCGCTCGATCGCCCATTCGGGCTTCACATCAAGACGATCGGCTAAGCTGGAAACAGTCTGCATGTACGCTTACTCCCGGATTCCTATGGTTCGTTCTTCATCCCTAACGGTGAAAATGGCCGCACCTATCCCGCACCTTCTTCCTGTCCTCGCGCGCTGTCTTCAGCAAGTTCGCCGGCGGTCGCTTCATCGGAAAGCGCCGCGCGCTCAGACGTGCCGGCGTCCGGTGCGCCGCCTTCCGGCTGGCTGCGCAGGGCCTGTTCCGCTTCGCGGACCGCCTCTTGGGCTTCCGGTCCCGCGATCTCAACATCGCTCTTGATATCGATGTTCCATCCCATAAGCTTCGATGCGAGCCGGGCATTTTGCCCGCGTTTGCCAATCGCAAGCGAGAGCTGATCGTGGGGCACGATGACCAGGATTGATTTGGCCGACTCGTCGACGGTGATGTCGAGAATATCCGCCGGATTCAATGCGTTCCCGCAGAGTTCGACGGGGTCGTCGCTCCAACGGACGATGTCGATCTTCTCACCGCACAATTCTTCCACCACGGCGCGGACTCGCGATCCTTTCATTCCAACGCACGCGCCTACTTCATCGACGTTCGGGTCGTTGGAGGAGACGGCGATTTTGGTCCGGCTCCCGGGTTCCCGGGCGATTCCTCGAATGGAAATCGTGCCGTCGTAGATCTCAGGCACTTCCAAATCAAAGAGGGCTCGTACCAATTCCGGCGAGGTCCGGGAGAGAACGATCTGCGGACCCCGCGGGCTTTTCTCAACCTCGAGGAGGTGAGCTCGAACCCGGTCGCCCGGCTTAAAGTTCTCGCGCGGCGACTGTTCGCGCACGGGCAGAATTGCTTCGGCACGGCCAACGGACACGATCACGTTTCCGTGGCTCACGCGCTTCACGACCCCGGTTACGAGTTCACCTTCCCGCTTCTTGAACTCGTCATAGACGTTCTCGCGTTCGGCGTCCTTGATCTTCTGGATGATCACCTGCTTCGCGGTTTGCGCGGCAATTCGACCGAAATCTTTGGGTTCCGTCGGCACCTTCAGCATGTCGCCGATTTGCGCTTCGGGGTTCAACGAGGTGGCCTCATCAAGCGCCATCTCCTTAGCGTGGTCTTCGACCTCTTCTACCACCGTGCGGATCTCGAATACCTGGAACGCGAGCGTGCGCGGATCCATATCTACGGTTATCGTGGCGTTTGCGGGGAAGCTCTTTCGTGCGGCCGTTTCGATGGCACTGCGGATCGCCTCCAGGAGGGTATCGCGGTCGATACTCTTCTCGGCCTGGAGCTGCTGCAGAATTGCCTGTAAATTCGGGTCCTTGGGGTCCACGTATTCACCTCGTTTCCCGGATCGGCTAGCGGTCCAGGTTGGCCCGTTGAATATTGTCGATACAAATCTCGTACGTAGAACCTTGGCAATCGATCGTCACAACGTCCCCCGCGAACGACTTAAGCATGCCGCTGAACTTCTTTCGGCCACCCACCGGCAAGTGCGTACGCACCTTGATGTTCTCCCCGGTGAATCGTGCGAAGTCTCCGGGCTTTCGCACGGGCCGCGCGATCCCTGGGGACGATACCTCCAGAAGGTAACTTCCTTCGATTACGTCCGATGCGTCCAGTAACGGATTCAGAAGCTGGGATACAGCCGCGCAGTCATCCAGCGAAATTCCGCCTTCGCGATCAACGAAAAGACGGAGTATCCAGCGATGGCCGTGCTGACCGAACTCGACTTCAACCAGCTCAAAGCCCTGCTCCGCGAGATGCGGTTCTAATTCATGCCATATTCGCTGGATTACGTCGTCTTTTGCCACTAAAAGGTTCTCGCATACAACCAAAAAGAGTGGGCACTAACCCACTCTTCCGTCAAATCGCACATTGACGAACAACAGCTTAGCACAAAGCCGTAGCCCCGTGCAACCGAGGTACGGACCGCGTGTTCCGTTCAACGTGGCTCTGCGAATCGCGCCAACCGGAGGCATGTGCCGGGACTCCGCCGCTGGAGTGCAGGCGATCGTTGGATTGGGTTACGGGATGCGTGGCCAAACGAAAGGCCTGGGACCTGGACGCCCGAACCCAAGGTAATAGAAACAGGACATTCACCAATCCATCCAACTCCGACAAATCATTGAAAACGCCTGCGTTACAGGATCGTTCGGGCATATACCGATTTTCATGATGCCAAGAATCCGCTACACAAGCGATTAGGGTGAACCACGGGATAGCCGCTGAATCGCGCAATGTGGGTTCATGCAGGCCCCCCTCGGACTCGCATAACATAGGCAGGAAAGCGAATCTAGAAACCCGCGGCAACGCCTACGGCAAAATCCGCGTGCACGTAGCTTTCAATACGAAGTTCATCGTCGGCTAGGTTTCGGAGTTCAGGTGGGGTATAGCGATGTCCGGCCGCGTTAATGAGCGCACTTACGACCGGACGGTCGATTGCGTCTCCGTTCGTGTGTACGACCTTGCCAATCTCGCCGTTGGTGAGGCGAACGAAACTGCCCACCGGAAACAGGGAGAGATAGCGGAGGAGCCCCCGAACGATTTCCCCGTTGAACCGTCCTTTGTTTGCCTGTTTGATGACGGATTCCATTGCGAGATACGGCGCGTAGGCCCGCCGCCAGGGCCGCTCAGAAGTCAGGGCATCGTAAACGTCAGCGACGGCCGAAATTTGGGCGTACTTGTGAATCCAAAGGCGTTCACGGCGTTGGGTATATCCGGATCCGTCGGCCCGTTCGTGGTGCTGATACATGGCCAGTCGGGCACTGGCCGGGAGCCCTTTGATTTGTTCGAGAACATACAGGCCGAGCATGGTGTGTTTCTGCACATCGACAAACTCGACTGAGTCGAGCTTACGCGCAGATTGCACGAGATGCTGTGGCACCATGGCCATACCGAGATCCTGAAAGAGCGCCGCGATACCGACTTCCTTGACCTGTTCGACGTTGTATCCCATTGCCGTGGCGATATTGATGGCAAGCACCGCAGAATTAAAGGCGTGTTGATAGTGGTACTCTGAAGCGAGCCGGAGGTTAGTCAACCCCACAAGCAGACTGCGATCCTTGCTAAACACATCGACGATCTTCCCGACGAGACGCACCGCGGCGTCGGCGGCAATTTCGTTTGCGATGGCCCCGTGGAGGAGGTTGGCGACAAACGATACGCCTTCCTGGCAGATGCCTTGCCATTCGCGGAACCGCGCTTCGGATCGCTGGCGCTGCAAGGATTCATCGACGGATGCCGAAAAGGGACGTCCGACTGGGAGGATGTTTAAGGAATCCAGGGAGTCAACTTGCCGGTCGAGTTCTGCGGAAAGCGCTTCCAAAACGGCGTCCGCTTCCCGACGGTAGTGCTGCACACTGGTAGTCGATTCCAATGCCTCGACTTTGTCGGGATCCCATTGCCCGAGGTAGGCGAACTTGGTCCCCCCGTTGACAAGCGAGGTGAGCATCTCCTGCGTAAAGGCGTTCCCTTCGGCGAGCAGGAGGCGTCCCCTCCGGTCATAAAGCGGTCCGCCAAGGGGTCTCCCGGGAACCAGCGCTCTGACTGAAATGCGTTGCATTCTCAACTAAGGATCCTGTTCCAGCCGGAAGATATGGCGGTTCCCCCTAAACCCTGCGCGCGGGCAGGCATGTCAACCTCGCTCCTTCGCATTGAATCTACGCGCGTGCGCAGTGTCCCTTTGATTTGAATTCCCCCTTGGCCGGCCAGAACGAACCGGCCAAAACCTATCGCGCGACTATTATACCGAATTCTCTCAGAATAGGAAGGCCCCGAGTTCGCTCCTGTCATGGCCGCGTCACGAGTTGCCCAATTGCCAGACGTAGACGTCCCACCGGCCCGGGAAGTGGTGTTTGATCGCGGAGATTCCACTGGCGGTGATACCCTTATCCACTTCGGCGGCTTCGTGAATCCCCGGCACCTCAAAGATCGCGATTCCCACTGGGTTCCCCTTACGGGCTTCCGCCAGAGCCTGCGTCAGGTATTCCTCGGAATCAAAGAGGCGATCGGGATCGAGGTCGCCATAGTAGGCGATGGTGGGTTTGAAATTGTTGGGGGGGGAGTAAACGGCTGCCCCGTCCTGCGAAAGTTCCTGAAGCACGGGCGCGGCGGCACGCCAATCGGGACGCATGGGCCGGTGCAAATCCACGAGATTTCCGGCCATCACGATAACGAGCAAGATCACCGCGGTGATGCGCACGGTTCCTTGGGGCAGTTTTGCGATACCGGCACCGGCAAGAATGTAGAGGGCAAAGCAGGAGTAGAGGGTATAGCGCTCAACAAAACAGGGCCGCACCGCATACGTTAAAAAAAACAGGGCAAACGGGGGCAGTATCAGCCAGCACAGCATGAACAGCAGACGGTCGTCGGCCATGGGGATCGTCTGACCCAAGACCTTTCGGCGCGTGGTCGCGAAGGCGTACATGATAAACGCGGCCGCCGCACCGCATAGGGCAACGCCCAAGACGTGATGAACGGGAATACCGAGAGGAACGTGCCGGACCAGATCGAGGGCATCCAGCTTGCTCCCGGCATAGACAAAGTAGTACGCGTCAAACAGCCGGCCCAGGCCGGGCTTATAGATCCAGGCCATGTGCTCCTGCAGGGCGCTGAAATTGGTGGTCATGAACCAGCCCAGGGCGAGCAATTCGGCGACGGTATGGAATGCCGCCCAGCTCACGAGGAACTTAATCTGCCGGGGCCGGGTCAGGAGCAGGTAGGCGAATTGCGCCCCAACGAACAGAACGGCAAACAAGTGAGTCCCCAACATCAGGGCGTTGGCGATTAAGGTGCACGCCCACCATCGTTTCTTGTTGGTCGCGGTCGCATTGATGAGCCCGTACGCAGAGATCGCGCAAAAGAGCAACACGAAGGCGTACATCCGGATTTCCTGGGACTGGTATATCATGAGTTTGGAGAACGCCACGCACAACGCCGCAACCGCTCCCGCCCAGGGACCGTAGAGTCTGCGGCCAATCATGTACACGACAAAGATCGTGACCATACCCGTGATGAGGGAGAGCAAGCGCATGGCGAGCACGGATTCGCCCACGAGGTGGTACCAGTAGTATTCCGCGGTGAAATACACCGGGAGCATGGCGGCGTCGAGGGTCCGCTCCTGATCGAAGAACTCCGTCAGGGTGGGCGCGGAGAGAAAACCGTAGCTCGAAATCTCGTCGTACCAGAGCGCCTCCGAATCGATCTGGTACAGACGTACGGCGAGTCCCGCTACGAGAATGCCCACGACGGCGGCAATTTGGGTACCGGTCCAACGGTCTTGGTTGTCATCCAGGTTCATGCGTGGTTCCCATGGGTGGGCGAAGCTCCGTACCCCGGTGCTTGGCGTCTATTTTCGTGTATCCCAGCGAAGCGGCGCGCTAGTGTACCGGATTGACGCAAGAATTGACAGCCCGGCGGAAGTCCGCTAGACTCAAGAACATTAGTCTGCTCCGACGAGTCTGGGCGGCCCGTCACGCGATAAGGGTGCGGTAGAGAAAGACAATGTTCCCGACTCAAATCAGAAACCGTAAGCGCTATTTGCTGGGCGTATACGTCGCCTTGGCGCTGTTCGCGTGTGCGGAGTTCCACGGCCTGATTCCACTTCTGGGGTTCTGCGAGGCCCATGGGCTCCCCGCGCAGGGCTCTTCCCATGACCCTCTACGGCCTGACACGCAGCAACCGTGCGGACTCTGCGTACTCGTTCAGAGCTTGGTACTCACGCCGCAGTGGGAAACGGTGGAAACGCCGTCGTGCGACACCGCGTACCGGCAAACCCTTCCTGACTACGCGTTCTTCTGGTCCGAAGTCTCCTGGACCCCCGAGTCCCTCCGCGGTCCTCCGCAAATTCACACGTCCTGATATCCCTTTTTCCGAACGGCGTGCATCAGAATTGCAGGCGAGTTGCCTGCCATTTCCCTGCACGTATTCCGCGCCACGGACGTGTGCGCCAATGGAGACACAAATCATGCGCCATAAAGGCTTTACACTTATCGAGCTACTTGTCGTAATTGCCATCATCGGGATACTCGCCGCGATACTGCTGCCCGCGTTGGCCCGCGCTCGCGAGGCCGCACGGAGGGCCAGTTGCCAGAACAATTTGAAACAGTTGGGGCTGGTTTTCAAAATGTACAGCAACGAGAGCGCCGGGGAGAAGTTCCCCGCTATGAAGACGTTGAATTGCGCGAGCGAAATCCAGGCGTTCAACACGATTTTTGACGCCGTGGCGGTCTACCCGGAATATCTCACCGACTGGAACGTGCTGGTATGCCCAAGTTCTCCTTCGGGGAGCACCGCGCTGGAATTGTGGGATCAAGGTAATACCTTATCGACCAATTGGGAGGAAGTCGTCGGGTTCTCGAATAACGGCATCGTGGAACCCTGCGAGATTACCGAGCATCCCTACGTGTATCTGCCTTGGGCCATAAGCCCGCAAACCCTGGAAGCCGAAATCACGGCGAACGGCGACCTCGAACAACTGGAAATCGAGGGAGAGGAATTGGCCGAAGCCATCGAGATGGGCGAGGTCGAGCTGGCAGATGCGGATTGGGAATTCGATACGCCAATCGGCGGGCAGGAGAGTGTTCCGCGGCTACGGGAAGGCGTCGAACGTTTCTTCGTGACCGACATCAATAATCCGGCTGGCAGCGCTCAGTCTCAGTCCACGATTCCGGTGATGTGGGACGAAATCTCCGGCGATGAAGCGAGCCACTTCAATCATGTGCCCGGCGGCTGCAACGTGTTATACATGGATGGACACGTGCAATTCCTTCGTTATCAGGGCCCGGCGGGCGCGCCGTTCCCGGTAAATGAAGGCGGGTTCATTTTCCACGAACTCTCCCACGGGCACTCGCACCCCTAAACTACCGGCCCCCGGGGAACCGTGAAGCCGGTTCCCCGGGGGAATACCCCGTCCGGGCGCTTCTTGTCGCGCGAATTCGATGCACAATCCATTGTGGAACACGCGCGAATCCCGGTTCGCAATCCCCCGTATCTTCTGCTATATTGTCGCAATGATAGATGCGGAGTGCCTGTCCGCTGCGCATCGGCATGCAAGAGCGGCTGTCCGGAGGTATGTAGATGAAAAGCTATCGCTCTCAGTTCCTGGGACTGTTTGTCTTCCTATCCGCGACGACCCTTGTCCTGACGAACGGCTTCGTCGCGCGCATCTTTGCCCAGGAGAACGGTGCGGAGATTGTGACCAAGATCGAACCGATCGCCGTGGTCCTCGACGAAATCATGAAGCACTACGTGGAAAACCCCGATGCCGACAAGGTCATCGAGGGGGCCCTTATCGGCATGATGAACTCGTTGGACGACCACAGTTCGTACGTCCCGCCGCAGGTTTATCAAGAGATCACCGAGGACACCGAGGGCGAATTTGACGGAATCGGCGTCCAGATCAAATTGGATGACGACAAGAACATCATCATCTTCCATCCGCTACCGGCGTCGCCCGCCGCGAAGGCCGGGCTTATGGGCAACGACATCATCGTCAAAATCGATGGGATTTCGACGGAAGGCATGAGCCTGGACGAAGCGAAGGATCTGATTCGCGGGGCGCGTGGAACGGTCGTACATCTGACCGTATTTCGTCAACACGAGAACGAGGAAGCCAACCCCGAATTGCTGGAGATCGACGTCACGCGAGGCCGAATCCCCCTGGAAAGCGTCATGGAATCACGGGTGCTCGATGGCGGAGTCGGATATGTGCGGATCAGCGATTTCAAGAAGACGACCGCTCAAGAGATTTCGAGCCGCCTCAAAGAGCTGGAAGAAGAGGGTATGCGCTCGCTGATCCTGGATCTTCGCTGGAATCCCGGCGGGCTGCTGAGCGCTTCGAAGGACGTGGCCGAGTTGTTCTTGCCGAAAGGAACCAAAGTCACCTACACGAAGGGGCGGCATCAGTCGGACGGCACGGTGAGCGAAGAGATCACGCTGTATACGGAGCGCGATCCGATTCTCCCGGAGAACTTTCCCATGGTGTTGCTCGTGAACGAGCAGACCGCCAGTTCTTCGGAGATCGTTACGGGGGCGCTTCAGTTCTATGAGCGGGCGCTGGTCGTAGGGATGAAGACCTTTGGAAAAGGCAGCGTCCAGACCATCATTCCGCTGCGCCGCCCGAAAGATAGCGCGCTGCGATTGACCACCGCGTTGTATTACACGCCGGCCGATGTAACCATCAACAAACATGGCATCCTGCCGGACGTGGAAGCGCCGCTTCCGATGGAGCAGTGGCGCGATTTGTTCCTGCAAATGCGCGAATCCTGGGAAACCGATCCTGCGATGCAGAATCAGCAGAACCACGGTAGCGTCACCGGCGATTCCGTGGACGAGACCACCGTCGAGGATGTGCAGCTTAAGCGGGCGGTTGAGATTCTCCAGGAAGACGCGGTTTGGGAAAATCTATTGAAGCGCTACCATAAGGACACGGCAGAGACGCAAGTCGCCGCGGCGGACGCCAAGGACGAAGCCGTAAGCCCTCCGGTAGTTGAGTTGGAGGCCGCCCAGTAGTAATGCGGCCAGACAATCGTGCATTTGACAACCTGCGCCCGGTCACCATCGAGCGCAACTATACGCGCTATGCCGAAGGATCGGTGCTGATCGCGTTCGGCCACACCCGTGTCTTGTGCACCGCCTCCCTCGAAGATAAGGTGCCGCCGTTTCTGCGTGACACGGGTTCCGGTTGGGTGACTGCCGAGTACGGCATGCTCCCCCGCTCCGCCCACGGCCGCATTCAACGCGACGCGGTGAAGAAGGGCCGGGCGCTCGAGATCAGCCGGTTAATCGGGCGATCCCTGCGGTGCGTTACGGACCTCGCAGCGTTGGGCGAACGGCAGATTACGCTCGACTGCGACGTCATCCAGGCGGATGGAGGCACGCGAACCGCGGCGATTACAGGCGCCTACGTGGCGCTGCATGACGCCTGCGCCAAGTTGATTCGCGAGGGAATCCTCCAACTGTCTCCGATTGCGGGCCAATGTGCCGCGGTCAGCGTCGGTATCGTGAACGGCGAACCGCTGCTCGACCTGTGCTATGACGAAGACTCGGTGGCGGACGTAGACATGAACCTCGTCATGCGCGAGGACGGACGCTTCATCGAAGTGCAGGGTTCAGCCGAAGGCGAGGCGTTCTCCCGCGACATGATGAACACGATGTTCGATTTGGCCGAGAAAGGCGTCCGCGAGCTTTTTGCGCTTCAACAGAAAGCGCTCGGCAATGAGTAGCGTTCTCGTCATTGCCACGGGGAACAAGCACAAGTACGCCGAAATCGCCGGCTTTTTGCGAGGCGTACCGGTCCAGCTGGCAAGTCTTGCTGATTTCCCCCCCGTGGAACCGCCTGAAGAAACGGGCGTCACATTCGAGGAGAACGCGGTCCTCAAGGCGCGATACTATGCCGAACGATTGGGGTCCCCCTGCGTCGCAGACGACTCCGGCATTGTTATCGATGCGCTCAACGGTGAACCGGGCGTCTGCTCGGCGCGGTACGCGGGCGAAGGTTGTACGGACGACGACAACAACGCGAAAGTGCTCGCGATGCTTCAAGGTGTGCCTGAAGAGAAGCGAACGGGACGTTACATCTGCATCGCGGCGCTTGCTGGAATGAATGGTCAAGTTCATACCGTCGAAGGTGCCGTCGAAGGCCGCATCGCTTCCGGACTTCGGGGGAACAATGGTTTCGGGTACGACCCCATGTTCATTCCCGAGGGGCATGACAAGACCTTTGGCGAACTGGACCCGTCGATCAAGGCGGGCATCAGTCACCGGTTTCGCGCGTTCAGTCAGATTCGGACCATGCTGGAGTCCGCGCTGTGAAGATCTTCGCGGCCGATGCGGAAGGCGTCGCGGCGGCCGCCGAAGCGATTCGAAACGGCGACGTTATCCTGTATCCCACGGAAACCGTATACGGATTGGGCGCGGACCCCTTCAACGCAGAGGCCATAGCCCGCGTGTACGCGTGCAAGGGCCGTCCCGTGGAATTGCCGCTCCTGCTCGTTGCTTCGGACATGGCGCAAGTGGAAAGTGTCGTGGAGTCGCTGAGTGCCAAGGCCCTGCGGTATGCGGAGGCGTTCTGGCCAGGACCGCTCTCGCTGCTCCTGCCGAAGGGCGCGAACGTACCGGACATCGTGACCTCCGGACGCCCCAAGGTATGCGTGCGAATTCCTGGAGATGAAACGGCGCGCGCGATCTGCCGTGAGGCCGGTCATGCGATCGTTTCGACCTCCGCCAATGCCAGTGGCGAACCGCCGGCGCGTTCGCTCGCCGACTTGACGATTGCGGGAATCGCAGTCGCCATCGATGGAGGGGTGCTGCCTCATGCGCTTCCATCGACCGTCTACGATCCGGATACGGACGTGCTGCTCCGGGAAGGCGCCGTCACACGGGAGATGTTGACGAGATTGATCAAGGCGTAAAGACCTTGTTCGAGGCTGTGTGAGTCCCTACAATATGGGTTTTGGATTTCCAACCAACAGGTACGTGATATGAAGATTGCAGTCGGCAGCGACCACGCCGGTTTTGAAGGACCGTCCCCGCACTACAAACCCGCCATCATCGAGCATCTGAAGAGCCGCGGTTACGAGGTGGTGGACTGTGGCACCGATGGCCCGGATTCCGTGGACTACCCGGACTACGCGAAGCGCACGTGCGAGGCGATCCAAACCGGAGAAGCGGAACGCGGCGTGCTCATTTGCGGCACGGGAATCGGTATTGGCATGGCGGCGAACCGGTATAAAGGGATCCGTGCTGCGCCCTGCGCGACGCCCGAAATGGCGCGATTGAGCAGAACCCACAACAATGCCAACGTGATCGCGCTCGGCACGCGAATCCTCTCTCTCGAAACGTGCCTTCAACTCATCGATATCTGGCTGGACACGCCATTCAGTGAAGGGGAGCGCCACATCCGCCGCATCAACAAGATGGGCTGATTTCGCGTGCCTCCGTCGATGTCTAACCGCGCAGGAGTACTGCATCCATGAGCGTGTTAACCCCACGACAAATCGTTGACGAACTCGACAAATACATCATCGGCCAGCACAGCGCAAAGCGTAAGGTGGCCGTGGCCTTGCGGAATCGCTGGCGCCGACAGCAGTTGTCGGACGGCATGCGCGACGAGGTCATGCCGAAAAACATCATCATGATTGGCCCGACCGGCGTCGGCAAGACGGAGATCGCCCGTCGCTTGGCCAAGTTGGCGGATGCTCCGTTTGTGAAAGTGGAGGCCTCCAAGTTCACCGAAGTTGGATACGTGGGCCGGGATTGCGAATCCATGGTTCGCGAATTGACGGAAGTCGCCGTGGGCATGGTGCGCGCCGAAATGGAGAAGGAGCTGGAAGGCACCGCCAAGCAAGCCGCGGAGAACCGGTTGCTCGACCTGCTCCTGCCTCCGCAGTCCCCGCCCCGCGGCCCAGAACGCATCTACCGGCCAACCGACCCGTCTGCCGGCGACGAACGCCCCGCACCTTCGCCCGAGGACCAGAGCGAAGCGCGCACGCGCGAAATTCTGCGCAAGAAACTTGTGGCGGGCGAACTCGACGACCGCGAGATCGAGGTGGACGTGCGCGAAGCCGGCAAGACTTCGATGATGCAGGTCTTCTCGAACTCGGGGCTCGAGGAAATGGGCGTGAACATCCAGGAGATGTTCGGACGGCTCATGCCCCAGCGCACGAAGCGTCGCAAGACAACCGTCGCAGAGGCCCGCAAACTCGTTGAAGCGGAAGAACTCGACAACCTGATCGATATGGATGTCGTCGTCCGGCGGGCCGTCGAACGCACGGAGAACTCGGGCATCGTTTTTCTCGATGAGATCGACAAGATCGCAGGGCGCGGTTCCGGCGGTCATGGCCCTGATGTCTCGCGCGAAGGCGTACAACGGGACATTTTGCCGATCGTCGAGGGTAGCACGGTCACGACCAAGTACGGCCCGGTCAAGACCGATCACATTCTGTTCATTGCTGCGGGCGCTTTCCACATGACCAAAGTTTCCGATCTCATCCCGGAACTTCAAGGGCGCTTTCCAATCCGCGTCGAACTGGATAGCCTGCTCGCGTCGGATTTTGTGCGCATCCTGCGGGAGCCCAAAAACTCGCTGGTCAAACAGTACGAGGCCATGCTGGCCACGGAAGGCATCACGCTGGTATTTACCGACGACGCGATTGACGCGATTGCGCGCATCGCGGAACAGGCGAACCTGGAGACCGAGAACATCGGCGCGCGTCGGTTGCACACGGTGATGGAGTATCTGCTCGAGGACTTGTCCTTCGATGCGCCGGAGACCGAGGACGGACGCGTCGAACTCAGCGCAGTCGAAGTGGAAGAACGCCTGAAGCAGATCGTGGAAAACCGGGACCTGAGCAAGTACATCATATGATGCGGTTCACCGACTTCGAACGGCTTGGCGTGTCGGTCGCGGCCATGTCCGACCGAAGCGACGGGGACTGCCGGCGGAGCGACTTGCCGGACGGCAACAGTTGCGCCGCGTTCTGCATATCCCTGGGCCTCCACCCCGACCGGCTGGTACGCGCGGCCCAGGTGCATGGCGTATCGGTTGCCCGTGCTTCGGCGAAAGACAGCGGTCGCAGCGCGGATCCGAGCCTGGAACCATTTCCCGAGACTGACGCGATCATCACGGATGTGCCGGGGCTTCCGATCGGTGTAACGATTGCCGACTGCGTTCCCCTGTGGATCTTCGATCCGGTGACGCGGTCCGGCGGCATCGTGCATGCCGGGCGGGTCGGGACCTTCAATAACATCGCGGGTGCGGCGGTCGCTGAGCTTCAGGAAGCATATGGTGCCGCCCCAGAGAATATTCATGCGTTGATCGGCCCCTCCGCAGGGCCGGGCGCCTACGAAGTATCCGAGGAGATCGCGCAAGACTTCGCTGCGGCCGGCCTCGTCGTTCGCGGACGGATGGTCGATTTGTGGGAATCGAACGCCCTATGCCTCTCCCAAGCCGGTGTGCCTCGTTCGCACATCTCCGTCAGCGGTATCTGCACCATAACCGACGGGCGATTTCATTCGCATCGCGCCCATGACAACGGCATGAGAAATCTTGCGATTCTCGTCCTCTAAGAGCGTGTTTCAAAAGTGGTCCAGGACAAACAAAACACGGTTCGGGGAGGTTTGTGGTGCGGGCTTCCAGCCCGCTCCGAAGCGCGGTAGACCACTGGTTGACCCCAACAATCTGCTTTTGAAACACGCTGAGTCGCTTTGGAATGACCAAGTCGCTCCGCGTGTTCCTCTTGTAGACACCCCCTCCCCGCTCGTATGCTAATGGGGAATACTCTTCTGGCCCGAGAATATGAACCATGCGTGACTTGAACGACATGCTGAACCGCATGCAAGGCATGATGCGCGATCTGGAGGGCGCAGCGCGCCTCGACCAGATCGGGTCGTCCACGTGGCAGCCGTTGTTGGACATCTTCGAACGGGAAGACAGCGTTGTTATCGTGGTCGAATTGCCCGGGGTGCACAAGTCGGACATCCGCGTGTCCGTCAACGACGGCGTTCTGCGCATCGAAGGCACCCGCAATAAGCGCCTGCCGGAGAATACGCAGCATGTGCATCTTATGGAGATCCCATACGGACAATTTGCCCGATACGTCCGGTTACCGGAATGCGCAGCGACGGAACGCATCGAGGCCGACTTCGCCGACGGCTACCTAACGATACAGGTTTTCAGGAAGTCTCATCATGAGTGATTTGCCCAGTACTGCAATCGAGCTCCCTTCCGATCCCGGGGCGGAGATTCCCCGGAACCTGCCGATCCTGATTCTTACGGGGCAGGTCGCGTTTCCCATGTCCGTCTTACCGTTTCGAATCAACGGCAAGAACGACACGAAACTGATCGACGACGCGATCATGGGCTCCCGGTACGTCGGCCTGTTAACGCGGCGGAACGGTGAGAGCGACTCCAAATCCATCGATAACGCGTACGAAATTGGAAGCGCGGGACGCATTCTCCAAATGCAACGCGTCGCCGACGGCTCGATGAACGTGGTGATCCAGATCCTGCGGCGGTTCCGCGTCGCGGGGGTGGAACAGCGCGAGCCGTACACCATCGTTCACGCCGAGTTATTGAAGGACTCCACCGGAGACGAGAAAAAACTCGTACCGCTCGCTACGGCGGTCCGCATGCAGATGTCCCGTTTGATCAGCTTGTCGCCGGATATTCCGGACGCGGCGTCCCAGGTGCTCGACAATATCGACGATCCGGGGTTCCTGGCCGACCTCGTGGCGGGCAATCTGAACATTGCCGTGGAGGAAAAGCAAAAGATCCTGGAGATAACGGACCGCAAGAAACGGCTGGAGCGATTGACCTTCCTCCTTGCCAAAGAAGTTGAGATGATGGAGTTGTCGGACAAGATCCGCAACGACGTGCGCAGTTCCATCGACAAGAGCCAGCGGGAGTATTTTCTGCGCCAGCAATTGAAGGCGATTCAGGATGAACTGGGCGAGGCCGACCTGGCAAAGCCGGAAGTCGAGGAGTACCGCGAGAAAATCGAGGCACTCGACCTTAAGGAAGAGGTTAAGAAGGAAGCGCTCCGCGAATTGAACCGGCTGAGCCAGATGAATGAAGCCAGCGCGGAGTACCACGTGATCTCGTCGTACCTGGATTGGATTGTCGAGCTACCGTGGAACTCGTCCACCGAGGATAATCTGGACACGCAACGCGCCGAGGGCATCCTGAACGAAGATCACTACGGTCTCGACAAGGTGAAACGGCGTATCGTGGAGTATCTCGCGGTACGCAAACTCAAGAAAGACGCCGCGGGACCCATCCTCTGTTTTGTTGGTCCGCCGGGAGTCGGCAAGACGTCCTTGGGACAATCGATCGCGCGCGCGCTCGGCCGCAAATTCGTGCGCATGTCGCTCGGCGGGATGCGGGACGAGGCCGAGATTCGCGGGCACCGCAAGACCTACGTGGGCGCCTTGCCGGGCCGCATCATTCAAAACGTTCGCAAGGCGCAGTCGAACAACCCGGTCTTCATGCTGGATGAGATCGACAAGCTGGGTTCGGACTTTCGAGGCGATCCCTCTTCGGCCCTACTCGAAGTACTCGATCCGGCGCAAAACGACACGTTTTCGGATTTGTATCTGAGTGTGCCCTTCGATCTGTCGAAAGTCATGTTCATTGCTACGGCAAACATGTTGGACACGATTCCCTGGGCCCTGCGCGACCGCATGGAAATTATCGAGATTCCCGGATATACCCTGGAAGAGAAGCTCCATATCGCGCGGAAGTATCTCGTGCCACGACAACTCGCTGCCCACGGATTGGACAAGAAACGCCTGAAATTCTCCGCCGCGGCGTTGCGCCTGATTATCAACGGCTACACGCGCGAAGCGGGAGTCCGCAATCTCGAACGGGAGATTGCCAACGTTTGCCGGGGTTGTGCGCGAACGTTCGCAGAAGGCCGGCGCAAGCCGATTACAATCGACGCCAATGACGTGCCGAAGTATCTCGGCAATCAGAAGGTGTATCGCGAGGTAGCGGAGCGCACCCGTATCCCCGGCGTTGCGACGGGGCTCGCCTGGACGGCGACGGGAGGCGACATCCTCTTCATCGAGGCAACGCGTATGCCGGGCAAGGGCGGGCTGGTGCTGACAGGCCAACTGGGCGACGTTATGAAGGAGTCCGCGCAGGCGGTTATGAGTTACGTGCGCGCGAATGCAAAGGACTTGGGTATCGATCCCGATGAATTCGGGAAGTTCGACGTCCACATCCACGTGCCGGCGGGCGCGGTGCCCAAGGATGGCCCGAGCGCGGGTGTAACGATCCTCACGGCAGTCACATCGCTTCTGACGGGCAAGACGGTAAAGACGGGCCTGGCGATGACGGGTGAGATCACATTGCGCGGGCTGGTCCTGCCGGTCGGTGGAATCAAGGAAAAAGTACTGGCCGCGTCTCGCGCGGGCATTAAGGAAGTCGTCCTCCCGGAACGCTGCAAGAATGACCTCGTCGACGTACCCGAGAGCGCCAAGAAGAAGTTAACGATCCACTTCGTGTCGCGCATGAGCGAAGTGCTCGCAATTGCGCTGGGAATCGGCAACGCGGTTCGCGACGGAGACGCCTCCTCCTCGAAGAAGCGCAGGGCTACCAGACCGGTACGATCCCGAACGAAAACGTCCCCGTGACCGCAATCGGACCCTGAACGGTCTGAAGCGTGAGATCTACACGCCCTTGCCATCGATCGACCGTGGACGGGCCGTGCTCGAACTTCTCCACGACCAGCGCACCGCCCAGAATGGTGTACGAGCCGGAGCCGGGAATCTCAATCGTCATGGGTTCACCGTTCTCCGGATCGAGGGGCTGAATCGGCAATGGCTTGCCTGCGAGGCTCTGGTACTGGAGTTGTTCCTCGTCGTTCTCCTCAACCTTCCCGCCGACTTGCGCCGTGAGACTCAGTCCATTGCCCCAGACCTCCACATAGTCTGAATACCCTTCGTCGGTGTTCACGTATTGCGCCTCCGCCACGGGCACGTCCACCGGGCCTGCCGGTGTATTGAGTTTCAACGCCCCTCCTTCACGAATCGGACTCCCGGCGCCTCGTTGGGGCGCCGCCGCGGACGGCGACGTTGCTTGCTCCGCAGGAGCGCCAGCACCCGCGGGCGTACTAGCGCTGGAGTTCTCGCCGCCGCATCCGGAAAGAATGGAGGACGAGATCAGGATTGCTGCCCCGAGCAGCGATCGCAATGGGATGCCGTTGGAGACCAGACACAGAGTATACGCACGCATAGCCACACCCTCGTAACCCAGGACACAGAAATCGCACGATACGGCAGGGACGGAACGGCCTTTCTGGCAAGTCGAGATTCGAACAGCGCTACTTGCGTCTCGTCAGGAACCAGGGCCAGCGCTAGAATACATCGAGCAGGGCGTATGCGTCTACGTCAATTTGGGCGTCCCAGGCAATGGCCTCATCCGGCGCGGAACCCGTGACGCGGACCCGCAGCTTGGGGCAATCCGCGCCGGGGATGGCGTCGTTCTCCCGGATGAGTTCGAGTAGGTCGACGTCCTTCGCGGGTTCGATCTCGATAGTGTTTCCGAAACCGGTCAAGGAGAACGCTCCGCCGAGATTCACGGTATTGAAGATGCTGCCGTATCGAGGGACGAAGTAAACCTGGATGGCCTTCACGTCCCGGAAGTCGCCGGACGAGGCATGAAGTACCGTCCGGCGAAGTTCGACGCGGCTCAGTTCCACGAAACTGCTGAGGTCAATCTCACCGGCTTGCCGGAACACCTCGGTCAATTCGTCCTCGGTCGGCAAGGTGCACAGGTCCATCTCGACGACTCCGGTAGCAAGGGGAAGCGACTCAGCCTCGGGATAGACCGAGGCATCGAAAACACCCGCCGCGACGGGCAGGGAGAAGGAGACCGGTCCAAACTCGATGCCGCCGTTCTTGAGCCCACACCCGGCGAAAGCTAGCGAGAACACCGTCACTACACAGAAGACCCAACGACGATTCCAGCGCATACTACGAATACTCCACTGCCCTGCGGCACCTTAACGAAACGATGCTCATCTGCTAGACCGCGGTGACCGCAGTTTGGTTTTCGACACCGTTTGCGGTAGATTCGACGCAGTCCATCCCACACAATACCGGCCACGGTTCCGGCCATTACGCACGAGAGATCGATGAACAAAAAAGACGTCGCAAAGGTTCTCGAAGAAATCGCAATACTCCTGGAGCTGTCCGGCGAGAATCCGTTCAAGTCGCGGTCCTACGAAAACGTCGCACGGGCGCTCGAGCAGCACGAAGACGACCTCGAAACACTGGTCAAAGAGAAACGGCTGCGGGAGATCAAAGGCGTCGGCGACGCGCTCGAACAGAAGATCGAGGAACTGGTCACGACCGGCAAACTCGAATACCACCAGGAACTCCGCGCCAAGTTTCCCGACACGCTCTTCGAATTGTTTGGCATCCCCGGCCTTGGCGCGAAACGAATCAAACAGCTATACGAGGAACTCGGCGTCGAATCGCTCGTCCAACTCGAGGAGGCCTGCGCCGATGACAAGATGAAGGACCTGAAGGGCTTCGGGGAGAAGATGCGCCAGAAGATCCTCGATGGCATCGCGCTGGTCAAGAAACACCAGGGCCTGTATCTCTTCAACCGCGCGTGGGACGAGGCGGCATCCCTGCGCGACTACCTTGCCGAAGACAAGTCGGTCATCCGTATCGAAATCGCGGGCAGCCTGCGGCGAAAGAAGGAAATCATCAAGGACATCGACATCCTGGCGTCTTCCAAGCACCCGGAGAAACTGATGAAGCGGTTCGTGAAGGCCGAGAACGTGGAACGCGTGACAGGCCATGGCGACACGAAATCGAGCGTCATCCTGAAATCCGGAATCGCCGCCGACCTGCGCGTGGTTTCCGACGAGGAGTTCCCCTACGCGCTCCACCACTTCACGGGCAGCAAGGAACACAATGTTGCCATGCGGCAGCGCGCCAAGGATATGGACCTGAAAATGAACGAGTACGGTCTGTTCCGCGGCGAGAAAAACGTGAAGTGCAAGGACGAGGCCGCCATCTTCAAGGAACTCAAGCTGCCGTACATCCCGCCGGAGCTGCGCGAGGACATGGGCGAACTGGATGTAGAGAATATCCCGAATCTCGTCGAGCAAGACGATCTGATCGGACTCATTCACTGTCATTCGACCTACAGCGACGGACACGACAGCATCCAACACATGGCTGAAGCGGCCAGGGAACGCGGTTTCAAATACATGATCCTCGCTGACCACAGCCAATCGGCAGCATACGCGGGCGGACTGACCCCGGTTCGGGTCCAGAAACAGCACGAAGAGATCGACGCGTTGAACAAGAAGATGAAGGGGTTCCGCATCTTCAAAGGGATTGAATCGGATATCCGATCCGATGGTTCCCTGGACTATGACGAAGACGTGTTGAAGACCTTCGAGTTTATCGTGGCGTCTGTGCACAGCAAGTTGGACATGAGCGAGGCCGAGGCTACGAAGCGTGTGGTGAAAGCCGTGGAGAATCCGTACACCAGCATACTCGGTCATCCCACGGGCCGGCTGCTGCTGTCGCGCGACGGGTATCCGCTCGACTACGAAAAGGTCTTCGACGCCTGCCTCGCCAACAACGTAGCCATCGAGATCAATGCGAATCCCCATCGGCTCGACTTGGATTGGCGCTATATCAAGCGCGCAAAGGAAAAGGGACTCCTGTTCAGCATCGGTCCGGACGCGCACCGGGTCGAAGGGATCGATCACGTAAAGTACGGCGTCGGCATCGCGCGGAAGGGTTGGCTGGAACCGGAGAATCTGATCAACTGTATGCCCGCGGACAAGTTGCTGAAATGGCGGAAGAGGTAAGGAAACGATGGCGGCCATTAAGAAGACCGTATCGGCACAAAAGGAGCGTGCGCTGGAGGTCGTGCAGCGACTCGAAGCGGAGTACCCGGACGCGACGTGTTCGCTGGACTACACGAACCCCGTGCAACTCATGGTGTCAACGATCCTCGCGGCCCAATGCACGGACGAGCGGGTGAACATCGTCACCAAGTCGCTCTTCAAGCAGTACAAGAACGCGAAGGAATTCGCGAACGCGCCGGAGGGCGAACTCGAAGAGGCCGTCCGTACCTGCGGGTTTTACCGGCAGAAGGCGAAGAGCATCCGCGAAGCCTGCCGCGATCTCGTCGAGAAACACGGCGGCAAGGTGCCGGGCAGCATGGAAGAATTGATCAAGCTGCGGGGCGTGGGCCGCAAGACGGCGAACGTGCTCATGGCGGAATGCTTTGAACCGGTCGGCGTCATTGTCGATACCCACTGCAAACGCCTCAGCAACCGGCTCGGCTTCACGACGAAGTCCGATCCCGACAAAATCGAACAGGACATCATGAAGCTCCTGCCCCGCGAACACTGGCGGATGTATTCGCATTGCATGGTGTTCCATGGCCGCGCCGTGTGCAACGCGCGGAGCCCCAGGTGTTCGCAGTGTGTGGTGCGGGATTTGTGTCCGTTCCCCGACACGCGCGAGGGAAGGAAGATCGCGCGGTAGCGGAGTTCGCTATGGACGATATGGACAGTATGGACTCTATGGACAAATGAGCGACGAGGGAAAGCCTGCTGCCAACCTTGGTCTTCGCTGAACGCTGTCCATGTTGTCCATAACGTCCATATCGTCCATCAAGCCTCGCTTGTCGATGCATCGGCCGCGGCAAAAAACCGATCCAAAAACTCCGTCATCGGCGGAATATATCTATCCTTGTTGATCCCCGTGTCGTAATGGTCGCCATGCGTCTCCACCAGCAACTTCGGTTCGTTGGCGCATTCGTAGAGGCCGCGCCCGTGGCGGATGGGAAACAGCGTGTCGTCCTTGCTGTGGATGATCAGGACTGGGCAGTGGACCTCACCGATCTTACTCTTGTTCGACAGGTGATACCGGATCAGCAATCCCCAGGGCACACCGGGCGTGTGATCGCTGGCAGCTTCGGGCACGGACAGGTAGGTGCTTTCCAGAACCAGCGCGCCCGCTTCGACTTCGGTCGCAAGTTGACACGCCACGCCGCCGCCGAAGGAGGTGCCCCAGATGACGATGTCGTCGGGCGGGATGCCCTTGGTCTCCGTCAGCCATTTCCACATGGCCCGCGCGTCGGCGTATACGCGCTGCTCCGTCGGCTCGCCCGTGCTCCGGCCGAACCCGCCGTAATCGAAGATCAACGTCGAAAACCCGAGCGCCCGGTGCATCCCCGTCGCGGGGAAATGCATGGACAGGTTCCCGCCGTTCCCGTGGCAATAGAGGACAATCCCCTTCGCGCCTTCCAAGGGTAAGAACCACGCATGCGTCGTCTCATCGCCGACGCGGACGGAGACGTCTTCGTAGGTCCAATCGTGTACCTTCGGCGTGATGGTGATGCCCGGTTCGCCCTGCGCGATGAGCGAAGTTTGGGCGAAGAAGAACACGACGTAGAACCCGACGAGGGCGAGAAGCAAGACTGCGATGAGCCGGGCCACGAATCGGAGCGGACGTCGCGATTTTCCGTCGGGCTTGCTTACTGCATCGGCCATAGTATATTTACAGTAAGCCGTGGTAACGGCGCAATGCAAGCGTCGCTAGTCTGGCGAGGTGAGGATTTCTATGGCAACGAAGTTGGAAAACTTGCCTTATAGAAAGCACCTTCCATCTATAGGGTGGGTCGCATTCTCTTCCTTCGGCATAACTTACGTGGGGCTAATCGCATCGCTAATGCCGGCAGTGTTTCTTTCCCGGTTGTCGTTGTTCGACTGGGATACCTATCAGCGTGCTTCCGCCGAGAGCACGACGTTGTCACCGCCCGGTGTTGCCGAGCGGCTTGTGATATGGGCGTTTGGCGCCGATCCGTGGTTCGGGATTCTATGGGGCGTAGTCGTTGGTATACCACTTATTCGTATACTAAACGCACACCATCGCAAACATACGGACTTCTTCGCCGAACGTCTGATTCGACGGAATCGGGTCGCGTTCAGCGGATTGTCAGACGGCAGATTGTGGGCACTGGCCGGGTGGATTGGGGCGTTTATGACGATCGACGTTGTCGGCGCGTACGTTCTGAATGTTACCCCAAAGACATCAGCGCCCGCGCTGCTCATCCCCGCCTTCTTGTCGTACAAAGTTCACCGAGACATTCACGAGCGAGCAAAGAAAAAATACTCACAGGCCCTGGATCAAGGTATGATTCCCAACGGCTCATGCCGGCCAAGTCGATTGGAGATCGTCAATTACGTAGGCGCGGGACTCCTCTACTTGGCAATTCCTATCTGCTTCTCGGTATTCATTGCGTCGGAATGGGATGAACTGGGAGAGATCCGCGATGCGTTGTTATACGTGGCGGGAACAATGCGCACGCCGGACGAAGTTCAGGCGCTGGAAAACTGGATCAGGGAACATCCTGACGATCGCGACACGCGCCTGATTCTTGCTACATACTACCAGGATGCGCAGTACGACGAAGACGATGCGGAAAAACGAAAGGCTCTCGTGGAGAACTACCGGCGTCACGCTCTCTGGCTGATCGAACACGCCCCGGGTCATACCATGCTGATGCTTAGGCCGTTGCTTCCTCTCGACGGCGAAGCGTATGAGAAGGCGCGACAGTTGTGGCTCAAGAACATCGAGGAGCATGGAGACGACCCGCGCGTGCTGCGAAACGCTGTGGAGTATTTCTCGGGTGCGGACGAGGCCATGGCGGTGGACATCCTGCGCAGGGGAGCCGCGCTCGAACCGGATAATCCCGAATGGCGCGACATGCTGAATAAATTGCAGGCGCCAGAATCGCGCACAGTAGGACGGGAATGATTCCCGTCCGGTTCCGTTCTCGGCCAATGCAAGGACTGCCCTTGCCTTCGTCCTCGCATTGAAATTCGGGCTGACCGGCTTTCGGAGCGCCTCAGAATTCCCGGGTCGGGAATCATTCCCGACCTACTTTGCTCGCTCGATTTTCTGATCGCATGACCTTGCGGCGCGTCCTTGTCATAACGCACAATCTGGGTCCGAGACGGCTAGAACCTGGAATTGCCTGTGGAATCTACTTCCGACCAAAAGAAACCCTCCTTCCTCCTCCTCTGCGTGGTTGCAGGGTATGTCGCCGTGGTATTGCTGGTCGACACGCTTGCGGCGTTGGGGGTCCGCGTTCCGATCGATTGGCGCGTGTTCCAGTGGACGTCGGACAACGGATTCGACTGGTTCAAGTTCGTGGCGTGGTTCGTCGTGCCGTTTGTCGTCAGTCTGCAGGGGATGGACTGGGGCTATTTCGGCGTCTCGCGTTGGAAACGGTGGGACTGGGCGCTGCTGCTTGGACTGGGGGCGGTCGGCTTGCTGGCGGTCCTGACAATCAATGTCTTTCCGAGCTTACGCGAGTATTACCCTTCGTACGGCGACTTGCCCTGGCCGCAGAAGTGGGAGATCATCGCGCGCGGCATGCTGTGGACCTTCTCCTGGCTGATTGGCTGGGAGTTCATCCATCGCTACTTTCTGCTGCGCCCTTTCGCGGCGCGGTGGCCGCGGTTCGGCTGGCTGATCGTGCCGTTTTCGGAAGGCGTGTACCACCTGCAAAAAGCGCCAATCGAAGCGGCCGGCATGGTGGTCTTCTCCCTGATTCTCACCGCGTGGGCGCTACGCCGCCGGAACGCCCTGCTACCCTTCCTCGCGCATCTGCTGGTGGAAATCGAACTGGTGCTGTTCCTGGTACTGGCGTAGGGCTCGAATGTAGCGCAGGCGTCCTCGCCTGCATTCTTATGGGGTCCTGCGTCATGCATTGCAGGCGAGGACGCCTGCGCTACATTGCATGGCCCTCGCTGGTGGCGCCCGGTCAGTCTTCGATGGGCGTCAGGGTGATGAAGATATCCTCCCCTTCCACCTTCAGGCCATACTTCCGCAGCCGGGTGGAGTCATGTGTGAGGCATTGGCCGGTGCGGATATTGTAAACCCATTGGTGCCGGGGACAGGTGACAATGTCTCCTTTGAAGGTCCCGGTCGTGAGGTCCCAGTTCTGGTGTTTACAACTGATTTCAGTGGCAAAGAAGGTTCCGTCAGGGTCCTTGAAGATTGCCACATTGCGGGCGAGGAGCTTGATCTTCTTGAACCGCTGCTTCTCAAACTCGGCCACTTTGGCGATTTTCACGTATTGCATGGCACCTTCTATTCCCTCATCGTTCGTCAAAGACCTCCTGAACACGATACCCGGCAACGGAATTCCGCCGCAATCCGCCCGATCATTGCGCGGCGTGCGACGCCTTGATATCATTACGCCGGAAGCGGTGGACGCAAGGCACCATGGAAAAGCAAAAAGAATCCGACGGCGACACAACGAAACTCATCCTGGCGGAGGAGTTGGCGGCGATCCGCGCGATGCACGAAGGGCAGCGGGCGAGTCTCATTGTGCTTGCCGGGTGGGAGATTGGACGGGAGTTTCCCATCAAGGAAACGCAGATTTCCATTGGTCGTTCGCCTGATGCCACCGTCACCATAGGCCTGCCGTCAGTGTCGCGCCAGCACGCCAGCATCACTTTCGTGAAGAAGGATGATGACGAATACTACGAGATTGCTGATCTGAACAGCATGAACGGCACACGGGTCAACAACCAGCCGATCCGGACCGAGCGCCTGAACAGCAACGACAAGATCCAGCTTGGCGACGTGGTCTTGAAATTCATGCTGCAGGACGAGATGGACGCGCTGTTTCACCAGGAAGTGCATCGTCGAATCCATTACAACGACTTGACTGGCCTCCTGACGCTGGAGTCCTTCAAACCGCATTTGCAGGATGAGATTGCCAAAGGCCGGACGGGAACGAAGTTCACGCTCGCCATGACCGACCTGGACGGATTGAAAAAGGTCAACGACACGCATGGCCATCTTCAGGGCAGCCGGGTCATTCGCGAGATGGGCGCGGCCATCCGGGCGAACTTGCGTCCGAGCGACCGTGCGGGAATCTACGGCGGGGACGAGGCCATCATTCTTTATCCTGGAACGACGCTGGAGGAAGCATCGGCCCAAGCGGAATCGTTGCGACAGCGAATCGCGGCTTTGCCGTTTGAGCATGAGGGCGTTCCGTTTAGCGTAACCATCAGCCAGGGGCTGGCCGAGTTTCCCACGCACGGACGCACCATCGAACAGATCATCGCGGCGGCGGATGGCGCATTGTATGCGGCCAAGGGTGCCGGGCGAAACTGCACGCGGTGCGCGGAAGTTCAGGGCTAGGGCGAGCCTGCGGTGCGGATGCGCATATCCGGGGGATAGGAACAAGGTGCCATGTCACGCCTCATTACACTAACGACCGATTTCGGAACGCGGGACCCGTATGTGGCATCGATGAAGGGTGTCATCCTGTCGTTGTGTCCCGATGTGCGCATCATCGATCTATCTCATGAGATCCCGCCGCAGGATGTCTTTGAAGGGGCGCAGTTTGTCGCGTCGGCCGCGCCACTGTTTCCAGAGAATACAATCCATTGTGTCGTCATCGATCCCGGCGTGGGCACATCGCGCCTACCCATCGTGGCCGCCGCCGGCGATCAGTTATTCGTGCTGCCCGATAATGGCTTGCTGACCCTGTACGCGCGCCACTATCCCATCCGGGAAGCGCGGATCATCACGAACCCGGAGTTCATGCGTTCGTCGATCAGCGCGACCTTTCATGGGCGCGACATGTTCGCACCGGCGGCGGCCCGGCTCGCCCAGGGCGCAGCCCTGGAGATGGCCGGCGAGAAGCTGACTACGTTGACCATGCTGGAGATACCGGCCTTGTCAACGGACCCCGAAGGCCATCTGGAGGGCGCGATTATGCACATCGACCGCTTCGGCAATGCGATTACGAACATTCACCGGACGGACCTTGGCGGCCGTGCCTTCAGCGAACTTCGCGCGGGGCATCACCGGTTTACGGAAATGCATGAAACTTACGGCGACGTGCCGCCGGGCCGTGCATTGGTCCTCTTCAGCAGTAATGACTATCTTGAAATCGCAGTACACCGCGGCAGCGCGCGCGAGCAGTTGCAGTTGGCCCGCGGCACCCGTGTTGAGGTTCGATTCTAATCCGATGAACGAAAAGATTATCGCCACGCGGTCGGGGCTGGACGCGACCGTTACGATACCCGGCTCGAAGAGTTGCACCGCCCGCGCCCTGGTCATGGCGGGCCTCACCCTGGGCGTCACCGAGTTGCAGGATCCCGCGGACTGCGACGACTCAAACTACATGATGGACGGTCTGCGCGCGCTCGGCGTATCGGTCGAGTGCGACGGATCGGTCACGCGTGTGGAAAGTGACGGTCTCAAGCCTCCAGCAAAACCACTGTTTCTCGGGAACTCGGGGACCGCCGTCCGTTTCCTCGCGGCGGCCTGCGCCACCGTCGAAGGCGACGTCATTATCGACGGCACCACGCGCATGCGGGAACGGCCTATCGTGGACCTCATCGAGGCGCTTGGCGCCTGGGGCGTGCACGCCGCGACGGAGACCGGATGCCCTCCCCTGCGCGTCGCCGGCCGGGGAAGCTTTGGCGGGTACTCAACAGTAAA
The DNA here is from genome assembly GCA_045863335.1 of Candidatus Hydrogenedentota bacterium. Classification (GTDB taxonomy): domain Bacteria; phylum Hydrogenedentota; class Hydrogenedentia; order Hydrogenedentales; family SLHB01; genus JAHDWY01. The sequence continues at coordinate 30,422 of BTVY01000038.1, read as the reverse complement.
AGGAACCGCGAGCAGCCAGTACCTCTCCGGTTTGCTCATGGTGGCGCCGTACGCGACGGAGCCCATCACCATCGGAATTGAAGGGGACCTGGTCTCCAAGCCCTACATCGACCTCACGCTCGCCATGATGGAAGAGCGCGGCGTTGTCGCGGCCAATGAAGAATACCGCAGTTTCACGTGCCCAACTGGCCAACGCTACAAGCCCGGCACCTACGCTATCGAAGCGGACGCATCGGGCGCCTCCTACTTCCTCGCCGCGCCTGCCATCGCCGGAGGTCGTGTGCGTGTGCGAAACCTGACCAGCAAATCGCACCAAGGCGACGCGCAGTTTGCCTACGTGTTGGAACAGATGGGCTGCTCCGTTCAGGAGGGGCCGGACTGGATTGAGGTCACATCCGGTCGTTCGCTCCGGGGAATCGATATCGACCTCAATGCCATGCCGGACATGGCGCAGACGCTCGCGGTGACGGCGCTCTTTGCCGAAGGCGAAACCCGCATTCACAACGTCGCCAACTTGCGCATCAAGGAAACCGACCGCATCGCCGCGACCGTCACAGAACTTCGCAAGCTCGGCGCGGATGCGGAGGAGTTGGCCGACGGCATCATCGTTCGCCCGGGCGTGTTGCGCGGGGCGGCAATCGATACCTACGACGATCACCGCATGGCCATGAGCTTTGCCATGGCGGGACTGAGGATCCCCGGAGTCGTCATCAACGACCCGGGCTGTGTCTCCAAAACCTTCCCGGATTTCTTCGATCGCTTCGGGAAAATGTAGCTGAGGTGTCTTGGGCATCCTGCCCAAGTCTTTGAGGTGTCTTGGGCATCCTGCCCAAGTCTTCGAGGTGCCTTGGGCACCCCTGCCCAAGTCTTCGAGGTGCCTTGGGCATCCCTGCCCAAGTCTTCGAGGTGTCTTGGGCATCCCTGCCCAAGTCTTCGAGGTGCCTTGGGCATCCTTGCCCAAGATTCTCAAGCTACTTTGACTGCGCACTACGCTCGTACTGGCGAAACACTAGGCATGATCCCCATGAAGAGTCCCATGGGCAAGATGCCCATGGGCGGGATCATGGGCTGGAAGCCCATGGCACCTCACAGCACCTCACAGCACCTCATGATGCGCCATGTCGCGGTGTATATTCTCGACGAGGCCCTCGGGCCAGTGATCGGGATGGGGCCGGAAGATACTGTGGCTGGCGTAGGGGACGATGACGACTTCCGCTTCGGCGTTCAATTCTTCGAGTTCCGAGCCCAACAGCTCCACGGCTTCATTGAGCCGGAAATTGTCGAGCGTACCCGCGTAGATGTGCAGCTTACCGGATAACTTAGGCGCCAGTTCCTCCCAGTGCGATCGCAATATCAGTGAAATGTCGTACGCTTTCCACGCTTCGGCGACCTCGCGGTCAATCACGCCGGTTTCCCAATCATAGAGGCGTCGCGGCAATCCATCAGGCCCAATCGGGCTGAACACATTGTCGAAACTGGCAAACTGGCCAGCGAAGAAACCTTTCCGCGCTTCGGTCTTCGTGATCTCGCGAAACGACTGCACCCACTCGTCTCGATTGCGGACCAGCATCCGTTCGTTGCCTTCCTCGTCGACGAAGGCATTCTCATCCTCATAGAGGTTAACGCCGGTGAACGATCGAAAATCGACGGGATCCGGCGCCATAGCCCAAGCGCCGCCAAAAGAGCCGGGATACATGATCTGCAGCCAAAGCGCGCTCCATGCGCCTGATGAATGGCCCGCGAGAAACCGGCCATCCGTCTCCCCCGCTCCGCCAAACTGTGTCTCGATGGCCGGCGCGAGTTCCTTAACGAACGCTGTTCCCCAGGGACCATTGGTCGCGGAATCCGCGAAAACGTGATGTCCCAACCCAAATTGTGCGTTCGGAAAGACGTAGATCATGCGGGGATAGTCTTCGCTCTGGTCGTTGAGGCTCTCGATCAACGCATCGCTCAGATGAAAGGCCCAGAGCTCCCAATTGGTGAACCCGTGAATGAAATAGCAGACCGGCAGGCGCTCGCCCGGATCGTGACCGGGTGGCACGATGACCGCCGCTTCGAGAAACATATCCCGCCCCCAGAACGCACTCAGCACTTCGGAGCGCAGTTTGACGTATTTCCTCAATTCGGTGTCAGCGGGGATCGATTGCCGGCGCGACTCCCATTGTTCGATGGCGGCCACCAGAGATTCTCGCCCCGTCTGGTGATCCTTCAGCGAGACACAGCCGCAGATCAGCAAGCATAGTGCCGCAGAGACCGCACACGATGCGGCTCTCATCATTGGGTTCGTCCTTTTCCAGCCGCAGCGATTCATCGCCATGAGCCTGGAGATTATCCCGCCTGCCATCAACTTGGGGAAGAGTCCTATCGGTCATATGGGTCCTATAGGTCCTATTCGGGTGTGCAATAGGACTTATAGGACGAATAGGACCTATAAGACAAGCATGACCCTGCCACTGATCGGCCACCGCCGTACCCGCCCTCCGCGCCAAACTTGGATTTTGCTAAGGGCATGTTATAATGCAGGTGCCTTGCCAGCCGGATCGCTTGCCCTGCCGGGCTGGGTCGAAGGTGCAACGGCGGCAACGCTTGCGGGAATTGTCCCGGCAATCGCGATTGAAGTACCTGATGGGAGGTCGCGAATGTTCGAACGTCGTCCTATTCGTTCGGAGCCGTGGCAGTATACCTTGTCCCCGAAAGAGAGCCGGTCGTGGAACGCGGCGGATCAGGATCAGCGGCGGGAGTTGCTGGAAGATCTGGCGGGCCGCGTGATGTGCGACGCCGTGGAGCACGGCTGCAATCGTTTCATCATTTATGACACGGACGGGGGCTTGGTCGCCAAAGGGAAACTCCGCCCCGGAGACATCGAACAGGCTATCGAATCGTACCGCGCCCAGAACCGCTTGAACTAGGGTCGGGATACCGCGCGATTCGATAGCGGGGGAAGAATGTCTGCCAGGCGAACATTTTTTGGGGGTCGCCCGGCGCTGGAGAATTCCGTCCTGCTCACCGCTCGAAAGCGGACCCATCCCCGTCCGGCCGGATGGTCAACACGGGGCACCGCGCCAGCCGCACCACCTTCTCCGCCACGCTTCCAAATAACACGTGCCCGAACCCCGAACGGCCGTGCGTAGGCATTACGATCAGGTCCACCCCATGCTCCTCCGCGAAGCGGCATATCTCGGTATGCGGCACCCCAGTCACAGAGACGGCGTCCACATCGAGATCAGGGATTCCGGCCTTCTTCTCTTCCAGCGTCCCGCGCGCCGCCTGCTCCATTTCCGGCCCGACCGATACGACGGAATCCGGCATGAATTCGGGCAACACAATGGGAATCTCCGTGGCGTGTAACAACGACAGCTTTGCGGAAAACTCGCGGCAGAAAGAAATGGCAAAAGGCAGTCCTTTCTCGGAGAAGTCGGAGAAGTCCGTGGGAAACAGGACGTGCCGGATGCGGAGCGACAGGTCGCTCGCTTCGACAAAGTCGTGTTCGGGGTGCTTGATCGCGAGCACCGGCACCGGCGATTGGCGCACGACCCTCTCGGCGACACTGCCAAAAACGACTTGGTCGAACCCCGATCGTCCGTGCGTGGCAATCACGATCAGCGTGCACTGCTTGTCCAATGCAAGTCGCAGAATCTCCTGCGGGGCGTTGCCAACGACGATGTGCTGTTCCGAACGGACCCCTTGGCCTTCCGCCTCCTCTGCCAAGGTGGTGAGACGGCTCGAAGCGTGCTCCCGCATGGAATCCAGCAAGGTTTGCGCGTCGGAAGGGTTGAGCCACATGCCGTGTCCCCGGACTCCGGACACGACGTTTGCGTCGAGCACGTGCACGAAATGAACGGTGCCGCCGTAGTTCCGGGCGATGGCCAACGCATAGGTATTGGCGAACCGGGCATAGGGCGAGAAGTCCGTTGGCACCAGAATGCTGCTATTGGTAAACATACGGTCCCCTTTCCGCCAGGCTCCGAAACCCGGCCGTTAGTTTCAGCTTACTACCCGATCCCAATCCGCGCAAGACTCCAGGACGGCCAATTTGAACGGGGAGCCGGGTTTCTGGTAGAGTCCGGTGCTGTTTAAGGGCTGTTTTTACCATTTAGTGGAGATTTTCAGGCATGCCGAACACCAAGACGGCGAAAGCCCGCGACCTCACGAACGAGCGGGACCGCCAACGTAATATGGCTGTAAAGTCAAAGATGAAGACGTGCATCAAGGCTGCTGCCGCGGCCATCGACGCCAAGAACCCGGAGGAGATCAAGAAGACGCTTCCCGTGGCCTTGGTGGAGATTGACAAGGCGGCCAGCAAGGGCGTCATTCACGCGAATGCCGCCGCGCGCAAGAAGTCCACATTGCAGCGCCGGGCCGCGCAAATTTCCGCCTAACCATCTTACGGCGCTTCGCGCCGTAGACTCTTAATCAACTCAAGCAGGCGTCCGTCGATATCGTAGAATCGAAGGACGCCTTTCTTGTCGATTAGAACGATCTGGGGAACCGATGTGATGTCGTACCGGTCGTACGTTTTCGCATCCTCGTCGCGACAAACGGGATACGGGATTTCCAGATCGCGAACGTACTGCTGAAGCTCGACTTCATCGGTGCCGGTGTCGTGAATCCCAACGAGCGCGACATCCTCCATTTCCTGGATGATGGGATAGAGCGTGCGCAGGCCACGAATGTGCGCAAGTCCTTCCCCACTCCGATCGAATCCTCCCCAAAACGCGAGCGCGACGACCTTGCCCCGCAGTGTCTGCAGGGTCGGCGCAATCGGCTCCCCATCCGTGTCAACCGGGACGTTAAACCAAAGGTCGCCTTCGATTGGCGGCGCATCCTTTCCGCGCAGGGCGTCCAGCGCCTTGTTCTGAACATACTGGGGATCGCAAGGGGCAAGATCGGGCTCAAACGGCATGAGTCCCACCTTGATCGGTTCCACGTCTTTAAGCGGCACGATAACATCCGCGCGCATGTAGCGGCGCGGATGCTCGAAACGCAGCAGGGCCACTGCGTTTTCCGGCACCGCCGGTAGCTGCATCCAGAACCGGCCCTCGTGGCTCGTAATTGCAAACTGGGGCGGATCGTATCCCATGGTTGAGATGAAGGCCATGGGCACGGGTTCGCCGTGCTCGTCCCTCACCACGCCCGAGATTTCGGGCAACACCTGAAGACGAATCGCTTCCTCGATGGCGACGTCCGCCTGGCCCATCTGCACGTCGATATCGGTTCCCCGGTCGGTCATGTATCCCTCGGGCGCTTCGACGTGGATGCGGCCATCGCCGGGCGCCACGTTGAGAGTGAAATCGCCTGCATTATTGGTTAGCGTTTCTTCGTACACGACCTCGTTCACCACGTATTGAATGCGAACGCCGCCGACCGGATTTCCGTCCGTCCCCACCACTCGACCTGTAAGGTTGAAGGCCGTCGGCAAGATCAAGTCGCAGGTGGCATCGAAGTCTTGAGGGCGAAGGGAACCGGAGACAGGCTCCGCGGTCGCGTAATACGGATGCTTGGCGGTAACGTGGTATTCGCCGGGGGGAAGCATGGACCGGTAGAAGCCATCCGGTCCCGTCGTGGCCTCTTCAAATTCGCGGAGGGTTGTGTCGTTGTCGTTGGTACGAAAGATAGACACGCGCGCATGTTCGACGCCTTCACCCTGCTCGTTGGTAACACGCCCGCGAAGCACGATGCCTTCGAACATCTGCACGACAATCTCGCGCTGGCCGACGGGATAATTCACGTACTTGTCACAAAACAGGCGATGGCTCACGCGAAATGCGACATGGCCCCCGTCCGGCAGATAATCGAGTACCAGGCGCCCTTCGGCATCGCTTCGCGCAGACGGAAACCCGTGTTCGACGAGATCGTCCACCGCAACGGTAAACGCGTTGTTTACGAGCATCGCCTCCACCCGGGCGCCTTCCACCGGTTCCGGTTTCAGTTCCTCGCCCGTGCTGGGATTACGGCCGCGGCTGATGAGTTGGACGGCCAGAGTGCCGGGTCTGCCCAGGGCAATGGCAATCTCCGCAGAACCGGCGACGCGCGCGTCCCGCCCGCCAACCGCGTGACCGTCCTTCCACGCAACGATCTGCACAGGGCCGATACCGACCTCGGTAAAGGTACACCGTCCCGTTTCGTCAGTCGTCAGATGCTTGGGGATTCTGTCCTGGGCCAACCAGACGCGCGCATCCGGCACCGCTTGTCCGCTCAGGTCGACGACCCACACGGAGATGTCGTAGGCGGAAACCGGCTGCACAGCGAGGAAGCACATGAACACGAATAGGGCGACCCGGGTAGTACGCATTACAGGTCTACTCTCCGTCGACCGTTCTTAACAGGGCCGCAATCTGTGGCAGACCCCATGTCTCCAGAACAACGTGCCCGCTGCTGTTTATGAGGTAAGTCTGTGCCGCGCCCGGCGCACTTCCTTGCACGACCGGAACGCGCTCACCTTGGAACGTGGCCGGCCCGTCAACGGCGAGAACTGCATCAATTTTGAGACTGTCCAGTGTAGCTTTGACGCTGGTTAAAGCCTGAAGGTAGAGCTGCGCTTCCCCAACGGTGGCGTACAGGATGAGAATTGGACTCCCGCCAGTGGGTAACGCTCCCGAAAGAACCGGGTACTCAGTAAGGTCCAGTTGCCGGTCCGCGATCGACTGGCCTTGATTTTTTCGCGCACGCTCGGCGTCCGCGATCACCACATTACCGACATTCTCGGTATTCCCGGGCGACGCGTTAAACGCCATTGACCGGCCGAACCCATCGGGGCCCGTGGCCGCGAGACAGGCCATAGGCACGTATGGGACGACTCCACTCCATCGGAACGCACCGTCCGTTCCGGAGATCGTGCGCCAAAGCTGTACGGGCTCCTGGTCGCCCTCGCCCTGGTACAGACCGCCGATGACCGCGCCTTCGATGGGTTTCCCTTTCTGGTCCACTACGGCTCCGGTCACCGTGCCAGCCGGGAAGAGTTTCACTCGCGCCGTATCCGCAGCGGAGTTGGAAATGGTAAACAGCGCCACCAGCGGACGTGTGGGATGTTCGGCCAAACCGACGATTGTGCCGTCTTCTGGCGCAGACACGATGTCGAGTTTCGCGTAGCCTTCCGCATCGGTCGTATGCACGGCGTATTGAAGCGGCCGAATCAAGCGAAGGATGGCTCCCGGCGTGGGCCGATCCGCGTCATCCAATACCTGGACGCGATGCGACGGAAGAGGCCTCAGCCAGAACGTTGGAATGGCGACGCTTACCCCTTGCTTGGCGTCTTGAATGGTCAGGTAGGGTTTTTCGGGCGGGACATAGCCGGGAACTGACTGCAATCGTATCTGGTTCTCCCCCTCCACTCCCGTGAATTGATACGTACCCGAAGGGCCCGTGACAACCGATTCTGCGGGACTGCCAAAAGCCGAAAGCTCGAGCCGAGCGCCGCTAATGGGATTTCCCGATACCGCATCACGCACTTCGCCGGCCAAGGTCGTTGTACCTGCGACACGAAGGGTTACGCGCTGGGACGGCTCGCGACCCGACACCGTCAGCTTCTCCCAACCCGGGCTGCGCAGTTCCATACCTGCAGCCTGGTACAGGTAGTACCCGGGATTGAGGCGGATAGCAAACTCTCCTGTGAGATCGGTTCTCGCAATGGCCGTATCGTGAGGGGGCGACGCATTCCCGATGATAATGGATGCGTTGGCAACAGGCTGGCTGCCGTCGCGCGACAGAACGGTGCCTCTCACCGTGATACCTGGACTCAGCTGGACGCGAACGTTGCGATCGCCTGCGGCGATATCCCCTACGCCCGACTGAGCAAATTCGGGATGGCCCACTTTCAGGGTCAGAGTAGCGCCTTGGGGTAGCCGCGAAACGGTAAAGCTACCGCTTTTGTCGGTTACTGGCTCCTCGAAGCCGAATTCCGTAAGTTTTGACAGGGGAATGCCGACTGGGGGCGAACCCATAATGCCGAATCGGGTAACTCGCGCCCCCGAAACCGGATCGCCCTTCGCGTCCACGACTCTGCCCGCAATCTCGCCCGGCGGGTACAACGCGATGGAGAGGCCAGAAACGTTGTCTCCAACAGGTATCTTCTGGCTCAATCCGCTGAACCCATAGCCATCCGCCGTGGCAAAGATCCCGATCAGGCCGGGCGGCACGTCGGCGAAAACGAACGCGCCGCGCTGATCCGTTTGGCTGTGCGTCAAGGCGCCGGCAAGACCGGGTTCGAGAAACACGCTGGCGCCGGAAACAGGCTGGCCCCCAGGGCTTACCACCACCCCAGAAATGGTGGAGGAGCCAGTGACAATGGCGCCGATGGCCGCGACAATCCCGAGTAGATTCAATGCAACCTCCTTCATGCCCCCGAATAGACGCATACCTGCAGAATCAAGGACATGGAAAACATACCTGCGCGGAGACGCGCCGATCCACGGGAAGCGGCCGGGAGAACGCGCCGGAGAGTCATCATCTTAGCTTCACAGCAAAGTCGGTGCAAACCCGTTAACGAGGGTTAACCGATAGGCAATGGCTGGAGTTTAGGCGGAGGGGTCCACCTGCTTATACTGCCTGCCAGCCCCGTTTGTTGGCCGTTTCTTTTGCGGCCAGGCAGAGATAAACCCGCTCTTGGCGATAGGGTAGCGAGAGCCACCGCGATAAGACCGAAGGAAGAAAACGGGGCGTACTGAAAAACGTTCAAGCGTATGAAACTCGGGAAGTTTCATTTTTGACTAATGGACTGTTTCCGCGTACAATCCGTGCGATTTGCAGGGAGTGAGCTATCGTGTATCTTGTTCCAGTGGGGCAACTTGAGGCAGGTCAGGTCGTTGCGCGCGCCGTAACGAACCAGTCCGGAGCCGTGTTGTGCCCGCCGGGCCTGGAGTTGACGCAAGCGATCATCGACCGGCTCGCGTCGGCGGGAGTGGACAACGTTGCCATCGAGGGAAGCGGCGCCAATGCAGATCGCATAAAGGCGCGCCTCGAAGCCTTGGACGCGCGATTCACGGGGGTCAACGATCCGTTGGCACTCGAACTGAAGCAAACCATGGAGAATCGGCTTCGTGCCATGCTCCCCCCCTCTTCCCCATGATCCGCCGGAGCGATTTCGTCACCGACACGGCTGTGGTCGAACGCTGTACTGTATATCGATATTCATGTCAACTCGGCTCGAATCGCGGTAAAGCGACGGCGCGTAGTTAATTCGGAGGTAATTCCCGTTGCAGTTGACGTTGGACCAGTTAGAGAAACGGGTTTTGGCGATGGCAAACCTTCCGACGCTTCCCGGCATCCTCACGAAGATCGCCCAGTTGACCGAGGGAAAGGAATCTGGCGCGTCCGACGTGGCCAAACTAATCTCGACCGACCAGGTCCTGTCGGCGAAGGTCCTGCGACTGGTCAATTCTCCCATCTACGGATTCCCCGGCCGAATATCTTCCATCACGCACGCGGTTGTGCTTCTTGGTTTCAACGTTATCAAGGGGCTCGTCCTGGGTACAGCGGTGTTTGATACACTGGGCGAGGGCGGCAAGGCCTTGTGGAACCATAGCCTCGGATGCGCCGTGCTCAGCCGGCGTCTCGCCATGGCCGCGAATCTTCCCGAACCGGAAGAGGCGATGGTCGCAGGATTGCTGCACGATCTGGGAAAGGTCGCCATGGCATACGTTGCGCCGGGGCACTACGTGAAAGCGGTCGAACTGGCAAAGAAAAACCATACCTATATCGGACTCGCCGAGAACGAGGTATTCGGAATCTCCCACGCCCGTGTGGGCGGCTGGCTTTGCGACCAATGGCACTTTCCCGCGCGCTTGGCGCAGCCTCTGATCCACCATCATGAGCCGGAACGGGCAAAGGCCGGCGAAGACGTGGCCGCGGCGATTCATGTCGCCGACTATTTGGCGCGGGGCATGGGATATGGCGACGCCGGCGATCTTTCCATGCCGGCTCTTAGCCGCAGCGCCTATGAACGCCTGAACCTGTCTGCCGCAGATATGGACGACGTGCTCAACGAGTCTGAAATGGAGTATGCCGCGGGCGCGCAAGCCTTGGACAGTGAGGATGCATGAAGGACTCCATGCGACGCTTGGTCTTGTTTGCGGATCCCAATCCCGCGGCGCGTCAGAAGCTCGTAGATACGTTGACGGGCGCAGGGTTTGAGGTCAGCCTCGCCCGTACAGCGGAGGAAGCTCACCGGGCGTTCTACGCTGATCCGCCGCATTGCATGATACTTCCATTGTCGATGACGTCGGGGGACGGGGCGAACCTGCTCAAGGAATTGAAGAGCGACAACGTCTACGGCCATCTTCCCGCGATCATCACGGTATCCCCGGAAGATGTGGGTTCCGGCATCGACTGGATTTCGGTACCGGCGGACGACTTTGTGGTCGATCCAATCAACAGTGAAGCCCTGCTCGCGCGCATCCACTTGTGCTGGTCTCGCGCGATGCGCGATGTGAACGCGAACCCGCTTACAGGACTTCCCGGCAATCTGGTGATCGGGCACGAGGCCGAACGCAGGCTCGGCGCCGCGGAACCCTTTGCGTTTGCCTACCTGGATCTGGACGGGTTCAAATCGTTCAACGACCGGTACGGCTTTGCACGAGGCGATGAGATCATTCGGATGACTGCGCGGATTCTAGTGAATACGGTCCGGGCGATTGACGAGCACCGGACACATGTGGGGCATGTGGGCGGAGATGATTTTGTGTTCGTTACTCCCGCGGGCTTGATGAATGAGGCGTGCGAAAAGATTATCGCTTCGTTCGATGCCATCGTGCCCGATTTCTACGACGATGATGACCGAAAGCGGGGCGGAATTGATTCCATCGATCGCCAGGGCAACCCGAAATGGTACCCCCTGGTCACGTGTTCCATCGGCGCGGTCGATACGACCGTGTCTCACGTCAAGCATATCGCCGAACTGTTCGGCCGGGTGTCGGAGGTCAAAAACGCGGCGAAGCACTTGCAGGGGTCGCGTTTCGTGGTCGATCGGCGAGAATAGTTCTACCGCTGGGATAGGGTTCGGCCCAAGTTCTTGATGACCTCGCGTTCCAGGGTGGCGTAGTTCAACCGGCACGTCGCGATGAGCGCGTCCTCACCCGGTTCGCCTTGCGCGAGGTGCTCCATGATCCCGGCAATGCCACGATGACCGTAACGGTTCCAGAGAAAGCTCGCCGTCGCATGGGCCTGCCGGTACGCGAGGTAGAGCGAATCCGCGTCGAGGCGCTTCAATTGACTCTCCTCCATTTCCCCGAGCGCAAAAAGCAAGCCTGCCTGATAGGCATCGTAAAGCAAGGCGCTGTCCGCGCTGGAGACCTCGTTCGAGAACGTTTCCGCGAGCCCCTCGTTCAGCCACCAAGGCACGTTGTCTCCCGCCCAAAACCGAATAACGACGTGGGTGTACTCGTGGTACAAGCGCCGCCACAACTCGTCTTCTGAGATGATTTGCCCCGAGCGGTCGGCGATCGGCACGCGAATCTTGCCGTCGTATACCGCGCCAACATGTTCCCCGAGCAAGGTAGCCCGGGCAAAGTCGTCGCCTGTATACAGAATTACCTGGATCGGCGTTGGCGGATAAGCGCCTCCGAATTTTCGGCCGATGTCGCGATAGGCCCGTTCCAGAATCTGAAGCACCCGGCTCAGATCGCCGCCGTTGGTGCCCGGCGCGAAGCTCACCCGGAAATGCGCGGACTGGGTCTGCCGGAAATTGAACTCAACCGACTCTTCACGATAGGCCTTTTCAAGTTTCTCGGCCAACCCCGGACGATTGGGGTTCATCTCAAGCACGAGTTCCCATTGAGCCAGGGCCGCGGCGAGATCGTTGTTTTTGTAGTAGGCGTCTCCCAAAAGCTCTTGCACGTCGATGCTCGAGGGATCCAACTCAACCGACTCCTCCAGTCGGTACATCGCTTCGGAGACCATGTCGATGCGGAGATAGTAGGACCCCAGTTGCGCGAGGGGCGACGGGTTCTCGGGTTCGACGCTGATGGCGAGGCGCAGCAGTTCGATGGCGGTACTGAAGTCTCCGGATCGTGCAAGTGCGTTGGCTTGAGCCTGGTACGCATTGCAGAGGTTGCGACGGACCGTTTCATTGTCCGGCGCAAGATTGTAGGCCGAGGCGAAGCTCTGGATGGCCTCATCCCAGCGCCCTTCGTTATAGAGGGCGACGCCGTTCGCGTTAAACTCGGCGGCGCTCTGCGCCCACGACAGGGCCGCGGCGATTATGAAAGTTACCAGGCAGACGTAGCGAACGGCCCGGGCAGCATTCTTCGGTCTGAGCATCGATTTACTCGGGCAAGATGGCGATTGCTTCTATTTCAACGCGAAAGTCCAGCGGCAGCCTGCCCGCTTGTATTGTCGTGCGCGCGGGAGGATTTTCGCCAAAGTACTCTTTATAGATTGCATTCATTTCACCGAAGTCGTTCATGTCGGCGAGATACACCGTCGTCTTGACGACTTGGCCCAGGCTTGAGCCCGCGTCTTCGAGAACGGCTTTCACGTTGTCCAGGGTTTGCCGGACCTCTTCTTCCAACGATCCGGCGCGCCGGCCGCTGCCATCTGGAGCCAAGGCGGCCTGGCCGGAGATAAAAAGAAGATTCCCCGCCGCGACGGCGTGGGAGTATGGCCCGGCCGCTGCGGGAGCGTGGGGCGCGAAGATGCAACGCTTTTTCATGAGGGAACCTCGGCGTTAAACTCTTTACAAGAACCTACGAAAAGGTATCACAGGATGGACGGCCCGTCAAACTGGACCGGCGGATATCGACCGCCATCATTTGGCCTTGGGAAGGTCTGTGTCGTCCAGATTCGTGTCTCGGGATCGCGCGCGTTCCAGGCAAATGCGTAGTTGCGCCGCGCAATGGCGGATTCCTTTGCCGAGAATCTCTGCGTGGTATCCCGGGATCACGTGAACCTCGACTCCGCCCAGCGCCACATCGCCCCACCCAAGCGTCTCGTTTCCAACAAGTTCCGGCGGCTGAACCTCGGCCCGGAAGACAGTGATGCGACCGTCGAAAGGTGGGGCGGCATACTGTTTCCAGGCCTCGCCGTTCGCGTGAAGCACCTTGAAGATCCTGCGAAACGCGGGCACTTTCATCATGAGAAGGTTGTCCTTGGATACAACATCGGCAATGCCGGCATGCTTGAACACAACATCGGTGAACGCCCAGCGAAAGTACTCTCGAACCGGGACGCGCCCCCCAATGGCTCCGCGATTTCGCCGGAAGACCAGGTAAAGTCCATCCAGGATGTATGGTTTCAGGTGGTAGGTGTTCAGAATGAAGATTCGCGCCCGGCGCAGCCAGATGCGCAGAAACTTCGCAATGCCGCCCTGGACGGACAGGTCGGGAGGAGCCTGCATGGCGTCAATGATCACGAGCAATGCCACGTCTTCCCCCGCGGCACGAAGCTGCCGGCCGATCTCGAAGGCCACTGTTCCGCCGAAGGACCACCCGCACAGATAGTAGGGTCCCACCGGCTGACGTCCGCGCATCACTTCCATGTAGTGGGCGGCGAGCGCTTCCACGGAATCAAAGGGGGGCTGGTTTCCTTCGAGTGCAGGGTCCTGCAGGCCGTAGAGAGGTTGACTCGGTCCCAGGTGGGTCGCCAAATTGAAATAAGGAAACAAGACTCCTCCGGCCGTAGCCACGCAGAACAAGGGAGGCAGCGAACCCTTCGGCTGAATGGGCACCAGGGTGAACGGGGTATCATCCTCCGGACCGCACCTCCCACTCCCGCGGCCTTCGACAACAGCGGCCATCCCGGCAACGGTAGGGTTCTGGAAGAACTGCGTTAGCGGAATGTCTACACCGTAGCGATCCCGAACCGCGGCCATGATGCGCACGGCAAGTAGCGAATGGCCGCCGATGTCGAAGAAGCGGCTATTCGCCCCGACGCGCGGCAGGCCTAGCGTGTCCTTCCAGAGGTCAGCAATCTCCCGTTCCAGCACCGTCCTGGGTTCGATGTCATCGTGGTCTTTGCATTCGATTATCGGGGCAGGTAAAGCGCGGCGATCGACCTTCCCGTTTGGTGTGAGCGGAATCCGATCGAGGTTCACGAAAGCGGCCGGAACCATGTACTCGGGCAAGGTCTGACGCAGATGCGATCGAAGCCTATCGTGGTCGCGCGACGCGTCCTTCGCGAAAACGACATACGCGACGAGATACTTTCGATCTGGCGCGTCTTCGCGAAGGACGACGACCGCATCGTCAATGTCCGGACGGGATCGCAAGGCGGCCTGTATCTCGCCGAGTTCGATGCGAAATCCGCGGAGTTTGACTTGTCCGTCGATACGCCCGATGAACTCGATGGCGCCGTCAGGCAGGTAGCGGACGAGGTCCCCGGATCGGTACAGCCGTTCACCTTCCCTATACGGGCTGGGCACGAACGAAGCCGCCGTCAGTTCGGTCTGGTTGAAATAGCCGTTCGCTAGACCGAGGCCCCCGAGATAGAGTTCTCCCGGCACTCCGATGGGCGAAGGTTGGAGGTCATCCTGAAGCACGTGGGCGTACCCGTACGAAATGGGCTTGCCGATTGGGATCGTCTGCGCGTCAACGGAAACGTCCCGCACGTCGTGAAAGGTCGAGAACGTTGTGTTCTCCGTAGGTCCGTACACGTGGAGCAGGTGTTCCGGCGCGCCATTCTCCAACACGCACCGCACTGCGCGTGGGTCGCACGCTTCTCCGCCGAACAGGAGGTAGCGCAGAGGCCGGAATGCCTCGGGTTTCGACTGAGCGATTTGATTGAACAAGGCTGTCGTGAGAAAGAGAACGGTGGCGTTTCCCGCGGCGATGTGCTCCGCGAGCGCGTTGGCGTCCAGCGCGACATCCTGCGGGATGCCAACAATTGACGCGCCATTAAGCAAGGCTCCCCAAATCTCGAATGTGGCCGCATCAAACGCCGCATTGGATGCCTGTGCGACACGATCCTCTGGTCGGATGACGATGTAATTGGTATTTACAACGAGGCGCACGATGGCGCGGTGAGAAACGGAAACCGCCTTCGGCACGCCGGTGCTGCCGGACGTGTACATCAGGTACGCCAACGCCTCGCCGCCTAATCCAACTTCAATTGCGGTGTCGTCTTCGCTGGAAACTCGTTCGGCGTCCCGATCCACGCACAGAATGGGACATTCCAAATCGTGGACCTTCTCGAGCAAGGATTCCTGAGTCACCAGGATGGGGAACCGGGAATCCCGCGCCATCAGTGCGAGCCGTTCCTTCGGATAGGCAGGATCGAGAGGAACATAGACGCCGCCACATTTCAGGATTGCCAGCATGCCCACCACAAGGTCCGGCGATCGATCGACGGATAGTCCGACCGGAACGCCATTGCTCACGCCGTGCCGGAGAAGACAACGCGCCAGTCGATTCGATCGGGCGTCGAGTTCCCGGTAGGTCAATATCGCGTCGCCATAGCGAACCGCACAGGTATCTGGCGTGCGTTGGCACTGTTCCCGGAAACGGCCAGTGATTGTATCCGGCGAAGGCACCGACCGTCCGTTTTGATTGAATGCCGTCAGGATGTGATGCCGTTCTCCGCTGTCCAGGACGTGCAAGTCATTTATCGGCGCTTGCGGAGACGCCAACACGGTGTCGAGAAGGTTAAGGAAATGCCGAACCGCATTCGCGCGGGTTTGCTCATCGAACACGTCTACGTCGAAATCGAAGTACAGCGATAGATCGCCGGTGCCCGTGAAATCGTGTACTTGCAACACGAGCCGCTCGGTGCCGAAGCCAGGGTTGATCCACTCCTGCTCCGCGGGACACCCGTTGAAGGAAGGGAACTGCGCGACCTGGTAGTTGAAGAGTACATCAAAGGCGCGCGTCCCCACGCTGCCAATCCCGGCGAAAGGCCGGTGGCGCACGCTTTCCGCTGCTTCCAATGCAATTGCCGCGACGAGATCGGGAAAGCGCCAGCCGGGTTCGATCGATACCGGCAATGGCAACACGTCAATGTAGAGTCCCGCCGTATTCCAATCGGCTTCGGTGTCCCGGCCATGATGAGGCATGCCGATGACGAAGCGGCGTTCGCTGGAAATACGCATGAGGAAAACCGACAAGAGTGCCCCGAACAGGTTGAACAGGGAAACACGCTCTGAGCGGCAGAAAAACTCCTCCTGATGTGCGAGCGCGCGTAGTCGCCCGGATCGCTCCGGTCCCAACGGGTGAGCGATGCGGATGACGCGAGCGGGTCTGGCGTCGCCCGCACGGCCGTAGAACGTCGGCGCTTCCACCTCGGATTCCAGCCGGGCCTCCCAATAGGCGGCACGTTCGGCGGAAAGTTCCTTCCACGCTTCAGATCGGCGCGTTGCGTAGTCGCTGAATCGCGGCCATACTTCATCGCGGGCGCTATCCGATGATTCGCCGTACGCGCGGGCCATTCGTTCAAAGACGAGTGCCGTGGACGTCGCGTCGCAGATGATGTGGTGCTGATTGAGAAACCAGACATGACGCGCTTCCGCAATGCGGAGCAACGCCGCGTCAAAACAGCACCGTTCAATGTCCAGCACGCGAGCAACGCGCTCGCGCATCCACGACTGCGCCGCCTCTTCAGGCCGGGGCTCCCCGCTGAAGTCGACCACAGCCGTCCCGTAGGGAAAGCGATCGAGTACGCGCTGACACGGGATTCCGTTCCGTTCGATGAAAATCGTTCGCAAGGCGTCGGTTTGGTCGATGACGCGTTGAAACGCCGACTGAAACCGCAGCACATCGATTCGCATCGGGAGCACGAATGAATGGGCCATGTTGTACACGGGGACACCGTCGTGTAGGCGGTGTCCGGCCCAGAATAGGGTCTGGAGCGGCGTAAGCGGAATTTCGCACATAGATTTTATCGATAGCATCGTGAAAAACGGCGGAGGTGCTGCCACGGAGTTCGCCACCAATTGGGTACCTTAGCCAGAGTATCGCGGTCCCATCAAGGCATTTCAACTTGAAATTTCCCCGATCGGCAAGCCGGCCGGCCGGAAGCGCTAAGACGTCTCCCATCATGACGTTGTTCGGGCTTGGGCAGGATGCTATACTCGGGTTCGAGGTGCTACCGAGACATGTGCCAGCGCGAAAGGTCCGTTCATGGAACTTGAGTTAGTGTCGGTGGGCCTGGCTTGTGCGGATGTGGTGGCCCGGCCTGTCGACTCCCTTCCCGAACGCGGGAAGTTGACGTTGATTCCTCAATTGGAAATTCATCTTGGCGGTTTGGCGGGCGTAACCGCAACGGTTTACGCCGCTCTCGGCGGACGCGCCGCGTTCATCGGAGCGCTGGGCGATGACGGGTTTGGGAGTTTCGTACAAGGCACCCTTGCAACCCGGAACGTAGACGTAAGTCACGTTAAACGCGTTTCGGACGTGGGGACCGCCGCCACGGTGGTGCTCGTCAGCGACGACGGGGAACGATCGTTCCTTCATCACGCGGGGTGCAGTCAGTCGCTGTTCGAGGAGGACATCGATTTCGATTTCGTTGGGCGCGCCCGGCACCTGCATTGGGGCGGCCCGGCGGTCACGGCAGGGCTGGACGGCCCGCCCATGGGCCGAGTTTTGGAACGGGCCAAGAAACTGGGCTTGACGACGTCGATGGACACATGTTACGACGGGGCCAGCAAATGGCTGCCCCGGATTGAACCGGCTCTTCCTCACCTCGATATCGTGATGTCGAGCCTGGAGGAAGCGAGAGAGTACACCGGCTGCGACGAGCCGGAATCGATTGCAGATTTTTTCCGAAGTTACGGTCCGGAAATCGCCATGATTAAGTTGGGCGAACACGGTATGTTCGTGAAGGATTCTCTGCAATCGATTCGCGTTCCGGCCCATCGAGTTGAAGTCCGGGATACGACGGGCGCGGGTGACGCCTCGTGCAGCGGGTTCCTCTACGGGTACCTCCGGGGATGGGACACGCAGAAGAGCGCGCGGTTCGCCAACGCCATCGGTGGAATGACCGTGCAGGCCATGGGAGGTTCCGAAGGGGTGCGATCCCTGGAGGATGTGCAGGCTTTTCTTGATCGGGCGTCTGTGGATATCGAAGTGTAGTCATCCACGAGACCCAGCGAATTTTCGGAAGACGACCATAAGCGGAGATCGATCGTGAAGAAGCGAACCCTGTTTTTCGCAGTTCTCGGAATGCTCTCATGCATCGTCGTTGCGTACGGCCAGGTGTCGGAGTCGGAGTTGGGCGAACCGGGCGCAGCAGCGCCGGCCTTTCCGCCACCGACTATCGAGCGCCCGCCGGCGCAAGAGACCGCGCCGCCACCTGCGGATCCCGAACCGGCTCCGGCTCCGAAGACCGAAGCCGCGCCGAAGTCCGCGCCAGCACCGGCACCCGCACCAGCACCCGATGTCCATGAGCGAAACCGCGTCCAGTCCGGCAAGCCTGTGGCCGCCTTCTGGACGGTAATGCCGGGGAGGTAGTTTCCGGAAATGACCAACCGAGCGAGAATCGGTATCGTCGCGTTGACTGCGCTAATAAGTAGCCTGGGCGTGAGTGCACAGACGACGTTCGAAAAGCATGACGCGGACGCGGTACTGCGTGACGCCGTGGTGGATGAAGCTACGGGAACACTGTACGCGACGGCGTACGACTTCGACGAGGTGTGGAAGATTGCGCTGGCCACAGGCGCGCGCGTGGGAACTGTAGCCGTGGAAAACGGACCCACGGAACTCGCCTTGTCGAGCGATGGAAAGACACTGGCGTGCGTTAATCGCATGGCCGGGTCGGTCTCGCTAATCCGTGCAGAGGATTTATCCGTCACCGCCACCGTGCCATGCCCCGGTAGTGCGGACGCGGTCAGCGCGCTTCCCGGCGGCGGATTCGCGGTTGCCAATAGTTTCAATGACAGTATTACGTTGATTGACCCAAATGATCCGCAGGCCCCCACCATTCTGGAAGGGGTGTCCAGCGTCCCGAGCAGTGTGGCCGCGTCAGAGCGATTCCTCGCGGTCACGACCCGGACCCCCGCGCAGCTTCTCATTTACGAAGGCGGTTCCCGGACGCCGACGAAAACGTTCCCGGTACCGGATAGTCCGTTCAGCGTTACTGCGCTCAACAATGACCGATTTCTCGTTGCGGCCCGGTCGGGTGTAGCGGTCTTCGATGCCGCGGCATCGCTCGAGGTCGCGCGGCGCGACGTGGCCGTGTTCGACGCCGCCACTGGCGGGAACTACATCTATGTTTTGACTGAAGGTGCGATCGAATCGTGCGATCTATCGCTCAATGCCGTCGGCAGTCAATCCGTCAGCACAACCGCGAGGACGTTGGTGGCCGGGGACGGTCTCGTGATCGCCATGTCGCCCAAGGATCGTGCCTGGTACTCCTCCGGTACGGTGAAAGCACCCGCGATGACGGTTGCGGCAGCAGCGCCTGCTGCTCCCGAAGTGGAAACGCCACAGCCCGCACCGGTTGTGGAAGAGCCACAAACGCAACCGGTGGAGGAAGCGCCCGCGCCTTCCCCAATGACCGGGTCGCCCGAAGTACAACCGGTCGAACCGGTGCAAGCGGAAGAAGAAGCCCCGGAAGTTGTGGAAGCTGCACCGGTGACAACACCAGCTCCCGAGCCGGAGATGAAGCGAGAATCCGCGCCTGCTCCGGAAGTGACTTCCACCCCGAAGCCTGCGCCCCAAACGGTCCCAGCCGAAGAATCCGAAGCAACGCAGGCCCCTGCACCCATGGCGAAATCGGACCAACCCCGAAAGAGCCGTATCCGCCGGGCGGAACCCGTCGCGCCTGCGGAGGCGTCGACCGACGAACCGGATGCGCCCCGCCGCCCTGCGGCTTCGCCGTTGGAAGGCGGACCGAGGGAGCCCACGGTTGCCGATGCCATTACGGAAGGCCTCGACCTTGGAAGTAGCGAGGGCGGATTCCAGCCGCCCGATTGGACGCAACCGTTCCGCGACATCCAGGGCGAGAATGTGGAAGTGCTGGACAACGGAAACATCCTTATTGCAACCGGCGATGCGCGGCTGACGCTCGACAACATTCAATTCGCGGCTGACCGCGTCTTCTACGACAAACGCACCGGACAAGTCGAAGCGACAGGCAATGTTGAAGTCGTGCAGGGGGAGTCCACGGCGTGGGCCGATACCGTGCAGTATACAGTGCCGCTGGACGCGGAATTGCAGAATCCCCCGCCCCTGATGCCACACGGCGAGGATGAGCAGGACTATGCGCGTCGCGTGCTATCACTCGGTAAGATGGACGCGACCAACATCGAGATTAACGAGCCGACTCGCGAGTTCAAAGCCGATCACATCATCTATGACTTCGCCACGCAGACCGGTGAAGCCTGGGGCGTAGAAGGCCAGACCGGCCAGGTGCGCTTCGGAGGCGATAAGCTGACGATGCTCGGCGAGGGCGATGTCAGCGGCGAGAACCTCTGGCTGACCACCTGCGATTGCGACCACGAGTACTACCGTATTCGCATGAAGGAAGCCACGATTCGAAACGGTCAGGCCGTTACGGGTAAGAGCGCTCGCCTGGAACTGGGTGGCACGGGCACGCCTTTGTGGTGGCCGCGCTGGGGCTACCGTGGCGGCGCGGATACGCCGACGGTAGGCTTCGATTTCGACAGCGGAAAACGCGCGGAACTCGGGTACTACATCAACGTGGGGCAGCAGTTCGCGGTAACGCCGGAACTGGAGCTTGGCATTCGTTTCTTCCCGACGACGAAGGAAGGCGTTGGCTTCGGTTTTGAAGGCCAATACGACTACATGGAAACGCCCGCGGAACCGCTCTTCCGCAGCAAAGGAGAATTCCGCAGCCTGCTCACTACGGACAGCCGCGGGTACTACGAGTGGTACCACCGGCACGAACTCGAACCGAACACGGTCATGCTCGTGCAGTTGGAACAGTGGTCCGATCGCGAGTTCTACAAAGACTTCTTCTACGACGAGTACAAGGACCGGACGCAGCCGCGCAATTTCGTGAACGTTGCCCACACAAAGCCCACGTATATTGCGACCGCAACCGCGCGCCGGACGACCAACGATTTCGTGAGCGAAACCGAGCGCATGCCGGAGGTCACGTTCCATTTGCTGGAGCGGCAGTTGGTGGACCGGTTGTACTTCACCTTCGATACGATCGACGGGTACAACGAGCGCGAACCGGAAGGCGAGAATTCCTTGCGCAGCGTCAACGTGGCGCGCCTGAGTTACGACGTGGAGTTGGGCGACGCGCTTAACCTCACGCCTTATCTCGAAGCGGACGCGTCGTGGTACGAGAAGACGCGGGAAGAGGGCGATTCGGATGGCCGCGTCTCGGCCGAACTCGGCGCCACCTTGCAGACCCGCTTCCAGCGGACCTACGGCGGACGCTGGGGATTCAGCGGATTCAAACACATCGTCGTGCCGTCCCTGACCTATTCGTACCGTCCGGAGCCGTCCATGGGCGTGGAGGACACGCCGCGTTTCGACGCCTACGACAATCTCTATGGCCGGAGCCGGTTGGAGAGCAAGATCGACAACATCGTGATGGGCCGCGACGCCGAATCGGGTGAAGCGTGGCAGGTCGCGCGATTGAGCTTGTATTACGGCGACGATTTCTCGAACGAGATCCGCGAATCGCGCGATTACGAGTTGGAACTCGACCTGCGGCCGCGTCCCCTCTGGGGTATCCAGACCATCGCCGAACACCACAGTATCAGCGACGAAGGCGACATCGATCTGGACCGGCCCTTCTTCGTGCAGCGAACGCTGATCGAACTCTATGAACGGGTAACCGACCGCCCCTTCGATCCTGCGACGGCCGACAAATACAACACGGCCTACGGTGACTACGACCGGCTGCTGGCATTCTTCTATTACGACGACCGCAACTACGGCGGGAACTGGAATGGCCGCATCGGTTTCGCCTACACGAAGACACAGGACGAAGTCTTCAACCGGGAAATACTTTACGGCGCCGGGTACAAGCTCGGGCCGAAGTGGTCCGTTGCTTTCGAGCACCGGTACGATTTCGAACGCGGCGAACTGTACCGGCAACGGTACGAGGTCCGTCGCGTCCTGCAATGTCTGGAAGGCGCGATACAAGTCACGGAGCGCGGCTCGGGCTGGGACTTGGGGGTCGAGTTCAGCCTCACAGGAATACCGGGCACGCGACTGAAGTTCTAATAAGAGGCGCGCTAACCAAGCGAGAGTTTTCTTTATGACTCAAGAGCTGAAGGCCACCATCGAGGCCTTGACGCCGGAGATTGTCCAGCTTCGCCAGGAACTTCACCAGCACCCCGAAATCCGCTTCCAGGAGAAGTGGACGTCCGACCGGGTGGCGCAGTTCCTCGATTCCGTTGGAGTTCCCTACAAACGCGGTTACGCCAAGGGCACCGGGATCGTCGCCACGCTCGGCGACGGCTCCGGAAAGACGGTCCTGCTTCGCGCGGATATGGATGCCCTCGAAATCGAAGAGGCGACGGGACTCCCTTATGCCTCGAAAATCCCCAATCGCATGCACGCCTGCGGACATGACGGCCATACTGCCTGCCTCTGCGGTGTCGTCAAGACGCTCGCACAACACAAAGACCGCGTCAAAGGCACCGTCAAGTTCGTGTTTCAGCCCGCGGAAGAAGAAGCCGCAGGCGGACGCTACATCGTGGAAGAAGGCGTGCTGGAAGGGGTGGATGCGGTTTTTGCGTTGCACGGTTGGCCAACGTTGCCGGTGGGAAGTATCGGTGTCCGATCCGGGTGGACGCTGGCAGGCGCGGATACCTTTCGCATTACCATACGCGGGCGCGCCTGCCATGGGGCTGATCCCGCTGCCGGGGTCGATCCCATTCTGGTCGCGGCGCACATCACAACCGCGCTCCAATCGATTGTTAGCCGCGAACTGAACCCCTGGGACGCGGGAGTGGTTACAGTGGGGAAGATTCATGCCGGAACGGCGACGAACATCATTCCCGAAACCGCCACTCTGGAAGGGACCTTTCGCAGCTTTACACCGGATATCCACGACACAATCGAAGATGCAATCCGGCGTATTACGACCAACGTTGCCGCGTCATTTCGCGCCGAGGCCGATATCACATTCTCGGAGGATCGCTATCCGCCCCTGTACAATGACGAGGCGATAACGGATTTCGTGCGCAAGGAAGCAACGGCGCTGATGGGCCCCGACAACGTCATCGAAATGGAATCGCCTTACATGGGTGCGGAAGACTTTGCGTTCTACCTTCAGAAGGTTCCGGGCACGTTCATGTGCCTGGGAGTGAACCCGAATCCCGGCCAACCCTATCCCCCGCTCCACAATCCCAAATATGATTTCGGCGACGGGCCGGTGCCCACGGCGATCGCGCTCATGTCCACGCTGGCCCTTCGGTACCTGGAAGACTACGGCTGATCCGCGGCACGAAACTCGATGCGTTTCGTTACCAATTCGAGCTGGACGCTATGGACACCCTGGCAAAAACCCTGATCGTTGCCGGAATCGTATTCGTTGTCGCCGGAGTCCTGCTGTATTTCGGCGGGAAGATCGGGTTCCTAGGTCTCGGCCGGCTTCCCGGCGACATCCGCGTCGAACGGGACAACTTCAGCTTCTACTTCCCCATTGCCACGTCGATCCTGATCAGCGTCGTCCTCTCCGCCATTCTCTATCTGCTGTCGCGCTTCCGCTAATTCTCGTCGGCCGCGTGGTCCATCCGGCGATCGTGGCGAATGCCTTGGGTCTTGAGCAATTCCTCCGCCTCTGCAAGCTTCTTTGGGGGAACATCGTCCGTACGATGCGCCATGTACTTGGCCGGCGATCCCGCCCAGACTTCATAGGGTCCAATGTCTTTCGTTACGACGCTTCCGACGCCAACGACGGCCCCCTCGCCGATGGTGACGCCATAGGAGATATAGGCGCGGCTGCCAATCCAGCAGTTGGGGCCAATGATGGTGGGCTTGATGATGTGCGGGGTAAACCGCCAGTGCTCTTTCGTCCCGTAGATCATGTGGGTCCCGTCGCGAATGATGACACCCTCGGCGAGCCCCGTGTTTTCGCCAATCTCCACAATCGACGAGCTTTCGATGATCACGTACCAGCTCACCATGCTGCGATCTTTGAAAATGATCTTCCCATCCTTACGCGTCCGGAAGATGCAGTGATCCCGGATGTGGACGTTGTCCCCCACTTCCACGTGACCCTCAACTTCGATATCGGTCCCGTAAAACCGGCAGCGTTTACCGACCTTCGTAAACTTCCGCGAGTTCTGCCAGTTCACGT
The DNA here is from genome assembly GCA_045863335.1 of Candidatus Hydrogenedentota bacterium. Classification (GTDB taxonomy): domain Bacteria; phylum Hydrogenedentota; class Hydrogenedentia; order Hydrogenedentales; family SLHB01; genus JAHDWY01. The sequence continues at coordinate 6,278 of BTVY01000038.1, read as the reverse complement.
ATTTCTTCACGAGCTTATGCATGGCTCGATTCCTCCCGTAACCTCCGCACCAGTGGTGGCGGGGATTATACAGTAGAACGCCCGCCAAGATCGTGCTACCGTGTACGCCCGGGCTGCAAGGCCGTGGCGCAGCCCTGTCGGCGGATTGAGGGAGACCTGCATGAGCATTGATTCGGGCTTGGTGGCGCATTGGCCGCTCCGCGAGGACGCGCGCGACGAAGGGGGCACGCACCACGGCGATGCGCGAGGCATCCGGTTTCAAAACGGGGCCGCGCACTTCGACGGACGCGCGTCACACATCGAGGTACCGCAGAACGATCGCTTCGGTCCCGGGACCGGCGACTTCTCCATTGCGGTGCAGATCAATACGGCCGCGATCCTCGATCACGTACTCGGCGACATCGTTTCGACCTATGACCCCGGTCCACGCCGGGGAATCAACCTGTGCCTCATGAACTACGCGGGGGTCACGTCGGCGCAGTCCAACTATCGCAACCTGTTCTTCGGTATCGACAATGGCCGGATTGATGAAAGTTGGACCGATTGCGGACGGCCGGGTGCCAACCTGATGGTTTGGGCGCTCTGCGTTCACGAAGGCAATCTCTTCGCAGGCACCTTTGAAACCGGCAGCGACGAGGCGGGACACGTCTACCGCTACCTCGGCGGAACGGATTGGGAGGACTGCGGCGCGCCCGCGCCCAGCAACGCGGTTACGTCTCTCGCCGAATTCGACGGCAAGCTTTACGCCGCGGCGTCCCATTACCGGTCCAGTGGATCGTCCATCTCGGAGTCCGAAAACGAAACGCCGGGAGGCGCGGTCTACCGCTACGAAGGCGGGACAGACTGGACGCACTGTGGAACGCTGGAAAACCCCGAAGCCATCTTTGGTCTTGTGAACTATCGCGGCGCGCTGTACGCGTCGTCCATGTACGCGCCACCGGGCGTGTTCCGGTACGAGGGCGGCACAGCTTGGAAATACTGCGGGCACTCCGGCGGTCGCATCGCCGCAATGACAGTGCATCGCGGGAGCCTCTACGGGTCGGGCTATGACGCGGAGTTTCCCGGCGTCTACCGCTACGCGGGCGGCGAGGAATGGGAGAACTGCGGCGCGCCACCCGGCGTCACGCAATCCTACTCCTTCGCCCAGCACTTCGGCGAACTCTACCTAGGCACGTGGCCGGGCGGCCGCGTGTTCCGCTACGACGGCGATATGGGTTGGGAAGATACGGGAAGACTCGGCGAAGAAGAAGAGGTCATGGGGATGGCCGTCTACAACGGCAAGCTCTTCGGCGGAACGCTGCCGCTCGCCGAGGTGTATCGCTACGATGGCGATGGAGCGTGGACGAATACAGGCCGGCTTGACCACACGCCCGATGTGCGGTACCGCCGCGCGTGGTCCATGGCCGTGTACCAAGGCAAACTCTTCTGCGGCACCCTGCCTTCGGGGCATGTCCATTCCATCGTCGCGGGCGCCTGCGTCACACACGATCGCGCGCTTGCGCCTGGGTGGCGTAGCATCGCCGCCGTGCGTCGAGGCGGCAGCATGGAACTTCACGTAGACGGTAAAGAGGTGGCGCGCAGCGAGCAGTCCAGCACCGCCATTGACTTGTCCGGGGACGCGCCCTTGCGCATCGGCTTCGGCGCCCACGACTATTTTAATGGGGCCATGAAGAACCTGCGCTGGTACAACCGGGCCTTGTCCGCCGCGGAGATTGGTCAACTCGCGAAAGAGTAAACCGGGAAGGGGACGGTTTGGTGAAACGCACCGTGAGTATTCGCTTCATCATCGCAATTTGCGTGGGCATTGCCAGCATTGCAACGGCATCGGCGCAAGACGCTGAAGCCGAGTATGCCGCGCGGTTCCTGAAACAGCTTCCAAAAGTAGATTCGCCGCCTTCCCTCACCGAATACGCCACGCCAAAACGCTTCGACGAGCGGTTCATGGGCGATCCCCTCGATAAGGCCCTTGGCTCGGTGAGCAGCCAGCAAGGCAACAACGCCTGGGGCTTAGCCTATTGGATGGACGCATACAACGAGATGTATCGCGTCACGAAGGACCCGAAGTACCTCGCCGCGAACCTTCGCTGCATCGACGCCATGCTCGCGGCCCGGGACGACAAACAAGGACTCGTGCTGTGGACCGGCGCTACAGCGCCGGCGTGGAGTTCGGAAAAGTACGCGGAGCGGGGACGTGCGATATTCGCGGTGCACACGGGCATGATTGTGTATCCCATGCTGGACGCGCTGGTGCTGCTGCGCAACGCGCCGGACCTGCTCTCGCCTGAGACCGATCATTACAAAGCGATCCAGCGCCAAGCGCTGGAGGCACTCGCGTATCACGATCGGCAATGGGTCGATGGGCCTGGTGAAGGCGAAGGCCACTACATTGGCATCGACCAGGAAGACATCCTGGAAGGCAAGGTCTTGCCGGGGAATCGCCTCAGCGCTATGGGGCGCGCGTTGTGGGCGGCATGGAAACTGACCGGCGACGAAGCCCGTCGCGATCGCGCGATCGCCTTGGCCTGGTATATCAAGCGGCGACTCGGCGTCAGTGCGGATGGGGCCTACTATTGGGAGTATTGGCTACCCGATGCCCCCGTGACCGGACCTGTTGATCGAGAGGTAGTCAATGGCGAAGACACCTCCCACGGTCAACTCACGGCGTCGTTCCCCTTCATGCTGGCGGCCGAAGGCGTGGTGTTCGACGAAGCGGACCTACGCCGTTTCGGTTTGACGGTGCTGAACGGGATCGCACGTCGCAACGACGGCATTCTCTATGGCAACGTGACAGGGAATCCTAAGTCAAACCCGGCGCATGTATCTCACCCTTACGGGTGGCTCCACGCGGTTCCCGCAGTACCCGAGGACAAAGACCGGCTCCTGGATTTCTATCTCAATTACCAGCCCTCGCCAGGTCCGCTCGACTTTGCGTATCTGTTGACGTACGCAGTTGAGAACCCCTGACCGTGTCGCCGCCGCTCGCACAACGCACGACATTCACCGCGAAGGACGGGACTTCGCTTGCCTCTTACCGCTGGCAACCTGACGCCGAGGCACGCGGGATTGTCGTGATTGTGCATGGGTACGGCCACCATACGGCGAGCTTTGAGGAACTGGCTGGACATTTGTGTGGCGCAGGACTTGTCGTATGCGGATTCGATCAGCGAGGCCACGGACTATCACCAGGGAAACGGGGCCATATCGATTCCTTCGCGACTTTTATCGACGACCTGCGCTCGTACCTGGGTAGCATCTCCGACACTACGCCGGACCTTCCCCTATTCCTACTGGGTCATAGCCTCGGCGGGCTTATTGTGGGTCTGTACGCGATCGAAGATCGCCCAGGCTTTCGCGGTTTGGCGTTCAGCAGCCCACTTCTGAAAATCCCCGACTCCGTATCACCCACGCTAGTCCGTCTCGGCGATTTCCTTGGAACGTGGCTGCCATGGCTCCCAGTCGAGCGCGTCGACTACAAATGGGTCTCGCGCGACGCAGACGTGCTCGAAACAGTGCTCTCCGATCCCTTGCGGCACACCGGCACCATGAACGCACGGACCGGCGCCGAGATCGCCCGCGCCATCGCGATATTCCAGAGTGCCATGCGCACCATCTCCGAACCCCTGCTGGTCTTTCACGGCACCTCCGACCGGCTTACCGATGTGGAGGGGAGCCGCGCCTTCTTCGACGCGGCCGCATCAGAAGACAAGACGCTGAACATATACGAAGGCGGATACCACGAACTATTCAACGACCTCGAGAGAGAACGATTCGCCAAGGAACTAACGGCATGGCTTATCGAACGCTGCTAGACAGCGCTACCGGGATACTTGCACCTTGCTGGCTGTGGGTGGCTCGCTTCGTGCTGGACAGACATCGCCGCTCGCTTGGAGTCTCTACATAACTTTTTCGTTGGAACCGCCCCGAAGGGGCCAAGACAGGGCAGCCCAGGGCAACGCCCTGGGATCTGGGTTGGGAAAAATGCACGCCCTGAAAGGGCAAAACATTCAAACAGAACCCGCCGTAATCGTTGGGCGGTGGTTCCCCGTCTTTGCGTGTGAGAAATCAGGCGTAGGTTCAATTACCTGTTTTGCCCTTTCAGGGCGGCCATTTTTGGGATTGCACGATTTCCCAGGGCGTTGCCCTGGGCTTTCCTGTAAAGGCCCTTTGGGCCAAGATGCAAGAACTCCAGCAAGCACTGTTAGGCAGCGACCGACGAAGCAATGCCGAAGACGATCGGATCGATCAAGCGATTTGGTGGAAGATAGACCGTGAATGTTCTTACCCTGACCCTGCTGTCCCTTTTGCCGATTCTCGCCGTCGCAATCCTTCTTGTCGGCATGAAATGGCCCGCGAGCCGGGCGATGCCCATCTGCTACGTCGTCGCACTGATACTGGCCCTCTTCGTGTGGAAGGTGCCCGGCGTTCAGACCGCCGCCGCCACGCTCAACGGCCTCATCGTGACGGCCACGCTGCTGTGGATCATCTTCGGCGCGATCCTGATGCTCAACACGCTGCAACAAAGCGGCGCCATGCGAAGCATCCGCAACGGATTTACCACCATCACGCCCGACCGCCGCATTCAGGTCATCATCATCGCCTGGCTCTTCGGCGCGTTCATGGAAGGGGTCGCGGGATTCGGCACGCCCGCGGCCGTCGCGGTGCCCTTGCTTGTGGGATTGGGATTCCCGGCGATGGCGGCCGTCGTCGCCGGAATGATCATACAGAGTACGCCGGTATCCTTCGGCGCGGCGGGCACACCGATACTCGTCGGTGTGAACACGGGCCTCTCCACCGACGAGACCGCGCGGCTGTATGCGGAACAGATCGGCGTGACGGACTGGCACGCCTTTCTCGCGCTCATCGGCGCGAAGGTTGCCGTATTGCACGCGGCCTGCGGCACGCTCGTCCCCTTGATCGTCGTCGCCTTCATGACGCGTTACTATGGCGCCAACCGGTCGTTCGCGGAAGGCCTGCGCGTGTGGCGTTTCGCGATCTTCGCGGCCCTCTCCATGACGATTCCCTATCTACTCGTGGCGCGCCTCTTCGGCCCGGAATTCCCGACGATCATCGGCAGTTTGACAGGCCTCGCGATTGTGGTCACAGCGGCGCGGCGCGGCTGGTTCTTGCCGAAGGCAGAGACGCCTTGGGATTTCCCGCCGCGCGACGATTGGCCCGAAGACTGGAGCGGCACGATCGAGATCGAAGACATCGGCCACCGTTACGGCGAGATGTCGCTGCTGCGCGCCTGGGTCCCGTACATTCTCGTGAGCGTGTTGCTGCTGGCCACACGCATGAAATTCTTGCCCTTCGCGGCTTGGCTTCAGGCCACCACGGTGAAGTTCGAGAGTCTGCTCGGAACGGAGATCTCGGCTAACGTGCCTACGCTCTACTCCCCCGGTTCCATCTTCGTGGTGGTATCCTTGATCACCTATTTCCTGCATCGCATGGACGGTCCCTCCTACGCGCGCGCCTGGCGCGATTCCGCGCGAACCACGATCCGCGCGTCGGTCGCGCTGGTCTTCACCGTCCCCATGGTTCAGGTCTTCATCAATTCCGGCGACGGCCTGGCCGGTTATCCGAAGATGCCCATTGCGTTGGCCGACGGCGTTGCGGCGGCGGCGGGATCGGCATGGCCCTTCTTCGCGCCCTTCATCGGCGGCCTCGGCGCATTCGTGGCCGGCAGCAACACGGTCAGCAACATGATGTTCTCGCTTTTCCAGTTCGGCGTAGGACAACGCATCGACGTGGACCCCACGTGGATCGTCGCCTTGCAAGCCGTTGGCGGCGCCGCGGGCAACATGATCTGCGTTCACAACGTCGTCGCCGCGTCTGCCGTCGTGGGCCTCATCGGCCGCGAGGGCATCGTGATCCGCAGGACCTTCCTGCCCTTTGTGTACTATGCGCTCACCGCCGGGGCCCTTGGCTACGCGATCGTCTGGTATCGGCAAGCAGGGTTGCTAAATGCGGGGACGGTCGTCGCCGTAGCTATCGCGATTGCGGCTGTTGCCGCAGTCATCCGATACAACCGCCAACCGGCAACGTCGATGGAAACTCACGACTCGGCATAGCGCAACACGCGGCCGCTTGACTCTTTAAGAGAACATCCCTTAATCCCCCTTCAAAGGGGGAATGGGGATCAACTGCGTTATAGGCAAATGCACCGCAAGACACTTCATCCTCGGTCTCTGGTTGGCCCGCCACACAACGCGAAGCGCTGTGTGGGTTTCCCCCTTTGAAGGGGTGCAGATCTGGGAATACCGCGAATTCTGTAATAAATA